>CAMNST010000006.1 GCA_946555465.1 uncultured Clostridia bacterium
CATATACCCACAGGCAAAAGGAAAGCCCTCAAATTTCTTCGTATATTCCGAAACAAATCCGAGTTTTTCATACCATAATTTTAAAGTTTTATTTTCTTCAACAATACTGATATTCATTTTGCGCACATTGAATTTTTTTGCAAATTTTAATGAATGCGTGAGTAATTTTTCACCTATACCTTTACTGCGGTAATCCGGAAGAACACAGAGATTATTCAGTTCACACTCATTATCATAAAACTCTATGGAATAAAATCCGACAATTTTATTTTTATCGAAATATGCGAACATTTTTCTTCCGCGATTATATTGTTCAACCAATTTTTCTTCACAGATTGAAAAGGCTGTATGCATCGGTGCATTTTCTTTTGTAAAACCAAGATTATCGGCAACGGTCAGAAAACTTTTTCTTATGACATCAACACATTCTGATAAATCTTCTTTTTTAACCTCTTTAATAATTGGTTTTGAATCAGATAACCCATCAAGTCCAAGCACTTCTTTATCTGTTATTTGACAAATCGACTTCATAATATCCTGCCTCACATCCTAACTTATTTATACCATATGGTATATAAAAAGTCAAAACACTTCGGATTGCACCGAAGTGTTTTTTCACTATTTTGATAACATTGTATAACGATGGGGCGGAAGGGTGATGATTCCGTTTTCAGACTCATAATCAAAATGGCAGTAAGAATTATCCCATTCTTCACCCACATAAATGTCGGTCTTATTTTCACCGTTATTCACAGCAACAAGAACCGCATTTTTAGCATTTTCACGCTTATATGCGATTGCAGAACCACTGCAGAAAACAGGAATCATTTCGCCATCTTTAAATGCTTTTGAACCTCTTCTTATCTGCCCGAGACGCTGATACCATTTAAGAAGTTCTTCATTCATATTATCCCATTGCATGCAAGCACGATTAAACGGATCTTTCATACCCTGCATTCCGATTTCATCACCATAATATATCGACGGAACACCGGGAAGGGTAAACTGAATAAGCGATGCCATCTTCATCATTGAAATGCCCTTTAAATAGTCATATTCGGAAAGTTTGTTATGTTCATTCTGCCAGTGACGTCCTCTGCCCTCGTTATTTGGCCCGGCAAGCCTTGTAATTGCTCTTTCGGTATCGTGAGTGCCAATATGATTCATCAGCACATTAAGAACCTGCGGAGGATAGTTTTCAACAATATTCATAACGCTGTCAAAAAAGAATTCGCCATTGCCGAAACGCACAAAATTAAGCACCGCATCTGCAAAAGGATAATTCATTACAGAATCGAGTTGATTTCCGAGAAGATATCGGCGTCTTTCGCCATATGCAAATTTGTTGGTTGCATCTTCCCATACTTCACCGATGATAATGGCATTTTCATCTTCTGCTTTCACCGCTTTTCGCAAATCATCAAGAAAAATATCAGGAAGTTCGTCAGCAACATCGAGACGCCAGCCGCTTATACCGCATCTCAGCCATTTGCGAAGAATTCCGTTTTTACCGCAGATATACTCGCGGTAACTCTCATCTTCCTCAATAATTTCGGGAAGAAGTTTAATCCCCCACCAGGCGTGATAATCATTCGGATAATCAATAAACTTATACCAACTGAAATAAGGACTTTGCCTGCTGTTATAAGCGCCGAGATTATTATAGCGGTTATACATATTAAAATATTTGCTGTCACAACCCGTATGGCTGAAAACGCCATCAAGAATTACAGATATACCGTATTTCTCCTTTGCTGTTTTGCAAAGATTTTTCAGATCATCTTCACAGCCTGCAAGCGGATCGATTTTTTCATAATCGGCAGTATCATATCTGTGATTGGAATGCGCCTCAAAAATAGGATTGATATAGATACAATTCACCCCGAGATCGGCAATATACGGCAATTTTTCTTCAATGCCCTTTAAATCTCCGCCAAAGAAATCATTATTCCATATTCCGTTCATATCCTCTTCACGCCAATAGGGTTCTTCCCCCCATTCACGTATAACACGAACAGACGGAACATCTTTTTTCTTTGTTCCGGAATTATAGAATCTATCAGGAAAAATCTGATAAATTATTCCGCCTTTAAGAAAATCGGGTGTTTTGAAATTTTTATCATATACAGTCTGCTGGAAATCACTGCCTTCAACGGTAAAATCACCTTTTCCGGCACCGATATTTTTAACAAATCCTTTACCCCAAGGCGTATCAAGTTCAAAATGATAAAAATAAAGACCTGCAGTTGTTGCACTGAAGTGAAGTTCCCAGTATTCGCGGTCGCTGCCGCACATTCCCGCCCAGAACATATCGTAATAAACCATGCTTTCCCCATCGCCTTCTTTTGCTATGGCAAGAACGGCACGGCTGCATCTGCAGTCACGCGGAATGATGATTCTGAATTTGCACTTTTCGTCGGTAGCGATTGCTGATATTTTTGATTTATATGCTTTATTTCTTGAATCGAAGATTAGCATAGTATCTCCTCAATAACACACCAAAAGACACTGCAAAAACAGTGCCTTTTGATCATTCAGTTTATTTTTACTTTGATTTTTTTGCAGTTTTCTTTGATGCAGATGCCTTTTTTGTTTCCTTTTTTTCTGCTTTCGGAGCCATCGGTGCTGATTTTTTTGCTGTTTTTGGCTTTTCTGTAGTTAAAGAAACAGGTTTTGTGTGCCAGATATTATTCGCATAGTCCATTATTGAACGGTCTGCACTGAACACACCTGCACCGCTGATATTCATAAGAGACATTCTTGCAAAACGCTCTTTATCTGCATATGCTATTGCTGATTCTTTCTGTGCGTTTTGATAATCTGCAAAATCTGCAAGTGCCATATACTGGTCAACGTTCGTAAGCGATGATGTAATCTCACCGAAAGACTTACCGTTTACACCTGCATTAATAAAATCTATAGCGTTTCTGAGAACTTCATTATTTGCAAGATACTGCTGCGGATTATAGCCGTTTCTTGTAAGTTGTTCAACTTCAGGCGTATTCATACCAAAAATGAAGATATTATCTTCACCTACAGCATCATAAATCTCAACGTTTGCACCATCCATAGTACCGAGCGTTACAGCACCGTTGAGCATAAGTTTCATATTGCCTGTACCTGAAGCCTCTGTACCTGCAAGAGAAATCTGCTCCGAAATATCTGCGGCAGGCATAAGCATTTCAGCAAGAGAAACGCTGTAATCTTCCATAAATACAACTTTAATTCTGCCCTTGATATCAGGATCATTGTTCACAACCTTGGCAAGAGCGTCAATAAGTTCAATTATCTTTTTTGCCATAAAGTAACCGGGAGCAGCCTTAGAAGCAAAAATATAGGTTCTTGGGTGGAAATCCATTGAAGGATTCGCCTTTAACATCTGATACTGAGCAATAATATTAAGAACATTGAGTTGCTGTCTCTTATACTCGTGAAGTCTTTTAACCTGAACATCAAAAATTGATTCCGGGTCAATTTCAATACCGTTTTTCTTTTTGATAACTTTGGCAAAATTCTCTTTATTTGCAAGTTTGATTGCACTGATTCTTTCAAGAACCTGCTTATCATCTTTATAATCACGAAGTTTAAGAAGTTCATCACTCTTGGTGATAAATCCGTCACCGATAAGTTCGGTAATAAACTTGGTAAGTTCAGGATTTGACTGGCAAATCCAGCGTCTGAAGGCAATACCGTTTGTTACATTTTTGAACTTATCCGGTGTAATTGTATAGAAATCATTGAAAACTGTGTCTTTAAGAATTTCTGAATGAAGTGCAGAAACGCCGTTAACAGAGTGAGAACCTGCAACACAAAGGTTTGCCATTCTTACAACTCCGCCTGAGAAAATGGCCATTCTCTCAACCTTATCGGCATCATGGGTTGCACCCCATACATAGGCACGGAAACGATTGTCAATTTCTTTTGTAATTTCATGGATACGGGGAAGAAGACGTCTGTAAAGATCTTCACTCCAGCACTCAAGAGCCTCTTTCATAACAGTATGGTTTGTATATGCAACTGTTTTTGTAACAAGATTCCATGCGGTATCCCAGTCATAACCACACTCGTCAAGCATAATTCTCATAAGTTCGGGAATTGCCATTGTCGGATGGGTATCATTGATATGAATCTGTACCTTATCAGGAAGATTATTAAGAGTTCCGTATTTTGTTAAGTGACGCTTAATAATATCCTGCACCGATGCAGAAACAAGGAAATACTGCTGGCGAAGTCTGAGAGACTTACCCTCCTGCGTATTATCAGCAGGATAAAGAACCTTTGAAATAGCCTCTGCCATTGCCGATTGTTCCATTGCTTTGATATATGAACCTGAATTGAAAAGTCCCATATCAAGTTCAGGCTTTCTTGCTGCCCAGAGGCGAAGACGTGAAACACCCTTGCCCTTACCTGAAACATACATATCATAAGGAATTGCAGTTACCGTGTTGCAGTCTCTGTATTCAACATGGTGATAATCGCCGTCCCAACTGTCTTCAATCCAGCCTTCAAAGTTTACCTCAACTGCTCTTTCTCTTCTCGGAATAAGCCACACATCGCCGCCGGGAAGCCAGAAATCAGGAAGTTCGGTTTGCCAGCCGTCAACCAATTTCTGCTTGAATATACCTGCTTCATAACAGATTGAATAACCCATTGAATGAAAACCGTTTGTTGCAAGACCGTCAAGATAACATGCAGCAAGACGACCGAGACCGCCGTTTCCGAGACCGGCATCGGGTTCTTCATCATAAAGTCTGTCAAGTTTAACATCAAAAGACTTGAGCGCCTCATCAAAAACTTCTGTTAAATCAAGATTGTAAAGATTGTTTTTAAGTGAGCGGCCCATAAGGAATTCCATACAAAGATAATAGATTTCCTTTGAATCCTGATTATTTGCCTCTTCTCTGAATTCGCTGTTCATCTGAGAAAGCATATCTTTAACTATCATAGCAACTGCTTTGTAGTATTGTTCATTTGTTGCAGTTTTCGGATCCACACCGAAGAAATGGCTCAACTTGTCGCTAATTGCTTTCTTAGCCTGGGAAACAGTCATTTTTTTCATATAAATCCTCCAAAAAATATTATTTTAACCCCCTATTTTTAATAGGGCTTTGTTAATTATATACTAAAATCTGCTTTTTTGCAATAGTAATATACAATATATTATGCCGCAACTTACTCTTTTTTACTTCTGCGTTTTAAAAATTTGCCTGCAAGAAGATTGAAAAGTTCAACAATCGGTTTAAGATTAAGGATTATCATTGCTGCCAATAAAACAATTTCTATAACATAAAGCAGCACTCCGCTCTTTAAATAAAGCAGAAGAACACTCTGAAGAACAAGTATTACCGATTCGGCAATAACAAGCGGAAGTTTAAAATCAATTTTAATAAATTTGCGTGTATTTATTCCTCTTGTAATAAACACAACCACAAACGAACAGACCGTTGCAACCGCCGCACCGTTTGCACCGATACGCGGTATCAAAAGTATATTAAGAACAATATTTACAACTGCACCTGAAGATGCCGTAAGAAGAGCCATAAACGACTTTTTTTCTGCCATATAAACCGATGCAAGGAAATTGACAATGCACGAAAATGTTGTTGCAATAATAAGTATGGGAACATAATTCCAAGAATCATAAAATTCCTTTGAAACAAGGATTTTTGTTATAAACTGGCAGGTTAATATAAGAACTGAGGCAACGGCAAAAACGCCGCCGCTATATACTCTGAATACCTTTGTAAAAAATTCTGCCCTACCTTCGCTGTCATATTCATCAACAGCAGAAAGTTGCCATGCATCAATAAAAATCTGCGAAAAGAGAATAACAAAATTAGGAATTTTTGACGCAGCCGTATAAAGACCGTTTGCCTCGGAACTGATAAAATAGGTAATCATATAACGGTCAGACACATTTGTAATCCACCAAAGAATAACTGTTGGAATAAGAGGAACACAGTATTTGAGCATCTGAGATGCAATGCCTTTTTCAAGACAATGCGGTTTAATATACTTATAAAGTTTTGCAGTAACGGTATAAAAAATGACCGAACAGACATCTGACGCTATAATCGCAACAACATAACCTGTTACGCCCCATTTAAACGGACCGAGAAACAGGATTGTGAAAAGAAGAGTTGTTGCTGTTGAAATAATACCGTCAACCGCAAACAATTTCACATGGCCGCTGCCCCGCACAAATTGCTGGCACAACTGTCTGAAACCCGAAACAAGAACAAATGCGGCAATAAGTATTATATGATCGCCGAGTTTAAAATCATTTATTTCAATCAGACTAATAGGATAGGTAAACAAAAGGAATACCGAAAAGCCGATAAGGGTGGTTCTTACACCTACCGTAAAAACATCGGCCTTATTTTTCGCCTTATCAAGTGCAAATCTGAGAGCAGCACTGTTAACCTGTAAAGTTACAATCGGAATAAGAACATTTACAGTCTGCTGAATAAGATCGGCATCACCATAATCGCCGATGCCCATTACTCGGGTAACAAATGGCATTAACAGAAAAGATAATGCCTTTGAAGAAAAAGTACCGATAGCAAATATTATTGTATTAGAGGCAAGTTTTTTATACTTATCCAATATTTCCTACGCTCCTTTAATAAAACCAATCTCCGTCATCAAAAACAATCGTATTATCACCGGATGAAGAGGTGTAAATACAACTTCCTTTATAAACTTTCTGAGAACTTTTCATCGGGCTGCCAAACAAATAAACGTACTGATAACCATAGCCTACACCGATAGTTGTGCTTTCATCTGCATCAAATGCACTGAGCATTATTTTCTTGTCCATAGAATTCATATTGAGTTCAACAGCATCAACCCGATGTGATTCATACTGCGTACAATAGAGTCTGTTTGCATAAATTACAGGGTAATCTGTCAGAGAACATTTTTCTATGAGGGTAACAATTTTATCAGAACCGAATTTCTGCCTGCATAAATCAAAAGTTCCGTCCTGATGTTTCTGGTAATAATAGAAATAACCGCCCTCAAGTTGCATTTTTGTAATGATATCACCCTGCGTGTCATCTCTGAAATAACGCTTGTCCGAGGAATCGGTAAGGCTTACCGTTATGTATTCATAATAATCCGCAACTTTATCATACTGCGTAAAGAATATTCTTGAAAGCGAAATTCCCACAAAATTAAGAGTTTTATCTGCCTGAGCAGTATATAAAACCGTTTTCTTAAAATCTGATGTATTTATAAATCCGATGGTATTATCTGTTGAGACATAATAGATTTTATCATTATAAAGATATGCAAAACTGATATTATCTGCAACATTGACCATATCGCCGCCGACAATCTGCGATTTTTTCAGTTTATGGCTCTGCGTGTCAACAAGATAAATATAATCTCCGAGAACATTAAGATATTTAAAATTATAATTATTTACATTAACAGCACTGTTGCTTTCTCCATTCGGCTCAAAACGATAAAGACCTTTACCGTCAATACTATAATATATATAAGCCGAACTGTAGGTTACGGCACCCTGTGTATTATTAAGCAGATTCCCTATCTGATTTCCCTGAAGAGAGGTATCAAAAGCAAAATCGTCAAAAGATGAATAATCATAGTTTTTCGGTTTTGTTGTGGTTTGCTTTGTTGTTGAGACAGTTGTAAGTTCTGTTGTAGTTTTCCCAAAAACATCTTCCTTCACAAATGCAACTGCCTGCTGAACTTTTTCATTTTCAATAATACTTTTAATTTCAAACTCAGGATCACACACAGTCAGTGTAATCAGAAATGCTGCAGCCGTTACAACAATCGCCGCAAAAAATATCAGAATACCTTTGCCGATTTTTTTTCGTTTCTTTGCAGCACTTCGCTCTTTTCTTTTTTTTGCTCTCTCTTTATCACTCATCTTGTTTGTCCGTTTCCGAAAATCAGGTATTTTGTAGTTGTAAGTTCACGAAGACCCATTGGTCCTCTTGCATGAAGTTTCTGAGTTGAAATTCCGATTTCGGCACCAAGTCCGAATTCTCCGCCGTCTGTAAAACGGGTTGATGCATTATGATATACAGATGATGAATCAATTCTGCCCATAAATATCCTTGCATTTTCATTATTATTTGTAATAATTGCTTCACTGTGACCTGTGGAATTTTTATTGATATGTTTAATCGCCTCATCCAGACTGTCAACTGTTTTTACACTTATAATATAATCAAGATACTCGGTTGCAAAATCACTTTCATCTGCCGCATCAATATCGGGACAAATCAATCTTGCTCTTTCATCGCCCTTTATTAAAACATCTTTTTCATCAAGTTTTGCTTTAATAACCGGAAGAGCCTCGGCAATAATATCACTGTGAATAACAAGGCTTTCACAGGCATTGCAAACACCTATACGCTGGGTTTTTGCATTGAAAATAATATCTGCAGCCATATTTACATTTGCATCGCGGTCAACATAAACATGACAGTTGCCCGAACCTGTTTCAATAACCGGAACGGTAGAATTTTCAACAACTGCCTGAATCAGATTTTTTCCGCCGCGCGGAATAAGGCAGTCAAGATACTGTTTCATTTTCATAAGTTCAGTTGAGGACTGACGGGTTGTATCTGTTACGAGTTGAACCGAATCAGCAGGAAGACCTGCATCTTCAATGGCCTTTCTCATAACACTTGATATGGCAATATTTGACTCAATAGCCTCCTTGCCGCCTCTGAGTATAACAGCATTTCCGCTTTTAAGACAAAGTGCTGCTGCATCGGCTGTAACATTCGGTCTTGCCTCAAAAATAATTCCGATAACACCCATGGCACAGGAAATCTTTTTTATTACAAGACCATTCGGTCTTTCTATTTCGTCAAGTATTCTGCCACAGGGATCTTCAAGATTCATTACCTGAATACATCCGTCGGCAATGCCCTTTATTCTTTCTTCATTAAGCATAAGTCTGTCAAGAAGTCCCTGATTAAGACCTGCTTTTTTTCCGTTTTCCAGATCGATTTTATTTTTTTCAATAATATATTCTGCGTTTTCAATAAGCGCTTTGCTTATTTTTAAAAGAGCCTCATTTTTCTGAGCCGTTGTTGCGGTAGAAAGAATGTCTGCTGCCTTTTTCGCATTAATTCCTAATTGTTCCAACATTGCTGTCACCTTATTTAACCTTTGCTGAAAAATATGTACCTATACTCTCGCCTTCAAGAACCTTATAAATTGAGGTTGGCTTTTCACCGTTCATAATAATTACAGGTATACCCGAATCCGTTGCAATCTGTGCCGCCTTTATTTTTGTAAGGAAACCGCCTGTTCCCTTTTCGCTTGCACCGCCTGCAATTTCAAAAATCTCATTTGTTATTTCATCAACCTTTGAAATCAGTTTGGCATTTTCATTATGGGCAGGATTTGAATCGTAAAGACCGTGCGTGTCTGTTAAAAGAATAAGCAAATCCGCATTAATAAGTTTTGCAACATTTGCACTGAGACAGTCGTTATCACCGTTAATCAGTTCTTCAACATAAACCGAGTCATTTTCATTTACAATGGGAAGAGCATCATATTCAAAAAGTTGATTAAAGGTATCAATCAAATGACCCTTTTCAAGAGAATTTTCAAGAGTATCCGCTGTAAAGAGCAACTGACTCACTACAACACCGTATTCTGAAAATAATTTATCATAAAGAAACATCAGTTCGCACTGCCCTACTGCTGCAGATGCCTGAAGCCCTCTTGTTGACTCGGGCTTTTTTGAAAAACCGAGTTTTGCTGCACCTATTCCTACAGCACCGCTTGATACCAGAACGATCTCATTTCCGGCATTTTTTAAATCTGATAACACTGAAACAAGTTTTGCCATTCTTGCAATATTTGTTTTGCCTGTCTGATGGGTAAGAGTTGACGTTCCAACTTTAATAACTATCCTTTTTTTACCTTCTATCTTTGTCATAACGCACTTCTCCACGATAATATAGATATTTGTATTGTAACACATATAAAAGCATAATGAAATATTTTTTTGAATGTTTTATAAAATTTCGGTAAAAAATAGTTATATGAGGTAATTAACGCAAATATTTGGGTTAATTTCCAAAACAATGCCTGACTGAGAAAACAAAAGGCATAATATTTTTTTGCTCGCCTTATCCGCCCACGATGAGGTGAGTACAAAATCATTACTATTGTGGGCAGAAAGGCTATGGAAACGAGTATGACAAAACGAGGATACATCAGACTGTTTTCTTTTTCTTTTGCGATAGTTATGATACTTGGCGGATATGCAATAATGAACATGAACACTGCAAACGCCTATAAAATGCGCCTTGAAAATTCTTATCAGCAAAGTTTAAACGAACTGTCTGAAACGCTTGATTCAATAGAAACGAATTTAACAAAAAGCGTTTACTCAAACTCAGATAAAATGCTGCTTGAGATAAGCGCAGATTTGTATGCCGAATGCGGTGAAGCCAAAGAGGCACTTTCGCGTCTTCCGGTCAGCCAGATGAATCTAAGTTCAACTTACAAATTTATCAGTCAGTCGGGAGACTATGCAGCATACATCGCGCAGAAAATAGCATCAGGTAAAACTTTAACTGATGAAGAACACAAAAATCTGAATAAACTTTTAAGTTACGCCACCCAACTTAATGAATCCGTAAGTTCTATGGTAAGCATCTGCAACAGCGGAGGACTTATAACAGCCAGCAATGTAAAAAACGATAAAAATATTCAGATAAACACTTTAACATCAAATATGTCCAATGCCGAAAAAGCCTTTTCCGATTATCCAACACTTCTTTATGACGGACCTTTTGCCGATGCAGTATTAAATCGTGAACCTGAAATGGTAAAGGAAAAAGACAGTTACACGCAGGAAGAGGCACGCGACATTGCTGCAAATGCTCTTGGCTGTTCTGACAAAGAAGTTTCGTTTGAAACAGAAGAAGACGGCAATATTCCCTGCTATGTTTTTACGAACGGTCAAAGAACCATTGGAATTACTAAAACAGGCGGATATGTATCTTATATTCTTTTCGGCGGAAAAATAACGCAGGCATCTATAACCGAAAAAAATGCAGTTAACATTGCAAAAAATTATCTGAAAAAAATAGGTTACGACAATATGAGCGAAACCTATTATATGAGCAACAACAACATCTGTGTTATTAACTTTGCATACACACAAAACGGCGTTATATATTACAGTGATTTAATAAAAGTCGGCGTTTCAATGTACGACGGAAAAGTGCTTTCATTTGAGGCAGAAGGATTTTTAACCAACCACAGAGACCGCGGTGAATTCAAGGAAACATTAAAAATTGAAGCAGCGCAAAAAGGTTTAAGTCCTTATCTTACTGTTATGGATATAAAAAAATGCGTTATTCCAAAAGATAACGGAACAGAAGCATCCTGCTATGAATTTCACTGCAAAAGCAAGGAAACAAATGAAGAGGTTCTTATTTATGTAAACGCCGAAACAGGAAGCGAGGAAAACATTCTGCTTCTTCTTTATTCAGACGGCGGCACACTTACAAAATAATTTTTGAATAATTTGATTTTTTCTGTTAATTATATATAAGGAAAGGATGAAAAATATGAAAAATAAAGTTTTAATTATTGCGTTGGCAGTTGCTGTTGTTGCAACAGTATTTATGGGCTGCGGCAGAGACGACGGAAATGTTACTACCACAACAAATCCAAGTATTAATACAACAGATAATGACACAACCCGAAACAACACAACCGACAACAACACAAAAAATGATAACACATCAAACACAAATACCGATAACGGCACTACCAATGAGGTTCAGTCACGAGCAGATAATGTCGGCGATGATATCGGACAAGGTGCAAATGATGTTGCAGACGGTGTCGGCGGAGCAGTTGACAAAGCGGGCGACGCTGTTTCAGACGCTCTCGACTGATAAAAAACAACAGGAAAACAATAAACAAAAAACGACGGTTCAAAAAAACCGTCGTTTTCATATTTTAAGATATAATCAAATCTTATTTCTTGTCAATCTGCTTAGAATACTTAGCAAGATAAACCGTTCTCATAAGGAAACATTCTGCCTTTGGTACATAATGAGGTCTGTTAAAGATATCAACATCAACAACAGCCTCACAGCCCTTATCCATAATAATTTCAAGAGCCTGCATATCGCCTTCGCTGTTACCGGTAACCAGTGCACCGTTGCCCTGAATAAGAACAGCATTTCTGCCGCTGATTGCTTTGCCGATTTCTGCAGCACAATCATCCGTATCGCCGTCAATCCAAGCACAGTTTTTAACATCAATACCAACAATCTGAGCAAAGTCATCAATCATCGGAAGCATGGTTTCACCTGTGCAGGAAACTGCAACAACATCAGGATCTGTAAGATGTTTAATCATTGTAACATCTTCACTTTCATAAATTGCTTTATGAATTTTGGCACATTTAGGTGCTATTCCATTAATGCCGAGACCTGTGGCAATATCTACATCAATTTTCTTACCGCCATCATATGAGAGCGTGAAAATGTCGCCTGTTCTCACAGAAGAACCGAGGTCACAGATCGCATCGGGCATTTCGCCTGCCTCATTCTTTCCGAGGAAGAATGCTCTTTTTGCATCATCTGAATAAACAGTTTCCCATGAATGACGAAGATAATTATCTTTAATAACCTTTTCGCAGCATTTTTCAAGAGTTTCTGCAACTTCAAAAGCCTCTTCAAAACTGTTGCCCATGCAGAGTGTACCGTGATGCATAAGCATAAATGCACGGCAGCCCGGATTCATCATAATGCATTTTTCAACTTTTTTACGAAGCGGATTTGTTGTTGACATTGCATATTCTGCAACCGGAACAGTATCGCCAAGTACAGGTTTGAATTCGTTATAAACATTTTTGATATCCATACCGGTAATGCTGACGATAGTAGCAGCCTTCTGATGAGTATGAATAACAAAATTAACAAGCGGATGATGCTTGTATGAATCAGCATGAATTCCTTTTTCCGAAGAAGGTTTGATATCGCCTTCATGAGAACAATCATCAATATTTACAACTACAACTTCATCAGGAGTAAGTGTGTCATAAGCACGGCCTGAAGGAGTAATAACAAACTGGGTTTCGCTGATTCTTGCTGAAACATTGCCCCATGTACGTGCAATAAGTCCTGTTTCCAGCAGTTTTTTGCCTGCCTCAACAACTAATCTTTTTGCTTCTTCAATTTCGTATGCCATATTTTTTCTCCCTTAATTTATACAAAATCGGATAAAGGGAGCAGAAAATTCCCGCTCCCTGAAAACATTTTGATTAATAATCAATTTCTTCGCACTGTGAAAGTACTTTGTCAAAACGACGGATACATTCATCAATGTCTTCCTCTGTGTAAGCACTTGAGGTATAAAGTCTTGAACCGGCAAGAGTAACAAGACCTTCTGCCATATAAGCAGCACCCATATACTGCATTTCTGTCTGGCGGATACCTGTCTGCTTAAGAACAGTAGGAATAGTCCAAGGTCTCTTCCAGTCTACTTTGAAATGCATTGTAGCAACTGTATGTAAATGACATACAGAACCAATGTTGTAGCAAACAAATGGAAGATCGTACTTTTTGATTGACTCATTAATACCCTTAACAAGTCTGTCAGCCATTCTGCCTGCAACCTGACAAGCATTTCTCTTTTCAATTTCGCAAATTACAGTGTAACCTGCACAGCAAGAAATTGGTGTTGCAGCCATTGTACCGCCGCACATAGCCTTATGAATTTTCTTGCCTTCAGCCTTATCAAGACCTGCACCAAGATATTTCATAACTTCTTTATGACCGCCGATACCGCCTGCACCCGGATAACCGCCTGCAATAATCTTACCGAAGATTGTGATATCAGGATCAATACCATAATAACCCTGAGCACCTGAAAGACCGATACGGAAACCTGATACAACTTCGTCACAAACAAGAAGCGCACCATATTTACGGCAAAGAGCCTGAACGCCCTTAGGGAAGTCTTTATCAACAGGACGTGTTGCTGATTCAGGACCGATTGGCTCAATGAATACAGCAGCAGTACCGCCGCGGAACTTATTGATTATGAGTTTCTTTTCAAGGCTCTTAAGGTCGTTCGGGAAGAATTCCTGTGTATGCTTGAATACAAACATAGGAACACCGTGTGACTGCATATTAAGAGTACCCGGAACACGCATGCCCCAAGCAAGCTGATCTGACCAGCCGTGGTAAGCACCACCCATTTTGATTACGTTTTTATGACCTGTTGCAAGACGGGCAACACGAACAGCACACATACATGCTTCTGTACCCGAACCAAGCATACGGAACATTTCTACGGAAGGAACACACTCGCTGATTTTTTTTGCAAGTTTGTATTCATAAGGATGGAAAAGACCGGTTGAAGGACCGCAGTCATCAAGAAGTTCTTTTACTTTTTCCTTAACAACATCATCATTTGAACCGATGATTGTAGGGCCGCCTGCCTGAAGGAAGTCAAAATACTCGTTGCCATCAATATCATAAAGTTTGTTGCCCTTTGCTTTTGTCATAACAATCGGGAAAGGATAGTTGAAAGCAAGGTTGTGCTGAACACCGCCCGGAATAACTTCACGTGCTTCTGTAATCATTTCCTTTGATTTTGCACATTTTTTAGCAAAGTATTCATCTTCATACTTTTTAAGTGCTGTACGGTTAATTGAGTAAATAGGCTTTTTGATGAGCGCGTCAAGTTGTGCTGTAAGAACGGCTGCATCAGGATACTCTGAAATAGCGAATCTTGTATCCATTTGATAATCCCCCTTAATTATATTGTGTGAGTGGTTGCTCACCAAAATGGGTGTGAGTAATCGCTCACTAAATTTACACTTTAAGTATATCACTTTTTAACGATTTGTCAAATACTTTTCGCTGAAAATTTGGTTATATTTGTTGCAAAATTATAAAATTAATGTTACTATATCTTACATAAAGACCTTAATCACCAAGGAGATTTGTAGACCTTGCACAAATAATATTGTTTATTTTTATGCAACGATACAAAATTTTTAATTATGATAGAAAAACAATATTATAAAGATGCGTTTGAACGTGCCGGCGAAGAAAGGCAAAAAAAGATTCTTGAAGTCGGCATTGAAGAATTTTCTTCAAAAGGCTATGAAAATGCAAATATCAATATCATAGCACAGAAATCGGGCATATCCATAGGACTTATGTATAAATACTTTTCAACCAAGGAAGACTTGTTTCTTACCTGCATAAAACGCGGAATGGATATTCTTGAAAAAGCGCTTTATAACATTATGATAAGCGACGACAAACTTCTTGTTAAAGCAGAAAAAATGATAAGAACCATCTGCATACATTCAAAAAAATATTCAAACTATATAAAAATGTATAACGAGATAAGTTCTGCAAAAGGTTCAACCGAAAAAATGAAACTTATGGCTGAAGAAATTGAAACCAAAAGAAGTTCAATTTATATTACCTCGATCGGTCAGGCACTTGCCAAGGGGGATGTCAGGTCAGATCTTGATCCAAGGCTTTTTGCTTTCTTTCTTGACAATCTGCTTACCGAACTTCAGTTTTCATACACCTGTGATTATTACAGAGAAAAATTCAAAATTTATACGGGTGTTGATGTAAACGAAACTGACGACGAACAGGTAATTTTGCAACTTCTGAAATTTATTGAATCGGCTTTTTCGTTCGGAAAAGAAGAATAATTTTATAAAAAACAATAGTGTTTATTGGAGGAAAATATGAGCAAGTATGTTATCACTTATGATATCGGAACAACCGGTATCAAAACCTGCTTAATTGAGATTGATGAAACGATTCAGATTCTCGGTTCTGCAACAGCAGGCTACAACCTTTACGTTGATGAAGACACAGGCGTAAAAGGCGGCGCGGAGCAGGATGCCGACGAATGGTGGGAGGCAATGTGCGTTACCACAAAAACCGTTTTCAACAAAGTGCCTAATATAAAAAAAGAACAGATTGAAGGCATCAGTTTCTGTTCTGCAATGCAGGGACTTGTGCTTGTTGACAAAAACGGAAACTGCATACGCAGACCTATGACATATATGGATCAGCGTGCACGAGAAGAACTGAAAAAAGGTATTGCATACGGTGTTCAGATTGCCGGTGCAGAAGTAACAAAGTTGCTTAAATATTTGAAATACACCGGTGCCGTTTCATCATCTGTAAAAGACCCTATCTGGAAATACAAATGGGTTGAGGCACACGAGCAGGGCAACTTTGACAAAATATACAAATGGCTTGATATCAAAGAATATCTTATCTGCCGTGCCAGCGGTGAATTTGTAATGACAACAGACTCTGCTTTTGCTACCCTTCTTTACGACACAAGAAAAGGCCACGAAGGCTGGTGCAAACCGATTTGCGATATGGTCGGCGTAAATATTGAACACCTTCCGCCTATTAAAAAGTGTACGGAAAAGGTCGGCGAGGTAACAGAAAAGGCAGCACAGGAACTTGGTCTTGCTCCGGGAACAGCCGTTTACGGCGGCGGCGGTGACGCATCGCTTATCGGCGTTGGTGCGGGTGCCGTTGATAACGGAGACACCCACATTTATTCAGGCACATCAGGATGGGTAGGCACAGTATGTGAAAAGCAAACTGTGGATGCCGGTGCTATGATGGCAGCCATTGTCGGTGCAGACCCTGAATCATATAACTATTTCGGCGAACTTGAAACTTCAAACAAATGCGTAAGTTGGGTTAAAGATCACCTGGCACTTGATGAAATCGGCGTATTCTTAAAGAAATATGGAAACTCAGCCGACAGTTTTGAACAGATAGAATTTAATATGTATGATTATCTTGAAGAGGTTATTGATTCCATTCCGGCAGGTTCAAACGGCGTTATTTTCACACCTTGGCTTCACGGAAACCGCTGTCCTTTTGAAGACCCGAATGCAGCAGGAATGTTCTTTAATATCCGCCTTGATACAGGCAAAACAGAACTTATCCGATCTGTTGTTGAAGGTATCTGTTTCCATATGAAATGGATGCTTGAAAGACAGGAAAACAAAGTTAAAACATCAAAAGCAATTCGCTTCTGCGGAGGCGGTGCTTTGGGTGCAACAACCTGTCAGATTCTTTCAGACATTCTTCAGCGTGATGTTGAGGTTGTTGATTCACCTCAGAATATCGGCGCCGTAGGTGCCGCTGCATGTATTGCTGTCGGTATGGGAATCATTCCTACAATGAAAGATGTTAAAAAGTTAATCCCTGCAAACACAGTTTATCATCCAAACACATCTAACAAAGCAGTTTACGAAAAAAATTACACAGTATTTAAAAACCTTTATAAATGCAACAAAAAGAATTTTGAAATTCTTAACGGTTAAAAAATAATCATTCTACGATGGGCAGTAGCAATTTCTACTGCCCCTTTTTTATTAATGCAGGAGTAATATTATGACTACGAGCACAGGAAAGTATGTTTCTAAAAAAGAAAGAATAAACTTTTACACCGGTCTTAACGGTCAGAATCTTGTTTATTCATTAATCGGCGGTTCATTTTTTACATATTTTATGACGGATATTGCACTTTTCCCTGCACTTACAGTATCTGTTCTGCTGATAATAATGAAAGTATGGGACGGAATTAATGACCCCATAGTAGGTTCTTTCATTGATAAGCACACCTTCAAAAACGGTGAAAAACTGCGCCCGTTTCTCCGTTACACTCCCCTTCCTGTCGGTATAGCAACCGTTCTGATGTTTCTTGTTTTTTCAACAGATGACAATCTGCTGTGGCTGAGAGTTTCCTATTTCATAATAATGTATATATGCTGGGATCTGGCTTACACGGTTCAGGATGTTTCAATCTGGGGAATCACGGCAATGGTTTCGCCTGATTCAGATGAACGAGACAGTTTTGTTCAGTGGGCAAGAACTATCGGCTCTGTCATTTACGCCGTTTTCAGCACAGCAATACCAATGGCACTTGAAATAGTGGTAAATGCATCCGGAATGAGTTTCAGACTGGTTACTCTTGTTTTTGCCATAATCTTCGGTCTCGGCGGAGCAATGATAAGCAAAAGATGTTATCTTGCCCAGGAAAGAATAAGAGTTGTTCAGGACAATCAGCAGCAATCGCTCAGAGAAAGTTTTTCAATGCTGTTTAAAAATAAAATGCTTCTTCTTGTAACTCTTGCAAGTCTTCTTGGTTCTGTCGGCTTTGGTGCAAATCTTGTTGTATATTTCTTCAAATATGAAATTCCGTCTGATTTTCTTGGAGAAAACAGCCTTATTGGTGCATTGGGGCTTTCTACAATCTATTATATAATAACCGGCGTTCCTGGATTTTTCGGTATGATATTTGCAGATAAACTGAAAAAATGGTGCAAAGGCTATGTAAATGTACTGATTATGATGCAGGCATTTAATGTTGTTGTTCGCATAATAGCCTATTTCATCGGATTTGAAGGAAACAAACTATGGTTTTCTCTTCTTGTTATCGGTATAGGCTGCATTCCGATGGGCGCCCTTTCCATCGCCCAGACATCCATATTCTGCGACAGTATCGACTATATGGAATGGAAAACAGGAAAACGTACAGAAGGAATTACATTTTCCATGCAGACTGCGTTTACGAAAATATCAAGCGGTGTAACTGCAGGTCTTGCAACACTCGCACTTCATCTTTTAGACTATAAAGCCATTGACGATGCTGCTGTTTATATCGGAACACAAAGCGCTGCATTTGACAAATGGATGTGGCCGCTTGTTATACTCACCCCCGCAATCGCAAGCGTCCTTTATATAATTCCACTCTTATTCATCAGATACACGCCGGAAAAGCGCCGCATTGTTGAAACAGAGTTAAAACAAAGACGAGGAGAAAGTCTATAATGATACGATTGGCAAATGCAGAAGATGCAAAACAACTGTTTATTCTTAACGAACAATTTAACGGCAAAGATGAAACGACTTTAAAAGAAATTGAAAATTCTCTTAAAAATAATTCGCACGAAATCGTTGTTACAGCAGAAGAAATGAACGTTCTTGTCGGATTTGTATGCATTCAGTTAAAAACATCTTTTTGTTACAGCGATATTTATGCCGAAATCACAGAAGTTTTCGTTTTGGAAGAATTCAGAAGAAAAAAATATGCAAGCCGGATGATTTCATTTGCCGAGCAATATTGCACAAGTCATTACAAACTTCATAACTTTGAAATACTCACAGGAAAAGAAAATATAAATGCGCAGAAACTATATCACGCCTTAGGTTATAATACGCAGGACGAAATTCTTTTTTCCAAAAAAATATAAAAATAAATTTAATAAAGCAGCAAAAAAGTCGACCGTAGATTAAAAAATCCATGGTCGACTTTTTTATGATTACAACAGATAACAGCATAAAATATCAGCCGATATATTCCTCTATAGCCTGCCTGATTACTTTCGGCATATGGGATTTAATAAGTGCTTGTCTGATATCATCTGCTGATGAAAGATTTTCAAAAGGCTTATATGATTTTGCTTTTTTCAGTGTAGATGTCTGCCAGCGTGACATAATATTTATAACAATATCCTTCGGGTTTTCATTTGTTAAACGAACAGCATTATCAAAGGTTTTGCTGTGTGTTGCATTTACATCCGCATTATCAAACGCAAAAACAAGCGGTTTTTCATCAACCAATACATCCTTAACAATAACCTTGTAATTTCTCTTTCTGGGTATAACAGACAAATCACCCTGCACACTGTTAATGGTAAATGTAATTTCATTATTGAGATAGGTCATTTCAAATGTTGTTTCGGCTTTATGTTCATAATAATCCGTTTTTGAATTGTCTTCAACAAGAGTAAAACTGCCATTGCCTGAAAATGCCCAGATTTCAATATTTTCGGGATTATCTGTTCTATTGCCTTTATCTGCAGACATTGGAATAATTGCGCCCTCTTTTGCAAGTACGGGTATCGTATCTAAATCTCTGAAAAGAGTAACGCATTTTTCACCTTCATAAATTTGGTTAGTAAAAATATCTGTCCATCTTCCTTTTGGAATCCATGACCTAACGCTGCCCATATTGAGTTCTTTATGCTGCGGTCGGGTTATAGGGCAGACCATCAGTTCACTGCCAAACATATACTGATTGGGCACATTATATGCATTATCATTATTCGGATAAGAATAATACATTGGCTCACAAAGAGCAATACCCTCTTCATGATTTCGATAATCCATAGTGAATATGTATGGTATTAATTGATGACGCAGATTGAGCCATTCTTTAGCACTCTTGTAAACCTCTGCCCTGTACTTCCAAGGTTCTTTACCAAGCAACTCTATGGCAGTTGAATGAAGTCTCATTATAGGTGAAAACACGCCAAATTGTATCCAGCGTATATACAAATCGTCATCTCTGAATCCCATATGATGGCCGCCGATATCATGACTCCACCAGGTATAAGCAACATTTGCAGCATTGGCGGTAAAATACGGCTGAAAATCAAGAACTTTCCAGTTGATTGCCGTATCACCAGAAAAGCCCAGCGGATAACGATGTGAGCCAAAGCCTGCATAGCGTGAAAGAATCATTGGAATTCTGCCGTCTTCAGCATTATCAAGATAATGGTAATGATTAAGTGCATTCAGAGGGTCAAGACCATTTACATCACTTTTTTTACCCTGCTGCCAATCAATCCACCAAAAATCAACGCCGTCTTTTTCATATGGTTTGTGAAGAATATCAAAATACGCATTCCAGAATGTATCATCACCGCATTTAAACTCAATCTTTTGCTTGGTTTTCGGATCAATTCCGAGTGCTTTTGCCATATCTTCATACATATCCTCATAGGAATGAACACCGTCTGCCGGATGAAGATTTAATGTAATATGAAGATTGTCTTCTTTCAGTTTATGCAAAAACGCTCTGTAGTCCGGAAACAAATCAGTATTCCACGAGTATCCTGTCCAGCCGCCATATTTTGTGCCGAATTTTTTATCTATATCCTTTACCCAATGCCAATCCATATCAACAGTTGCCACAGTTATCGGAATACCTTCCGTCCTGAATCGTGCCATAAGATCAAGATATTCTTTTTGAGTGTATGCATGGTATCTGCTCCACCACACACCCAAAGCATAACGGGGAACAAGCGGTGTCGGTGAACTGATTTTATAAAATGCTTTTATCGTTTCGCGATAGTTTTTTCCATACGCAAAAGCATAGTAATCTTTTGAATTGTTTTCTCTTGGCACAAAATTGCCCTTTTCGTCTATAAGCATTGTGCTGCTGTCATCAAGGAGAAATGCTCCGTTTTCGGTGACAAATCCATCGTCAAGCGAAACTTTACCAAAAGTTCCGTCAAGCGTTCTTCGTGTACCTTTCAAATTTTTCTGATTGGAAAATTTTTCAGTATTCTTTGCATCTTTAAAATACACATTATAAGGTTTTTGATTTTTAATTGTAAAAATACAGTCATCTGTTTCAACAACTATTCTTTTTCCCTGCGCTGACACCTGCATATTGCCTGCATCAAAATTTCTGAACCAAACGGTGTAACTTGCTGAATCTGTGAACGCTCCGCTTTCAACACGAATAAGACGTGAAGTAAGATATGTAATTCTGACACCGTTTATTATACACATCTGCTTTTCACTTGCTTTGGAATCCATTACTGCGATTAATGACTGTTTAAGCATTTCTTTTCCCCTTTTTATTTATAAAGTCTGATTTGTGCTTTTATCTTCATATAATGAACACGCATATGAAACAAGAATTTCTTTTTTGTTTTCAAGTTCTCCTGAAATAACTTTGTCAAGCAAAACAGAAAGTATTTCACCTATTACCCTGCCTTTGAAGCCTATCGAAATAAGATCATTTCCATCAATACTCAAATCTTTAACTGTAAAGGGTTCGCCGCCTTCAATAATCTTGTGGGTTAATTTCTCGGTTATTTCAAGATTTTTAAGTTCTTCTTTAACAAGGTCTGTATTTTGGGCGAGTTTATCCGCCCTCTTAACATAGATTAAATCAATAAGCCTTTCTTCCCCTATTTTAGAAAGCCATTTTTTGATATTTTTCTTTTCTGTTCCGATATGGGCATCGTGAATGGGGATCAGCGTCATAACACGGTTGTAAATTTCATTTGATACTTTAAATCTTTTTAAAAGAGGTCCTGCTATCTGTTCGCTGACCTTGGGATGACCGTAATAATGGTCAATACCTTTTTCATCCGTACTTCTGCACTGAGGCTTTCCGATATCATGAAGAAGCATAGTCAGACGCAATGCAGAATCACGCGGGGCAGACTCAACCGCTTTACAGGTATGAGCCCAAACATCATAAATATGCCACTTGGTATTCTGATTCAAATCAAACATTTCTTTGATTTCGGGAATAACCACTGCAAGCACTTCTCTGTAACGGATAAGAACGTGAAACACATTATCACCCAAAAGAAGTTTTGAAAGTTCTTTAAAAATACGCTCTGACGAAACATTTTTCAGCAGTTCTTTGTTTTTTAAAATTGCCTTTTCGGTACTTTCTTCAATATCAAAAGAAAGAACCGATGCAAAACGGATTGCTCTCATAATTCTGAGTGCATCTTCATTAAATCTTTTATCGGCATCGCCGACGGTTCGTATAATTTTATTTTCTATATCACTTCTGCCGCCATATAAATCAACAAATCCTTTTTTACGGTTATACGCGATTGCATTCATTGTAAAATCGCGTCGTGCAAGATCTTCTTTTATATCTTTAACAAACCTTACATTTTCGGGATGGCGGTTATCGCTGTATTTTCCATCGGTACGGTAAGTGGTAACTTCATAATTTTCCTTATCAAACACAGCAGTAATTGTTCCGTGTTTTAATCCGGTTTCAACATATTTTATATGATTTTTATCAAAAATATTTTCAATTATCTCAGGTTCTGCATCGGTTGTAATATCAATATCATTTACCGGTCTTTCCATAAGAAAATCACGGACACATCCGCCCACTGCAAATGCTTCATACTTTTCTTTTTCAATAACATCAATAATATATTTTGCACCTTCGGGTAAAATCATAATTCACCACCTTAATTTTCTATTGGTATTATAATAAAATTTCTGAATGCTTTATATTTTGTGAGATTATTATATCACAGTAATGCACATAATACAAATATGGAAAAGTTTAATGAGTATTTATTTGTTGCACTTATCGGCGGTTTCGGTTATTGCCTGATAGAAATAATTTGGAGAGGCAGAACACATTATTCTATGTTTTTTGCCGGTGCAATCGTTTTGAGTTCGTTTTATTATATTGCAAAAAATTATCATATACCATTTTTGCTTAAATGCCTTGCAGGAATGCTGATTATCACGGGAATTGAACTGGTTTTCGGCATAGTATTCAATATTTTTTTAAAAGAGCATGTATGGGATTATTCAAATATGCCGCTTAATTTTTTAGGCCAGATTTGCCTCCCTTTTTCAGCAATGTGGTTTGTTCTTTCAGGCATCGCATTTAAAGTAATGGATAAAACAATACCGTTATTATCAAAATAAAGCGTTAAAAGCCCTTGTTATCATATCTGAAAACAAGGGCTTTCGTTTTATTTTTTCAGTATTTTACGCAAACATACTGCTGATATTTTTTTTACAATGAACTTTGAAAAGTTATCCACCTTAAGTACTCTGAACAGATGCAGCCTTCCATAATCCATAATTGAACATAAAACAAAGACCGCTGCGGCAACTCCAAGCACACTTAAAACCATAAATACAGGAAAATAACTGCCGATAAACGATAATTTATCCTGAATAAGCGACCAAACAAGCGGCTGCGTATGAATCAGATATACCCCGAAAGAAACCGGAGAAAAAGTGCTTATCAGCCATTTCATACGTTTGGATTTTATTTCTGTTTTTGCAAACAGCAAAACCAAAGAAACAGCGGCAATTACAACAAAAAACGAAGTGTAATCCACAACATACATATACTCGTATTTTATTTTTGCATTTGTAAGCAGACTTAAACCTCTTAAAATATATCTGCTTACGAACCCCGCAGTACAGGAACCGTTATAAATCAGCAAAAGTGCACGTTTTGACAGTTTATCGGCAACGCTATACTTATTGAGATACCCGCCGACTATATATAACACAATCAGCCATATCATACTGTATCCTCTTATAAAACCGAAAGTACCGTTAAAAAAGGCAGTTGTATAAACGGGTGAAAAAATGCAGAAGAAAACAAACATACATAAAAAGGATTTGTCAAACGCAGTTTTATCAGTTTTTTCAATCATTTTATTAAGAAACGGAATAAACAGGAAAAGACCGACATAAGCACTGAAATACCAGTAATTTCCATTTGCAACAGGTAAGAATGTTTTTAAAATTACATCCTGTGAAAAATCACCTATCTTAAAAATTCCGATAATTGCAGCGGCAATAAGTTGATAGAATTCAACCCACAACCACATTGATACCAATTTGTAATATTTATGTTTGCTTTTCCAGCCAACATAACCGCTTATAATTGCATAACAGTTAACTGCACACAGTGCAAAAGTGCGCATGAGCCAGGATAACTCGTAATTAACAGAACCCGGCTCTGTGGCATCCAGCACCCCTGCCCTTGATAATACATGAAGAATAACCACCATAAACATTGCAGTCATTCTTAACAAATCAATTCCGAGATTTCTTTTTCCTAAATATTTATTTTCTTTTAAATTATCTGTACTAATAAGTTGCAATGTTTTGTTTTTCATTCAGTGTTCTCCGTAAAATACAAAAAGACTGCACCGTAAGATGCAGCCTTTTATATTCAGAAATTACTCGGCATCGGGAGCGTAATAATCAACAAGTTTAGCAAGTTTATTATACTTCTCGATTGAGTTTTCAGCAGCAATAGCAAAGAGTTCTTCTGCCTTGCCGGGGAATGCTCTCTTGAGAGATGAATATCTTGTTTCACCTTCAATGAACTCTACATAGTCAGCAGATGGAGCCTTGCTGTCAAGAGCAAACGGATTCTTACCTTCTGCAATAAGAGCAGGATTGTAACGGAAGAGATTCCAGTAACCGGCTGCAACTGCCTTCTTCTGCTCTGTCTGGTTGAACGGCATCTTTATACCATGGTTGATACAAGGAGCATAACAAATGATGATTGAAGGTCCGTTATAAGCAGCAGCTTCCTGGAATGCCTTCAGGCACTGAGCAGCATTTGCACCCATAGCAACCTGAGCAACGTAAACATAACCGTAACTCATAGCAATCTGAGCAAGATCTTTCTTCTTAACAACCTTACCTGATGCAGCAAACTTAGCAACAGCACCGGTTGGAGTAGCCTTTGAAGCCTGACCGCCGGTGTTTGAATAAACTTCAGTATCGAATACAACAATGTTTACATCTTCGTTAGAAGCAATTACATGGTCAAGACCACCGAATCCGATATCGTAAGCCCAACCGTCACCGCCGAAGATGAACTGATATTTCTTAGCAGCATAGTCTGCATCCTTAAGGAAATCAGCAGCAGCGTCTGCAGCAGCACCTTCAAATTCCGTTGCTTTAAGAACTTCAATAAGAGCATCTGCAGCAGCAGTATTTGTTTCAGCATTTTCATAAGTATCAAGCCAAGCCTGAGCCTTGTCTGCAACAGCAGTGTCAAGAAGAACCTGAGCATCCATAGCAAGTCTTTCACGAATCTGCTTCTGAGCAAGCATCATACCGTAACCAAACTCTGCGTTATCTTCAAAGAGTGAGTTTGACCAAGCCGGACCATGACCCTTCTTGTCAACTGTATAAGGAGTTGAAGGAGCAGAACCACCCCAGATTGAAGAACAGCCTGTTGCGTTTGCGATATACATTTTGTCACCATATAACTGAGTAACAAGTTTAGCATAAGGTGTTTCACCGCAGCCGGCACATGCACCTGAGAATTCAAGGTAAGGCTTTCTGTACTGAACACCGATTGTGTTATTTGTAAGCACTTCAGGCTTAGCCTCAACATCAACAAGAGCATCGAATGACTTCTGAGCGTCTAACTGTGATGCGATTGGCTTCATCTTGAGTGACTTGGTAGGACATACATTTGCGCATGAACCGCATCCTGTACAGTCAAGAGTTGAAACGATAAGAGCATATTTATAAGGTGCTCTCTTGTGGTCAACCATCTTTGTGCCTTCAGGAGCATTTGCTGCTTCATCTGCATTCAGACAAACAGGACGGATTACAGCGTGAGGACAAACCATTGAGCAGAGGTTACACTGAGCACAGGTTTCAGGTTCCCATTCAGGAACTGTGATGGCAATACCTCTCTTTTCAAATGCTGCTGAACCCTGAGGATATACACCGTCAGCACAGTCAACAAATGTTGAAACAGGAAGGTCATCACCATGAAGTCTTCCGACAGGATCAAGAATTTCTTTAACGAATTTCTTCATTTCAGGACGTTCTGTAGCAACTTTGAGTTCGCGTTCCTCGTCAACAGCGTCTTTCCATGATGCAGGAACATCAATCTTAACAAGTTCCTTAGAGCCTCTTTCAATACCTGCATGGTTAGCATTAACAATAGCCTCACCCTTCTTTGAGAACTTCTTAACAACAGCGGCTTTCATAAGTTCTATTGCTTTCTCAACAGGAAGAATATTTGAAATTGTAAAGAATGCTGACTGAAGAATTGTTGATGCTCTGCCGGGAAGGCCAACTTCTTCTGCAATTTTGATACCATTGATTGTATAGAACTGAATATCATTTTCAGCAATATATCTCTTCATTGAAGCAGGAAGTTCTTTATCAAGTTCTTCGGGAGTCCAGATACAGTTGAGAAGGAATGTACCGCCCGGAACGATATCCTGAACCATGTCATACTTTGTAACATATGAAGGATTATGGCATGCAACAAAGTTTGCTTTGTTGATGAGATATGTAGAAGTAATCGGAGATGAACCAAAACGAAGGTGAGATACTGTGATGCCGCCTGACTTCTTAGAATCATAGAAGAAATAACCCTGAGCAAACATATCTGTATTATCGCCGATAATTTTAATAGAGTCTTTATTGGCACCTACTGTACCGTCTGAACCAAGACCCCAGAACTTACATGAAGTTGTTCCTGCAGGAGTTGTGTCAGGACTTTCGGTAACTTCAAGTGAAAGATTTGTAATATCATCGTGGATTGAAAGTGTAAACTGCTTTTTAGGAGCCTCTGCTGTCATATTGTTATAAACAGAAACGATATGAGCAGGAAGTGTATCCTTAGAACCAAGACCGTAACGTCCGCCGTAAACAGGAACATCACTGAACTTTGAATCTTTAAGAGCAGCAACAACATCAAGATAAAGCGGTTCGCCGAGACAGCCCGGTTCTTTTGTTCTGTCAATAACAGAAATAGACTTAACTGATTCAGGCATAACATCAAGAAGATGCTTAACAGAAAACGGTCTGTAAAGATGAACTTTAATCATACCGACTTTTTCGCCGCGGGCATTGAGGAAATCAACTGTTTCCTGAATTGTATCACATACAGAACCCATAGCAACGATAACTCTTTCAGCGTCTTCTGCACCATAGTAGTTGAAGAGTTTATAATCTGTGCCGAGTTTTTCATTCACTCTGTTCATATACTCTTCTGTTGTTGCAACTGCATCGTTATAATACTTGTTGCAAGCCTCACGATGCTGGAAGAAGATGTCGCTGTTTTCTGCAGAACCTCGAAGAACAGGTCTTTCAGGATTGAGTGCTCTTGCACGGAAAGCCTGAACATCTTCCATATCTACCATTGATTTGAGATCATCATAATCCCAGATTTCAATTTTCTGAATTTCGTGTGAAGTACGGAAACCGTCAAAGAAATGAAGGAAAGGAACACGGCTCTTGAGTGTTGAGAGATGAGCAACAGCACCAAGGTCCATAACTTCCTGAACATTTGCTGAGCAGAGCATTGCATAACCTGTCTGGCGGCATGCCATAACGTCTGAGTGGTCACCGAAAATATTAAGTGCATGAGTTGATACACAGCGTGCTGATACATGAATAACAGATGGGATTAACTCACCGGCAATCTTATACATATTCGGGATCATAAGGAGAAGACCCTGTGATGCAGTATAAGTTGTGGTAAGAGCGCCGGCAGAAAGTGAGCCGTGAACAGCACCTGCTGCACCTGCTTCAGATTCCATTTCAGCAACCTTAACAGTCTGGCCGAAAATATTCTTTACACCTCTTGCAGCCATAGCATCAGTTTCTTCAGCCATGTTTGATGAAGGTGTAATAGGATAAATTGCGGCAACTTCTGTGAACGCGTAACTTACGTGTGCGGCAGCACTGTTACCGTCCATGGTTTTCTTTTTTCTTGCCATTAAAACTTCCTCCTAAGTTAAATAAATGATTACATAAAAATAGCATTTAAGCGGTAAACCCACTTAACCTTGTTAATTATATCACAACAGTATTTCAAATTCAACGATAAAATATCAAAAAAAAGCAATAATTTCTCTGCGGAAAATACTGCCCTTTTTTACTTACTGATTTTTTACTTTTTAATCGTCAATTCCTTCCAGACTTTCGGTACCGGTTACAGGAGAAATAACAATCTTATCGCCAAATTCGTCTGTTTCACCGCTGTTGTTCTGTGCCGTAACATTGGTTATATCTACCGCCGCCTCAACAGCACCCTTTATTTCACCGAGTTCAATGGTAATTGTTGCTCTGTCGAGTTTTATTTTGCCTGCCTTTACATCATCTTCGCTGTTTTCGCCGTCACCGCCTGTTATGGTAAAATCATATTCATTCAGGTCGATTTTATTCCACTCACCATTAATACCTACGTGGACAGAAAGTTCACATTCACGAGGACCGTTTTTTGCAGGGTCATAATAATAAGGCAGATTCAGTTCAAGGCTTACATTACGTTTTTCAGGCTTTTTCTCAGTTTCTTTTTCAGTTGTATTTTCTTTACCGGCAGTTGTGTTATTATCATCTGCTTTTCCTGAAGTGCTTGTGTTATCAGCATTTGATGATGCAGTATTATCCTTTTTCGGTGCGGTTGATTTTGTGGTTGAAGAAGCCGGCTTTGAAGAAAGTTCTGTAACAACATTGCCGTTTTCATCAAAAACAACGTCTCCGTTTTCATCTGTTACGGCAACATATGTATCCTCATAAACAGGATCATCTTTTTTATTTGCGGCAAGCACAACTGCTACGGCAACAGCAGCAATAACAACTACTGCTGCAATGATTATTGCTATTTTCTTTTTCTTATCCATAATATTTTACCTCCGTTATTTTATCAAATAAATGCGTGGAATGATGCATCACTCGGCATTCTCCAGTCACCGCGCGGACTGAGCGAAACCGTTCCCACTTTAGGTGAATCCGGAATACACGAACGTTTAAACTGGCTGATGAAAAACCTTTTGAAGAATACTTCTGCCCATCGGCTGATTGTATCTTCATCATATACACCGTCAAATGCTTTAACTGCAAGATAAATAAGTTTATCCTTTTCAAAGCCGAATCTGATAAAATTGTAAAGAAAAAAGTCGTGCAGTTCATAAGGGCCGATATTTTCTTCTGTTTTCTGAGCAATATTGCCGTTTTCATCAGGCGGAAGAAGTTCGGGAGAAACGGGCGTATCGAGAATATCCAGCAGAATATCCGCCGTTTTTTTATCACTTATATTGGCAACATATTCAACAAGATATCTTACAAGCGTTTTCGGAACAGATGCATTAACGCCGTACATACTCATATGGTCACCATTGTAGGTGCACCAGCCCATTGCAAGTTCACTTAAATCCCCTGTTCCCACAAGAAGTTTTCCGTGTTTATTTGCCATATCAAAAAGAATCTGAGTGCGTTCTCTTGCCTGGGTATTTTCATATGTTATATCTTTAATACTTTCGTCATGTTCAATATCCTTCATATGAAGAATGCAGGCATCTTTTATGCTGATTTCCTTTGAAGATACGCCGAGCGAATTCATAAGTTCAACAGCATTGTCATGGGTTCTGTCTGTTGTGCCGAAACCCGGCATTGTGATTCCGAGAATATCGCTGTTTTTTCTGCCGAGAATTTTCATAGCCTGGGCACAAACGAGAAGTGCAAGCGTTGAATCAAGCCCACCCGATATGCCGACAACAACGCCTTTTGAACCAACATGTTCAATTCTTTTTGCAAGACCTGCTGCCTGAATATTGAAAATCTCTTCACAGCGTTCACGTCTTTTTTCATCATCTGAAGGAACAAAAGGATGAGAATCAACAAAACGGTATTTTATGTCATTATCATCATTTTTAAGATTTATTTTAGTAAAGCCGATTTCACCATCGGATAAATTTTCAAAAGACATATTGCCCATTCTCTGCGCATTCAGTTTTTCAATATCAATATCGGCAAAGGTAATAACACTTTCGCGTTCAAACCTTTTTCCCTCAGCAAGAAGAGCACCGTTTTCCGCTGCAGCAGTTGCCCCGCTGAAGACAAGATCTGTTGTGCTTTCCCATACTGAAGCACCTGCATAAACATATGCACAAACACATCTCGCCGACTGACTCGAAATTAAATCTCTTCTGTACTGTGCCTTTGAAACATATTCATCGCTTGCCGAAAGATTGGCAATAACATTTGCACCATGGCAAACAAGCATACTGCTCGGGGGATTGGGAACCCATAAATCCTCGCACAGTTCAACTCCGAGAACTGCACCACCGCCCAAATCAAATAACTGGCTGCCTATCTTGGTATCATAACCGCAGTAAGTTATATTCTGACAAAATTTGAACTGTTCACCCGAAGCAAACCATCTTTTCTCGTAAAATTCATTATAATTTGCAATATGTTTTTTTGGAACAATTCCTTTTATTTCTCCATCATACAACACTGCTGCACAGTTATAAAGGCTGTTATAAAACGGAACGGGCATACCGACACACACAACAATATTTTTTCCTTTTGTGTATTTTACAATATCTTCAAGTGCCTTTTCTGCCGAATTCTGAAGCGCTTTTGAAAAAAACAAATCTGCACAGGTGTAACCTGTTACTGACATTTCAGGCGTAACAAGAAGTTTTGCGCCCTCTTCCTCAGCCCTGCTGATTGCTCTTTTTATCTCTTCTTTGTTATAATCAGGATCTGCAACCTTCAGTTTAAGTGAGGCGGCTGCAACTCTGAAAAATCCGTAATTCATTAAATCACCTATTACTATTCTGCCACAAAATTATTGATAAAATATAATAATATTGTTAAATCATTGTTATCTTGAATTTAAACGAAGCCGTTTCGTCACTTTCAAGAATTGTCATACCTCTTTTATTTTCAAAAATATCGTCTTCATCCGAACAGTTTGAAACACCTGTCCATGGTTCGAGTGCAACGAACGGAGCATTGCCCACCGCCGACCATATAAGAAGATTATTCATATCCTGAAAATCAATTTTTATTCCCTTTCCTTTTTTGCCTGCTAAAGTGGCCGACTTGGCTTTGCAGTTATAAAAAATCAAAGCATCATTCTCTTCAAAAAGATTATGACGCATTTCAAGCGTGTCACCGCCGTGCATAACATCATACGTTTTTTCCACATCAACAAGTCCGGTTTCATGGTCGGGTCTGAAACATGGCTCATTTATCGGCTTATCAAAAATCACTTTATAATCTTCAAAACTTTCCCCCTCTGACAAAGGGCAGTTAAAAGCAGGATGGCCGCCGATAACAAAAGGAAGTTTATCTTTGCCGGTATTGGTTATTATATATTCGTTGGTAACCGTATCACCGACAATGGTATATTTTATTTTAAGTTCATAATCAAACGGGAACTGAGCCCTTGTATCATCACTGCTTTTCTGAATAAAAGTAACACTGTTTTTATGCTGTTCAAAAATTTCAAACGGATGAATTCTTGCAACGCCGTGGCGTTTCATAAAACAGTCTTTACCGAAAGCAGTTGCTTTTCCATCGGGCAAAACGCCGACTATAGGGAAGCAAACCGGGGCTTGTCCTGCCCAGTATTTTTCATCTGCCTGCCACAAATATTCGGTATCATTTTTCTTTAAAGAACTCAGTTGGGCGCCATTCAAATTTAACACTGCACTGTTTTCTTTGCTTGTGATTTTAATTTTCACGTAAATCACTCCAATCAAATTTTATTATAACTGATATAAACTTGTATTGCAATATTGAAAATATTGTTCATATAGGTTACAATAGTGACGGAATATGAACCGTGTTTGAGGAGGAACACACTATGGATATTGAAAATTATATTAACGAAGCAATCTTTGATGAAGAAAACCAGCACAAATGCTTTTATCAGTTAATATGGGACAACTTCAAAGAAATCGGATTTGTTATTACAGATGAAGATGGTTACGAAATTGATGCTGTAATAAAAGCAGTTGCCATGCAGAATCTTATCGGTGAATTTGCTTACAGACTTTATGACGAAGTAAACGAGACAGGCTTTGAAGATGTTATTGAATATATTCAGAATCTCGGTTTTGACGAGGAAGATATAATCGGATACTGTGAAGAATCAGAAGAAATTGAAATAGACGAAGATGATTTTGAAGCAACAGTTAAAAATGCACTTGACTATACAACTGAAATTGTTGCAGATAAAATGCTTGAAGAATTTTCTGCAGATGATATTTTTGATTATATGTTCACGGTTACTTATGCTTTTGAACAGGATTTTACATTTGAATTTGAAGATTATGAAGAACTTCAGGCATTTGTTGATACAAATCACGACCAACTCGATAATTATAAAGAAGAATATCCTTCTGTAATGAGATGGGTTGAAAGCGGAATGATCTGCTGATAAAAAAAGGTTTGACCCCAATTAAGGTCAAACCTTTTCTGCATTTAAAAACCGGAGTGTAAGAATTCCTGCCTCCGGTTTTTGTTTTATCCTAAACCGTTTTGGTCAAAATTAAAGATTGTTGAAAGGATAACTTCATATCCTGTTTTTATAGCCTCAGGCACAAGGCGGTCATAGTTGTCACGTCTGTTATGATAATAGTCAGCAGGAGCAGGATCCATTGCTGCAAGACATGTTGATGTTATTCCTGCCTGTGTAAATGCGGCAGCATCGGAAGAACCGAAAAATACATTTGCAAATTTAAGATCATCGTGGCCTGCCTCAACAGCAGAATCCATAACAAGTTGGCTGAATTTCTGGTTATGTTTAACCGTTCCTGTCATATCTCTGTTATAAACGTTAAGATACTCAAGATCGGTAAGTGTATCAACGCAGAGAATTGCTGTTTCAACACCACTGTTTACATATTCATCATAATGGTCTTTTGCCCACTGTTTGCAGCCTCTGAGTCCGGCTTCTTCACCGTCTGTAATCATTGCGCATACTTCTGTGTTTTCAAAATCAACACCTGCCATATCAAGCATACGAAGTGCAGTAACAGCAGCATAAGTTCCTGTAAGGTTATCATTTGCACCGGGTGAAATTGTTTTAAAGTCAACAAAAAGGAAAAGTGTAATCATTGCAACAGCAGTAAAGAAATGGAAATAATAACTATACTGTGTCATAAACTCGCCGAACGCACCCATATCAGCAAACTCGGCAATTACAGCAATAACGGAAATAATAAGAGATATAAAAGCACCGCCTATGGTTGCGCCCATGCACACTGTCATTAACGGAAATTTTTTGCCGTAGAGAATATGGCGCCATTCATAAGCCGAGTCAATATGACCACTGATGATAATCCTGCGTTTCACTTCACCCCTCGGTTTTCTTACACCGAGAAGATTATGGCCCTCAACTTTTTTGTAAAACACATCCATAAACTGCTTATACATAAGAAATTCCATAACTGTTATGAAGAGACTTACAAAAATAACTGCACCCACAACACACTGTGCAACAAAATAGGCTGTAACACCTGTAAAAACAAGCACACCGCATACAACTACGGCAAGAATAATTGCAACTGAAACAAACTTCGTCCACTGCAGAAATGCCTTTGGAGACATTTTATATGACTCAAATCTTGTTTCGTCACAAAAAGTATCCATCTCTTTTTTAATATGTTTCTGTGCTGCCAGACAATTTTCGTTTCCGGATTCACGGGGACCGTACTTTTTAATAACATTTGTAATTTCTTTAATGGTGTAATCAACATTTTCTTTGATTACTGACTGGGGAAATTCAGAAAATTTCATTTTACTTTTCTCCTTTGCTGCGATATTCTTTATTGAGTTTTACTTCAAAATACGTATCGCCGTTTCTAAATAATCTATTAATCTTAAGGCGGTTGAATACGCCTGCCGGCATAGATACTTTATCAACAGCATAATTAATATTCATAAGATTAAAATAATCTTTAAAGTTATCAAGGCGTTTTTTAAAATTATTCCACTCTCTTTTTTCAGCCGGTGACCATGCAACTTCGGCAAGAGCCTGAACACGCGGATACAACATTAAATCAAGTTTTTCTCTGCCGTCGGTCCACTCTGTCCAGTTTTCACCCTCAACGCCCATAACGTTTTTAACATTTTCTTTATTCACACCGAAATTTTCCGGCGTATAGTTATATGTATTTTTCAGCGAATACTGACCGTAAGGCATATCAAAATAGAATGCCTGATGATTTGATAAAATCATATTTCCGCCCGTATTTACATGGCGTTCCGCATTTTTATCACGCTTTGGGGTCCAGTACTGCGCAATCACGGTTTTATCAAGATTTCCTGCTGCAAGAATCTCATTCCAGCCTATAAGACGTTTGCCCTTTTCTTTCAGATGGCTGAAAATAAGGTTATTAAAATAGCCCTGAAGATCTTCCTCATTTTTAAGATTCTGTTCTTTCATTTTCTGCTGACAGCAGGGGCATTTTTTCCATTCATCCTTAGGTGCCTCATCACCGCCGATATGAAAATACGGTGCGGGGAAAAGACTGCATACCTCATCAATAACATCAAAAACAAATTCCATTGTTTTATCTTTACCGGCACAAATGGTTCTGTTCCAGTCTTTGATATGAAAAACTTTTTCAGGAATAATTCCGCCGAAATAACCGGGAACCTCTGTTTTGATTTCTCGGCATGCAAGCCACGGATAAGCCGCTATTGCAGCAGCGCAGTGAGCAGGAAAATCGATTTCAGGAACTATCATTATTCCGCGTTTTGCAGCATAATCAACAATTTCGGATATATCTTCCTGAGTATAATAACCGCTGTAAGGTTCGTTTTTAATTTTTCGCGAACCCCATCCGCCTATATGTGTAAAATCTCTTTTTGAAGCAATTTCGGTAAGCAGCGGATATTTTTTTATTTCAATTCTCCAGCCCTGGTCATCTGTAAGATGCCAATGAAAAACATTGAGTTTCATCATAAACATCATATCAAGAAGCCTTTTAACCTCTTCTTTTCCAAAAAAATGACGGCTTTCATCAAGTTGAAGACCACGCCATTTAAAACGTGGCTTATCACTGATTTTGCAGCATGGAACCGTTCTTGAACCTAACTCATATCTGCTTATCTGGCGCAAAGACTGCAAAGCATAATAAGCACCGATTTCTTCGCCGGCATAAATATTTATGCTGTTTTCATTAACCTCAAGCCTGTAACCTTCTTTGTCAGAACAATCATCTTTATGAATAATAAGTTTACCGTTATCATCTCGTTCCAGATTGAGAAGTGATAACTCAAAATCGGATTTAACTTTTAAAGCATCGGGTATAATAAATTCACCCGGCAAAATCTCATCCTTTAACGCAGCGGGAATTAACTCTATCATAGTAATCTCCTTTTGTGCAAACGCCATGCGGCGGCATTATTTTGAGTAATTATTCTAACATAAATTATATAAAATCTCAATATAATATTTTAAATAATATTTTGACACACTGCATAACAAAAATATATCATAATATAAAATTTACTGCATCGGCTATATCTTCAATAACAGGTGCACCGCTTTTTTCAAGAAGTTCTCTGCACTGATGCCCTTTGGAAACAAGTATGCATTCACAACCGAGTGCTGACGCAACTTCAAAATCGTGGCCGGTGTCTCCGATAAAAACAACATCATGCGGATTTATCTGTTTTTCCTTAATCCATTCCTGTGCAAGCAGAACTTTACTGTTTGCATAGTTATCATCAATACCAAGAACATTTTCAAGGTATTTTCTTATACCGAAAAAATCAATCTGCGTGTTGAGCCGTTTCTTTTCACATGCTGAAATTATGGTCTGAACAGCACCCGCTTTTTCAAGTTTTTCAAGCACTTCTTCAGCGCCTTCATAAAGTTTTGCTTTTTTATGTGCAGGCTCATACAAATCAATAAACTGCTGTGCCAGTTGGCTGAAAGGATGCTTTTCAAAATCAAAACCTACTCTTCGGTAATATTCAATTATCGGGAAACAAAAAACTTCTCTGTAACTTTTGGCATTGAGCCTCTGAGGATAGCCGCCGATTTCAAGCATTTCGTTCATTGCATCAATACTGAGTTTCACATCATCAAAAAGCGTTCCGTTCCAGTCCCATATAACATATTTAAACTTCATATATTTTACCCAAAAAGAAGCACGGCAAGAATTGCAACAGCAGCAGCCGCACCTAAAGCCGCAAAAAACTTAACTGCTCTTGTAAGCGCATCAAACATATTTGTCGGCATAATCTGAAATATTGCATATTTAAAAGGTTCTTTCAGTTTATTGCCTACAATATCTTTAAATCTTAAATCATATGTAGAAAAGGAACCGTCTTTTTTCAGTTCAATAATTCTCACGCCTCTGTCTTTACCGGGACCGTAAACGTGAAAACCTGCGCCCTGTGTATAACCAAGGTCTATTCCGTCAACTTTTCCGTTAAAAGAATTATTATGGTCATGACCGAAATAAACACCGATTACCTCACCTTTTTCTTTAAAAGCAGTAAATTCACCGCTGTTTTTCTGCGGGTCGGCAGGAGATTCTTTCATAAATCCCTCTTTATTGACTTTTTCAGAATTAAGAATATAAAATCTGTTGGCGTGCGTTCTGAATCCTCTTACAGCACCCTTGGTATTTTTCTTAACTTCTGTAAGGAGTTCAAAAACTTCGCACAGCGGAATATGCTGAATAACTACAGACGGTATGAGTTTTCCGCATTTTTCTTCATACTCGTCACGTTTTTTTCTGTACCAGTCAATCTGATTCTGATGAACACAGTCATAGCCTATGTCAAGATTGGAATGGCTGTCAATCAGATAAAGCAGAAATTTTATTTCATCACCGTCTTTAATTTCGATAATATGATTTGCACAGCCGTCAATACCCTCTTCACTTTTTCCGACAAAACAATCAAATTCCTTGTAAATTTCAAACTGCTCATCATTACTCAGTCCAACCTGTCTGTCATGATTGCCAAAACAGACAGTAAAAGGAATTTTTCTGTTTCTTACAGGCTTTGTAAGAATATCAAGAACGGATTTAACCTTATCCCTGCTGCCTTTAAAAGCAGTTTTTCCCCATATCTGATCACCGGAATAAACAACCAAATCGGGGTTTTCTCTGTCAAGTGCCGCATTGATTAAATCAAGAGTATCGGGGCTTACTTTTGTTCCTTCCTGCGTATCGGCAATCTGCATTATTTTAAAAGTTTCATTTTTAAACTGAAGCATAAAATATATCCTCTCTTATCAGGCTGTTTTTCTGTATATTACAAAATAATTTTATCATATATTCCTCTTGACTGCAACTTTTATAAAATATATAATACTTAATAAATGTATGAATACCTGCCCGTAGCACATCCGGATAATGCATCAGATTCCGATTCTGAAGACAGTGAGTTCGAACCTCACCGGGCAGGCCACACCTGCGGTCTGAAACTCTTTCCGCAGGTTTATATTTTAGTATTCATAAAAAGGATAAAAATATATGTTCAGAAAAATGAGAAGATTCAATCAGCAGTTGAGCAACGAAAACTGCATAAACATATTAAAAAAAGCAACATCGGGAACACTTGCCATTCAGGCAGATGATGACTATCCTTATGCTGTTCCGCTCAGTTTTGCCTATGATAACGGAAAAATTTATTTTCACTGTGCAAAAGAGGGGCATAAAATTGACCTTTTAAGGAACAATGAAAAAGTTTCATTCTGCGTTATTGAAAAAGATGATATCATACCGGAAAAGTTTACAACGGCATTTACAAGCGTAATTGCCTTCGGAAAAATTAAATTTATTGAAGAAACCGATAAAAAAACATATGCACTGAAAAAACTTGCCGAAAAATATTCACCGAATATAGACAGCAAGCCGGAAATATCGGAAAGTCTTGAGCGCACATGTATTCTTGAACTGAACATTGAACATATGACAGGAAAACAGGCAAAGGAACTTGTAAAATAAAACACACGGATTGCTAAAAAGCAATCCGTGTATTTTATTTGGTCAATCTCTTTTTGCAGTATGTTTTTTCTCCGCAGTGCGGGCATTTCAGTTTACGGCGTGTTATTGTATGCGCACCCCAAACATATTCCGACATTGACGGGACAAAGCGAGTATGGCACTTGGCACATTCAAAACTGCCTGCATCACGATCAAGCACACAGGCAACAACGAGACCGCCGACAAGAACAATTACCGCAACGAAAATCACAGTTATTCTTATTAAATTACTCATCTCAAAAAGACCGGCAAGCAGAACAAGCGTTACAACAGCAAGAATATTGCATACGACCGCGATTGCCGACAAAATAATTTTTTTACGGCTTTCCTTTTTTTCGCTAATTAAATTCATAATATTTTCCTCTGCCATTTTATGATAATTATTTTCTGATAATCTTTCGCCCGACAAAAGTTCATTAACATTTATTTCAAGTATTTCACAAAGCGGAAGCATCATTGATACTTCCGGCAAACCTTTGCCGCATTCCCATTTTGAAACAGTTTTATCGCTGATATCAAGCATCTCTGAAAGTTGCATCTGGGTAAGATTTTTTTCTTTGCGAAGTTCGGCAATGAACTTTCCGGTTTTTATCTGATTCAAAAAACAACCTCCTTTCGTATATAGTTTTATACATTTTCTTAAAAATTTGAACCCACGAAACGTAGAGTTATTTAATTCAATGATTCATATATGAAAAATAAGACTGTTTTAAATATAAAACAGTCTTATTTTTATGAAATCTTTATTTTATTGACTTTATTATTTTTTCCATTTCTTCCATATGCTTTTCCATATCGGCAACAAGTGCAATCTGATTTCTTGCTCTTACCAAATTATGTTCAGCATAACCCGTTTTGAAATAAGTATCGCCGTTAAGGTAATCCGTTAAAAATCGCATTGCACATTCAAATGTCATAAGTTTGGCAGAAAAGGCAAGATTATCTATTTCACACTGATTAAAACTCTCTCCTGCTTCACTTAAAAATCCTTTGGCATATGCCTCAAAATATTCAAGATTAATTTTTACCTTTCCGGTATCCTTTTCATCCTCGGCACATGTATTTGCACCAAATCTTATTGAATCACCGAAATCATAAAGAGCAAGACCGGGCATAACGGTATCAAGGTCGATAACGCAGATTGCATCGTCAGTGTCTTCATCAAACATAACATTGTTAAGTTTGGTGTCATTATGCGTTACACGGATAGGAAGCATGCCTTCTTCGGTAAGATCCACAAGTTTTTTACAGTCTTCACGTCTTGCTTTAATAAATTCTATTTCTTCTTTACAGGTATCGGCCCTGCCGCTGATATTATTTTTTACGGCAGGCAGAAATTCATTTTCATAGCGCCAGATTGTATTGTGAAAATTCGGGATCGTTTCTTTAAGCGTTTGTGCAGGAAAATCTGCAAGGTAACGCTGAAATCTGCCGAATGCCACGCCGCTTTTTTCAAAAATTTCTGCACTGTCAACACTGTCGCAACTTTTACTGCGATCAACAAATCTGTACGCTCTGTAGCAATCGCCGTTTTCATCTCTGAAATACTTATCTCCGTCAACAGTTTTGATATAATGGAGCGTTTCGCGGTTAACATCGCCGCCGTTTTCTTTTATCCTTTCGCGGAGATATGATGTTACGGCAAAAACATTATCCATCAAATCGTCAATATTTTTAAAGACATTGGTATTAACCTTCTGAACAACATAATATCTTACGCCGTCTTTATTGCTGTATGTTGCAATATAAGTTGTATTTATATGGCCGGAACCAAAAGTTCTGCAGTCTTCAAGTTTACCTGTAAATTTAAATTGATCAAGAATACATTTAATATTTTCCATAATTATTCTCCTTGCTTTTGATTTTATCATAAATTAACGCTATATGCAACAACAAAAACCTGCAAGAAACTTGCAGGTTTTTTTACAGTACTGATAAATTTTAATTATTCACTTCTGAGTGCATCAATAGGACTCATCTGCGCCGCCTTCTTAGCAGGATAAATACCGAAGAAAAGACCTACTCCGCTTGAGAAAAGAAGTGCCACAACAATCAGCCACCATGTAATATTAGGCTGAATATCAATTATTGAGCATGCAGCAAATGCACCGACAACACCGATGGTAACACCGATAAGTCCGCCGATTAAACAAAGAATGATTGACTCCGTCAAAAACTGCATTGTAATTACTCTCGTTTTGGCACCAAGTGATTTTCTGATACCTATCTCACGCGTTCTTTCTGTTACGGAAACAAGCATAATATTCATAACGCCTATACCGCCTACTATAAGCGATATTGCACCGACGCAAGCAATAAATGCGGTAAGAACAGACATAATAATATCAACAATCTCAACATAAGTTGCCATATTCTGTGCGGTATACATACTGTTTGAATAATTGCCGTGTGCAGATTTAAGATAGTTTACTGCCGCATTGCCCACAGCATCATAATCTGCACCTTCTTCAGCAATAACAAACACACTGCTTAAATTTGCATCTGCACCGGTTATTTCGGTAAGCGTTGTGCAAGGAATAAACAAAGCCACTACAACGTCATCTGTGCCGGTTGTAAACATACTTGCCATTGAACTTGAGCCGCCCATTGCACTTGTCAGATTATCAATATTGGCAACACCGCAAATTCTTACTTTCATGGATTTGCCGCTTGAAGAAACAGTAATATATTCATTTGTAACATCCTGATAACCGAATGCCATCTCGGCGGAATTTGTTCCTATAACCGCAATAGGTGCATTTGATGCATATTCTTCATCGGTAAAAAACCGCCCGTAAGAGCAATTTCCCGTTAATGCAAACTGAACATCACTGTTAACGCCAATCATCATTACTGTTGCGTTTGTTGCGGTTTTGTCAATAACTGCAGTACCAAAACCCATAAGCATGGGCGAGCAGCGTTCAACACCGTTAACTTTATTCTTGATATTATCAACATCATCAAGGGTTATATAATCATTTTCCGTTGCTTTTGTTGCATCAACGCTGACAAGAACGGCATTTGAACCCATATCTTCAATGAGAGACACGATATAGTCGCGCACGCCGGTACCTGCACCGATAATCATAATTACCGAACTGATACCTATTATAATACCAAGCATGGTAAGAAGACTTCGCATCCAGTTTGCTTTTATGCACTTTACCGCGATTTTCAGACTTTCACTAATATTCACTCTGAAATCTCCTTACTTTTTAATTTTCACTTTGAAAGTATCATCCTCGTATGTTGATGACGGAGCAGAAATAACCTTGTCTCCTGCCTTCAATCCGGATTTAACTTCATATGCAGAAGATGAAACTGCACCTGTTTCAATCTTGGTTTTTGTAACCGTTTGTTCTTCCTCATTATAAATATATACATAAGAACCGTCTTTATCAAGTTTGATTGATTCAATAGGAACTACTACAACACCAAGATGCTCGCCTGTTTCAATTTCAACATTTGCATCAAAACCAACAATTATATTTTCATCTGTATCTTTAATTGTTACTTTGCATTCAACACCCGCACCTGACTGTGTCAGACTTGAAAGACCGCTGATACCGGCCATAGAACCTACACTGTCTAAGATAGAAGTGCTTGAACCGCCTGTTGCAGTTGGTGCGATTGAGGTAACTTCGCCGTCATATGTACCAAATGCCGTTGTAACTTTAGCAGCCATACCAACACGTACTTTATGAACATCATATTCGCTGAGACTTACAGTTGCAGTCATACTATCAAGATTTTCAAGAGTAATTCCTGTTGCAAATGCAGTTGTGGAAGCACCGGCAGTTATATCAACAGCAGTGATTGTTCCGTCAAATGCTGCAACCCAGCCCTCAGACATAGCCTCTCTTTCATTCTTAAGAACATCAAGTGCTTTCTTGGAAGTATTCATAGCAGTCTTCTGTGCATTTACAATCGTATCATCTGCCTGTGCACTGTAAATTGCATACTGCGCCTGTAATGCAACAAGTTGAATCTGTGAACTTGCAAGTGCCGCATTCGGAGTGCTTGCTACACCTGCAGCAATTCCTTCAAAATCTATTCCTGCAACGGCCTTTTCAATCATTTCAACAGCAACACCGCTGTCAATAATGAGTTGGGTTGAATCAATAATACCGTCCTGAATAGCCTTGCTAACATCTTTTGCAACAAGTTGAGCAATTACCTCATTGTTAAGTTGACCGCTTTCAATAGCACCGCTGATAGAATTTGCTATAACTTCGGTCATTGCAGCAAGAGCGCCGATATCGTCTGTAAGTTGAGTAAGTGTTTCGTTAAGTTCTTTAAGAGAATCTGCAATCTGAGCAAGAGACTCAAGTGACGACTGGTCATCACGTGATGTTGGCTCAGTAGACTCTTCGGGTTCTTTGGAAGGCTGTGTAGGATTCTTCGTAGGAGCCGTTGGTTTCTGAGTCGGATTTGTTGGTTTCTGCGTGGCAGCAGTTGTTGCTCTTTTGGTAGTTGTTCTTGTAGTCTCGGGCATATCTTCAAGTTCAGAAATGATATCTTCAAGTTCTTCAATCTGATCTGAAAGAGCAGATGCTTTAGTTGCTGCAGTTTTCTGAGCCGCAACGGAATTATTATAGCCCTTGACAGCATCATTATAAGATACCTGAAGAGAATTAATCTGACTGTCAAGTGATGTGGTATCGAAAGTTGCAAGAACATCGCCTTTCTTTACGCTGTCACCTACATTTACAAAGACCTCTTTAACTGTTGCAACAGCAGATACTTTATACTCTTTTGTTGAACCTGCAGTAACATCACCGGTCAATGACACTTTTTCATAGATGTCGTCAGTTGCAATGGTATAAAGAGAAACTGATTCACCGGCATTTGCCTTTGATACGCCAAAAATGACACTTGCTATAATTGCAATAACAAGAATTATGCAAATCGGCATAATTATTTTCTTTTTACTTTTCTTTACAGTTGCCATAAAACTAACCTCTGCTTTATATTTTTAATTTGCAATCATAGTATAATTCCGTTTTGTATAATTGTCAATAACATTTTGTAAAATTTTTAATTTGTTAATTATTTTTTGCCATAAGGGCCCTTTTTCCTATATCTTTTCTGAAATGCGCACCATCAAATTTAATTTTATCAACAGCAGCGTATGATTTTTCAAGTGCATTTTCAAGCGTATCACCAAGTGCTGTAACACCGAGAACTCTTCCGCCGCTTGTTACAAGTTTGCCCTCTTTTATTGCAGTACCTGCGTGATAAACAGTTACGCCGTCAGTCTGACCATCGGCAAGACCTGTAATTTCTATTCCCTTAGGGTATGATTTAGGATAACCGCCTGATGCCATAATAACGCAAGCACAAGCCTCATCAGACCATTCTATGTCGAGATCGGAAAGAGTTTCATTATTAATTGCATCAAAAATATCCATTATATCTGTTTTAAGACGCGGAAGAACAACCTGCGTTTCGGGATCACCAAAACGGCAGTTATATTCAATAACTTTAGGTCCTTTCGGTGTAATCATAAGTCCGAAATAAAGACAGCCTTTGAATGTTCTGCCCTCAGCGTTCATGGCTTCCATTGTTGGAATAAATATTTTTTCCATACATTCTTTTGCAACATCTTCAGTATAATAAGGGTTTGGAGAAACTGTACCCATACCGCCTGTGTTAAGACCTTTGTCACCGTCAAGCGCTCTTTTATGGTCCATAGACGAAACCATAGGTTTAACGCATTTTCCGTCTGTAAATGCAAGAACAGACACTTCGGGTCCGGTAAGAAATTCTTCAACAACAACGTGATTTCCCGATGCACCGAAAATTTTATCTTCCATTATTTCTTTAACGCCTGCAACGGCATCTTCAAGATTTTCAGGAATAATAACGCCTTTGCCGAGTGCAAGCCCGTCTGCTTTGATAACGGTTGGAAATTCGTTTTTCTCTTTAATATATTCAATAACATCTTCTGCCTTGTCAAAAACTTTATATTCGGCAGTGGGAATATTATATTTAAGCATAAGATCTTTTGAAAAAACTTTTGATCCTTCAATAATTGCTGCATTTGCTTTAGGGCCGAAAGTTGCAAAACCTGCATCATTAAGGGCATCAACCATACCGGCAACAAGCGGGTCATCCGGTGCAACCACAACAAAATCAGCCTTGATTTCTTTTGCAAGATGAACAACACCGTCAATATCCGTTGCAGAAACATTATAACATTCAGCATCATATGAAATTCCGCCGTTGCCCGGACAGCAGGCAATACTGTCAACTCTGCCTGACTCTTTTATTTTTCTGATAAGGGCGTGTTCTCTTCCGCCCCCACCTACTACTAAAACTTTCATTTTATGGTCTCCTTATATTTACATATTCTGATTATTGCTGTTAAAAGCACTGAAAAATTTATCAAATAAGATTTTTCTTTCTTTAAATATTAATAGGGGCTAATTGCAAAACCAGCCCCCTTTTTATTCAGTATTACTTGTTTTTATTTATAATTCTTGTATCTTCTTCGCCTGTTTCAAGGTCGATAAAACGTGTGAAAAGAGAAACCTTATTGTCTTCGTTAAGGTTTGCCCAAATCATATCTGTAAAAGCATCAATATCGCCGTCAATTTCAACAGGAGTCGGTTCACCTTCAAATGACGGAATCGGATTGCCGTCACATTTATAAGTGTGAATAAAATGACCGAGACCTGCAACTGCAGGATATTCATAGAAAAATCTGAGGCACTGAAGTTTGCCCATATTTGATTTAAGTATTGAAAGATTGTAATCACCGTTTGGTTTTACGACACCTGAAATTCTGGGTGTGTAATTTGGTTCATCAGGTTCAAACTCTCTTGTAAGAAGTGCATGGCGATAGCAATGCCCCTCCTGCATATAATCATAAATTGTATCTGTCTGGTCACCGTTTGTAACGATAGTTACATTATTAAGTTTAAGAACAGGATTATATATTATAAGTGAAGGATCTTCCATTTTGCTTTCATCAAAAGCCTTTGTGCGTATTCCGCCTCTGTCATTTTCTTCAAAAATTCTGTTACGGCTGTTCACACTTCTGCCCATGATAAAATAAGCAATTACAGCCTTTTTGTTATCTTTGCTTTTGCCGATAACAATGCCTCTGCCCGGGTATGCATTTGTGCTGAGTTCTTCAGCAAGTGATTTAATTTCCATAACTTAACCTCAAACTATTTTTGTTTTATTGTCAATTACTTTTATTCTGCCTTCGCAGAAAAGTGATACTGCCTCAGGAAGTATTTTCCATTCACACTGCTCCATAACTCTTTTCTGAAGCGTTTCGGAAGTATCATCTTCATTTACCGCGATTGCTTTCTGCAGTATTATAGGACCCGCATCACAATCTTCAGTTACGAAATGAACGGTTGCACCTGTAAGTTTTACGCCGCTTGCAAGCACGGCGTCATGTACATGCAGACCGTAGAAACCTTTTCCGCAGAAAGATGGTATAAGAGCAGGATGAACATTCATCATCTTATACGGAAATGCCTCAACAACCTGTGAATCCAGAATTGTCATAAATCCTGCATAAACCACAAGATCTGCATTTCCGGCAATCAAGGCATCTCTTACTGCTGCAGTATATGTATGAATATCATCATATTCTTTACGGGCGATAACTTTTGTTTCAATACCGTTTTGCTTTGCCCTTTCCAGAGCATAGGCATCCGGCTTTGATGCAATAACAAGCGTTATTTTTCCGTTTTTTATTTCGCCGCGTTTTTCGGCATCAATAAGTGCCTGAAGGTTTGTTCCCCCTCCGGAAACAAGCACTGCTATATTCATCATAGTAATTCAACACCCTTTTCGCCGGACTTTACTTCACCGATAACCGTTGCTTTTTCGCCGTTATCCTGAAGAATTCTTACTGCTTCGTCTGCCTTATCGGCATCAACCGCAATAACAAGACCTGTACCCATATTAAAGGTGTTATACATATCTCTTTCGGGAATATTGCCTGTCTTCTGAATCAAATCAAAAATCGGCTTTTTAAAACACTTGTCTTTTTCAATAACAGCGGTAAATCCGTCATTAAGCATTCTCGGAACATTTTCGTAAAAACCGCCGCCTGTAATATGACTGATAGCATTAACCTGAACTTTATCCATAAGAGCAAGAAGAGATTTAACATATATTCTTGTCGGGGTGATAAGTTCTTCGCCAAGCGTTTTACCGAGTTCGTCATATTTAACTTCTATTGTTTTTTCGTTAATATCAAATACTTTTCTGATAAGAGAAAAACCGTTTGAATGAATACCTGATGATGCAACACCGATAAGCGCATTACCTGCTGCAAGATGCTCACCTGAAACAAGTTTATCCTTTTCGCCGATACCAACGGTGAAACCTGCAAGGTCATATTCTTCATTTGGCATAAGGCCCGGATGTTCAGCCGTTTCACCGCCGACCAAAGCGCAACCCGACTGAACACAGCCTTCTGCAACACCGGCAACAATCTGGGCAATTTTTTCAGGATAATTTTTTCCGCAGGCAATATAATCAAGAAAGAAAAGCGGTTTTGCACCTGAACATGCAACATCATTAACACACATAGCAACGCAGTCGATACCAACTGTATCATGCTTGTCCATAAGATAAGCAAGTTTGATTTTTGTTCCTACACCATCTGTTCCGGAAACAAGAACAGGATTTTTGTAATCACCCCAGGGAAGTTCAAACATGCCGCCAAAACCGCCGATGCCGCCGATAACACCCGGAATTGTTGTTCTTTTAACATGAGACTTGATAAGTTCAACAGACTCGTAACCTGCTGTTACATCAACACCTGCTGCTGCATAACTTTCGCTGAAACTTTTTTCCATAAGTATTATTCTCCTATAATTTATAATTCTTTAAGTTTTTCCTGAAGAGCAGCATCCTTTTCACGAACCTGCTGCGCCATATCTTTTCTCATCTGCTGAAGTTTTGCCATAAGTTCATCATCACCGACTGCAATTATTTCTGCAGCAAGGATTGCGGCATTTTTTGCAGCATTTACGCCAACAGTTGCAACCGGAATTCCGGGAGGCATCATAACTGTTGCAAGCATAGCATCCATACCATCAAGAACTTTTGCAGAACATGGAATGCCGATAACAGGAAGTGTTGTTGATGCGGCAAGAACTCCGCCGAGATGAGCGGCCATACCTGCTGCTGCAATAATCACGCCGAAACCGTTTTCTATAGCAGAAGAAGAAAATTCATTCGCCTCCTGCGGAGTACGGTGGGCACTCATTACTCTGACTTCTGTTTCAATACCAAGTTCTTTTAACTGCTTTATCGCAGGGGTAACAACAGGCAAATCGCTGTCTGAACCCATTATAATTGCAACTTTTTTCATAATTACCTCCGAATACAACTGTAATTTATTACAAATATTATATATTATAAAAAGGCAATTTTCAATACAGAAAATTGCCTAATTTATTAAATATTATTATAGATACTTTCATCTATTTTACCGTATGCAAAAAAGTTATCGGCATACTTCCAGTATTTTTTATCTTCAGAATAATTATTTACTGCAAAATCCTTTGCGTTGATATAACCGTCGCGGTTATAATCAAAACTGCATATTGCAACATTGCCAAGGTCTATATCTTTTTCATCTGAAGATTCCATTATAATTTTTCGTGTAACTTCAGAATTGCCGCCGAATGAGATTTCACGGACACCCGGAAGAACATAAAATTCAAATTCACCCGTTTCATTGGTAGTGAAAACCGTTTCTCCGTCAGCCGTAACTTTAATATCAGGCAGCGGAAGATTCTCTTTGCATTCACCCTGCGGATTTTCCATCAGCACCGCTTTACCGCAAAATCTTACGCCGAGCCTATCGTTAAAATTATCTTTATACGTATCACCGCAGTAATAACATCTGTAAGATGAATAACCATCCGTTTTCAGTGTTGGTTCAACAACGGTTTCAACATAGGAATGATTTACGGTTACATTAAAATTTTCTGATATATCGTTAAATTTTTCCGATACATCACCAAAAGAAATTGCTACAGTATGATTACCGCAAAGCCACATATTTTTATTCTGGTCATCGGTATAAGCCATTTTATATTCATAAAATGACTTATTGTTTTCAAATGTTACGGTTTCGGTAAATCCTCTTTTATAGACAACTTCAATTTCTTTTCCCGTTATTTTCCGAAGCACATTGAATTTTCCGCTGACCACATCGGAACAGGAAAATTCCGTATCAAAATCGAAATTAAGGCTCTCAATCTCAGCAGGATAAAGTGTAACGGAAAAATCACCCGTTGACTTGAAACTTGAAACCGTAAAACAATAGGTTTCACCTGCATTTAACTTTTCAAGAATGTAAAAATTGGAATCGGTCAAAGAAACGTCCTTATTTTCGGCAATTCCATCACCGGCTGAATCTGTCAGAATACAGTCAACATCCACATTTCCTGCTGAGTAAAATTTATAGTTGTCGGTATACGCAGGGGTGAAATAAAACATCATTGCATCATCAACGCTGTCGGAATAAAATGTACGATTTACAGTCTCCCCCTCCGAAATATTCATATCCCCTATAATATTATAGTTGATATCGCTGTTAAAAAATGCATATGAATACGCATCTGAATCCCTGTAAACATTCATCACAAAACTGCTGTATACATTATCACCGTTATTGGTTTTGTAATAACCGAAACAACTGTTGTCTTTACTTAATTTTGCTCCTTTCGGAACAGTAACTTCCGTAAGAGCCGCACAGTTATAAAAAGCCTTTTTGCCTATTGAAACAGGCATATTCATATTTTCAAATTCAATATTTTCAAGAGAGGAGCAAGTATCAAAAGCATTTGCACCGATTGATATTACACTGTCGGGGATTGCTGCGCTTACAAGTTTTCTGCACCTGTAAAACGCATAGTCCGATATAATTTCAACACCTTTCGGCAATTTCAACTGAGCAAGTGTGCTTACACCCGAAAAAGCATAAGTACCTATTTTTTTCAGTGTTGACGGCAGTGATACGCTGTAAAAAAATGTATTATAAAACATATAATTGCCGATATAGGTTATACCCTCTTCAACAACAAGGTTTTCAACAGAACCGTCAGACCTCCATGAATACCACGGCTGAGAATCGCCGGAATTTCTCAAATCAGGTGTTGCACCTTCTCCGCTTATTGTTATGGTTTTTGTTTTTGCATTGAAAGAATAATATGTCTGGCTGCTGCCGAGCCTTGTCGGCTCAACATCACTTTCCTGTTTAAAGGCGTACGAGGTAAAATCGCAGAAAAAAGCACTGCATAAAATGATTGCAAAACTCATAATTATTGAAATAATTTTTTTCACTGAATCACCCCTATTCTTTATACCGGTACATTATATTTATTTTAACACAAATAAACCGCCAATACAACAAAAACACAAGTTAGATTTGACTAACTTTTATTTTTATGATATTATAATCCAAAATTCAATAAAGACATAAACGACACAAGTAGAGCATAGGCTCGTAAATCTGATTACGGTAAATATGTTAAACAGGTTTGTTACTCTGCACGGCAGCAAATCTTAACTTAAGGACCAACCTGATTTACAGCAATGCAACTTGTGTTATTTTTATGTCAAAATTCAATTCAAAGGAGAAATATTATACCAAGAAATCAATTTCAAAGAATGGTGTTTGCATTCTTAACGGTTTTGGTAACCGTTCATGCCTATGTATTTTACAGCCTTTACGTTGTAAACGGCAGCACGCTTATTGAGGTCAATAATGCATCGAGTGTTATTGATGCAATAAACAAACAAGGCGGAGTTTATATGTTTGGAAAAATGCTGCCGATATGGGCAGTTGTACTTGTTGAATTTGTATTTGCATATTCGCTTGAATGTATTATGGGCAGCCCGTGTTCATTCAAACTTGCATCAAAAGTTTTTGACCCTGCCAAAACAAATCCGGTAATTTTTGAAACATCAATCATCTGTGCAACAGTCGGATTAATGTGTCCTGCTATGAGTCTGATAGCAGCAGTCATTTATTATCCATACTATGAAGGTTTTAATTTCATAACGATGGTTGCAAACTGGTTAAAACTTGTTTGTTTCAACTTTCCATTCGCATTTTTCACACAATTATTCTTTGTTCAGCCGTTAATCGGAACTGTATTCAAATTTCTTTTCAGAAAGGATTTGAAAAAAAGGCAACTGACGATAACAGCACAGTAAAAACAATGCACCGAAAAATAAAGGGACAGCGTAATAATTATCCGCTGTCCTTTTATTTTTTATTTTTTAAGGGTTATGCCTTTTTCTTCAAGAGCGGCAATAATACCATCGGCAACTGCCATAACTTCTTCACGGGTAAGAGTTCTCTCGGGATGTGAGAAAGTTATTCTTGTTGTAATGGATTTGCCTGTTTCGTCTGAATAGGTATCAACCACATCAGCCTTTTTGATAAGCGAACATTTTGCCTTTTCGATTGCCTTTGCAATAGGTTCAAATTTATCTGAAACAAAAGAAAGGTCAATTTCCATTTCAGGATATTTTGACGGCTCTTCATAAACAATGCTTCCGCACGCAAGAGCAGCATACTTTTCAATATCGATTTCAGCGTAAACAATATTCGCCTTCTTGTCTATCTTCTTTGAAACAACAGGATGAACAATACCGATTTCACCGATAACCTCGCCATCACAGATAACCGCATTCAGATTTCTCGGGTGCTGATAAGAATGTTCTGCAGTGATTGCTGAATATGAAAGCGTTTTATGCTTGATATCATCTGTAATAACAGCAAGCATATCCCGCAGTTCAAAATAAAGTTCCTGAGTTGATTTTGTTTTGCTGAAAAGAGTTACGGCAAGCATTTTCTTTTCATTGCAAAGATTATTTTCATTAACACCGTCAATAATTCTGCCAATTTCAAAAACGCCGAAATCACTGCTGTACTGGGTATTTGTTTTAACCTGACAGAGTTGAGTTGGAATAATTGATTTTCTGATTGTTTCAATATTCGGGTTTGTTGCGTTAACAAGTTTAACATTATCTTCAACTTCTATTCCGAGAGCCTTGTACTCATCATAATAAGCCCAGACATAAGAATGAAGTTCATGAAGAGAGAACCGTTTTACAAGAATATCTTTCACTTCATCTTCAACTGTTTTTTCAACATCCGCCCTTACAGGGTAAAGCGGTGAATTTGCTGTGTGAATATCAAAATTATCATATCCGTAAATACGTGTGATTTCTTCAACGATATCTGCTTTTATTGTAACATCCTTTGTTGCTCTCCAACTTGGAACAACAACTTTGAAATTATCATTTTCAAGGTTTACATCAAAGCCGAGAGAGGTAAGCGTTTTAACGATTGTATCGTTTTCAATTTCAATACCTGTATAGCGATTGATGAAATTCTTGTCAAAATCGAGTTCAACGGTATCATACTTAAAAGCATACTCATCGGTAAGTGCGGAAACCACCTGAACACCGCCGTCAACATCTGTCATAAGTTTAACAAATCTTGCAATGGCAGGAACGGTCATTTCAGGGTCAAGGCATTTTTCATAACGCATGGAAGCATCTGTTCTGTGGGCAAGACGAACAGTTGACTTACGAACAGAAACAGCGTTGAAAGTTGCTGATTCAAGAGTAAGTGTAGTTGTATCTTCAACAATTTCGCTGTCGAGTCCGCCCATAATGCCGGCAATGGCAACAGGGGTATCACCGTTGCAGATCATAAGCGTATTTTCATCAATATTTCTTTCAACTCCGTCAAGTGTCTGAAAAACAAACGGCGTATCAAATCTCTTTATTCTTATTTTCTCAACCTTGCGTGAATCAAAAGCGTGCATCGGCTGACCCATTTCAAGCATAAGATAGTTGGTAAGATCGGCAAGAAAATTAATGGCTCTCATACCGCAGTAGTAAAGACGTATTCTCATATTTACAGGGCTTATATTTGTGGTAATATTATCAACCTGCAAACAGGAGTAACGCTGGCAGAGCGGATCTTCAATTTTCATATCAACCTTTTCAAGGCTGTCGTATTCTGATAAATCAGCCATTTCAAGAGGTTTGAGTTTTCTGCCTGCAAGAGCGGCAAATTCACGGGCAATACCATAATGGCCCCAAAGGTCAGGTCGATTTGTAAGAGATTTATTATCAACCTCAAAAATAATATCATCAATCTGATATACATCTTTAATATCCGTGCCGTTTGCAACGTCATCGGTAATTTCCATTATTCCGCTGTTATCTTCACTTATTCCGATTTCTTTTTCGCTGCAGCACATACCGTTTGATGTGAATCCTGCAAGAGCACGCGGTGCAATTTCAATATCGCCTATTCTTGCACCCACTTTGGCAAATGCAGTTTTAAGACCCACTCTTACATTAGGCGCGCCGCAGACAACATCGGTAAGTTCCCCGTCACCTGCATCAACCTTGAGAAGATGAAGTTTCTTTGAATCCGGGTGATTTTCAACAGATTTTATTTCAGCAACAACAATACCGCTGATATCGCTGCCCTTAAAGAAAATTTCATTTTCAACTTCTGCTGTTGAAAGCGAAAAACGATGAATAAGTTCTACCTTGTCAAGTCCTGAAAAATCAACAAAGTCAGAAATCCAGTTCATTGATAAAAACATTGCTTACTCCCCCTTCCTTACTCATCATCGGTAAACTGCGAAAGACTTTTAAGGCTCCCGCCGTTTAAATCACGAATATCTTTTATACCATATTTCATCATAACAAGTCTTGTTAAGCCAAGACCGAATGCAAATCCCGTATATTCTTCCGGATCAATACCGCCTGCTTTAAGCACTTCGGGATGAATCATACCGCACGGGCAGAGTTCAAGCCAGCCGCTGTGCTTGCATGAAGGGCAGCCTTCGCCGCCGCATATAAGACAACTTATATCCAGTTCAAACCCCGGTTCAACGAACGGGAAAAATCCCGGACGAAGACGAACCTTTATATCTTTCTGAAAGACTTCGGAAAGCATTGTTTTCATAAAGTAGATGAGATTTGAAATTGAAATATCCTTATCCACCATAACGCCTTCCATCTGGAAAAATGTGTTTTCATGGCAGGCATCTGTTGCCTCGTTTCTGAAACATCTTCCGGGAAAGATTGCCTTAATCGGAACACCATCATTGATAAGAGAATCTCTGTATTTTTTATAAATTGCATTCTGAGCAGCCGAGGTCTGTGATTTAAGAAGCTGACCGTTTTCAAGATAATAGGTATCCTGCATATCACGGGCAGGATGGTGCTTTGGAATATTGAGGGATTCAAAACATTCATAGTCTGTTACAACTTCACTGTAATCCTCAACCGTAAAGCCCATTGATTTGAATATTTTTTCGCACTGACGCTGCACAAGTGTTATGGGGTGATAAGAACCTCTTTCAAGATTGGGGGGCATTGAAATATCAAACTCAGGCATTGAATTGATTTCTTTTTCAATTTCTTTTTCCTTAAGTTCTTTTGTTTTCTCGGCAATTTTATCTGCCACCGCACCCTTAAGTTCATTCACTTTTGCGCCGAAAACTTTTCTTTCGTCATTTGAAAGTTCTTTCATTCCTTTAAGCAAATCGGTTACACTGCCCTTTTTTCCAAGGTAGGCAACACGAACGCCTTCAAGATCAGAAAGATTTTCAATCTTTGCAAGTTCTTTTTCAAACTTTTCTTTAAGACTAATAATCTTATTATCCATACTAACCTCCGTAAAAAAATAAAAACGCCTCATAAAAATGAGACGAAAATTCCGTGGTACCACTCAAATTGCAGCAGTTGCCTGCCGCCACTCTTTTTGCTTTAATGCAGCAATTACATTCCGGTTTCCCGAAAAGGCTCATAAGTCGAAATTCAGTCATGTCTGTCTGCGGTGATTTCAGCATACACACCGCTCTCTGAAAAACAAGCAACAAAACCTACTTGGGTTACCCCTCTTAGTCACAGCCCGCAAAATATTTCAATATGAAAAATTCTTTTTCTTTAGTGATTATAAACTACAAATCCATCATAAGTCAAGCATTTTAATAATATAATGGTAATATAAATTAAAAAAAGTGTTGTATTTTTCCCAATTTATGTATATAATTATCTTGTATACAAGGAGGTGACTTTACCGTGACTGATAAAACAATGACATTCAGAATCGGCGATGAGAAAGAAGATGTAATGAAAGAAACCCTTACCGAGGTTTTTGACGCTCTTCAGGAGAAAGGCTACAATCCTATTAACCAAATTGTCGGCTATATTCTTTCGGAAGACCCAACTTACATTACCACTCACAACAACGCAAGAAGTCTTATAAGAAGAATTGACCGTGATGAACTTATGGCTGCGATGGTAAAGTCTTATCTCGATTAAGCGTTTTCCGCTTTAAAACGCGTTCAATTTTCAAACAAAGGAGGGTTATCTTTGGCAGAGAAAAATGCAGAAAAATTTCTTGAGTACAAAGGTAGACCTTTGGTAAGATGCGGAAAAACAATTTACTACGGAAATATGAGCGATCCGTTCGTAATTTGTCTTAATATACTTAACGATGAGAATATTAAGAATTTAAAGGTTTCGGGAAAAGTTGTTATTCAACTTTTAAACACTGATGCCAATGTATCACCAAAGGAAAAAATAGTTAAAAAAAGTGAAAAGACCGGTCTTTTCAATGCACTTGATTTAGGTGCAGTATGGCTTGAAAGAGCATTAAAACAATAGTTTAAACAAAACCGATTGAGTCATTTCAATCGGTTTTTTATTCGTTCATAATAAAGGAGAAACATTATGTATAAAGCAAACAGTGACAGATACAGCAAGATGCCTTATAACTATTGCGGCGAAAGCGGTCTTCAACTGCCGAAAATTTCTGTAGGCCTATGGCAGAATTTCGGAAAAGACGCCGACTACGATGAAATGAAAGACATCATTCTTACTGCATTTGACAACGGAATAACTCATTTTGATTTGGCAAACAATTACGGTCCCGAACCGGGAAGAGCAGAAATAAACTTTGGTAAAATATTTAGAGAAAACCTTAAACCATACAGAGATGAACTGATAATAAGTACCAAAGCAGGATATGAAATGTGGGAAGGACCTTACGGCGGACGCGGCGGAACGAGAAAATATCTCACAGCATCTCTTGACCAGAGTCTTAAGCGTATGGGTCTTGATTATGTTGATATTTTTTATCACCACTGCATGACCCCTGAAACACCGCTTAAAGAAACCGCCCTTTGCATGTCAGACATAACACGCCGAGGCAAGGCACTTTATATAGGTATGAGCAACTATGATGGTGAAACCATGCATAAAATGCATCATAAATGCGATGATTATAATGTTCCGTTTATTATAAATCAGAACCGTTATTCCATATTTGACAGAACGATTGAAAATAACGAACTAAAAAAGACTGCGGTAAAAAAGGGCAAAGGTATTATTGCCTTTTCTCCGCTGGCGCAAGGTCAGCTTTCAGATAAATATGCAAACGGTATTCCGGAAAACGCACGTCTTTATAATAATGAAAAACTTCAAAAGCATGTCGGATACACCGACAGCAGACCGCAGCAAATAAAAGCACTTTATGAACTGGCTAAAGAAAGAGGACAAACACTTTCACAGATGGCCATACAGTGGATTCTTAAAGACAGCGATATAACATCCGTACTTATAGGTGTTCACAGCAAAAAGCAACTTCTTGAAAATATAGAGGCACTTAAATTCCCGCCGCTTTCGGATGAGGAAATAAAACAGATTGATAAAATTACCCAAAAATAACATTTAAAATAAATCGCAAATAGAACAAGGAGCAGTTTCGTTATAAACTGCTCCTTGTTTTATTCAAATAATCAGGACAGTAAGGCAGTTCCATAAGAATTATCTATTGCACAAAGCCATTGTCCGTTTATATTTCTGTAAACATAAGTTGCTCTTCTATCCATTGAATACTCTGAATTTTCTTTATTATCAGCATCAAGCAAAGTCTGCGATAAAACAAGCACCGTATCCCCCGCTTCAAGCATAATCATATTACCCTGAGTCGGAACAACACTGTTTTTAAAATACGCCGCTATTTTGATAAATGCACTCTTTATCGCCTCTTTGCCCTGAACTTAAAGACCGGGCTTAACAACAAGAACTGCATCGTCGGTATAAAACCGCATTAAATCATCAAAACGTTCTTCCTTTATAGCCTTATCAGCCTGAGCGATAAGGTTTTTTATTTCATTATTCATAATAATTGTCCTTTCATAAGTTTAATTCAGCAAATTATAACATACAAAAATACAGATTTCAAGAACGGTAAAAGCCATTGAACATATTATAAAAATAATAATATATTCAGATGAAAGGCTATGAAATTATGGCATCAATAAGTTTGTGTATGATTGTAAAAAATGAAGAACAAGTTCTTGAACGCTGTCTGAAAAGCATTTATAAGGCAGTTGACGAAATCATTATTGCCGATACCGGCAGCACAGATAAAACAAAAGAAATCGCCTTAAAATACACACCGTTTGTTTATAACTTTGAATGGAACGATGACTTTTCTGCTGCAAGGAATTTTTCATTTTCAAAAGCCACAAAGGATTTTGTAATGTGGCTTGATGCAGATGATATTATTACTGAAGAAAACCTGTTAAAAATTATTGATTTAAAAAAGCGACTTAATGATACTGATATTGTTATGATGAAATACCATACCGCATTTGACGAAGAGGATAATCCTACCTTTTCATATTACAGGGAGCGAATTATACGCAGAGATTGCCCGCACAAATGGAAAGGCAGAGTTCACGAAGTTATTGAGTGCAGCGGAAGAAAAAGTTACAGCGAAACTGCTGTTAATCACAAATCCGTAAAAAATGAATACAGCACACGAAATCTTGATATTTATGAAAAGCAGGCAAATGAAGGCCAACTGACAGATCCGAGAGATATTTTTTATTTTGGCAGAGAACTTTATTATCACAAGCAGTATGACAGAGCAATAGAAACACTCAGTAACTTTCTTGACAATAAAAATGGCTGGATTGAAAATAAAATTGAAACCTGTAAAATACTCTCTTTCTGCTTCAGTGAAAACGGAGATACAGAAAACGCACTTTATACCTTGTTTAAATCATTTCTGTATGATAGGCCAAGAGCAGAAATCTGCTGCCTTATAGGAAATAATTTTATGCAAATAAACCAATATTCAAACGCTGCATATTGGTTTGAACTTGCCCTTACAATTTCACCTGAAAATGAAAACGGAGGATTTACCGATTTAAATTCCTACGGCTATCTGCCATGCATTCAACTCTGCGTATGCTATGATAAATTAGGAAATTACAAAGAAGCAGAAAAATACAACATAAAGGCAGGAACTTATCGTCCGAAATCGCAGGCATATCTGCACAATTCAGAATATTTCAACTCACTTCACATAAAAGGCATATTGTGAATAGATTATATATAGATGTAATTTTATACATCTATATATTTTATCAAGGAGAACAATTATGCAATTAAATACAAATATTTACAGCGGCAATGACTGTTCATCAATAAAGGATAAGAACTGCTGCGTAAGTCATATTTGCTGCTGTTCTTCCGGCGCCACGGGTGCAACAGGTCCAACCGGACCAACCGGTGCTACAGGAGCAACTGGTCCTGCAGGAGGACCGACAGGGGCAACAGGTGCCACCGGTCCTACGGGTGCAACAGGTGCCGCCGGAACAAATGGTTTGATGGGTCCGACAGGTCCTACGGGCGCAGCCGGAATGAACGGGGCAATGGGTCCAACCGGACCAACCGGCGTTACTGGTCCAACCGGTGCTACCGGACCGAGCGGTGCTACTGGTCCAAGCGGTGTTACAGGCCCGAGCGGTGTTACTGGTCCAACTGGTGCTACTGGTCCGAGCGGTGTTACAGGTCCAACTGGTGCTACTGGCCTAAGCGGTGCTACCGGACCAACCGGCGCTACCGGTCCAACTGGCGCTACCGGTCCAAGCGGTCCTACTGGTCCAAGCGGTCCTACCGGTGCTACAGGCCCGAGCGGTGTTACAGGTCCAACCGGTGCTACTGGCCCAACTGGTGCTACAGGCCCAAGCGGTGCTACCGGCCCAACCGGCGCTACCGGTCCAACTGGCGCTACCGGTCCAACTGGCGCTACCGGTCCTACAGGTCCCAGACATGGTCTCGCAGCCTACGGCGGAAGATACAGCACAACCCCTCAGACACTTCAATTAACGCTTGGCGGAACAACACAAATTCCTTTGCCATCAACAATGCCTGCAAATAATGTAACCTATACCCCTGAAAACAGCATAACCATAGCAGAACCGGGAAATTATGAAATTAATTTTTCAAGTAATGTATCTGCTGCACTCGGAACAACCGTAACTCTTGCTGTAAGACGCAATGCAACTGCGATTCCCTCGGCAGCAATTTCACGGGCTCTTTCAGTAGGCGTCGGTTCACTTTACAACGGAAATATTGTTGTTGCTCTCAATGCAGGTGATGTTATTGATATGGCATTGTCAGCATCGCTTGCAGCAGGTATAACGCTCGGAAGCGGTGTTAACTCAACACTTACCGTAAAGAAATTAAGCGAATAAACATTATAAAAAACAGTCACACCTCATTAAACTGAGGTGTGATTTTATTTACTAATATCTCCATAAAAGCAACTCTATAAAAACATGTTTTTATCTTTATTGCAAAATCGAAAAACTTATAATATAATATATAATAAAAACAGCATAAAGGATGACCAATATGAAAGGATATATAAATACCATAAAAAACTTCCTATCCTCTACTGAGGATGAAATCATTTTTGAATTAAAACAGTTATATCCTCAGGCAAACGAAAGTCTTATACGTTCATGGCACACATTGGTCAGCGATGTAAAGAATTCAGAAAACATAACAGACTTACCTGAAGACTGCACAATAGCCATTGAATATTCCCTTTCTACAGATGCTATGGCTGTTGACCTTATGTTTTTGGGATTTGATAAAAATAATAAAAAGAATGCGGTTATGATTGAATCTAAACAATGGAATGACGAGTTTATTAAAAGTCATAATTTTGCTTGTTACAGAGAAGCCGAAAGTGAACTTCACCCCCAAATTCAAATCAGCCGATATAAATTAAGTTTTTGCGATTATCTTAATGCAGGACATAACTACACTGTGACACCCTATGTTTTCATAAGAAATTGCTCATCACACGGAATAACTGAATTAATTGAAAAAAATCCGTCCAATACTGCAGTCTGTATTCCAATCTACAACAAAATTGATAAAATTATATGTGAGGCCTGCAAAAAAATAGTTATGGGCAGCACGGATTTAATCAGTGAGTTAAAAAATGCCACTTTTAAACCTTCAAAAAGTATTGAAGATGCCATGAATGCGATTGTAAGCAGCGAAGAGGCATTTGTGCTGACTCCGGAGCAGGAAAAAGCAATAACCGAAATAAACGAAAGTATTAAATCAGGAAAAAAGATTATAAGAATTACAGGTGATGCAGGCAGCGGCAAAACTGCAGTTTTGCTGAATTTATATGTTCAATACATAAATTCAAAAGATTCAGACATATTTCCGATATTTATCAGCGGTGCGCAAAACACAGCCTATTACAGAAGCAAGTATAAGAGGGCTGAATACTCGTTCTCATACTCTTACACAACAGTAAAAACAATAAAACAAAATTCAGATAAAACATGTATCGTTTTGATGGATGAGGCTCAGCATAACAAATCAAATTTGATAACAAAAATCATAAACGAGGATGCAGTTGTTGTTCTGTGTTATGATGTAAAGCAAATCATTTATGCTGACAATCCGATTAAAGAACTTAAAGAAATTGAAATGCGAGATGATTTTACCGAAGTTGAATTAACGGGAAGCGTCAGATTTAATGGTTCACAGGTTGCCGAAGAAAACATAAGAAACTGCTTAAAAGGCAATACAGACTGTAAAAATGATGATTTATTTGAATTCAAAATATTTAATAATTTGGGCTCTTTCCAACAAAAAATAACAGAAACTATTCAGAACAACCCTGAAAGTTCGGTTGCCGTTATCGGTTTGCTTTCAGAAGATTACGAAAATTATTTAACAGCGCTCAACCCGAAATCACGATTATTTGCTAAATGGGGAAAAAGGGAAGAATGCAACTGGCTGCCTTATATCAACAGAAAAAACTACCTGAATGAAAATAACGGTGAATTGTGGGTAGGCACATGGTGGCTGCCGGGACTTGATGTAGATTATGTTGCGGTTATTGCGGGCGGAGATGTAAAACTTACTGCAAACGGAATCAAAGCCGTTCCCAAACAATCAAAAAATTACAGAACAATGATCAGCGTAGCAAGAAAAATGAATTTTCCTGAAAGAATAATATCAAACAATAATAGCGAAACAGTTAAAAATATTATAGAATTCATAAACGAACCCGGAAATGAAGAAATAAAATCAAAATACATATCTTCATTTTCAAAATATCTGAGAAACATTTATTATATTATGCTTACGCGCGGTAAAAAAGGTTGTTTTGTTTATTTTACAAACAGCGAATTATAAACACAAGATTGGTGAAATATGAACTTAAGTAATATAAAAGTTGAACAAATCAATAAAAACTGTGAAGTTATTGAAGATTACGGAGAAATTCTCTCTCCCTCAGAACTGAAAAAAATCATTTCAACATACTTTCCGTCTGTTTCATTCAGAAATGGTTATGCTTACGGCAATTTTAACGGCAAAAGTTACAGCCTTTATTTTAAAAATGTAAGTTATCTCGGCATTCCTCATCCGTATTATAAAAAAAGAATACAGATTGGAAACAACTTTAAAACTTTGTTTTCCGAAAACGCCGAAAAAGGAATAACAACGCTTTTAATCGGTGTTTATAAATACAAAGAAACGATTGCATTTGTCGATTTTAATACAAAAAGATATGCAGATGCCAAAGCAAATAATTCCTCTGCCCATGTATATACAATAGATTTGCAGAACGGAATTAACCGCGGAATTTTTCAAAAAACAGATTCTTTCGGAAACATAATTACCGTTTTTAATCCTGATAACACGCTAAAACTGCTTGAAGGAAAATTTGATAATACAGTCGACTTTAAACTGAACTTTATCAGTGCTTTAGACTGCTTTTTTGATAATATTGAAAAAGACTGGCACGCAATTAAATGTTATGATGAAATGAGTGCTGCAAATTTTCCCAACAAGAACCAGCCGGAATGGACAGGTTTTTATCTGGAATACAGACTTGATAAATTTATAAGAGAAAACAAAATTCAGAATATAATCAGATATTCGCAAAACAAAGGCAAACATGATATTGATCTTGATTTGTTTTTATCTCAGGTAAACTGCTACGGCGATTTAAAAGCGCACAGTAACGATTCATCGGGTATTCAGGGAAACGACTGGGATACTGTTATGAACGTGCTTAATAACGCAAACATTTATTACATAGTATGCGAACATGATACGATAAAGGATAAAGATAAAGATTTTGAAGTAACTTTGTACTGGAACAAAAAACTCGGCAAATCCAACCTTATGAGTTATTCAAAAAGAATGAAAAACGCAGTGCATTTAACCGGGTATAAAGTGCTTGAAATCAACAAATATAACAAACAGTATTTAAGTGAATTCAAACAGGGACGCAACAGCAACGGTGACGCCCGTGCAAAAAAAATTATGATCAAATCAAAAGATATTAACAACTTTTTAATTCACCAAAAAACTTTTAAAACAATTTATTGAGGTACAATTTGAAAAAATTTGAATTTATAGATTTATTTTCAGGAATCGGCGGATTTCATCAGGCAATGGTTCAGTTGGGCGGCAAATGTGTATTTGCAAGCGAAATTGACAAATTTGCCATTGAAACATATTACAAAAATTACGGAATTGATTCCAGCATAGATATAAGAAATGCAGATGAAAAAAAAATACCGAAACACGATGTATTATGCGCAGGTTTCCCGTGCCAGTCATTCAGCAAGGCAGGTAAGCAGGCAGGAATGAGCGACACGCGCGGAACTCTTTTCTTTGAAATTGAAAGAATTTTAAAATATCACAAAACCAAATATATTATTCTTGAAAATGTAAGAAATCTTGTTTCTCATGATAACGGAAACACATGGAAAACAATACACAAGCATCTTAAGGAAATAGGATACCGCTTAACACCTGTTCCGATTATACTGAGTCCGCATCAGTTTGGTATTCCCCAGTTAAGGGAAAGAGTTGTAATTCTGGGAATATATGATCCTCATAATATTGACAAAGATATAATGATTGATTTTGACAATTTAATACAAAAAGATGATAATTCAATTTATGATATTCTTGATCAGGGTAAAGTTGAAGAAAAATACTATATAACCGAAAAAGAAGACTATGTTTTAACAGCATGGAACGAATTTTATAACGGAATAAAAGAAACTACGATAGGCTTTCCGATTTGGGCTGAATATTTCATCGATAAAGATGAAGAAACTGATTTTCCGAAATGGAAAAAAGACTTTGTAAGAAAAAACAAGAATTTGTATGCTGATAACCGTGATTTTATTGATTCATGGTTAAAAAAATATAATAACCTTGAAGATTTTACTCCGACACAAAGAAAGATGGAATGGCAGGCAGGCAACAGCATAAGTTCCGTCTGGGATGCGGTTATTCAGTTCAGACCATCCGGTATACGAATAAAAAAGCCGACCTGCTTTCCTGCGTTGGTGGCCATTGTTCAGGTTCCTATTATCGGCAGGTATAAAAGGAAACTGACAGTAAGAGAAGCAGCAAGACTTCAGAGTTTTCCCGAAAACTTTATACCGAACGCAAACGACCATCAGGCATACAAACAGTTTGGAAACGCCGTAAATGTTGAAATCATAAAACAAGTAACACAAAAATTATTTGAAATAGAATAACAAAAAATCATAACCGATAACGGTTATGATTTTTTGTTTTTTATTAAATTGTATAGAAAATTTCTGAAACAGTATGTCACACTTCTTCAATCAGGATGATTTCATTATAATCAACACCGTGGATATGAAGCGGTATACCGACATTCATCAGATAAGCGCCGCTTTTTTCATAGGTATTATTTTTTATTGTAAGTTTATAGCGTTTATTTTCATCAAGACCGTCAAAGCAAACAGGAATTCTCTTTTTATAAAACCTTGTACCGTTTGCAAGCAGGAATGCAACACCCTTTGACTTATCAACAGTTACATACTGATTAAGCAGAACTTCGTCTTTTTCAATATCAAGTATTCTGTACAAATCACCAAACTGAACAACATCACGTATTTGTTTATAAAGCGCAATATTCTTTTTGCAGATTTCCAAATCACTGTCACTGTATTTTGTAAGATTACCACCCACACCAAGCGAGCCCTGCATTGCAACTGCAAAGCGGAAATCAAGTGAGCATGGCTTGTTGATACCCTCAATATCAGTTACCCATGCACGCATGGTTTTTGCAGGACGCAGGAGAGAATAACCTTTCTGAATGGTCATCCTGTCAATACCGTCGGTATTATCACTGGTCCACGCCTGATCATAGTGGCTCAAAGCACCAAGGTCACATCTTCCTCCGCCCGAAGCACATGTTTCAATGGCAACTTCAGGATGTTTTTCTTTAAGTTTATCAACAATATTATAAACAGCCATTGTGTGAAGATAGGAATACATTTTTGGATTTTGCAGATTTTCTGCTCCTGTTTCCGAAAACGGTCTGTTCATATCCCACTTAATATATTTAATATTATGATTAGAGAGAAGTTCATCAAGCAAATTAAAAATATATTCCTGAACGTCTTTTCTTGTCATATTAAGAACAAGTTGATGACGCAGTGTGCATGCCTCACGGTTAGGATAATGATATGCCCAGTCGGGATGTTTTCTGAACAAATCGCTGTCAGGGTTAACCATCTCAGGTTCAACCCATATACCGAAATCCATACCGAGTTCGTTTACCCTTTCAATAAGTTCGTTAAGCCCGTTAGGAAACTTTTCATTATTAACATACCAATCTCCCAGTCCGGCACGGTCATTTTTACGCTGGCCGAACCAACCGTCGTCCATAACAAAAAGTTCAACGCCCATTTCAGCAGCACGCTCGGCAAGAGCAGACTGATTATTTACGCTTACATCAAAACCTGTTGCCTCCCAAGAGTTATAAAGAACAGGAAGCGGTTTATCATTAAACTGTTTAGGCAGAATATGATTTACGGCAAAACGATTCATCTGTCTTGTCATTTCACCGAATCCCTGAACGTATCCACAGTAAACGGGAGGGGTATCAAAAATTTCTCCGCCGTTAACGGTATGAGAAAAATCGAAATCGTTCATTCCCATAACAACTCTTGTAATGCCGTAAAGGTCTCTTGAACAACTTACTTTGAAATTTCCGCTGTATGCAAGAGAGGCAAAATAAACATCGCCCGTTTTTTCATCGGCATTCTGATATGCAATAAAATATGGAGAATTGTTATGATTTGACGAACCTTTGCGGCTTTCAAAAACAGTGTAACCGCCCTCAAGAACATTGTTTGTTTCTATAAATTCTCCGCCCCATGCACCGTTTGTGTTTTTAAAAGTATACGCATTAACAGACGGCAGACTGAACTGGGCAGATGAAATTTTTTCAAAATCTATTCTGCCTGTTCCTGTATTTTTTATTGTTGTCCATCGTTTTATAATATCACTGTTCTCAAAAATCTGATAGTTAAGGGTTATTTCAAGAGGATAAAATTTGTCTGAAAAAACCAGTGAAAGCATATCATCACTTTTTTTATATCCATCATATTTTAAATTGATTTCACGGCACTTATCCTCAAACTCGGCCTTTATGTCACATTCGCGGTACATTGTCTGACCGAAAGGCGTCAGTTCCTGTTTATACTCATCAAGTCTTGTGTGATTTGAATTTTCGTCACCTGTATTATCCGCACAGTAATCTGACACATCACACTTTTGACCCCAGTGAATATGATGGTTATATCCTGCCTCATCTATTCCCATAACATAATGGGTATTTTTTGTTTCAAGAACAAAAATATTATTCTTACATATAATTTTACTCATAAATTCTCCTATAAATACCTCTAAGAAATGATTGCACGCAAATGTATAAACGCCTATGCTTCCATACAATAAAATTCATATTGCATTTAGTCCGGACTTTTTTCTATTACAGCAATTTTTGAATTTGTTTTTCTGATTTCGTCATATACACGATCTGAAAATTTCTTTTCTCTTTTATAATTAAATAAACCGTTTTGCTCCTGCTCAATATCATATAATTGTGTGTAGCAAAAGCCGAACATCTTTTCATTTTGCATAAGTGCATCAGTCAAACCACAGTAACGTCTTATAAATTCCTCTTCCGTTCTTACATCAACACCATAGCCCCAAGCCTTATGCTCTTTATCAGTTTCCCATTTTATACCGCCATATTCGCTTACAAACACCGGCTGACCGCTATATTTCTGCCTGCCCGGATTATCTTTCAGCACATGCTCATATAAAACGTTTTCTGTTACAAGCCTGTCAAAATTGCGTTTAAAGAAATTTACATCATAGTTATAATCATGAACATCGTATATATCGGTTTTAACATGGAAATTTCCGCTTGTGTCAATGCAGGGGCGTGTAGGATCAAGTGCTTTCGTATAATCATAAACAGAAGAGAGCAAAGCGTCATACTGCTTTCTTCCGCGATAGTTCCAGGTTTCATTAAGCGGACACCAACCGATAATGGAAGGGTGGTTAAAGTCACGTTCAACTGCCTCTCCCCATTCGGAAAGAAAAATATCAACTGACTTTGGATTTGAATGATCAAACCCCCAACTTGCATATTCACCCCATACAATATAGCCGAGTTTATCGCACCAATACAGAAAACGGGGTTCAAATACTTTTTGGTGAAGCCTTGCTCCGTTAAAACCAAGACTCATAGAAAGTTCAATATCTCTGCGTAATTCTTCATCGTCTTTTGCGGTATAAATACCATCCTTATAAAAGCCCTGATCAAGAACAAGTCTTTGAAAAACACTTTTACCGTTAATCAAAAATTTATATCCGTCAAGCGCAACATTGCGCAGACCGAAATAAGAGAAAACCTCATCCTTGCCAAACTTTATTTTCAACTCATAAAGTCTGCCGTTTCCAACTTTCCAAAAGTGGGTTTCGGCAAGAGATATTTCGGCAAAAACATTAGAAATACAGTTTTTCTTTTCTGCGCTGCCGACCAATCTTCCGTCATAGAACACCTCACAGGAAAAATCATCCCTGCCTTTAAGAACAGCACTTATTGCAACACAGGCATTTTCACTGTCCGGATAAATTTTAAAATTTTCAACATAATTCTGAGGCGTATATTCAATCCAAACACTCTGCCATATTCCGGTTGTTCTTGTGTAATCACAGTCGTGGCTTTCTCTTCTTTCACTCTGCTTGCCTCTCATAACAAAGGGAGATTTAACATTATCCTCACAAAGAATAAAAATTTCATTTTCTCCGTCAACAGCATAGTCTGTTATGTCAAATGAAAACGAGGTATAACCACCCTTATGCCTTCCTGCCGGCTTTGAATTAACAAGAACCGTTGTGAGATAATCCGCTGCACCTATATGAAGAAAAACTCTGCAGTCGTTTTTATGAATCACAACCTTTTTTCTGTACCAAACAAGATTAACGAAATCCGTGCATCCAATGGCAGAGAGAATACTTTCAATACAAAACGGAACATTAATTTTATACGCATAATTGTTCTCAGCATAAATCTTCAATGCTCTGCTTTCATTTTCAGAAAACTTAAATCCGATATTTGCTTTTTTATATCCAAAGTCCCATTCACCGTTGAGATTCACCCAGTTTTTTCGTTCAAACTGCGGATTATGATGCTCTTTATTATACATATTCATATAAACTACCTTGTCAAATAAAATTTATTTTTCCAATTCAAGCACGGTATTATAGTCATCTATATCATAATTTCCTGCAGAATTTTTGAGAATATCAAACAAATCTGCTTTTCTGCCGTCAACCGTTTTCAGATTTATTTTTTTGAATACAGGATTCAAACGTTTTATAAATTTCAGGAAGATATCACCTTTCGGCGTCCCTTCTCTGAAGGTTTGATTGCCTTCAAATACACCTCGCACCAGTTCAGCGGCATAATTCTTTAAAAGCATATTTTTTATTGATTTATCACATTTTATCCACAGCAGACGACAAAGTCCGCCGAGAGTTATATTGTTGATTATTTTACCGGCAAATTTAAATGCCGAACAAATAACCTTATTATCTCCTATACCGAATTTCTGCATCATTCTTTCGGGATTATACTGCATATCATCAAGCATATTAAGGATCATTGAATCAAACAAATCCGATAAATACTTTTTACAACTCCTGCCGTTTGTATCCCATTCAAAATCGGGCGTTTCAATGCTCTTTATTATTGCCTTGTTATCGGCAGTAATTGTAACATGACGGATAACTGCAGGGGCTGCAATAATCGACCCTGTGCAGACATCATAAAATTTATTGCCGCTTTCGGTTATCTTTTCATTGATGCTCTGATTATGCATATGACCTGTAAAAACAAGATGAACACCTTCATCGGCAAGCATTGTTGTAACAGCATCACTTTCACGCTGAACTGCCGACGCAATCAATGAAAAAATCGGCTGACCGGGCAGTAAAGGATAATGATTCATGGCAAACATAATCTGATTATCGTCACGTGCCTTTTTCGTCTGCTCTTTTATCCAGTTGATATGTGCCTCATCAAATCTTCTTCCGCCGTCATCTGCACCGTCGTTATTGAGTGCAAGCAGTCTTACGCCGTCACACAGTTGAACTACATATGATAAATGCTGCCTGTCAACAGCAATGGCATCACTGAATCCAAAATCATAGTACAAATCATACAGTTCTTCACGTTTTGTACTTTCAGGTGAAAGCCGACCGCTTTCATCAAAAGCAAAGCAACTGTCATCTTGATTTTTAAAATCATGGTCGGCAGTTATAACATAAACCTTTTTTCCTGCCGCTTTAAGTTCACCCAGCAGTTTGATAAATTCAAGGTGACTTTCCTTTTCTCCGTTAAAAGACAAATCACCTGCAATAAGAACAATATCAGCCTCGTCTGCTTTTTTCAGCCAGTCAAAAACAGAGCGGTTTATTGCCTCGGTTTCAGCAAAGCATTTTTGCTCAAAACGCATAAATGCATCATATTCTTTGCCTCTTGCCCCAAGAGAATTTTTAAAATAATGGGTATCTGTAATAAGATAGAAATTCAAATTTTCCATAAGTATTGCCTTTTAATGAATATTGTTATAGTAACTGATTTTTCCGCTGTCGTCAATCACGGCAGCAACACCGTTTTCGCTGCCGGTTATAAGTATTGCAGAGTTAGAAATGCGTGTTATTCTTCTGAGTGTTCTTTTATCGGTTGATTCATAATTATTTGTAATAACACACACATCCGGTGAAAGCGTTTTAAGCCATTTTGATGTGGTTGAACCGCTGTAACTGTGATGGCCCACTTTTAACAAATCAACTTTTCCGATAAGAGGAGCAAGATGTTCTTCATCACCGTTAAGATTATTTATATCGCCTGCAAGAAATATTCTTGCACCGTTTTTTTCAATTAAAACACCTAATGAATTATCGTTTTCGCCAACTTTTTTACAGTTATTATCTTTGGTATTAAAAATGGTAACCGTAAAATTTCCCAATGAAAAAGGTTTTTCACTAATATCTGATATAATGGGAATATTCTTGTCTTCAAGAGCGTTTATCATCTGTTCATAAACCTCTTTATTATCCCATTTTTCAACCTCATAATCATTAATCTGCGATTCATCATATTTTTTCAGGTACGCTCTGCCGATTTTAACCGACGGATCGGATATCACAGTATCAAATCCGCCGATATGATCTGAATGGCTGTGCGTTCCCAAAATAAAATCAAGATTAACAACTCCGTTTTCATCTGCCGCATTTTCTTTAAGATAATCAAGAACTTTATCTTCATATCCTTCATAAGCAAGTTCGGCAAATCCTCTTGGATTGTCGCTGTCTTCTGCGCAGTCAATCAAAGCAAACATACCTTCACTTTCAATCAGAATTGCATCTGAACTTCCTGTACTCAAAAAGTGAACTGCGTCCCTGCCTTTATTATAATCAGCAAATGAAGAAATCTCAAGTTTTTCTCTGTTATCTTTCATATTGCAGTGACTTTTTATAACAGCAGAAACTGCACCTGCACCTCCTGCAATTACAGCAATACAAACGGCTCCTATTACTGTCTTTAATTTAAAATTCATAACTACTCCGTTATAAAATATCTTCCTATTCTGTACCTTTCGCTTCACTGTCATCATTTGAAGCAAGTTTTTCACGCTGAGCAAGAACCGCATTATGAATATCTTCCTTAGTCTTGCCTGTCAGTTTATAGAAGAAGAACGGAACACCTGCAAGGAACATCATAAGACCATGAACGATTGTATAGAAGAACAACAGCATAACCTTTGTATGCAGGCTCTGTTCCTGTGCAACACCGTCAACTGCCTGAATGTATTCAATAATCGGAACCTTTGTGCCGTAAAGAATTGTAGGTGCAAGTGCAGATGCAATCGTACCTGAAATCATTGTGCCGATACCGATAACAAACGGCAGCGATGCATCAAGGCGCTTGCCTGTCTTAAGTTCAATCGTTTCAAGCACATCTGCCTGAAACATAGTCGGCAGAAGATTTGATGCACCGAACTGCAAACCGATAAGAAACAGAAATACAACAAATATAATTTGCAAAGCAGAACTCGGATTTTTGAAATATGTGTAGCCGACTGCAAATGCTGCCGTGTTGGCAATTACAGAATAAATACCGCTTGCAATATACAGTTGTTTTGAGTTGAATTTTTTCAGCAAAAAGTTGATAGCAAGCATACCGACTGCCGTGCCGATACCTGTCGGTAAACCAAAAAGGAGGAATTTGCCGGGACCGAGAAGTGCTTCTGCAAGGAAAATTCCCATGTATGTTGAAACACCTCTGAAACTTTTAAGAAATTCCGATATAATAATTGTCCACGCATATTTATTCTTCAGGACATCACCAAAACCTTCAATCGGATTCTTCTTTTCATTATTATATGTAATTCTTTCACGAACAGTTTTCATACCGAGAAGCATTGTGATGATACCGAAAACACTGCACAGTGATGCAACAGCAATATAACGCAGTGCCTTATCTTTAACCATAAAGGCAATAACAAGTTCAACAACAAGCGGTGCAGAGTTACCAACGGCCGAAACAATACCCCTGAAAGATATAACCGTGTCACGCTCTTTCATATTCGGGGTCATTACAATGGCAACCTTGTTTACGCAGTCACCGAAGTTGGTGCACACAGCCCATGCAACTGCAACCGTAACAAGATATATCATAAGTGTTGAGCCGGTGATTCCTTTTGGTGCCCAGAACGAAAGAATCAAAAATATTCCTGCCGGAATTGCCACAAGCAGTGCAAGCGGTCTGAATTTTCCGCCCTTGCCTGTCTTTCTTCCGTCAATATACATTGCTATAAAAAAATTCAGTATGAATGGTATTACTGATGTTAATGTATTAAACAAACTTACACTGCTGTCGGGCAGAGTAAGAACATTAACCAAATAATCGTTTCTGTATGAACCTACCGTACCTGTCATCATTGTATAAAAGAATACGGCTATAAGATACAGAACAAATTCTTTACCTTTAATATATTTCTGCTCTTTCTGCACCAAAACTGACTCTGACATGATTTTTTACCCCTTTTTTATAAATTTTATATTTATTAAGCCAAAACTATGAAGTGTAATTGTATCATCACATATTCTTTCAATACAATTCTCTGTAATATCCACTATCTCCGAAATTTTATACCCTTTAATTGAAACCTTCGCAGTCTGCTCAGTTTCACTTGAATTATAGAAACGGGCAATTATTCCGCTGCCGTCATCGGCAGTCTTTATTGTTTCAAGAACAATGCTGTCATTGTCGGTATCATAAAATCCGGTTGAACTTCCCTGCTCTGCAGGCTCACCATCAGTTATAATCAATGGATTGTTAAGCAGGTATGCCTGCTTATACGTTTCAGTTGACAGTTGTCCTGCATGTGTAAACAATGCATACTTAATTCTGTGAATACCCTGATCAACATTTTTACCGGGTCCGCCCTTAGGGCTTCTTACAAGATTCATATCAATAATGTCATTTTTGCAGCGGTATCCGTATTTGCAATCATTGATTAACGAAATACCAAAATCATTTTCAGACATATCAACAAATTTCTGACCTGACACCTCAAACTGAGCCATCTCGATGCTGTTATTTTCAGTGGTAGGTCTTGAAATATGGCCAAACTGAAGATTAAATTTGCATTCATCGGATTTAATGCTGACAGGAAACGCAATACGAAGCATACTCGACTTCTGATTAACATCAAGTGTTAAATCAACATAAACATTCACATCACCGTCTATGATATAAAACTCCTGTTTAACGGTACAGTCTCCAACTTTATATTCGGCCAAAGCGCCGGCTTTTGCCCCGTCAGTATATGTTGAAAATGCGGTACACACTGCATCCTGTTTTGTAGAAATATAATCAGCACGGCAGTTTTCTATATCCCAGCAGTCTCCGTTATCTGCATATTGCGAAACAACGGCAGCCTTTGTATTTGCTTTTATAAATTCTTTACCAAGTATCTTATTGAAAAGCGAAGAAACACAGCCGTCCTTAAACGCAACACGCACCCTGTCATTTTCAATAAAATCATAGCCGCACACTGCATTGAATGCTGAAATTTCTTTTCCCTTTTCAAGCAATTTATATCCCAGTGCAGGCACATTAACCCTGTACCATTTGTCATTTATCTTTACCGCTTTTTCATATGAGTAAGGGTTAAAATTAACAACTGCTTTTTTCTTAACAAGCATATTTATAAGATAATCAACACTGTTTACCAACTTATTATAGATTATCTCATACCTTGCCTCACATTCCGCATAAACACGATTGATTGAAGAACCCGGAAGAATATCATGAAACTGATAAAGCAATAATTCCTGCCAGATTTTATCAATCTCATTCCTCTCTATAGGAAGAGTTATACCCTGCGCCGCAGCAACAGGAACAAGCATTTCGTAATTTCTGATTACAATTTCGCACTTACGGTTATACCATTTATTCTTCGCTCTTGTAGTATATGTCCCCTGATGGCGTTCCAGATAAAGTTCGCCATTATAGGTTGGATATGCTGTGCCGTTATCAAGCCTGTTGAAAAAATCCATGCTCTTTTCAAAACGCACTCTCGGCATACCTTTTAAATCTTTAAATCTGCACGCTCTTTCAATATGTTCATAGCCCGGTCCTGCTCCGCCGTCACCAATACCGAAAAGGCTCATTGATATATCGGAAATATCACGCTGGGTATATTTCTTTTCACCATTGACAAGAAAATCCCCTCTCATAGGCGAATTATATGTATCCTCCGGAAGCATATGTGCAAGCACCGACGTGCCGTCAATCCCCTTCCAGTTAAATGTATGATACGGAAATTTATTATAAATACTCCAACTCATTTTTTGAGTAAGAAAATACTTAACTCCCGCAAGTTTCATAACCTGAGGCAGACAGCCTGAATAACCGAAACTATCGGGCACCCAGAATATTTCCATATCCTTTCCGAATTCCTCTTTAAAGAATTTTTTGCCGTAATAGAACTGACGTATCATACTTTCAGCACCAATTAAATTGGAATCAGGTTCAACCCAGGTTGCACCCTGAACATCCCACTTAGGCGTATCGGCAAGTTTCTTAATTTTTTCATACAAATCAGGGTACTGCTCTTTAATCCATAAATAAAGTTGTGCCTGTGAAGCACCGAAAATGTAATCATCATAGCGCTCCATATTACGCATCTGAGTTATAAAGGTTCTTGCACCCTTTCGCTTGCTTTCTCTTATCGGCCACTCCCACGCCAAATCAAGATGAGCATGACCTATTGCCGAATATGTAAATACATTTTCAGCATCATTTTTCCGTGAAAGCAGCGGTGCCAGCATTGCTCTGTACTCAACAGCCGTGCTTTCATCTATTGTACCGCAATACATAATTTTTTTAATTGCCGCAAATACTTCATCGGCAAATTCACGGTCAGAACCAAAATCATAAACGCTGAGCAAAACCTGAACATCAAAAGCAAGTGCACGTACCTCCCGGTTTATCAAAGCCATCTGAAGTTCCTTTACCCTCGACTGATTTTCCATACAACCAAACAAATCGTTTGCACCGCAGTCAATCCAAAAATCAATTTCTCTGCCATTTATAAGATTGTCATAAAGCGGAATTATTCTTTTTATAGGTGTTCCGAGTTCACCGCCGCCGAATTCAGCCGAATAACAGGTAATACTTTGCACCATATTGCCCTGTAAATCATAAAGCAAACCTTCACCGCCGACATTCAGAATGAGAACCGCATCGTCTTTATTAATATCATCAGGCAGTGTTCCTGTAATATGAAACCATGCACAATCAAAAACATCCTCTGCCCATTTATCCCCTTCGCACAGGGTTATGGCTTTGCCCGAAAACTTTTCTTCAAAAGGCAATGGCTCTTCACTTACATAAGCCCTGCAGTTCAATTTACCGACAGTGTTGTACGAATTATCAAACAGCATATCGGAAAAGCGCTCTGCCTTTTCTCTCTCCTTATCATTAAAAGTTCTGTTATCGTTTAATGTCATAATACCTCCGTAAATGATATATCATTTAATACAAATTTCCTTATGTGTTTAGAATATCATTTTTTTCGTTATTTTGTCAATTAACAGGATTTACAAAAATGTCTGACGGTTATTGTTGACAATTAAACTCAAATGATATATCATTTGAAAGGTGGTAAAATGAAGTTATATGAAACAGTTTATACAGAACTAAAAAAAAGAATATATGCGGGTGAATTTGAAGGCGGCAAACTTCTGCCGACAGAAAAAAGCCTGCAGGAAGAATTCGGTGTAAGCAGAATAACCGTTAAACAGGCATACAGCATATTGTCAGAAGAAGGACTGATAAAGAGAATTGCAGGCAAGGGCACGGTATTATCAGAAAAAAATAACATCAGCAAAAAAAGCAATCTGATAGGAATTGTGCTTTGCGATTTTGATTCGTCGTTCGGTGAAAAACTTATAAAAAGCATTGAAGAAAATGCAGAAAAACACGGTTACAGCATAATAATAAAAAGAAGTTTTGATAACCACAAAAAAGAAAGTTATGTGCTCAATGAACTTACAAAACTCGGTGTTGACGGAATTATTATCCAGAACTGCCACGGTGAATTTACAAAAAATCTGATTGAACTTTCGTTAAGAGACTTTCCGCTCATTTCCGTTGACCGTTACGCCAAAGGTCTTTTAATTCCTTCCGTCACATCTGATAATTTTTCGGCAGGAATAAAGGCTGCAGAAAATTTAATAAATAAAGGACATAAAAAAATATTTCTTGCCTCAATAAATCCGCAAAGCACATCAACGCTCACCGAAAGAGCAGAAGGGTTTAAACAGGCACATATTAATCACGGAAAAACACTGTCACCCGATAATTTTGTTATTAACCTTAAAAGTCCCATAACAAAAAACAAAAACGATATTGAAAATGATATAAAAATATTAAAAAACCATATAAAGAAACATCACATCACCGCAATAGTTGCGGCAGAGCGTTTTGCCGCAGAACTTTGTGCAAGTGCAATCGGGGAACTTGGAATGTCATTTCCCGATGACTGTGAAATGATTTGCTTTGACTATGAAGATATTTTTCTTTCACAAAGTAAATTCACATATATACGCCAGAACGAAGAAGAGATGGGAAAAATATGCACTGAACAGTTGATTAAAAAAATCAACAATGAAAATATCACAATGAGAAACATAATAAAATCTGACCTGATAAAAGGAAATTCAACAAAAGAGTAAATAAAAATGCACAGGAACTGAGCCAAACAAAAAGTTCCTGTGCATTTTATTTTTCCATAATGAAATTTGTAAGAGCAATTCCGTTTCTTATAACCTGCTGCTCTTTTACCGGAATATACCCTCTGCCGATAAAAAACGGTTTTGCAGTAATTGAGGAATGCGTAATTATCTTTTCAAAATCAGATGCATTTTCCAAATCATTGCATATTGCTGTTGCAATCCCCTGTTTCTGATAATCTTTGTGAACATATAATCTGTCAAGATAACCGTTTTTATCAATATCGCCAAAACCGACTATTATTTCGTTTTCAACTGCAACAATACTGTAATGCTCAGATAAAGTTTTGTTCCACTGTGTTAAATCAATACGGTCTGCCGCCCACGCATCCAACTGTTCAGGCGTATAATCTTTTGCATTAACAAAATGAACGGTTTTATAGAATAACTCTGCTATGCAACCAATGTCAGACGGCTGATACTTTCTTAAAAACATTTTACTCCTCCGAAATAATACAAAACATCAAAATCTTATATTTCTGAATTTCAGCGGGGATATACCCATTTGCTTTTTAAAAAAGAAAACAAAATTTGAAACGCTGTTAAAACCTGTTTTATAAGCAATGCTTTCAATAGAATTATCTGTTTGCTGCAGCAATTCTTTTGCCTTGTCAAGGCGAATGGCAAGCAGATAATCATAAGGCGAAAAATCTGTTGTTTCTTTAAATATTTTTGAAAAATATGAACTGCTCATATGAGCAGCACCCGCAATATCTTTAATAGATATATTTTTATCATAATTTGCGGTTATAAAATTTTTTGCTGTTTCAATACTGTTCATTTTTCTGCTTGTCTGATTAAATTCATCTTTTTTGCTGACAATGCAAAGTAAGAAGTATAAATCATTTGAAATATCATACTCATTATGATTCAGTTTTATATATGTAATCATATTAAAAATGCAGTCCGCTGTCTGGCGGGTACATTTTATTTTTTTGCTTTTCTGGGCGGTAATTTCATCAAACCACTCTTTTGAATTATTACCGTCAAAATGCACCCACACCGTGTGGGCATCCGTATCCGTAAAATATCTGTGCGGCTTATAGCAATCAACCAACAGCAATTCATTTTTCTGTGCGTTAAACTCGGCACCGTCCTGAATCATTGTTATATTTCCGTCAAGTACATATATCGCAAGAATACTGTTATAATTATCCCTTACAACGTTATATTCTGCATTGCAATAGAATTCGCCGGCGGCTATGGGATAGTATAATAACCTTTTGGCAGTTTGAGACGGAGTATAAAAATACATATGTGAGCCTCTGTTAAGACCGTTTCCGATAAGTTCCATAAAAATATAATAGGATTTCTAAATTTTTTGATATTATTTCAAAACAAATCCTCTTAAAGAGATATTACAATAAAAGTAAAAATAAGTCAAATTCGGAGTGGTAAAATGAGTAATATTTCTAAAGTTATGGTATGGGAGGAAACTGTTATTATTCCCGCATATGAAACCGCCAAACCCGTCATTTCTTGAAAAAAGAGTTTATCAGGAAAACAGCGGCAAGGTTTACCCACATTCGGTTATTGACAAAATCAGCGATATAAAAACCGACAAAAAATATAAACATCATCTTAAAAAGGCATTTGGCGACAATCCGTACTGCTGTTTTCCTAACAGGATTGATGATATTGCGGTATCGCTGCCTGACTTACTTGTATTTGAAGAAGATTTAAACATTAAAAACAAACTGCAACACTTTTCAGATTGCAACGCATTACAAATTATCATTTTAGGAGAACCGATATGAGATATAATATTTCTTTAAACAAATGGAACTTTTCTATTGAAAAACTTAATTATTGCGCAAAAGTTACAAGCCCTCACACATGGAATGTTGACGACAGTGTTATGAAACACAGAGGATACGCAGAATATGAAACAACTGTTTTTATAGATGAAACACTGAAAAACAACAAGGCTTTTATTTCCTTCAATGCTGTTTATCACACTGCTAAAATTTATATAAACACAGTATTTGCAGGAGAACACAGCCGCTCAGGTTTTACACCTTTTAAAATTGATGTAACCGACAAAATTATTTTTGGTAAAAACAATACCATTAAGGTAATTGTAAATAACACCCATATTGATGAAATGCTTCCCCATAAAGATGATTTTGACTGGGCAGATGACGGCGGTATTATCAGAAAAGCAGAGTTACAGTTTATGCCCAAAAATGCAATAGAATATATAAGAGCCGAAGAATGCATTTCTTCAATCCATAATGATTTTTGCAGCGGCAGACTTTTGATAAAAACTGCTTTTCTCGACGGCAGTACCAAAAATGCCAATCTGAAAATCATGGATTATTCAACCGGCAAAACAGTTATAGAAAAACATTTTGAAAACATTCAGAACGAAATTACGGTTGATTTTGAAAACCTTAAACCATGGAGTTGCTGCTCACCTAACCTTTACAGAATTGCACTTGAAACCGATAACGATTATTATGAAATCAGAACAGGGCTGAGAACTGTTGAAGTTAAGGGCGAAAAAGTATTTTTAAATGGTAAAGAAATCTATCTTAAAGGCTGCGAATGGATGCCGGGCTCACATCCTGATTTCGGCATGGCAGAACCACTGGAACACAGTATAAAATGTCTTAAACAATTAAAAAATGCAGGTTGTATATTCACGCGTTTTCACTGGCAGCAGGATGATGCTCTGTTTGACTGGTGCGATGAAAACGGATTGCTTGTTCAGGAGGAAATTCCATACTGGGGTTATCCGAAACAGGCAACACCGCTTCAGTTCGACATAGCAAAACAGCAGGCAGACGAAATGGTTTACTTTCATTCAAATCACCCATCAATTATATGCTGGGGCGTCGGCAATGAACTTGGTGCAGAAACAGAACCGACAATAAACTATGTTAAAGATATGATTGCATACTTTAAATCTATTGACAGCAGACGTCTTGTAAACTATGTTTCAAACACTCTGAGCAGAATTGAAAATGCCGACAAAGATGATGCTGCACTTTACGGCGACATTGCAATGTGGAATGATTATCTCGGCCTGTGGGAGCCGAGTGATGATATTAAAAATCACATGATAAGAACCTGTAAGAAAGCAAAGGGAATGCCGCTGCTCGTTTCGGAATTCGGTCTCTGCGAGCCACATTTTAAAGGCGGCGATAAAGAAAGAGAAAGAATTCTTAAAGAACGTCTTGAAATGTATGCAAAAATAGAAAATATATGCGGCTATATGTGGTTTTCGCTTAATGATTACCGCACACACTGCGGTGAAGCAGGAGAAAATAAAATGCGTCAGCGTGTTCACGGCTCAACAGATTTATACGGCAATGAAAAGCCATCATACAGACTGCTTTGTGAATTGCAGAAATAATAAAAAGTCAGGCAGACTATTGATCTGCCTGACTTTTTATATTAACTTATTTAAGATTTTCATTAAAGAAGTCAGCCATCTTGTCAAACGGAATAATATCACTTTTATCATACAAATCGGTATGAACAGCACCGGGAATAAGCATAAGTTCTTTATTTTCTGAATAAGCACTGTCTTTCACCATATCACTGTAAGCATCTTTGCTGAAATAGCAGGAGTGTGCCTTTTCTCCGTGAATAAGCAAAACAGCACTGCGAATTTCATTGCTGTATTTCAGAATAGGCATATTCATAAATGACATACAACCTGTAATATTCCAACCGTCATTTGAATTAAGTGAATGTTTATGATAGCCTCGCTCGGTTTTGTAATAATCATAATAATCTTTTACAAAAAACGGAGCATCTTCAGGCAATGGGTCAACAACACCGCCGCCGCGCACATAAGTTTTCTCTCTGTATTCTTTTGTTCTCTGCTCATTCAGCGCCTTTTTCTTTTCAAAGCGTGCTTCCTCGCTGTCTTCCGAATCAAAATATCCGTTTGCATTTACCCTTGTCATATCATACATGGTCGATGCAACCGTGGCTTTGATTCTTGTATCAAGTGCTGCCGCATTAATCGCCAGACCGCCCCAGCCGCAAATACCGATAATGCCGATTTTATCCGAATCAACATTTTCCTGAACGGAAAGAAAATCAACAGCAGCCTGAAAATCTTCGGTATTAATATCAGGTGAAGCCATATATCTCGGTTCACCTCCGCTTTCACCGGTAAAAGAGGGGTCAAATGCGATTGTCAAAAAACCTTTTTCTGCCATAGTCTGGGCATAAAGACCTGAGGACTGCTCTTTAACTGCACCGAAAGGACCGCTTACGGCAATCGCAGGAAGTTTGCCCTGCGCATTTGCAGGCTCATATAAATCTGCTGCCAATGTTATTCCGTAACGATTATAAAAAGTTACTTTGCGGTGGTTTACTTTGTCACTTTTCGGGAAAGTCTTATCCCACTCAGTTGTTAAATTAAGTTTGTTCTCCATAAAACTGCCTCCTGAAAATATTATATACACAACGTGCATCCAATGTAAAATACTTATATCTGATATCTTGTTATACTTTACACAAATAACCGGTTTTGTTATAATAAAACGAGGTGATTCTATGGAAATCAGAGTTTTAAGATATTTTTTAGAAATTGCAAGAGAAGAAAACATGTCAAGAGCAGCAGAACGGCTGCACGTTTCACAGCCTACACTGTCACGCACTGTGAAAGATTTAGAGGAAGAACTCGGCAAACAACTTTTTACAAGAAGCAATTACAGCATTCACCTTACGGATGAGGGAATGCTGCTCAGAAAAAGAGCCGAGGATTTAATTGAAATGGCTGATAAAATAACGGATGAGTTCCGCTCTCTCGGTAACACTGTAAGCGGTGATATTTATATTGGCTGTGCCGAATCCTATCTTGTTAAATATCTGGCTCGTGCCATTAAAAATCTTAACAAAATTTATCCTCTGATACGCTTTCACATTACAAGCGGTGACACAGAACAAGTTGAGGAAAAACTAAAAAAAGGACTCTACGATTTTGCTTTTATCGTAGAGCCGCCCGATTTGTCCCAGTATAATTATCTTGAAGTACCCGAAAGCGATATATGGGGAGCAGTAATACCGAACACGCATCCCCTTGCACAAAAAAATGAAATCACCATAAACGACCTGCTGCCTTATCCGATATTTGCATCAAGACAATCCATGATCGTTGACTTACCGCGATGGTGCGGCGAATATTCGGAAAAATTAAACCTGCTTGCAAATTTTAATCTGACAACCAATGCCGCCGTATTTTCAAAAGAGGGGCTCGGTATTACTTTAACATTTGACCATCTTGTGGATACAAGCAAAGAAAGCGGACTGGTTTTCAGACCGCTTTCACCAAAACTGGAAACAAAAATGTATATTATATGGAAAAAATATCAAATGTTCACCCCCGCTGCAAAAGCACTGCTTGACGAACTTAATAATATTTTTAACGTTGAATAAATATTAAAAATTATTTTGTTTTATACCGAACCTATTCTCTTATAAACTCACAATCCGTGGCAGGAACACCCAAATCGTCCGACTCATAGCGTTCAATTTTCATATGCAGGTCATATTTATCCCTTAACTGTGCAATTTTCTGCATCATAGGTGATGCATGATGAACATCCAATGCGTGTTGATTTTTCCAACTGTCAATTAAAAGCACCGTCTCATTATCATTCATCGGAAAAAAATAATCATATCTTAAGTTCCCCTCCTCGGCACGAATATCATCGGCAGTTCCGCTTTTGGTCATTTCCTCTGCAAATTTTCTGGCATTTCCGTTTTTGCCGCTGTAATAAATATTTATAGTAACAGCCATATAATTACCCCCTTCAATTCAATTTTTTACCGGCAGACAGCAGTTCATCCCCGGCTGAATCCGTTATTTTATTTTTTCGGAAAGCAAATCTGTTATAACTTCTTTTATATCATGGTCAATGCAGATTGACCGGCTTTTTATTTCATCGGGACAGGAAGCATCACCCATGTTTATGCATACATAGGATGCTTTGGGATTTTTTGCAGTCATCTGCCGGAATGGATATTTGATTATAACAGGCGTATTATATCCCACTCCAAGTTCAAGAAAAAGTATTTTTTGATTTTGTCTTGTTCTTAAAAAGTTCTGATATCTTTCTGCCGCAATATGCCAGCCTTCATCTTCAACAAATTTATCATCTGCCCTTAAATTTGTTGTTAAAGGTTTATTGCAATACGGACACCTCGGTATAAGTTCACCGGGTATTTTCATATCACTCTGTTTGGCAAACATTTCTCTTATACTTTCTTCATTGCCAAAAGTTTTGCTGCAGCAAGGCTCACTGCACTGAAAAAGACCGTAATCCCCCTGTGTGTAAAACAATCTTTTTTTATCAAAACCGGCTTTCTGAAAGCAATGGTCAACATTGGTTGTGATAACAAAGTAGTCTTTATTTTTCACCAGATCAAACAGTTGGCTGTATAAATCGCTCGCAACATCGAGATAACGGTTGATATAAATATACCTGCTCCAGTACGCCCAGTATTCTTCAAGTGTTCTGTAAGGATAAAAACCACCGTAATACATATCACTGAAACCGTATTTTGCCTTAAAATCAGAAAAATATTTATCAAATCTTTCACCGCTGTAGGTAAAACCTGCGGCAGTTGAAAGCCCTGCACCTGCGCCTATAAGAACGGCATCGGCATCCTCAATTTTTTCTTTTAGTTTGTTTATACTATCCGAGTAATTTTCGGTAGATTTTGTAATCGGTTTCTTTAAAGACATTGAATATCACCTTGATTTTGCTATTGGTTTCTGCCTTATATTTTTCAACTGTATTCACCGCTGTTTTCGCTGCCTTATCATTCGGGAAATGAAATTCTCCTGTTGAAATGCAGCAAAAAGCAATGCTTTTTATACCATATTCATCTGCAAGTTTCAGACATTGCATATAACAAGATGCAAGCAGATTTTCATCGTTGCGGCAGGGTATATCATTTATTATCGGTCCTACCGTGTGCATAACATATCTGCTTGGCAAATTATATGCAGGGGTAATTTTTGCTTTGCCCGTAGGCTCTTTATACCCTTGGGCCTTCATAATTTCACCGCATTTCAGACGCAGTCTTACGCCTGCAAAAGTATGAATACAGTTATCTATACAGGCGTGACAGGGGCAGAAACAGCCTAAAAGTTGACTATTTGCTGCATTGACAACAGCATCGCATTTCAAAGTTGTAATATCCCCTTGCCACAAATACATATCGTTTTTTACCGGTTTTAAATTATTTATATCTGTTATACCCTTTTTGTCAAGTTCTTCACGCAGATATTCACTCTCAATATTGATAAATTCTTCGCTGATTGGTTCGGGCATACGAACATTAACGAGTGAGCGGTAAAGTTGAAACCGCTCATTTTTGTTATCAGGTATTGTAACCTTGCTGTATCTTGAATTTTCATTAAGAAGGTATTTAATTAACCATATAAGTCTTTCATTCTGTGTAATATGAATCACCCATCCAAATAAGAGTTATTCGCATTCTGCATTGCGTATTTCGCAACATCATGCATAAAAGATGCACCCGCACCTAATTTACAATCCCCTGCAAAAAATCAAGTGTGCTTTCTTAAGAACATATCAGCGTATCTCTTGAATATATTATATCCTCCTGTAACAGCATTTGTAAAGTACGCACTTTTTTGTTCTGTAGGCACCAAAAAGTAACTATTGGAATAAGCAGAATAAAATATATTCTGTTTCAGTTTTCAAAATTCAAACTCATCACACGGAATACAAAATTCCAGCCTGTCTCCGCTATCAACCTGAAACGTTACATAATAAAATGTTGATGAATGATAATCGTCAAAATAAACAGAATTGTTTATACTTGTCATATCTTCATTATCAAGCGTGTAATCAAATTCCATTTAAATACCTCCAAACGATTTGACAACCATGCGTTTTTTCAATCAGCCTGATAAAATTCAGGTTTTTCTTTAATGATACAACTGATTATCAGTTGTATCAACTGCATTCTCGTTTTAGTATTACTTATTTTTTCAATTAACTATTTCTGCATTATTTTCACATCACAAAAATACTCTGTTAAAATCAAAATCAATGCACTGCAGGCAAATATGCCGTCCATTATTCCGGCGGGCAGCATAAACATCATCAATATCATTGTAACAACACAATTTATTAAAGATAACACCAATCCCCACATTTTATTTTTCCATAATCCTGCAGCACCTATAACCCTTACAATGCCGTAAATTGCACCCATTATCAGCATTAAATTCATATTATTCTGAAAATAAGGAACTATAAAAGAAAAATATGAACTTATATCAAACTTGTCATCTCCCATAATAAATACAGGAACAAGACTTAAACAACCGCCTATTTCCATAAATGCACCATGTATAATCATTAATATTGCTGCAATCTTATACTTTTTCATAATATCCCCTTAACATTTAAAACTATAAATTTGTATAGAAAATTTTTCTGCATAATCCTGATATTCTATAGATTTATGCGAATAGAATTTTGACTTTTTAAGTTTTTCTGTAGAAATAATGTATACTACTGTAAAAATAGCAATAAAAAAGAGCGGCAAAAACCGCTCCTTTTTATTACTATATTTATTTTAGACTCTTGCTACCATTTCTCCGTATTCTTCTTTGCTCTTTTTGATAAATTCTTCTACCTGTTTTGCAGAAGGCATAGCATCTGAACAGGAATGAGCAGAAATAAGGATTGATGCAGAGGCAGAACCGAACTCAAGACATTCAATTATTTCTTTACCCTGAAGCAGGCTGTAAAGGAAGGATGAACCATAACCATCGCCGCCGCCGAAGCCTTTAAGTTTAACAGCAGGGAAAGGTTTAATAGAGTAGAACTTTCCGTCATTTGTATATGCGGTTGAACCTTCTTTTCCATGCTTAATAACGCAGATTGCTGCGCCGAAAGACTGCCAGTATTTTGCAGATTCCGGATCGGATTCTTTAACACCAACAATACCCTCTGTTAAATCAAATTCTTCTCTTGAGCCCATAATGATATCGGCATTCTGGGCTACAAGACTGTAATAAACAGCAATTTCATCTTTAGAAGTCCATGTATACTCACGATAGTCAATATCAAAAATAATTCTTACGTTATTTTTCTTTGCAAGCATCATTGCTTTAAGACAAGCCTCTCTTGAAGGCGATTTGGCAAGAGCAGTTCCGCTGATAACAATCGCCTTTGCTGATGCAATATAATCTTCCTTAATATCTTCGGGAGCCATACAGAAATCGGCAACATTGTCACGATACATAAGGATAGATGATTTTTCTTTTGAAAGAATTTCAGTAAACGTAAGACCTAAGCACTCGCCGTTCTTTGCTCTTGTAATCTGGCTTGTGTCAATGCCTTCTTTATCAAAATAATTAACAACAAAATCACCGAACTGGTCATTGCTTACACAGCCGCAGAAACCGACTTTACAGCCAAGTCTTGCAAGACCCACCGCAATATTGGCAGGAGAACCGCCGACATACTTGTTAAAGTTTGACGATTCACTGAGCGGCATATACATATCGGTAGGATTAAAGTCAATAGCAATTCTTCCGATTGGAATAAAATCAAGCGGTTTTGACATATCAAATTCAATATACTTCATAAAATTACCTCACTTATGCTTTATTGTCTGTGCCGAAAATGAGAATATGTTTCTTGGCGTTCTGATATGCGCCTTCAACTTCGGCAGCCTGCAAATCATAATAGCCATTAATGCTTTTATCATTATAGCACTTGCTTACGGTATTTTCAACCATATCAAAGGTTGCAGTAGCAATATTTATTTTTTTTATACCTGTATGAGAACAACGAACGAAATCATCAGGTGTAATTCCCGTTCCGCCGTGAAGAACAAGCGGAAGGTCGGTATTTTTTTCAACTTCTTCAAGAATATCAAAACGAAGTTTCGGTGTACTTTTATAATTGCCGTGGGCATTGCCTATGGCTATTGCAAGAGCATCAACCTGAGTTTCAGCCTCAAAACGAACTGCATCTTCCACTTTTGTACAGTTAATTGCAATATCCTCACTGCCGTCTTCAGAACCGCCCACACAGCCGATTTCAGCCTCAACAGCGGCATCATATTCTTCAGCCATCTGCATAACCTTTTTGGTCATTTCAATATTTTCATCAAGCGGAAGATGAGAACCGTCAAACATAACGGAAGTAAATCCAAGATCAAGAGCCTGACCTATTTTTTCAAGAGTTTTGCCATGGTCAAAATGAACAGCAACGGGGGTAGAGGCATTTTCTGCCGCCGCCACCATTAACGGACCTATCAACTCAAGCGGACTCTGTTTAAGCCTTACTTCGGCAATCTGAAGAATTACAGGTGCATTCAGTTCTTCTGCGGCTTTAAGCACGCCAAGCACCATTTCCATATTTGCAACTGAAAATGAACCTACTGCATAGTTTCCTTCCTGAGCATCTGCAAGCAAATCACGCATATTAACAAGCATATATCTTTCTCCTTAACCAAAACAATAACAAACACGAGCCGGCAGTAAGCCGAGTTCTGTCGTGGGCAGTTATCTATCTCGACGCAGAATTGCTCCTGCGCTCAAGCCATCCTTTGAAGTTATGTGTCGAGCAAACAACCCTTCTGTCGATGTTGCAGCGGATAGAGTTTACATGGCAGAAAATGTCTCCACTTTCTCGGTGGGCTCTTACCCCGCCTTTCCACCCTTACCCGAAAACTTCGGGCGGTATATCTCTGTTGCACTGTTCCTGAGGTCACCCTCGGCGGCCGTTAGCCGTTACCCTGCTCTGTGCTGCTCGGACTTTCCTCATACTCTTTAAGAGTACGCAACTGCCTTGCCGACTCGATAATTTATATTTTAAAATAAGTTCATATAGAAAGTCAATACATTTTACAAATGACAGTTGAAAAAATATATAATATGTAGTAAGATTTTTATATATAATGTATTGGAGATGACAAAATGCCTCGTTTTGAAAATGAAGGTTTTAATAATAACCGAAAAAGAGATGTTGACAGAACTGTTCCGGAAAATGAAAATTACTATGGTTACTCGCCTGTTGACTTTAATTTTAACAGCAGAAAAAAGAATGACCGTGTTGTTGAGGATAATCAGAAAGAACAGGGGTTCAATCCATGCGAAAGTTATTTTTCAGATGATGCGAAACAGCAAAGAAGACAGGAGTATTTCCGAAGCGAAACCCCCGATGATTATATTTCCGTTCCTAAACGGACAAGTTCTGCACCGTCAGACAAAAGAAATCCAAATAAAAAAACAAACCAAAACCGCAACTCCGGTAAAAAGACAGATATCAAAAAGATTATAAAATCTGTTCCCATAATTATTCTTGTGCTTATTGTTATTGCCGCAGGTTCCCTTTTATCTGTAATGAATAAAATCAATTATAAAGAAAAAACAGAGAACACCTATGTTTCGGAAAATCTGATGCATGACAGTTCCGTAAAAAACATTCTGCTTTTGGGTGTAGATGCAAGAAGCAATGACAATGCCGAAACTTCACGTTCCGACACAATGATGCTTATCTCACTGGACTCAAAGCATCATTGCATAAAAATGGTATCATTTCTGAGAGATACATGGGTCTACATACCCTCACTCGGATATGAACAAAGACTCAATGCCGCCTGTTCTTCCGGAGGATATGAGGGTGTTGTAGGCGCTATTGAGTATAATTTCGGAATTGATATTGACGGTTATGTTGTTGCCGACTTTGAAATGTTCAAAACACTTGTAGACAGTCTCGGCGGCGTTGAAGTTGAAGTAACCGCAGAAGAGGCTGATGAAGTTACAGGGCACCCGATGCGTTACGGCAATGTTACGCTGAATGAGGGAAAATACAAACTTACAGGTGAACAGGCACTTGCCTATTGCAGAATAAGAAAAATAGATACAGATTTCAACAGAACCCAGAGACAGCGCACAGTTATGAGTGCCATCCTGAGCAAAGCAAAAAAATCAGGTCCGATAAAATTATATAAAATGGCATCGAACAGTGCACCGTATATTGAAACCAATCTCAGCAAAAGTGAAATTATGGGTATCGTATTCAAAGCAATGGGCTGCATCACAGGCGATTTTCATCAGAACAAAGTTCCGTTTGAAGGCACATGGAATTATGCAACTATTCAAGGCAATAGTGTAATTTCAATAAATACAGATGAAAACAAGCAAATGCTTATTGATTATATTTATAATAAAAGTTCCGCTGATATAAAAGCAGAAGAAAACAGCAATAATGATAATTGATAAAAACATATGATAGTAAATAACCCACGAACTTAATGCTCGTGGGTTGTTTATTTACTATTGTAATGTAATACAAAACAAACATATTTTTGTGCAAACACAGTTCAACCGGCATCAATTTACACACTTTACCAAATACCATAAAAATACTTTTTTATATTATCAGCATCAGGATAATTTATCTCTTCAATCATATGAACCACATCAACCGCATTATATTCTATATCAATCGTCTGTATCTCAAAATTTCCATTTTCTATTTTTACAACACCGGCTCTTGCCAAATTTCTGTCTTGCGCAGGACAGCCAAGTGAACCAAAATTAATATATGATTTGTCACTTTTGCAAATATTTCTGCAATGATTGTGTCCATACAGAATAATATCGCTCTTAACATCGGCAAACATGCTTTTCAAATCGTCCTCAGACGGATTTATTTTATAATTAGTATAATTATAATGCCCGTCACTATCCATACAATAATGCATAACGGATATAGTAAACCCTTCAAGTGTAATATCAGTCTTATATGGCAAACTTTTAAGAAATGCAATGGATTCTGCCGACAGCAGACTGTGCTCCCAATGATGATGTTTCATTTCGTCAATGCCCATATTTTCCTCATTCGGATATGTATCGGGCATTCCGTCAAGCAAATATTTTTCGTGATTTCCGCGAACGGCAATTAAATTCGGAATTTGCATCATATATTGAACCGTTTCTTCAGGACACGGTCCGATTCCGATTATATCACCGCAGCAAATTATTTTATCGCATTCCATTTGATTTAGTTTATCCACAACAACTCTGAGTGCTGGCAGATTATTGTGAATATCTGTAATTACACCTAATTTCATTGTATAAATTTTCCATCCTTATTGCTAAAATCACTTATTCTCTTCAGGATTGTACACAGGATAACTGTATTTATCTTTCTCGGTTATTTCGCGCTGAACACGGCACGGAACACCGACTGCTACCACATTTGCAGGTATGGATTTTGTAACCACACTGCCTGCACCGATAACAGAATTATCACCTATAGTAACACCTGCAAGTATTGTTGAAGAAGCACCGATCCATACATTATTTCCAATGGTTATAGGCTTGGCAATTTCTATACCGGCCTTGCGCATTTCAGGGTCTATTGCATGCTCCGCAGTGGTGAAACAGCAATTCGGAGCAATAAAAACATGATCGCCGAAAGTCACCTTGGCGCCGTCGGTAATGACAAGATTATGATTAGAATAAAAATAATCACCAACAGAGATATTATACCCGTAATCACACCAGAAAGGCGGAGTAAAAATCACCTCTTTGCCCATATGGCCTAAAAGTTCACAAAGAATTTTTTTCTGTTCTTCCCGGTCATTGGGACTTAACTGATTATATCTGTAACATTTATCTTTGCCTTTAACAATTTCAGCCTCAAAAGCGGGATTATAACATCCCTGAAAGAAACAGTTAATCGGCACTTCGGGTTTATTGCTCATCATTTTCCTCCGTATTATTTCAAAGGCTGCCTCTGAGAACACCTCAAAGACAGCCTTATATTATTATGTTATTAAATTATTAAACATTAATTTCAACGCTTACACCGAGCAAATCCTTTTCTTTTTCAAGAATAGGTTTAATAACTTCATTCAGAAAATCAGCAGTCTGCTCAGGCGCTCTGCCCACAAAATTTTCAGGTTTAAGAATGGAAAGAATTTCTTCTTTCGTTGTCATAAATGCAGGGTCAGCAGCAATACGGTCAACAAGATCGTTTTTGCCGCCCTCAACCTTAACAACTGCACCTGCAGCCATAGAATGCTGGCGTATTTTTTCGTGAAGTTCCTGACGGTCTCCACCCTTTTTAACGGCATCCATCATAATATTTTCGGTTGCCATAAACGGAAGTTCGCTCATAAGTCTTGCTTCAATTACTTTTGGATAAACAACAAGACCCGATGTTACATTGATATACAAATCAAGAATACCGTCTGTCGCAAGAAATGCTTCTGCAACAGATACTCTCTTGTTAGCAGAATCGTCAAGTGTTCTTTCAAACCACTGAGCAGATGCGGTCCACGCAGGATTAAGTGCATCAATCATAACGTAACGCGAAAGAGACGCAATACGCTCACTTCTCATAGGATTGCGCTTATATGCCATTGCGGATGAGCCTATCTGATTTTTTTCAAACGGTTCTTCAATTTCTTTAAGGTTTTGAAGAAGTCTCAAATCATTTGAAAACTTGCAGCATGACTGAGCAATAAGACCAAGACAGTTGCAGACAATGGTATCAAGTTTTCTTGCATAAGTCTGTCCGCTTACAGGGAAACAAGACTTGAATCCCATTTTTTCGGCAATCTTTCTGTCAAGTTCTTTGCACTTCTCGTGGTCGCCGTCAAACAGTTCAAGAAAAGATGCCTGCGTGCCGGTTGTGCCTTTTGAGCCAAGAAGCATAAGCGTATCAATAACATGGCAGATTTCTTCATAATCAAGAACCAAATCCATAAGCCAGAGCGTTGCCCTCTTGCCTACCGTTGTAGGCTGAGCCGGCTGAAAATGGGTAAAACCAAGACAAGGCATATCTTTATATTCATCTGCAAATTTTGAAACAGATGCAATGGCATTAACAAGTTTTTTCTTGATAAGAAGAAGTGCTTCACGCATTGTTATAACATCCGTATTATCACCGACATAACAACTTGTTGCGCCAAGATGAATAATGGGTTTTGCATTAGGGCATTGTTCACCGTAAGCATGAACATGGCTCATTACATCGTGGCGGAATTTCTTTTCATATTCCTGAGCAACTTCGTAATTGATATTATCCGCATTTGCTTTTAACTCTTCAATCTGCTCTTTGGTAACATTAAGCCCAAGTTCATTTTCTGCTTCGGCAAGAGCAATCCACAGTTTTCTCCATGTTTTAAATTTAAAATCCGGAGAATAAATATACTGCATTTCTTTTGAAGCATAACGCGCATTAAAAGGTGAATTGTATGTATTATTCGGCATTAGTCAAGTCCTACTCTCTTCATCATTTCTGCATATGCATCTTCGACACCGCCCATATCACGACGGAAACGGTCCTTATCAAGTTTTTCATGTGTTTCAATATCCCAGAAACGACAGGTATCAGGGCTGATTTCATCAGCAAGAACAATAGTGCCGTCTGCTGTTTTACCAAATTCAAGTTTAAAATCAATAAGTTCAACGCCGATTGAAGCAAAATATTCTTTTAAAACATCATTAACGGTGAAAGCCATTTCCTTGATTGTATCAACTTCTTCCTGCGTTGCAAAACCGCAGGAAACTGCATGATAACCATTGATAAGCGGATCGCCGAGATCATCATCTTTATAAGAAAATTCAATAGACGGGCAAACAAAATCCATACCCTCTTCAAGGCCTAATCTTTTGCAGATTGAGCCTGCTGCACGGTTACGGATAATAACTTCGAGAGGAACGATTGTTACTTTTTTAACTGCTGTTTCTCTGTCTGAAAGTTCTTCGACAAAATGGGTAGGTACACCCTTCTTTTCAAGAATCTGCATAAGGAAGTTAGACATTTTGTTGTTTACAACACCCTTGCCAACGATTGTACCTTTTTTAAGTCCGTTAAATGCAGTTGCATCATCTTTGTAATCAACGATTACAACTTCAGGGTCTTCAGTAGCCCAGACTTTTTTTGCTTTTCCTTCATAAAGTTGTGTAGTTTTCTCCATAGTCTTATATCTCCTTTATTTTTTATATGCTGTTTTAATTCTTTCAATAGCCTCAATGGTTTTTTCTGCGTTACCGAAAGATGTCAGTCTGAAATAACCCTCGCCGGCAGGACCGAAACCTGAGCCCGGTGTACCTACAACCTGACATTTTTCAAGAAGTTCATCAAAGAACTCCCAAGAGGTATAGCCTTCAGGAACTCTGAGCCATACGTAAGGTGAATTTACACCGCCGTAGCACTCAAATCCTGCGTCACAGAGACCTTCGTAAATAACTCTTGCATTTTTCTGATAATAAGCAAGTGTTTCTTTAATCTGCTTCTGGCCTTCCTCAGTGTAAATGGCCTCGGCTGCTCTCTGTGTTATATAAGAAACGCCGTTGAACTTAGTTGCCTGGCGGCGTGCCCAGAGAGGATTAAGGCTTGTACCATTAAATACAAGTTCCTTCGGCACAACGGTATACCCGCAGCGCATACCTGTAAAACCTGCTGTTTTTGAGAAAGAACGAAGTTCGATTGCACAGGTTTTTGCACCCTCAATTTCATAAATTGACTTTGGAATATTTTCGTCAACAACGAATGCTTCATATGCTGAATCAAAAAGAATAAGTGAGTTATGCTCGTTTGCAAAATCAACCCATTTTTTGAGTTGCTCTTTTGTTGCAACCATACCTGTAGGATTGTTAGGGAAACAAAGATAAATCACATCCGGAATTTCTTTCGGGATATCAGGTGTAAAGTTATTTTCAGCGGTACATGGCATATAGATGATATTTGACCAAAGACCGTTTTCATCTTTTTCACCGCTTCTGCCTGCCATAACATTTGTATCAACGTAAACAGGATAAACCGGATCACAGATAGCAACTTTATTATCTACAGAAAAAATATCGCCGATATTTCCGCAGTCGCTTTTTGCACCGTCAGAAAGGAAAATTTCATCTTTTTCAATATCAATTCCCCTGTCAGTATAATCATTTTTAAGTATAGCGTCAAGAATGAAATCATAACCATACTCAGGCGGATAACCGCGGAAAGTTTCCTCATTTGCCATTTCATCAACTGCTTTATGCATTGCATCAATAACAACAGGAACAAGAGGCTTTGTAACATCACCGATAGAAAGACGGATTACATCTGCATCAGGATGAGCAGCCTGATATTCCCTCTGCTTTTTTGCAACAGTTGAGAAAAGATAGCTTGACTCAATTTTTAAAAAATTTTCATTAATTTTCATATATTTAAACCTCCAAAATAATCTACAAATTTATTTCACCGTCAAATACAGTGGATGCCGGACCGCTCATAATAACGCTGTCGTTAAGATTACCGCTCCAGTATATTTTCAAATCACCTCCGAGGAGATGAACGGTTACATTATTATCGGTAAGACCGCCAAGTATTGCCGCAACAACTGTTGCACAGGTGCCTGTTCCGCAGGCGAGTGTTTCGCCTGTTCCTCTTTCCCAGACACGCATATCAATATTTTTACGGTCAATTATCTTTGCAAACTCGGTATTTGTTCTTTTGGGAAATCTTTTATGATTTTCAAACATAGGACCGATTTTTTCAATCGAAAAATCTTTAACATCCTCATCAATAAAAACAACGGCATGAGGATTGCCCATGGAAACGCATGTCATCTTATACAGATTGCCGTCAACTTCTATTTCTTCATTCAAAACAGTTTCATTATCGGAAACAACAGGAACCTCGTCTGCTTTTAAGACAGGCGCGCCCATATCAACTTTTACGCTTTCAACTTTGCCGTCACTGCCTAAAGTCAAATCAATATATTTGATTTTACCCATAGATTCAATCGACAAAGAAGTTTTATCGGTCAGATTATAATCATAAACATATTTAGCAACGCATCTTATACCATTGCCGCACATTTCGGCACGGCTTCCGTCAGCATTATACATCACCATTTCAAAATCGGCAATATCTGATTTTTTTATAATAATCATACCATCGCCGCCGATACCGAAATGACGGTCGGATACGAACTGAGCAGTTTTAACCTCGTCTTCAATTTTTTCTGCAATACCGTTTACGTAAATGTAATCATTTCCGCATCCATGCATCTTTGTAAATTTCATACCATTTCACCCTCGTATTAATCAAGTTGCTACAAAACAGTCCACCGGACTGTTTTTCCCAAATCCAAGATTTGGAGCAACGGTCTCTTTTGCTTCGCAAAATTCACTCATTTCCGCATCCGTGCATCTTTGTAAATTTCATACCATTTCACCTTCACATAAGTTAAGTTTTTCTTTCTCAACTATTATATCCGGAAATATTTGCCGATAAAACGATAAATCGTGCTCTTGAATATGCAAATAATGCTGTATTCACTTTAATTATCCGCCGAAATCGTTAACGATTTCTTTTGCAAGGTCTATCAGTTTTTTTCCGCTTTTCATACTTTTCTGCTGTAAATATTTATGAGCCTGGATTTCACTGATATTCATTTCATTCATTATAATTATTTTTGCATTCGATATAATTTCATTTTCATCATCTTTTCTTCTTGTAAATGAAGAACGTGAACTGACAAGAACAGAAACAATGTGCAAAAATTCATCTCTGTTTACAGGCAGAGCCAAATTTATAAGATTGCCTGAAAAATCATCTTTTCCGTTTTTTGAAAGAGCTATAACATCACATCCTGCAGGCAGGTTTTCTGCAAGCACGCCGGCACTCATATCACTTAAAATTGAAGAACATACAACAACGCATTCGTTAATGCCCTGTGCAATATTTAAAACACTTGAGCCGAGTGCGCAAACATAAGAAACATGAAACCCTTCACTTTCAATCAGGGCGCGGAGTTTCAGTGCCGTTTCCTTGGCGGGATATGCAACGATAATATCCTTCATAAAACTCCCTTCCATATTTATTGCTTTTTTATTGTCATAATTTAGAATACCTTAAAATCTTTTTTATTATACCATATAAATATACTTACATTCAATACCAAATATGAACGATTTTATACTTGTTCACATTGCAACAAAATACACATATTTTTAAAAAAATAAAAATATTTTTGTAACAAAATAGCCAAAAACACCTTGATTAATTTATACAAAGGTGATATATTATAACTATAATTACCAATTACACTCAAAAGGTATGCCAAAGGAGATGAAAAAATGGCTGAGGTTAAGAAAGAGTATGAATTCCCGCTTTATCTTTTTCATAGCGGAAAGAATTATAAAGCATATGAATTCTTCGGCTGTCATAAACTGAAAGACCATCGTTTTGTTTTCAGAGTCTGGGCACCTCACGCAGCAAATGTCTGCGTTGCAGGTGATTTCAACAACTGGAACGAAAGTGAAGGAATTATGACCCAGATTTCACCGGGTATATGGGAGGCTGAAATCGACGGTGTAAATAATTATGACTGCTATAAATATGCAATTACAACAAAAAGCGGAAAAATAAATATGAAAGCAGACCCTTATGCTGTTCATTCTGAAACACGCCCGGGAACAGCATCAAAGGTTTATGTTGAAAAAAATTACAAATGGAAAGACAAAAAATGGCGTGAAAACTCCAAGAAAGGCAATATTCTTGAAAAACCCGTAAATATTTATGAAATTCACTTCGGTTCATGGAAACAACATGAAAACGGCGATTTTCTTTCATACAGGCAGATGGCGGAAGAACTTGTGCCTTATGTAAAAGAAATGGGATATACCCATATTGAAATGATGCCTATTACTGAATATCCGTTTGACGGTTCGTGGGGATATCAGGTCACGGGTTACTTTTCACCTACCTCACGTTACGGAACACCTGACGATTTAATGTATTTTATCGATTGCTGTCATAATGCAAATATAGGTGTTATTCTTGACTGGGTTCCTGCACATTTTCCGAAAGATGCCCACGGACTTTACGAATTTGACGGAGAATGCACATATGAATATTCAGATTTGAAAAAAGGTGAACATAAAGAATGGGGCACAAGGGTTTTTGACTACGGCAAAAACGAGGTTAAATCCTTTCTTATTTCCTCTGCAATGTATTGGGTTGATAAATTCCATTTTGACGGACTTCGTGTTGACGCTGTTGCTTCAATGCTTTATCTTGATTACGGAAGAGAAGACGGGCAATGGACACCCAACAAAAACGGAGGAAGAGAAAATCTTGAGGCAGTTGAATTTTTCCGTGAACTCAACTGCACTATGTTCAAAGAACATCCCGAGGTTATGATGATTGCAGAGGAATCAACTGCATGGCCTATGATTACAATGCCGACTGATATAGGCGGATTGGGATTCAACTTCAAATGGAATATGGGCTGGATGAACGATATGCTTCGCTACACATCCATGGATCCACTGTTCAGAAAAGGAAACCACAACTGTATAACTTTCAGTTTCTTTTATGCTTTCAGTGAAAATTTCATTTTGCCGATAAGCCACGATGAAGTTGTTCACGGAAAAGCAAGTCTCATCGGAAAAATGCCCGGCGACTACGATATGAAATTTGACGGAGTAAGATTGTTTTTCGCCTATATGTTTGCCCATCCCGGCAAAAAACTCCTGTTTATGGGAAGCGAATTCGGTCAGTTCATTGAATGGAATTACAAACAGGGGCTTGATTGGCTGCTGCTTGACTATGAAAAACACAAAAAACTCCAGAATTTCACAAAAGAACTCAACAAATTTTATTTATCAAACCCGGCACTCTGGGAAATTGATTACAGTTGGGAAGGTTTTCAGTGGATTTCCAGCGAAGATAATGCAAATTCTATTATTGCTTTCAGAAGAATCGACAAAAAAGGTAAAGAACTTATTGCTATATTTAACTTTACGCCGAACAGTTTTAACGATTATAAAATAGGTGTGCCGGAAGCAGGAACATATAAAGTTGTTCTTGATACATCACTTTCAAAATACGGAGGAACAAAACCCCGTTTATCAGGCACCTATAAATCAAAAAAAGAACCTATGCACGGTCTTGATAACAGCATAGGAATAAAACTGAACGGACTGTCCGCAGTTTATCTTGAAAAAAATGATATTAAGGTTAAGGAGAGAAAAAATGGCACAAAAAACTAATGTTGTAGCAATGCTTCTTGCAGGGGGCCAGGGAAGCCGACTTGGCGTTCTTACAAAAAACATTGCCAAACCAGCCGTACCATACGGCGGAAATTACAGAATCATAGACTTTCCGCTTTCCAACTGTGTTAACAGCGGAATTTACACTGTCGGTGTTCTGACCCAGTATCAGCCGCTTGAACTTAATGACTATCTCGGAAACGGCCAGCCATGGGATCTTGACAGACAGCACGGCGGTATTCACATTTTATCGCCATATGAGGCTATCGGCGGTGCAGAATGGTATAAAGGCACTGCCAATGCAATTTATCAGAACATAAACTTTATTGAAAAATATGATCCGGAATATGTTGTAATTCTTTCAGGCGACCATATATACAAAATGAATTATGCAAAAATGGTTGATTTCCACAAAAAGAATGACGCAGCATGCACCATTGCCGTTCTTGAAGTTCCGTGGGAAGAGGCATCACGCTTTGGCATTCTTGCCACCAAAGATAATGACGAAATCTATGAATTTGCAGAAAAACCGGCCCAGCCCAAGAGCAACAAAGCATCAATGGGTGTTTATGTTTTCAGTTGGGATAAACTTAAACAGTATCTTATTCAGGATGAAAACACCGAAGGTTCTGCAAACGATTTCGGCAAAAACATAATACCGACAATGCTTAATGCCGGTGAAAGAATGTTTGCATTCCCGTTCCAGGGTTACTGGAAAGATGTCGGCACAATCGACTCTCTCTGGGAGGCTAATCTTGATATCATCAATCCTAATGTTGATCTTGATCTCAGTGATACGAGTTGGAGAATTTATTCAAGAAATCCGATGGCGCCTCCGCATTATATCGGCAAAAATGCCGTTGTTGAGAACTCTTCAATAAGTGAAGGCTGTGAAATTGAAGGTGACGTTGATTACAGCGTAATCTCTTCAAATGTTGTTATCGAAGAAAACGCCGATGTTAAATACAGCGTTATTATGCCGGGTGCAACAATAAAAAAAGGTGCAAAGGTTTATTATTCAATCGTTGCCGAAAATGCCGTTATTGAAGAAGACGCTAAAATAGGCGAGATTCCGGAACAACTTGAAAACCCCGAAGAATGGGGCATTCCGGTTATAGGTGCAGGCGCAACAATTACAAAGGGCAAATATGTAGCGCCCGGAGTGATGGTTAAATCAGGAGAGGAGGTATAATTATGAACGGAAAAAGAGTTTTAGGCATCATTTTTGCCAATATTCACGAAGAGTCACTTGACTCACTTACTGCTACAAGAACTATGGGTTCGGTTCCATTCTGTTCAAGATACCGCTTAATTGACTTCCCTCTTTCAAATATGGTGAACAGCGGAGTTGCAAAAATCGGTGTTGTAACAAACGCAAATTTCCAATCTCTTATGGATCACGTAGGCACAGGAAAGCCATGGGATTTGAGCAGAAAATCAGACGGTCTTTATCTTCTTCCTCCGTTTTCTGTAGGAAGTGCATCAATGTGGGGCAATAGAATTGATGCTATTTATGGAAACATGAGTTTTCTCCAGCAGTCAAACCAGACCTATGTCCTTATGTCAGACTGTAACAATGTGCTTTCCATCGATTATTCCGAATTGTTCAATGCACACGAAGAAAGCGGTGCAGATATAACTATTCTCGGTGTTAAAGGAAAAATGCCGAAAAACATCGGTTCTGTTCTCTGCTTTGACAAGGTTGATGAAGACGGAAGAATTACAGAAATGAGCCTTGATAAAAAAACAGACGGCGATGTTTTCCATTCCTGCAACATAATGATTATGAAGAAATATCTTCTTGAAACACTTGTTACCACTGCTCATTCAAAAAATGAAATTTCATATCAGAGAAATATTATTATGGCAAATGTGGGCAAACTTAGAATTCACGCTTTTGATGCAACAGACAGTTTTGTGGGCACGGTTGACTCTATTCAGAGTTATTATGACATTTCAATGTCTGTTCTTGAAAAGGAAAACAGACAAAAACTTTTCTCTTATCCTATTTTAACCAAAGAACGTGATGATATGCCAACGATATACGGTCCTGACTCATCACTTAAAAATTCTCTTGTGGCAGACGGCTGCATTATCAAGGGTAAAGTTGAAAACTGCATTGTTTTTAAAGGTGTTAAGATTGGAAAAGACACAGTTGTTAAAGATTCTATCCTTATGCAGGATACTGTTATAGGCGACAACTCAAAGATAAGTTGCGTTATTGCAGATAAAAATGTCAGCATAAAAGACAGTGTTGAACTTTCCGGAGCAGATACATTCCCTATCTGCCTTACTAAGAATACAAGAGTTTAAGGAGGAAAACAATGAAAGTATTATATGTTGCCTCCGAGGCACTTCCCTTTATGGCATCAGGCGGACTTGGTGATGTTGCCGGTTCGCTTCCGGTTGCTCTGAGGAAAAGACTTATAGGATGCCGTGTGGTTATGCCGCTTTACGACAGCATCAAGCAGGAATATAAAGACAAGATGAAGTTTATAACATCCATTTCCGTTCCTGTTTCGTGGAGACGCCAGTATTGCGGTGTATTTGAAGCGAAAGCAAATGGAGTTATCTATTATTTCCTTGATAATCAGTATTATTTCAAGCGTGACGGAATTTACGGTCACTACGATGATGCCGAAAGATTTGCATTTTTTGCAAGAGCGGTTCTTGAAATTATACCCGTAATTGACTGGAAACCCGACATCATTCACTGCAACGACTGGCAAAGCGCTCTTACACCGCTTTATTACAGTTGTTATTATGCAAACAGAATGGGTTATGAAAACATCAAAACCGTTTTTACAATTCATAACATTCAGTATCAGGGAAAATATGGTGACGAACTTTTAAACGATGTTCTCGGCATTGCTCCCGAACATAACAATCTGATTTTATATGACGGACTTGTAAACTTTATGAAAGCGGGCATTGAATGCGCCAATATGGTTACAACTGTTTCGCCAACATACGCAAAAGAAATTCTTGACCCTTGGTTCAGCCACGGCCTTGACCCGATTCTCAATCAGCGCAGTTGGAAACTCTGCGGTATATTAAACGGTATTGATGTTGACGGTTATAATCCTGAAACCGACAAGGATATTTGGGCAAATTACAACGCCGAAGATTTTTCTGCAAAAGCAAAAAATAAAGAAGAACTTCAAAAAATGATGGGTCTTAATGTTGATGCAAATACACCCGTTATCGGAATTGTAACAAGACTTGTCGGCCACAAAGGCGTTGACCTTATGAGAGAAGTTCTTGAAAAGAGTATCTGTGAAAGAAACATTCAGTATGTTATGCTCGGAAGCGGTGAATGGCAGTATGAAAACTATTTCCGCTACCTTCACGATAAATATCCTGACAAAGTCGGCATCACAATCGGATTTGTACCCGACCTTGCAAGAAAAATTTATGCAGGTGCAGATATGTTCCTTATGCCGAGTAAATCTGAACCCTGCGGTCTTTCCCAGATGGTGGCACTTCGTTACGGAACAGTTCCCATTGTTCGCGAAACAGGCGGTCTTAAAGACTCAATCAGCGACAGCGGCGACGGCGAAGGCAACGGCTTTACATTCAAATCATATAATGCTTACGATATGCTTGGTGCAATCTATCGCGCAGAAGATGCATACCGCAGCGGCAGTTGGGATATTCTTGTTAAAAGAGCGCTCGACTGTGATATGAGTTGGGGCAAAAGTGCAAACGAATACATCAAAATGTACCGCGGTTTGCTTAAATAAAATAAAAAAACGTATTGCTCATAACGGGCAATACGTTTTTTTATTCTATAGATATGATTAATAATTTTCTGCCTTTATTTCAAAGTATGCTTTTGCATGCTTACATACCGGGCAAACGTTAGGCACTTCCTTGCCGATAATAATATGGCCGCAGTTGGAGCAGACCCATATCTTATCTTCATCACGGCTGAATACAAGACCGCCCTCAACATTCTCAAGCAATTTAAGAAATCTTTGTTCATGCTCTTTCTCTATCTTGGCAACCTCGTCAAAAAGAAAAGCAATATGGTCAAATCCCTCTTCCCTTGCCTCTTCGGCAAACTTGGCATACATATCAGTCCACTCGTAATTTTCACCGGCTGCCGCATCTTTAAGATTTACGCCTGTATCTTTCCACTCGCCGCCATTTAAAAGTTTAAACCAGATTTCAGCGTGCGCTCTTTCATTATCTGCAGTTTCCATAAACAAATCTGCAATCTGATTAAAACCGTCCTTGCGTGCTTTTTCAGAATAGAAAGTATATTTATTTCGTGCCTGGCTCTCGCCTGCAAATGCAGCCATCAGGTTTGCCTGTGTTTTGGTTGATTGTAAATCTTTCAAAAAAATCACTCCTATCTCTATTATATTTAACCATATAAGGAAAAATATACACAAACAGGAGTGATAACTTAACATATTAAATTATTCATTGCAGTTATAACATTTTTATTCTTGAAACAACTTCAATAAATGCGCACCAGACAGCCTGAAAAATAACAACATTCAGGGCACCCAACTGACTGAGTCCGCCTATAAATCCAAGCAGCGCAACCACGCCTAAACCAATAGCACAGCCGAAAGAAATCAGAACACTTAAAAGCCTTCTCGTATCTTCAATGCTTTCAGCGGCCTCCATTGCACTTACAAAACCGAGAGCCGAGCCGTTATGAACCACGTATGCAGGCGATTTTTCAACACACATATCCGAATATTTTTCAAATACCCTGCCGTTTGAAGAATTCATAACCCTTACATAACCCTCAGGCAATGAAAACAATTCTGCAATGCTTTCATCATTGATAAACGGATCGGAACTTTTTACTAAAATTGTCATTCCGCTTTTTTCAAGTTTTCTCAGCGCTCTTTTAAGTTTAGGGTCTGCATTATACGAAACAACAAACATTGCCATAACCGTTCCCGTAACGGCAAGATAAAGTATTTTTCTTCCCTTTCGGGTATACTTTTTCTCAAAATCCTCTTTCGGCACCCGTACACCGTGATGAATAAGAAGATCTCTTGTTCCTACAAGAATTTTTTTACGGTATATCCACGCTGAAGTTCCCAGCCTGTCCTCATAAATAACACCGTCAACATCGGGCAGAATGGTCTGCTTGCCGATAATTACATCATCAAATACATAGGAAAGCGGGCTTTTTGTTTTCATAATCACTGCGGCAGTTTTTAAAATAACATCATCTGCCTTTGCGCCGTTAAAGGTTTTTATGCCGTGAATTTCACAACTGTTCGGGCCGAAAAGATCCTGCGCTTCAATAACGATTGCGTTGGCATCATCAACCATCTGCGCACCTTTAAAACCGTTAATCATGGCACCGCAGTCTTTGAGTTTTTGCGAAATGCCGAGAAGCGTGCTGTTGGTGCAGAAAAGAGATATGCACGGCAGAGAAATACTCAAAGCGCAGACACCAATGTTAAAACCGATATGCCAGTCTTTGTTGATAGCAGAAAACACAACAAAAAGTATAAGGCTCAGCACCATCATAACACTGCCCGTAACAGCAGCAATTTTATCAGCAGGTTCGTCACTGCTGCTTATATCAAGAAACTTTGTTGTAAAATCTGTTTTAATGCTTGTTTTCAGATTAGCCTCGCCCGTCAGAACACCTCTGCTGATAATCGTTGCATCCACTGTATTTGCGATTGTTTCAACAGTATGTGTTTCCTCCTGCGCCACAAGAAATTCAAAATTCTTTATAATTCGGGTCAGCATAATTCTTCTGCCGAGGCCGCCCATAAATATTGCAAACGTTGCTGCAAGCGGATATGCATTTCCGCCGCTGATTGCAAAATCGCTGTCAAAAATCATCAGAACAGTATGTACAAGAACAATGATACTGACTGCAGAAATCGGAAAATCACTGTTAATCTTATATTTAAAGTTAAAACCGTGAAGTATCGTTTTTATGTTCACAATCATAACAACAGCATAAATAATGCTTAAAACAGAAAAATAAACCGTGTCTGACATAAGAAATGTAGGCAGATAAGCACTGTTTTTAAATGCGGTAATAAAGCCGATAACAATACCCAGTGCAAGCGTAACCGACATTTTAAAACTTACACTTGATTTTGCAGAAAAAAGTTTTTCAAGGAAAGCGGTTTTGTCATCGTCATTTTCATATTCATCTCTTACAGCACTGCCCTTTGAAGTTTCATTTTCAATTTCGTCAGGGCTGAAAAGACGAAACTTATTTATCTTGTCTTTTCTTCTTTCCCTTAACTGCTTTTCGGCTAATTCTTCATCAATCTTTGATATTTCTTCGGTGCTGTCTTCAAAACCTTCGAGAACAATCTGCTCGCCTTCATCACTCTCATAAATATCTGTTTCCGGTTTTGACATAAAATTTGAACCGCCGAGAGAAATTCTTGTTTTCTCAAGTTCGTCAACTGCAACAATCGTTGGCACTTCCTGCAAATCAGAAGTTTTGTCAAACCTTGATTTGCTTTTGATTGTTGCCGGCTTTTCAACCATTTCAGGCGGATTTTTGGAATAAACAGGCTCTGACGAACGGCTCTGAAAAAAACTGGTTTTCTTTTTGAATTCCTTAACATCTCCAACAACGCCTGTTTTCTCGCTCACTTCAACGTGCCTTGTTTTCTGGTCAACAATCCTTGTTTTTTCATCGGCACCGCTTTGGCTTTTTTCGCCGATTTCTTTGCTCACAACTGCAGTTTTTTCAATATTTTCTTTTTTTCTGTATTCGTGTGTATTTGATTTAATCTGTATATTTTTAACGTCCGGCTTGGGAACTTCGATATTTCTCTGTGTTATTTCTTTTGCTGTTGAATCTATATCCTCAAGCGCAGACTGAGCCGTTTTAACGGTTTTGGTTCTTATTTCTTCTGCTCTTCTTATAATTTCATCTATTGATAAATTCTCGCTCATATCACTGTTTCCCGTCTTTTCAAAGTCCTAATCTCTGTTTGGCAACTTCATACATAATAATTCCCGCGGCAACCGAGGCATTAAGCGAATTGACTTTGCCGCACATCGGAAGACTCACCGTAACATCGCATTTTTCTTTAACAAGTCTGCCGACGCCTTTGCCCTCATTGCCTATAACAATGGCACAGCCTCCCGAAAAATCGGTTTTGCACCAGGGCTGTCCATCCATATCGGCACAGTATACCCAGATGTTTTTCTTTTTCAGTTCTTCAATCGTTGCCGCAATGTTGTTTACTCTTGCAACTTTCATATATTCAAGCGCTCCGCACGAGGTTTTTGCAACAATAAAATTGAGCCCCACATTTCGCCTCTTCGGAATAATGATTCCGTGAACGCCGCATGCCTCCGCACTTCGGATAATTGCGCCGAGATTATGACTGTCTTCAATCTCATCACAAATAATCAGAAACGGGTGCTCACCCTTGCTTTCGGCGTATGCAAGAATTTCATCCAGACTTGAATAACTGTGGGCAGGCACATTTGCGGCAACGCCCTGATGATTGGCATTTGCGCACATAAAATCAAGTTTTTTTCTGTCTACATTTTTTATAACAATGCCGTTTTCGCGGCACATAGAAATAATTCGGTTTATAGACCCCTCTCTTTCACCTTTGGCGATAAGAACATTTTCAATTTCTCTTCCGCTTTTTAAAAGTTCCATAACCGCATTTCTGCCGATAACCAGATTGTCATTTACAATATTATCTTCTCTTGCCATATTTTGTATCTCCGCATAAATATTCATATTAATTATAACATTATATCGCCCATTAATCAACGGCAAATATTGTAAACACCTGCTGCTCCGTTTTGCAAAACATTGTATTCTGTTGACTTTTTCAGTTCATTTGTGGTATAATAACTTTGCCAAATAATTCAACTCAATATTGAAACATAATCAGTAAGTGTGTATTTCTATCCCTTGATAAAAATGCAGGCTTTTATCCGCATACTTACTTTTTATGTAGTATTAGGTTGAATTGTTTGGCGACAGTTGAAGCCTTGCGTTTTTTATGCACGGCTTCGGCTGTGCATTTTTTATTTTAAGGGGGTCATAAAAATGACTGAAAAAACGTATTCATATGACATTGAGGGCAAAGATTTGCACGAATTCTTCAAACTGCACAATCAACTCAACGACAGGCTGGGGATACTATCCAACAAAATAGAACTGCTGAATGTTCTGCAGGGCTGCTGTGTTGAACTGGAGGCATATAACAACAAAAACTACGATCTGCTCTGCATGGCAATCAGCGATGCGCTGGATTACACTGAAGAACTGACCGCATTTTCAGATAAATGCTATCTACATATGCAGCATATGCTGAAAAAATGAATCCATCATAAAAAAGGCGTGAGGATAATCCATCCTCACGCTGTTTTCATAATCTTACAGAAATATTTCTCTCGTTAAGATATTTTTTCAATTCAGGCACAGGCAATTCGTTAAAATGAAACAAACTTGCTGCCAGAACTGCATCTGCCTTTCCTTCGGTAAAAGCATCATAAAAATGCTCTGCTTTTCCCGCACCGCCCGATGCAATAACAGGTATTCCCACATTTTCACTGACTGCCCTTGTCAGTTCAATATCATATCCGGTTTTCTGTCCGTCGCAGTCCATAGAAGTAAGAAGAATCTCGCCTGCTCCCCTTTTTTCTGCCTCAACTGCCCATTTAACCGCATCTATACCGGTTGGAACGCGGCCGCCGTTGAGATAAACTTCCCATCCGCCGCCGTCTTTTCTCTTTGCATCTATCGCACAGACAACACACTGTGAGCCGAATTTATATGAAGCCTCATTAATTAAATCGGGGTTTCTTACTGCTGCAGAATTAACCGAAATTTTATCGGCGCCTGCTCTGAGAAGTTCTTTAAAATCATCAACCGTTGATATACCGCCGCCAACCGTAAATGGAATAAACACAGTTTCGGCAACCCTGCGCACAATATCAATCATCGTGCCGCGCCCCTCGTGCGACGCCATAATATCAAGAAAAACAAGTTCATCTGCCCCTTGTCTGTCATACTCGGCAGCACATTCAACAGGGTCACCCGCATCACGCAGACCAACAAAGGAAACGCCTTTAACCACTCTTCCGTTTTTTACATCAAGGCATGGAATAATTCTTTTTGCGTACATAGTTATTCCCCCTTACTCAAGAAATTTTCAAGAAGTTTCAAACCGACCTTGCTGCTTTTTTCAGGGTGAAACTGTGTTGCACATAAATTTCCCTTTTGAACAGCACACTGAATCGAAACGCCATATTCAGTTGTTGCAGCAACAACATCTTCTTCTGCATCCTTTAAATAATAAGAATGAACAAAGTAGAAATAACTTTCGTCATCTATATCTTTAAATATACCGTCTTTCTGCTTAACGGATATGGAATTCCAGCCCATATGAGGAACTTTTAAACCTGTATTCTTAGGAATTTCAACAATTTTCCCTTTCAGAATTCCAAGGCCTTCTGCACCCGGGCTTTCCTCGCTGCTTTCAAAAAGCAACTGCAGACCAAGGCAAATACCAAGAAAAGGTTTTCCGCTTGCTGCCGCCTCTTTAACAACATCAACAAGTCCGCGCGCTTTCATAGAGTTCATAGCATCTTCAAAAGAACCTACACCGGGCAAAATTATGTGAGTGGCAGAAAGAATCTTTTCTCTGTCCTGCGTAATTTCATTTTCTGCGCCAAGGTAATCAAGTGCTTTTTTTACACTGGAAAGATTACCTGCACCGTAATCAATAATTGCAACCATATTTTTCTCCATCGTTTGTAATGAAAATATTCTATCACAAAATATTTTCAGTTTCAATATTAATTGCAAAAGCCGTATTGACAAATGCTCTGCAAAATGCTAAAATTTACAAGCACACGGAGATGTATCGAAGTGGTCATAACGGGGCTGACTCGAAATCAGTTAGGGAGCAATCCCCCGCGAGTTCGAATCTCGCCATCTCCGCCAGAAAGACGGGGAACGAGTGACCAAACTCACTCTCCCTGTCAAAAATAAATATATATCGGGGTGTAGCGCAGGTGGTAGCGCACCAGACTGGGGGTCTGGGGGCCGCAAGTTCAAGTCTTGTCACTCCGACCAAAAAGCACGCTTTGGGTTTTCCGAAGCGTGCTTTTTTCTTTTCATTATTAAATGTATTTTTAATATTCATTTGTATTTTTCTGCAATTTATGGTATAATTTTTTTGTGAATTTTGTAATTTATGAATGTAATAAATGAGGAAAGTTATGGATAAAATTTTAAAAATAGGAAACAACTCAACAGACACTAAGAAGAGATCGGCCTATTGGGATAATATTAAGGGAATTTTAATAATTTCAGTAGTTATTATTCACAGCATCTATTCCCTTCAAGATTCTACCATCAACAATCTTATTTTTGATGCGTTGATTTTTTTCAATATGCCTGCATTTGTGTTTGTTGCAGGCTATTTCAGTAAAAGTGAAAGAAGTCGCAGTACAAATGCAATACTAAGACTTTTAGTGTCATATTTTCTATTTATGCTGCCGTTTTTGCTTTACAACACCTACTTGGGCAAGGAGCCTAAAATTATTCATTCCTACTATTCGGAATGGTTCCTAATGGCATTAGTATTTTGGCGATTGATTACTCCCTATCTTGCAAAGTTTAAGGGTATTATGCCTGCAATGATAATCTTTTCAGTTTTAATCGGATTTTGGGGAACAGTCAACGGTGAACTTGCCTTTGCAACAAATAAAATTGTTGTTTTCTGGCCCTATTTTATGGCAGGATATTTGCTAAAAAAAGACACTGTTGAAAACAAAATTAAGACCATAAAAACACCCGTTAAATTGCTTGCGGGCGGTGCCGCTTTAGCAGGTGCCGGTCTTATTGAAGCATTGTCCCACAAAATGCTTAATATTACAGACAATGACTTTCTACCAAATAAATACTCCGGCTTTAACCTTGAGGACCCACTTTCAAGAATATCAATAATTGCAGTTTCAACTCTTATGATAATTGCATTTTTGCTTTTATCTGTTGAAAAGAATATTCCGATTATAACCAAGGCAGGCAAAAATTCGTTAGTTATATTCCTGTTCCACAGAATATTTACACTTGCTTATTGCAATATTGCAGAAGATTTTAGTGTAGGATATCAACTTTTAGGTGCGGCAATTTGCACAACTCTTATAGTTTTGGTGTTTGGAAATAATTTTGTTTCAAACATTGTGAACTCATTTATTGATAACTGTGCCGCTTCGATTTCATTTTTACCCGATGAAGATAAAAAGAAAAGCAGGATTTATAGAATTATACTTTTTACACTTTTGACAATCGCATTTGTTGTTCCGATTTGTGTCGGATTTATCCGTAATTAGCAATATATTAAACTAAGCTGCTGTATATATTTGAAAAATTCTAATTTATAGAACCCAAATATTTATAATAGTATACAACGCCCCTCAAACTCTGTTAAGAGAATGAGGGGCATTTTTATGTCTTTTTAATCTTATTTGACATTTTTTACTTGCTTTTTTAAAATATATTTTTTTGCAAATTCATTATAAGAATTAAGCAGAAATTCATTAGCCTTTTTACTGATTTTTGCATATGGTGCCATCATATCAAAAGCGTGATAGCAGCCGTCGGCAATCATCAATTTTGTTTCGATATTTTCATTTTTAAGATTATTAAAATATGTAACAACCTCATCATAAAACGGCTCAACAGTACCTACAACAGAAATTGCAGGAGGCAGTTTTTTGTAGTTCGTTTCTCTTGCAGGCGCCGCATAAACAGGCACATAATTATTCATTACCCTGTTACCCAAATAAATATGCCATGCAGATTTATTTGCCTTTGTATCCCAAATGGGTGCATTATTATCTTTAGAACTTTTCGTTACTCTGTCATCGAGCATAGGATAAAGCGGTATCTGGAATGCTATGCTGTCATTTCCGTTATCTCTTGCATAAAGGCAGAGCGCAGACGCCAAACCGCCGCCTGCACTTTCTCCGCCAACAACGAATTTATCACAGTCAATTCCTAATTTTTCTCTGTTATCCGTCAGCCATAATAAAGTTTGATAAGCATCGTCTAATGCGGCAGGATACGGCGCATTTGCAGACAAAGTATAGTCAGGTGCAACAATCACACAATTACAGTTATGAATCAGATGCTTTGGAAAAGACATAACTGCCATTTCAGGCGAACCTAAAACATAACCGCCGCCGTGAAGCCAAAGTATGCCAACGGTTTTGCCGGTATTCTTTTTGCCTTTCATAACACATACACGAAAAGAACTTCCGTCTGCCCTTTTGATTTTTGTTTTCGTGCAGTTAAGACTTTTTAATGGTAAAAGTGAAAGCACTGCATTAGAAACAGGAGACAACAATCTTTGCACTTTCTCATTGCCAAGCGGACTTATTGCCCTGATAAGCACACCCTCTAACCTTATTTCTTTATCAATATCACTGTTTTTCATTTTCTCTATATCCTTTTTCAAGTTTTAAAAGTTCAATTTTCCTGCTGATGCCTCCGGCATATCCTGTCAGATTCCCGTTTGCTCCTACTACTCTGTGACAAGGAACAATTATTGATATTCCGTTTTTTCCGACGGCTGCGCCTACTGCCCGTGCAGACATTTTTTTTAGTCCTCTTCGCTTTGCCAAAATATCTGCTATTTCTCCATAAGTCATTGTTTTACCATAAGGAATTGAATAAAGAATTTCCCATACTTCATTTTGAAAATCTGTTCCGGTAAAATGAATCGGTAATTTAAAATTCGGTTCTTTGCCGCTAAAATAAACATCAAGCCATTTTTTTGCGTCTTTTAATAAATGTGTTTCTTTCTCTTCATTTTCTTCATCTAAATAACGCGCAAAGTACTTTTGACCAACAAACCATAAACCTGTTAAGCCTTTTTCATCTGCCGCTATCATAATTTCTCCTAAAGGAGATTGATATTTGCCTGTGTATTGCATATTTTCTCCGTTTGCTATTAAATTTTCATACAATCAGATTTATTATCTTTCAGAAACTTACTGTTCATCACTTTCATCACTTCTATTATATCATAACATGCCATAAATACAATACAGCATCTCTCACACAAAGACTTACAATCAATTCCGTTCATTTTTAAATAAACAGATTTAAAACAGTTTTCGACTGTTTTAAACTATTTCGCATAGAAAAAACTGTGGCAGTACAGGTCAAAAATCACCTATACCGCCACAGTTAAAATATTATAAACTTAAACCAACATAATGAATTTTAAAATATAAAAATCTAAAATTATATTAAAAAATTCTACACATACCATCAAACTGCTTTGTCTGTCTTAAGAGCCTCATAGCGCTCTTTAATTTCTTCAAAATGAGTATAATTTTCAGCCTGCTTTAAGAGTTTTTGAGCATCCAAAAGCGGTTTTGCAGAACGGGTATATGAAAGTCTGTTGTTTTGTTCATCATTAATTTGTTTGTTAAGTTTTCTGAAATCATCTTTAAGTTCTTTAATTTCATGATTAAGAACTTTTATTTGTTCTTTATTCTTATTTTCTTTTGCTTCAAAAAGATTTTTATATAAAATATCCTCTTTTTTATCGTACTGCTCTTCAATATTAAACAATTCGTTAAGAGCAGTATCATCAGGCTTTTCAATTACGGTTGATGAACCATAGTATTTAATCTGATATTTTCTTGCTGTAATTCTTGTTCTGCAGAAATTAATTTTATAATTTTTAATTTCTTTTTCTTCTTCAGTTCTTGCAGGAAGATTTTTGGCAGCCTTGAGTTCCTGTTTAAGTTGTGAAAGTTCAACAAGTCCAAGACCATTAAGACCTGCTTCACAAATCATCTTTGCATCATCAATCTGAATTCGGCCTATTTCATTTTCAAAACGGTTCATTTCATTGACAACAAAGGGTGCAAGTTTGATTTCCATATTTCTGTTAACTGCATTTTTATACTCATTCTTAGCCGCTTTAATTGCAGATTTATCTTTTGAGGCACGAGCGGCTTTAATAGCACTCTTTGTAACAGGTTTTTCTTTTTCATCAATAAGTTCGTTTGCAAGACTAACCATTTCAACAACTTCAACAAGATCATTATCATTAAGCGTTGAATTACCGAAGTCTTCAAAAAAGGCACGGATTTTCAGCACCTTAACCATACCTTTTTGTTTTAACTCGGTTAAGTCATAAAAGAAATAAGGAATAACATTTATAACAGCACCACCGATTGATGCAACTATAACAACCGTCAGCATTGTTCTGAGTATATTTGTATCATAAAGTGAAAAATACGAAACATTAGCACTACCTGATTCAACAGCACTGTTAATAACGTCACCTACAACGGTTCCGTTTTTCATAACCCTGCTCATAACTTCAGGATCCTGCATAACCTCTCTTGCTGTTGCCTCATTGATACCGAATTTGTCATAAAGGAAGTTGATTATACCACTGGTTGCAACAGTTATAATTCCGCCAAGAGCAGTAATTGTTGAGAACATACCGTCAATTCTCTCGCCGCTGATATATTGCTGATAATCTCTGATATCAGCATTAACGGTAGGCGTTAAAATCTGAGCAAATGCATTCATAAGATTGTTCATCCAGAAGCATATTACAAGCATAATAAGTGGGAAATATGTATTAATAAAACCTGTGTCTGAATCAGACATATTAATAACATGAACAACAGGAAGCATAAGTGCAATAAACACAACGTTCATAACGTTTGTGCCGATAAGCACTGCACGTTTGCCCCATTTTCTGATAAAGAAAGGTGCAAGCAGCATACCTACAAGACCCGCATTTTGGCAAACCATTGTTATAAGTGAAAATTGCGCACCGTTGCAAATGCCGCCATAGTTGTAAAGCCAGTTAAGTATACCTGATGCCGCTGACTCAAGGAAACCAAGCCATGTTGCCATCGCAATAACCCAGAAGTATTTATTATGCATTACCTGACGAAGCGAATCCATAAATTTAATCTGGATAACATGTGTTTTTGCCTGAACAATTTTTTCTTTTGTGTTCACATATACAACAATACAAAGAATAACAGATATAATTGAAAGCGGAGGATAAATATATCTGTAAAGTCTTATATCATACATATTGTTGTTTGTTATAAGTTGTGCCATTATAGGCATAGCAAGATTTAAGATTGAAGGAGCAAGAGAATATACAACGCCCTTTATCGTAGCAACATCTGTTCTTTCCTGCGTATTAGGTGAAAGAACGTGCAGCAGATTATCGTATGATTCTGCAAAGAAATAATAGAAAAACTGCTGAACAAAATTTAAAAGAAGAACTACGGCACAGGTAACAACATAGGCTCTGTCCTTGCCAAAAAAGGTTCCCTCACCAAATAAATTACCAAATGCCTGATACGGAAACCATACAAATAAAATCGTTGTAATTGCACTCGGTATACCCATTTTTACAATATACGGACGATATTTACCTTCCTTGCTTCGGGTGTTGTCAATAATATTTGCCCTTACACCTGAAAGCGGAATATTCACAAGAACCGAAATCACATAAAGTATGTACATATCTATAGGTGCAACACCTATCGTGTTTCCGATTAATGCATTTGTTGATGACAGTATCATATTTACTGCCATTACTGCAAGAAACTTTACACCGATACCGCCACCTGAATATGCAACAATTTCCTTAAACGGCATATATTTGCCTTTTTCCGGTTCATTCCAGTGCAGACGGACATCTGTTAAAATTCCTTTAACAGTGGTTTTCAGATTTGTTTTTTTATTCTCCACAATTTTGTCCTTTCTTTCATAAGTGATTATTTGATACCCTCAAAACGTATTATAACTAGTATAACAAAAAGGGATATATTATTCAATCATTTTTTGTGTAATTATTCTATATTTTAAAATCAACGAGTATTTATAGGCTTTAATCAATATCAAATTCACATAAAATCTTCTGAAAGAGAACACTCAGCCCCAAAATCTTTTTCCTGTTTGCATTTTTAAATTTACTTCCATTTCTTTGCTCTTTTTCACACCGTACCGGATCACCATTGCCCTGCATTCTTACATAATCCATAACAAAACTGCTCATTGAAAATAATGACCGGTTAAGATATAATACTATTGACTGCTTTTTCTATAATTAATTATAATTACATCAGGAGTAAAATTTTTCTCTTCGGTATAAAAGAAAACGCACTTTTGAATTTGATATAAAAATTGATAATGAGGATTAAATTATGAAATGGATATATAAAAAACCAATGATATTTCCGCAATGGACGAAATTTAAAGGAAATGAAAAAAACGAAGAATACTATTTCTGCGAAAATGACGGCATCGTTTTTTCTGCAGAGAGCGGCAAATTATCACATTCCAATCACATAGAAATGGCAGGATTTGAAACATCATCAATTATAAGTTATAAGATTGATAATGATAAAAAACTAACACTTTACCGTTTTTGCGTTTTTCCTCAGATAAGGGTTGCCTGTCTTAAAAACTGCGGAATGAGCATTTCGGAAATGAAGGAATATCTGGCTTTGTGTTTGGAAGGTCCGTCAACAATAAATGAAAGAAAGGTTATTCTTAAAAGAAAAAAAGAAGCCCTGCTTGATAAAATGGCAGAACTTCAGAAAAGCATTGATTTTATTGACTGGAAACAAAATTTTTATGATGATGTTCTTTTGGGGAAAACAGAATATATAAGCAATTTAATTGATACAAATAATCCTGATCAGTAAACCGGTTTTTAACAGTTATTATAAAATAACCGATGCACACTTGCAGCACATATTAATCAAGAAAAAATAAAGAATACCTATAGCGGTACGAACTTAAAAGGATTCAGACTGCTATAGGTATTTCAAATTTATCTGTTAAATTCTCTGTATTTTAAAGGTGTTAAGCCCATATATTTTTTAAACACCTTGGAAAAATAATTCAAATCAAGTATTCCACACTGCTGAGCAATACTCTGCACCTGAAAACTTGTTGTTTTCAACAACCGTGCAGCGTATTCAACCCGTTTTTTATTAACATAATCGGAATAGGTTGTTCCTACTTCTTTTTTAAAAAGACTTGAAAGGTAACTTGCATTTACACCCAGATCTTCTGCCTGCGCCCGCAAACTTAAATCAGCAGTCAAATCAGCATCTATTCTTGTTGTAAGTTTCTGAATTATAGGTGAATATGCTTTGGAGGAATGAAACTGAACCAGCCTGCAATAACTATATATCATATTATAATGCAGTTTTTTTCCTTCCTCTACGGAAGAAAGTTTTTCTGTCTTAACGGCAAAATCAGATGAAATTTTATCAATATAATACGGATGAACCTTTCCGAACTCTGCCGCTTTGCGAAGAAGAGTATTAAAAATTATGGTATAATTTTTCAGATTTCTTAAAGAATCCTCTGTTCTTTTTTCAGTTAAAAAAGCATGGTTTGAAGCAGCCAGCATTTCTTCACACTTTTTTATATTTCCCTGTGAAACTGCCTTAATAAAAATATTCTCTTTTTCATATCTCTGCTCAAGGTTTTTAAGAGACTCCTCTGATACCCTCTCACTATAATCGTTAATCCTATATTTTTCGACCATAAAATCAACCTCCTTGTCTGATTATCGTACAATATTTATAAAAAATCAATATTTAATAAAAATTTTACTATTATCTACAAAAATAATACTCACATAATAACTGTGTATATTGTACAATAGAATTGTTAAACATTCACAATTTTATCAAACTGAACAGGGGGATTTTTATGGAGTCAAAACAACTGAGGCCTTTTGGCATGCGTGACAAAATAGGATATGCCTTTGGTGATATGGGTTGTAATTTTTCATTCCAACTTGTATCATCATATATGTATTTATTTTACACGCAGTGCATTGGTCTGAGTGCAAAGCACTGGGCATGGATAATAGTTATATCAAAAGTGTGGGATGCCGTTAACGACGTAATTATCGGCTCTATGGTAGACAGAACGCATATAGGCAAAAAAAGTAAATTTATGCCATGGATATCAATCGGCTCAATCGGGCTTGTAGTTTTTTCAATAATGATATTTACCCCGGTCAGCAGTTTTTCAAATGCCGGAAAAATATTATGGTGCCTGCTGTCATACTGCTTGTGGTCTGTTGCATATACAATGATCAATGTACCATACGGTTCCCTGCATTCCGTTATTACAGATAATCCGAAACAGCGCACAACACTGTCTACCTTCAGAAGTATCGGTGCGGCACTGCCTGCTGTTCTTGTTATGATTCTGCCTAAAATTGTATATAAAGACAATATTTTATCATCAGACAGACTTTTTATAGTTTCAGTTATATTTTCAGTTGCAGCATTTTTTACATTTTTTGCTTTAAGAAAAATGGTAACAGAAAGAGTTGTAAGAGAAGATAAAACAGAAAAAGCAAGTTATATTTCAACAATAAAATCATTTTTTTCAAATCGGGCTATGGTTGGAATAACAATTTCAACAGTTGCCGTTGTAATATTTTATAACTCATCTATGTCTGTTAATAATCTGGTGTTCCAGTTTTATTTTAACGATGCGGAAAAATCAACTCTTGCAATGATTGCTTCTTATATACCTCTTGTAGCCTTTATGCCGTTTGCTTCAAATATTTCTGCAAAGATAGGAAAGAAAAAACTCCTCACTATATCAGGTCTCGTAAGCGTTATAGCAGGTGTTATTATGCTGTTTTTGCCTATTACCCCTGATATGAAAGGAATCATAATTTATGTAATCGGACTGATGTTTGTAAATACGGGCTGCTGCGTATTTCAGATTATTGTATGGGCTATGGTTGCCGATTGTATTGAAGACAGTTACAGAAAAAAAGGCATTCGCGAAGAGGGTTCTCTTTACGCAATATATTCATTTTTCAGAAAGTTGTCTCAGGGAATCGGCTCAGCAGTTGTTGCTCTTGCACTCAGTTCTGTAGGCTATATTGAAAGTGCAGCAGTTCAGACTGCCGAGGTTTCAGAAAACATCAAAAATCTTTACATTATTCTTTTAGTTACAGGATTACTGATAATGACGCTTTCAATGAAATTTGTTTATAACATAGGCTTTAAAGAAGAACAGAAATTCAATAACTCTGCTTGCACTTCAGAAGAATAAAAACACTTATACGGAAATAAAGGAGATTATATGAGAGATATAAAAATCATCAACGAAAACTGGGAATTTATCAAAAAAGGTAAAAGCACAATGGTTAATCTGCCTCATACATGGAACGGCAGTGACGGTCAGGACGGCGGCAATGACTATTACAGAGGCACCTGTATTTATAAAAAAAACATATCAAAAGCAAATTTCCCCAAAGGCAAAGTTTTTTATATTCAGTTTGATGGTGTAAATTCAAGTTCCAAGGTGTTTTTTAATAATAAGGAAATAACCGCTCATCACGGCGGATACTCAACCTTCAGAGCAAAACTTGAAAATATCATGGACAGCAATGAAATAAAAATCGAGGTTGATAATTCGCCTAACGATTTTGTTTACCCTCAGCAGGCAGATTTCACATTCTACGGCGGAATTTACCGCAATGTGTCAATAATAGGCGTTTCTGAAAAGCATTTTGATCTGGATTATAACGGTGCACCGGGCATTATGGTGACACCAAAAGTAAACGGCAAAAGTGCAGATATTGAGATGCAGGCATTTGCAGACGGCGAGGTTAAGTTTGAAATTATTGCGGATGGTGAAATTATTAAAACCGTATCGTCAAGCGGCAAAAATCCTAAAGCCTGTGCTGCAGTTGAAAATGTCCATTTATGGAATGGCATAATTGACCCGTATTTATACACATTAAAAGCAACCCTTTTATCAGACGGAGAAGCAGCAGATGAAGTATCTGTTCATTTCGGTGTGCGCTGCTTTGAAGTAAATCCTCAAAAGGGTTTTATTTTAAACGGCAAAGAATATCCGCTCAGAGGTGTATCCCGCCATCAGGACCGACCTGATATAGGCAATGCCCTGCTGCCGGAGCATCACAAGGAAGATATTGATTTAATTTGCGAAATGGGTGCAAACACAATCCGCCTTGCACATTATCAGCATGCACAGACTTTCTATGATTTGTGTGACGAAAGGGGCTTGGTTGTTTGGGCTGAAATTCCCTACATTTCAAAGCATATGCCAAATGGAACAGAAAACACAAAAACACAGATGACAGAACTTATTTGCCAGAATTACAACCATCCCTGCATAATTACCTGGGGGCTATCCAATGAAATCACAATGAGCGGTGCAGGTGATAAAAGCCTTATCAGCAACCATAAAATGCTTAATGAACTGGCCCACTCGCTTGATAAAACGAGACCAACTACATTAGCGGCACTTACAATGTGCGGCATTGATGAAGAATATGTCCACATTTCAGATATACTCTCCTACAACCATTACTTCGGCTGGTACGGCGGAAATGTTTCCATGTATGGTCCGTGGTTTGATAATTTTCACAAAAAATATCCGAACAAAGCAATCGGTATAAGCGAATATGGCTGTGAAGCGCTGAACTGGCATACATCAAACCCAGAACAGGGCGATTATACAGAAGAATATCAGGCTTATTATCATGAAGAGGTTATAAAACAGATTATTGACAGGCCTTATCTTTGGGCAACACATGTTTGGAATATGTTTGATTTTGCTGCCGATGCGCGCTGCGAAGGCGGCGAAAACGGTATGAACCACAAAGGGCTTGTCACTTTTGACAGGAAATATAAAAAAGACAGTTTTTATGCCTATAAGGCATGGCTTTCGGATGAACCGTTTGTTCACATCTGTTCAAAAAGATATGTTGACAGGGTTGAGCCTGTAACAAAAGTTACTGTTTATACAAACCAAAATGAGGTTGAACTGTTTGCCAACAAAGAATGTATAGGGAAACAGACTAAAGGCAAATATCCATTTTTCTATTTTGAGGTTAAAAATGAGGGTGAAACAAAAATCACCGCCAAAGCAGGCAACTGTGAGGATACAGCAATAATCAGAAAAACGGATACCTTCAATGAAAAATACAGAATGGCAGAAGAAGGCGCCGTTATAAACTGGTTTGAAATTGATACACCTGTGGGTTATCTTTCAATCAATGATACGCTCGGCGATATTCTGGCAACATTCAGGGGAAAACTTGTTTTGCTAAGTATGATTCCAATGCTGAAAAATGCACTCAGTAAGAACGATAATAAAAACAAAAAAGATAAAAAATCAGACAGCGGATTTTCCGTTGCAGGATTTAAAATCAATAAAACCATGCTTGATATAGCAAAAGGCTTTGCATTGAAACGTGCATTTTCAATGCTGGGAGGCAAGTTTACAAAAGAACAAATACTTAGTCTGAACCGAAAACTGAATAAAATTAAAAAGAAACACTAAAAAATTCAGGGATACTGTAATACCACGGTATCCCTGAATCTATATTATGTATTTATAAAATAAAGTGTAATACTAAACATCAAAGCCGCTCCATATCTTAATCAAATCTCCTTTTCGGTTGATAATTTAATTATAGCAAACAGATAAAAATACTGAATATTTTACAAAAACTATATTGACGACACATATTAAAGATTAAATCTTGCGATTATTCCTTTTTAAGAATATAATGTACTTATAGATTTAACATAATACCAAAACCTTGATATGGATTTTAAACAAATCTATTAAAACTAAAAAGGAGAAGCCGTTGAAAACAACCGACTCAATTTATAAACAACTACCGGATACGCTGTTGCCATGGTACAAACAGAATGCACGTGTACTCCCTTGGAGACAAGACACCGAACCCTATCATGTCTGGATTTCGGAGATTATGCTGCAGCAGACACGTGTGGAGGCCGTACGAACATACTACCTCCGCTTTTTAGAACAACTCCCCGATATCCATGCTCTGGCTGAAGTACCGGAAAGTCAACTGTTCAAGTTGTGGGAGGGGCTTGGCTACTATAACCGTGCACGCAATCTGCAAAAAGCGGCACATGTGATTGAAACGCAATACAGCGGACATTTCCCGAATAAATACGAAAATATCCGCGCCTTGCCCGGCATCGGACCATACACTGCAGGCGCCATTGCTTCAATCTGTTTTAATCAACCTTATGCTGCTGTAGATGGTAATGTGCTGCGCATTATCACACGCATGACAGAAAATGATGCGCCGATTAATCATATGCAAACCAAAGCCGAAATCGCCGCACAACTTGAAAAGGTATATCCAAAAAATAATTGCGGACAGTTTACACAAGCATTAATGGAGTTGGGGGCAACGGTTTGTACACCCAATTCACCCAAATGCAGCGAGTGTCCGGCAAATAACTTCTGCCGTGCATATGCCAATGGCACAGTGCTGCAGTATCCGGCCAAACAACCGAAAAAAGAAAAACGTTTAGAAGAACGCACAGTCTTTTTACTGCAATGCGAAGATAGATACGCTCTGACTAAACGCACCGAAAGCGGTCTGCTTTCCGGGCTTTGGCAACTGCCGAATGTTCTCGGAAAAATGGACGTGAATCATGCATTGCATACGGCCGATGCCTTCGGTGTTCAGCCTGTGGAATTATATAAACAGATGCACCGGGTTCACATCTTTACTCACATAAAATGGCAAATGACCTGTTATCATATTCTATGTACCAAAAAAACATCTGATTTTGTTTGGGCGACCGCACAGGAGATTCAAACGACCTATGCACTGCCGACTGCATTTCGTATGTTTTTTGAGCCCCAACACAAAATCAACAAAACAGAAAACAGTTCACGAGCAAAAAAGGAATAGGGTGATTATCTGATTTTTTTGAAGATACAATCAGAAAAAGATATAAAAGCAAAACAACGAGCATTAATCATTTAAGTTCAATCATAAAGCGGGTAAACTTTATTAAAAATAAAAAGTAAAATGAGGTAAAAATTATGCTTGAAAAAATCAAAGAACTTCCAAGAGAAATAAAGACACACTGGAAAACGCCTGCCCGGGGCAAATATATTCCGTACAAGGAATTTGCGGCATACAGTATCGGTGGAATCGGTGTAAATACGGTTAACTCACTTTTTAACTATGTGGCACTTAATGCCAACTGCCTGCTTATCGGCTCAGCCTACGGCATTAAGCCGACACATCTTGCATGGCTGAATATATTAATGGGTATTATCAACCTGATTAAAGCCCCGTTTATCAGTATGATGATTGATAATACAAATTCAAAATACGGCAAGTTCCGCCCTTATCTTTTATATACAGGTGTACCGACTGCTATTTTGCTTTGTCTTATGGCATTTATACCAAATGATATGAACTATGGAGCAAAGGTTGCGGTTATCAGCGTTACATACGCATTTCTGATGATATTTCAGGCTCTTTATGCACAGGCCTTTACAAGTCTTGCACAGGTTCTTACACCTAACGGAGAAGAAAGAACAGGACTTTTATCTGTCAGTATGTTTATTTACAGTCTCGGTCCGTCGATTGTTAATATGCTTCTTCCGATACTTTCGGGGCTTACTGGCGGTATGACCAATTTTAAAACCTACAGAATTTTCTTCCCGATATTCTCAATAATCGGTATTGCTCTGAGCATAATTACCTTCAGCGGAACCAAGGAAAAGATTGTGGTTGCTAAAGATTATGTGGCAAAGGTTAAATTCAGCCAGGGTATTAAGCAGGTTGCAAAAAACAAATATTTTTGGCTGATTAACATTCATTCGATTCTCAGCGGACTTAAATACGGTATCGGCTCAATTTTAGGCTGGTATTGTATTTATCAAATAAAAAGTGATGAAATGCTTGGCGTAATGAATACGGTTATCGGCACAGCATCTGTTCCGCTTATGCTGCTCGCCCCGCTGCTTGCAAAGAAAATAGGCAAACGCAATGTTTTAATCTGGACAAATCTTCTGCGTGCGGTCTTTTGTGCAATCATGCTGTTTACAATGGATAATACAATTATTTTCTTTGTATGCTTGTATCTTGCAACACTTACACTTGGCGGTGACAGTGTTATTACAACCTCAATGACCGCAGAAATCTTTGACTATCAGCAATGGAAAACAGGCACAAGGCTTGAGGGCTTTATCACCCAACTCGGCGGTATGATTACCACACTTGCCGGTATGTTCACAGGCCTGATTATTCCTTATTTTTACGAGCATTACGGTCTGGGTGAGGATTATACCGTTTTATATGATTCAGCAGTAAGAACGCCTATTTTCAATATTTTAATTATAACAACAATCATCAGTTGTGTAATTTGTGTAATTCCTATCTTTTTCTACGATTTAAGGGAAAAGGATCATGAAAAAATAATTGCAGATCTTAAAGACAGAGCAGATAAAAAACAACAAACTGCTATTTGATGAAAACGCATATGGTAAATGAAATGTTTGAACAAAGCAGAAAAAAATCAGCCAAATATGCTAATTAAAAAAGCAAAAAGCAGTAAACGAATAATTACAAAAACCAAAGGTAGGGGTACGCATTTTATGCCGTTCCCCTACCTCAAAATTTGGTGACATTGATATATAAACTTAACTAATCTAATTGACAAACCGGGATTTATCTATTACTGATACATAAAAACTGTTTATGTACGAACAAACACATAAAAATCGGGTTTCATCCCGCCATAAATATAGTTACCCATTTTCCACTCCATAAACAAATACTCTGTACCATTTATAACATATATTTCATAAGCAGACACAGTTGTACGATGTAGGTTAATAACAGAACCTTTCGTCCATTTATCGTTCCATATCTCATCCATATAAGTCTGTTTGAGTCTGCCATCAGAGAAAAAATTTATTTCTTTCAAGTAAAGACCGTTACTCTCATTATCAGGAGAAAAGTTTTCTATTGTATCAACAAAACCAACAGATCTCCATTTTCCAAGCACTCGCTCATCGTAAATAAATGGGAGATTAATATTATCGTGTTTTCCAAGAGTTGCTTTTGTGTAATGCTTTGAATTTGCCTTAACAAAAACTTCGCTCTTATTGTCAAGCCTGAAAAACAGGTATTCCTTGCTATCAATTCTTTGAATATCGTATTTATATGTAATGATAGGCTCATCACCGCCATAATGTATCAGAAGAACCCCTTTTGTCCAACCTTCAAATATCCAGTAAGGTTCACCATTTGGCAGAAAATACAGCGTATCATATTCCCCGCTTTTTTCTTTCAAATCGTCAATCGAGATACAATATGTATTTCCAATCCAACCAATATTACTCCATTTTCCAATCACGGCTTCATCATTTATAAACTCCATCCCGTTTGCAATTTTCATTTTATTTCTCCCTTAGTTTCAAAAAACGATAACACTAAAAAAACTGATTTATCAAACTGTTTGAACGAGTAAATTATATCATAATAAAAATTATATTCAATATTACCGGACTTTAGGAACAAATTGTGGTATGTGTTGATTTAAAAGCGACAGCTGACTGTGGCAGATAAAGAGAATTTGGAAAAATGGCAGTCTCAAAAAATCTCGAAATAATCAGAAAATCAAAACCACCCGTAAATAAAGCAAACCCCAAAGTTTAGACAAATAAATATCAACTTGCAAGAGAATGAGTTCGGTATTGCACCGGACTCATTTCTTCTACAATAGACTTAAACACTTTATTGTACCTGATTGGAGTTTTTTGTATAACTTCTGTTGCACACCCGCATAGCGATTGGTTCTTTGTTTTGCTCTTCGTGCAAAACTGTCTGTTTTAACCATGGTTCGGATTTCTACTCATTGCCTGCGGTAAACATAAACGGCAGATGCTTTTCACCTGATGCTTCGGTGGTGTAGGGATAAGTATTTCCATTTTTGTACACAACATATCAGCGGAAACGCCTGAATAATTAACAAATTCTATCAAGTTGCCGCAATAGCGGCAACCATAAAACTTTCTTTCATTGTATTTTATTCTTTAATAGTTTTCTTTGCGAATTTCAAAATACGCTTGCGGATGATTGCAGACAGGACATTTTTCAGGAGCGGTTGTGCCGACTACAATATGCCCACAATTACGGCATTCCCAAACAGTTACTCCGGACTTTTCAAAAACCGCCTTGGTTTCAACATTGTTAAGGAGCGCACGGTATCTTTCCTCGTGCGCCTTTTCTATAGCAGCAACACCACGGAATTGCTCGGCTAAATCGTGGAATCCTTCTTCGTCGGCTTCCTTTGCCATGCGGTCATACATATCGGTCCATTCCGCATTTTCGCCTTCGGCGGCATGAAGAAGATTTTCAGCGGTATCGCCAAGTTCACCCAAAGCCTTGAACCAAAGTTTTGCATGTTCCTTTTCGTTTTCAGCTGTCTGCAAGAAAAGTGATGCAATTTGCTCATAACCTGCCTTCTTCGCCACGCTTGCAAAATATGTATACTTATTCCTTGCCTGAGATTCACCGGCAAACGCTTCCCAAAGATTCTTTTCTGTCTTGGTGCCCGCATATGGGTTCTTAGATTCCGCTTCGATTCTTACAAACTTTTCTTTCGGCTGTTTGCAAACAGGGCAGATTTCAGGAGGCATGTCTCCCTCGTGAATATAACCGCATACGGCACATTTCCATTTTGCCATTTTCATTACCTCTTTCTTTTCAGTATTTTTGCTAAAATTAATGTTTTTAAATAAAGTTTCCAACATATCTGTTAGAATATCAGGTATAACTTTAATGAGTTTTAAAAACTCTTTTGTATTTGTACTCAGAGGAAGCATAAAACCCGCCCGCAGCATAAGTCCTCTGCCGATAAGCCTCATTGTTTCAAATTCGTTACATCTAAGACGGAAGTCAATATTGTCTGATAAGTGACATACACTTCAACATCTTATCAATCCGACCATATCATTACCTCTATGAAGATTATACAAAAATAATGAACATATATCAATAATATTATTGACATATGTTTGAAACAATGATAGGTTAAAAATTGAGGAAAATAAAAAAACGTCAGCAGTCAAAATTTTAATACAGCACTTTGCACTGCAAAAAGTTTTAGGTATCACAACTGTAGTTACGGAAACGCAGGCTCCGTTTGTCGCTACACAAAGGTTATATGGTAAAGGCGAGGATTAGATTCCTTGCCTTTGCACAGTTGCAGTGCCCATAATTTTGTTCATACCTGAAGGTATTCCAAAATTATGACCGCTGCCAATTCTTATTAATCCCTTCATCTCGAACTGCGAGCGGTCGCAAACGAATCTCTCAAAAGTCTCTCACCTAAACGCTCCCAGTCGCTCTCGTTCGGTTTTGAAAATTTGAGATATATAGGTCTCTGAAAGTCTCACAAAAAATCTCAACAAAACAGAAAAGAAAAAATCGCACTTAAATTCACAGCAGATTGAGGGCGATTTTGGACTATTTAAGGCTATTTTGCATAGAAAAAAGGCTTGGAACATCTAAATTCCAAGCCTGTGGCAGAGCATTGAGAAGTGTATCCGAACTTTTCTCAATATCTGATAATTTCAGTTTTAATGCGTGTTCTTTATAGTTCAAGTAAAACAAAGCATAATCATCATAAAGCACAACAGCATTCACAAAATAATTTATTAACGCTTTTCGTTGTGCCTGGTCTTTTAAATCTGCAACCTTTGCATTGTTGAAAAACTCTTTATACTGTTCTCTTGTGTATTTGGGTTTTGAGATTTCTTCTTGCACTATCTGAACTTCAATATCCTTTTTCTTGCTTTCAAGTTCTTGCAATCGCTGTTTTGTAGAATCCGTAATAATACCCTGTTCAATCGCATTTAACATATTATCAATTTTCTTATTCGTTTTTGATAGCTGTTGTTGAAGAAGTTTCAAATCCGTATTTTCAGATTCCTGATATTCTAACAGAGCATCAATTAATTGATTGATATAATCATCATTTGTGAGTGTTGCAACTACTGCATTGAGAACAATATTTTCAATGTATTCTTTCTTAACTGCTTTTTTCTTACAGTCACGACCTCGCTTTGCATCAATACACTTGTAATAACGATAAGTTAAACCTTGATGATTAGTACCGCTTTCGCCTACCATAAAAGATTTGCAATTACCACAATACAGCTTCGTTGTAAGGATATATTCATCGTCTGCTTTGTACTTTGCGGATGCGTGTTTATTCTTTTCCAAATTTGCTTGCACTCTATCAAATAAATCCTTATCAACTATTGCAGGAATACCATCAGGTACAATTATGTCTCGGAATCTATACTCACCGATATATCTCCTGTTTGAAAGAATTTTTGAGATGATATTGATAGTAAATCTTCCACCGCGAGAATTTGAAACACCCTTATTGTTTAAGTCCTCAGCAATTTCTTTCATTGTCATTCCGCTGTCATAAGCATTGTAAATATGCGTAATATATGGTGCAGTTTCTTCATCAATCTGAAAGTGCTGTTCATCATCAATATAATAACCAAAGGTAACAGGTCCGCCGTTGAACTTACACTTCATTGCATTTTCAGTTTGACCACGGATAACCTTTTCAGCGAGTTCAGCAGAATAATATTCAGCCATACCTTCAAGTACAGATTCAAGAATGATACCTTCTGCGCCCTCGCTTATGGCTTCTGTTGCAGATACAACCTTAACACCATTTTTGCGAAGCTGAGCCTTGTAATGCGCAGAATCATAACGATTTCGAGCAAAGCGGTCAAGTTTCCAAACAATAATCACGTCAAACTGATTTTTAGCGCTATCTCGAATCATCTTTTGAAAAGACGGACGATTATCTGTTTTGGCAGAAAATGCACGGTCAATGTATGTATCAACAATCGTAATGTCATTGCGATTGGCAAATTCTTTGCATTCACGCAACTGACCTTCAATAGACTCTTCACGCTGGTTATCGCTTGAGTATCTTGCATAAATTACACCATTCATTCTATCACCTCACTCGCATCTTAACGCTCATTAGAATTTTTGTCAACTATATAAACATAACAAATAATATTATAAATTTAAATTAAAGATTATAAAAAATCAACTTTTAACACTAACTAACATTAATCTTTAACTTTAGCTATAATAATTAAACTTGTACTATTATTTGTAAATTTATTAAATTTGTAATCACCATATTTTTCCACAATTTGATATCCACAAAGATCTAATAACAATTCAAATTCCCCAATAAAAAAAACACGATTTAACATTTTAACTCTTTTTTCACTAACAAAATTATTATCGATAAAATATTTAAAATTTCGTTCTTGAATAAATAGTTGATTAGACTGATCAAATTTTTGTCTTGTATAAATACCAATATCAAATTCTCCAATAGTTACAGTATTATAATTATAATCTGAGTGATCATACAGCATACTTTTAAATGTATTAATTGTCAATAAATCAAATATAATTATTTTATCTTTTGATAAATATTTTTTTAGTGATATTAGTGCCTTTTTTTGCTCCTTAATGGATAGAAGATAATTAAATGTACAAAACGGATAATACGCAATATCAAAATCATCAGTGATAGATAAATCACAAAAATCCTGTTGATATAAAATAATATTCGATGAATTATTATTTTCTAATTTATTCTTTAGACATGATAGCATACTATTAGACTTATCTATTCCAATAACCCTAATTCCTGAATTTGCTAAAGGAATTGCTATTCTGCCTGTACCAACACCTAACTCAAGTACTGATTTACAGTTTTTAAATAATTTCATATACATGCTAATATCATCAATACAATCAAAATTAAATATATCATATAATTCAGGTTCATTAGCAACTAACAATTCCGATTCCATTAAAATAATTCCTTTCTATATAGTTTTACCATATTATCATTTTCATCAGGTATATTAGTTAAATATTGCCAATCTAATTTCTCATAAAAATCTTCAAGACTAGTGAATAAAAACAATTCAGTATAACCTAAATCACTAGCAACTTTGCAAACATGTTCAATCAATTGTTTTGCAATTCCTCGGTTCCGATACTTTTCATCAATATACAATCCACCCAACCATGGAAATAAATCTTGTCTAGATTGCAAATCACATCTCCATAAACTTACAGTACCAACAATTTGTTCATTTATAATACATATGAATGTTTGAGGAATATCATCATTTCTTGCCGAACTTGAAACCCAAGAATACCAAAATTTTTTATTTTTTGAAGTACCCCATTCTTCCCAGAGCCAATTAGCAACTTTGCAAATGGCTTTATAATCAGAATTCAATATGTTTTTAATTATCACTGTTTATGTTCTCCTAACTTATCATTTCTTCCAGTATTCCCAATATGTCATTTATCTCTATTATATCTAACAATATCCTATCAATTTTCTTAAAAACTACATTACCATCTGCACCAAGAGAAATATATAAAGTATTGTTTAACCCAGTTGTTTCAAAATATATTATTCCATAACTGTTAGCCCATAAATAGTGTGTATTTTCGTTTATAGTGCATAATTTAATTCTTGATTTATATTTTTCATCCAATTGTTCTAAAAGAGCTCTTCTACCTTTTATTTTAGCACTATCAGGTAAAAGAATCTTAATTTGAATATTACAATTAGAATCCATAGTAGATTTCAGCCAATTCATAAACTGTATTGAAGCTATATCACGAGATAAGTCTGTTAAAATCCAAATTGTATTACAATCTTTACTTATATTAAGAATATCTTTCTCAAACCCAATATTCATAGTATTAAATATATTTTTTTGAAAATTTTCAATTACTTTTTCCAGTGTGTTAGTAATATCATTATGCAATAATACTTTTTCATAATTAGCCTGTTTTTTCTTAAAATTAACTTGTTCATCTTTGTACATTGAAAAAAGAGAATCAATTGACACTATGATTATATATGTAATAATAATAGTGATAAGTGAAGGAATTAAACTACTTAGTGCAGATGTAATAGAATAAATCTTTGTAAAATTCAATGTTGCTAACATAACAACAAATAAAGCATTATATACTATTAGTACCAAACTATTTGTTTTGTTTTTATATTTTTTTGACGAATAGTTTGTTTTTTTTATTCTCCGTTCTTTTTTTCTTGCAAAACAATTCGATAATTTATCGCAAATAACTATTAATGATTTATTAGAAATTTTTTGATATGAATATGATTTGTCATTATCTCCAATTTCAACACATACATATCCATCTCTTTTATCAGAATCTAAGTTTGTTGCATTGTAAATAGTAATATCAATATCTGGAATAATCAACTCGGAGTCTATTTCATAAAAAAACAATTTTTTGTTTAAATACTTTCTGTATTTATTTTCGAGTTTATTTCGACCATTTTTAGCAATTGGCGATATTTCACCAGCGACTTTCGAAATAAAATATCGATACGTAACACCCTTTTTTAAATTAGTACCAATAATCGAAAAAATTTCATTATTATTCACATCCTCTTCTAAATCACCAGTTACAATCCAAATCTCTGCATTTTTAGAACAGTTTTTTTCTTTTTTCTTAATATAATCAATGCTATATATATTTTGATTGATGAGATTTCCCTTCTGTAATTCAAAATAGTTATTTATTATATTTTCTACTTTATCAAGTTGATTAAAATCATTTTTTAAAATAGTTTTCTCATTTTTAAAATATATCAGTACATATCCAATGCACAATATCACACTCACGGCCAAAAAAAGGAGTAAAGAATAGGGAGATAATAAAAATTTTGAATTTTGGAATTTATTATACAAAAAAATAATAAAGCAATAATAGTTTAACAATGTAACTAAATATGATATAAGTAATTTATAATCTTTTTTTAAAGCTTCTAAAAAGGATTTCATAGTGTATACCCCAATATATATTTATTATTCACTAATATTTCTTAAACTATCCGCTTCACTCTTTAACAAAACACTAACATTACAATAACCACCATCAATTGTAATATTTGTTCCATTAATAAAACTTGATTTTTCTGAAGATAAATACATTACTGCATCTGCAACTTCTTGTGAAGTTCCAACCCTTTTAATAGGTGTATACTGTGGAGAAAGTTCCATTTGCTCTTTAGTATTCATATCGGTATCTATGGCACCTGGGGCAATAGAATTAACTCGTACAAACTTTGCACCATAATTAACGGATAAACATTTTGTTAAACTAATTAATGCAGATTTACTTATCGTATATGAAATACTAGAGAAAGCACCAGAATATGCATCATTACTTGAAACAATTATAATAGAACCCCCTTCATTGATATTTTTTTGCATACCAATGGTAATAATCAGAGGCGAATAAAAATTACAATTCATTATTTCGTTAAAATCACGAAGATCAAAGTTTAAAAAATCATCATTTTCCGAAAACATTCCTGCACATGGTACTATTGAATCAAATTTATATTTAGACAATTCTTGGATCAATTTTTCTGTTTCATTTAAGTTTCTAAAATCATATGGTCCATGTAAAATCAAATTATGATCTCCATATTTACTTTTTAATTGCATTGCTTCACTTTCGGATTCAAAAAAAGTACCATGGACAATATAATCATTTTTTAAAAAGGTTTCAGCTATTGCTTTACCAATACCTCTTGCAATCCCTGTTACTAATACTGTTTTTTTCATAATTTTTTTCCTTTCATATTTTATATTAAATTATGGATGCATATATTTATATTTAAACTCACTTTCGCCTAAAATTGAATAGAGTTTTCTGATAGCTTTACATGTATTAACCTTTTGTCCGAACAAACTACCCGTTTCGTTCATAACCTCGCCTAAACAATATCCTCCACAATGCTCTTTAGCAATACACTTTTTACAATGGTTCATATTATCAGTTGTGCGTGATTGTAGAACTTTAACTTTCTCGCTATCGATTTCAAATTGCTTTGTTTCATCATTCCACTTACCATATACAAAACAATCCATATGTCCAGCATCTGATCCAAAAGTTACAAGATCGCATGCTGATATATATCCATCAGTTGTAAAATGTGGTACCGGAGTACAGGATCTACAGTGTTTATTACAACTTCCATCAAAATTACAACTTAAAAAACTTCCATAAAACATATTTTTTTCTTTAGCATAATTATAAGCCTCAATATAATTATCAACATATAAATCCATATCAAAATCATATGATTCTAATTTATCATTATCTTCGCATACAGGAATTTTATTAACTGATGGAAAAAGAGGATCACACCAAATATAATCGATTCCAATTGACTGAAAATAATCTATAATTGATTTTTGCCTTAAAACATTATCGTTTGTAATTGTAACTCTAGCACCAACCATTATGTTCTGATTAGTTTTATTATTCAAAAGCCATCTTATATTGTCTTCAATAATTGGTGCAGAAGGTTTACCATTAGCACAAGGTCGATTATAATTTTGTATATCTGGTTCTCCATCAAATGAAATCCAAATTATATTTATATTATCCAAAAGCCACTTTCTTACTTTTTCATTAAAACAGCCATTAGTTTGAATTTCTGTTGTAGTATGTATATCTTTTGATTTAGCATATTCTACAATTAATTTTAGCGTTTTAAATTCTTGAGTAGGTTCACCTGGACCGTAAAACCGTATATGTCTGCTATTATTTGTTGAATAAAAATAGTCAACTCCAGCTTTTGCCATTTCAAAAGATATTGACTGTTCCTCACATTGATTTCTTTCTTTACTATTGTAACAATATATACATCTTAAATTACACTTTGTTGTCATAAAAAACGATGCCATTTGCTTATTATAATGAGGCATTTATTATCACCTTCTATAAAACTCAATCATACTATGTTAATATTTTTTAATTTTACTTTATATCCATAATTTTGCATATTCGTAGCTGCAAAACATAATGATACTTTACTAAAAAATGGTATTTTAGGAATATCATCATTAAATTTATTAATTATCGCTATTACAATTTCATAATTACTAGATTGAAAAGATTCTGGAATAATATCAGATTCACCTGCTTTTTTTAATTTATCTCTAAATTGATTTCTACTTGCTATATCAAGCAATACTTGACTTGATACTAAAAATAAGCCATATATAATCAATATAACCGATGCAAATGGACTAAGTATAATTTTAAACAAGTATTTTATGTAATTCCAAAAAATCTTAAAAATAGATTTAATCTTATGCTTCATTTTTATCTCCTCAATAATTTTATTATTAATGTTTAAAATATCATTAAAAATTTCCAAGTCAATGTAAAATGCAAAACTGCACATTTTTTCGACAAAAATGTTTAATTTTTTGGTCTTGACAATAATATTTTACAAAATTTGCCCTTCAATATATAAGTGTATAAAATCGCAAAAAGTAACAAAAATTATTTAAAAATTTTTATTTTATTCATAAAATCATTTCAAAACAATAAATTAACTTGCACATTATCTAAAGCAATGCTATACTGTAAATAACAAATCTTGAATTCAATCAAGATAAAGAAAGGAGATTGATTATGGGAGTTATTTTTGAGGTGGCTGTCCGTTAAAAGTGAATACCGTCAATACAAAAACGCACAGTTTAGCTGTGTTTATTTGTGTTGAAATCAACCTTTCGTGAATACTGTTTATGTAAGGCACGTCAGGCGTGTCTTTTTTCATGCCTTTTTTACCATACAAGCAGACGACAGGTTTTGCTTGTATGGTATTTTTATGTCTGTTTTTAAGGGTAGCCACATTGTTAAGGAGATGATATTTATGAGAATTTTTAGAAAAACAACCAACTTAATTTATTCGGAGGAAATATATATTGAATATAGAAAATTACGGATTCATTCCGAGTATGCCACAGGATAACAATACTGGTATTCCTGCACGCATAACAGCCTGTCATAAAAACAAATTTGAATTTGTATGTGATAACGGTGAAGGCTTGGCACATCTGAAAACAAGCGAATATTTTATGAGCGATGAAATCTATCCCACCACAGGGGATTTTGTGCTTATTGATTACAGAACAGACGGTGAAAGTGTTATTCTGAAAACTTTGCCGAGAAAAACATGCTTTAAGAGGCTTGACCCCTCATCAAGCGGCAGAGGTGCGCAGGCAGTTGCTGCAAATTTTGATTATGTGTTTATTATGCAGTCACTCAATCAGAACTTTAACCCGAATCGTTTGGAGAGATATTTAACACTTGCCTGGGAATCAGATGCTACACCTGTTGTTATACTCACAAAAGCAGATGTTGCTGACGATTTACAAAGCAAAATGAATGAGGCAAAACAGGTCTGTCTTGGTGCAGATATTATTGCAATCAGTTCAAAAACGGGATATGGATTAACCAAGCTTGAAAAATATTTGACTGCCGGTAAAACAATCGTATTTCTCGGTTCATCAGGTGTCGGCAAATCAAGCCTTGTAAATGCACTTGCAGGCAAAGAGATTATGAATGTCAGTGAAATACGAGCTGCTGACGGCATAGGCAGACATACAACTACACACAGACAGCTCATAATGCTTGACAGCGGTGTAATGATTATTGATACACCCGGTATGCGTGAGCTTGGTATGTGGGATGCAGCAGACGGACTTGAACATAGCTTTGCTGACATTGAACAGTATTTCGGCAAATGCAGATTCCGTGACTGTCAACATCAAAGTGAACCGGGCTGTGCTGTAAAACAGGCAATAGTAAACGGTGAATTATCACAGGCACGCTGGAACAGCTATTTACAACTGAAAAAAAGAATCCTCCTATTCATAGGGCAAAGACGATTTTATTCGTCAAAAACAGCAAAGAAATATCCGCATACAAAAGGATATTAAAAACCTAAAGAAAATGGGAGGAGTTAAAAGATGACAAATTTAAAGTATATTGAGGATAATCAATACTTAATCAGTATGGTGCCTGTTGAGGAAATACTGAGATTAGGCTACGAGCTTGGTTTGAATGAAAACAGTAAGGTTTTAGATTTGTGCTGTGGTTATGGTACTGTATTAAAGGTATGGAGTGAAGCATTTGAAATATCGGGTGTGGGTGTTGATATATGCAAAGACTTCATACGCACTGGCAAAAAACGATTAAAAGAAAGTGGTATTAATCGTGTTAAGCTTATTCATAAGGATGTTACTAAATACAAAGATGATATGAAATATGATGTTGTCATTTGCAGTGAAACGATTAAGTCTATTGAAAATACCTTTCAGTTTGGTGAGAAATTCTTGAAAAAAGGCGGCACATTACTTTATCAAAAAGTTTTTTCAACTGTCCCCGATGTACCGAAAGAACTTGATGAATTTGACGGAGGTGTATATCCGTTAACCGAATTAAACAAGATTTTCAATGATTTAGGTTACTACATAACGCATTTTGCAACAGGTACGGAAAATGATTGGAATCGTTATTACACTTGGAGTGTTCACAGAGATATCGATAAGCTGCGTAAAAAACCTAATAATCAGCAACTGAAAGAGCAAGTTGACTATTGGAACTATATGCATTTTAAATATCGTATGCCATTTGAAAATCAGGCACTATTTGGTTTGCAAAAATTGTAATATGACATAAAAAATGCGGTCGAGCAATCGACCGCATTACTTTTTGTGTATTTGATTGTATCTTTCTTTCGTTAAAGCCACAAACTCATTATTTTCACGAACAAAACCGGCCTTTGAAAACACCTTTTCTGCAGCTGTGCGAGTTGCAGGAAAATCATCATATATTTTGTCAAGATTCAACTTATTAAATGCAACATCACACAACAAATTCAATGCTTCTTCAGCATAACCTTTACCACGATATTTTGCCTCAATAACAATTCCGATAATATGCTTTTGACAATATCCACTCCAATGAATATCAACTTCGCCAATAGGTGTGTTATCTTCCTTACGGGTAATATAAGCATAATAATTATCAGTTCCATTATTCCAGTTTTTATACCATTCCTGAATCTGCTCAATTGTCTGATAATAACACCCTGTTCCGTCGTCACCATAACCAATATTATAGTTCATAGTTTCTTTATCAGAAATTAAGTATTGACGATATTCAAGTTCATTTTCTTTCGGTACATACAGTTCAATCTTACTCATTAACTTGTCCTTTCAATAAACAAAGAGGTTTGGCCTAAAACGATGCCAAACCTCAATTCAATCTATAATTTCGTTGTTATCCTATCAAATATTTCATTGATTTTATCATACTCACAAGCAAAAGATTCTGCACTTGCAATAATCATTTCTTTTGCTGTTACATTTGAAAAATCGACCGAATATCCTGCATTGTTTGTAAGGTATTCAACAAACAATCTTTGTGCCCTGCCGTTACCCTCACGAAATGGATGCAGTACATTAATCTCACTCAGATAATATGCCAAAGCGTGCGGTACACTGCCTTGATAGCCAATCAAATAATTATCTGCTTTCAGTTTATCAAAAATGCTGTTGCCATACATCTCTAAATTATCCACAAGACAAAACTGATTGCCTTTTGATATATTTACATGGCGTAGACAGCCAGCCCAAGAATATATATCCTCAAAAATAAACTTATGGATTTTCTTAAGATGCTCCAAATCAAAATTGCCCTCAATAGGTTGTGATTTAGCAACTGCAATTTTCAGTGAGGTGATTTCTCTTTCTGCAATAACAAGTTCATCGTGCGTTTTGATATTCAGTTTATTAATCAGAACATTTGAATTCGGATAGCAATATTCCTTATCCCATTCATATTCGTAATTGTACTGCATAAATTCACCTATGCCGAATGTTTTGTAATAAGTTCTTTCAATATTTTTTTGTATTTTTCATTGTCTGAAAGTGAAACACGAATTCGTTCTTTATCTTCGCTGGTAAGTGGCATTCCTTCAATAGCCATGGAGCCATTTACTTCATTTATGATTCTGTCAATCTCGCTCATAAGCATTTCCTTTCTAAATCTATTTTATATTAATATTATACCATAATTTATTAGTTATTACAACAAACAAATTACTTAACACCAATCCGCATACGATAACAAAAGCTGATATCAAATTCAATGTTACCATAAATTGATTTTATTTTCTTTTCAAATAATTCAATATCATTTTTTATTAAATCAGGTTGGGTTTTGAGTATTGTTTACAAACCGCCCTGACTCAATGCAATGCCGATAAATCTGTCTGCATTGCATTTTTCTTTGTTCATAAAAACGATCTCTCTGCAATATCTGAAATATCCGCTTTGTTTGATATTCTGCAAATGCTTATTCTTATTCCAGCGTTGAAAGGTTTTGAAAACATCCTTGTTTTCAAGTTCAATAAATCTGACCTTGTTAAGCAACTGAGAATATGCTAACTCTGTCTCTAAACTGCACACAGGCGGCCAGTCGCAGTCTATTGTTGCAAATACCCCATTCGGTTTCAGAATACGGTTAACTTCTGTCAAAGTATCAGTTGGATTCATCCAATGAAAGGACTGTGAGCAAATAACAATATCTGTTGAATTATTAGGCAAGGTTGTGTTATCGGAATAAGCGTTGATAAATGAAATGTCATCACTTTTTTGCTTTGCTATTGAGAGCATTTCCTCATAAGGATCAATACCGATTATATTATCGCACTTATCAATCCAAGCTAAAGTTGACAAACCTGTTCCACAACCTAAATCAACAATTTGATTCGGCTCATGTTCAAAATAATTTAATACTATATTACAAGCATGATTAGGAATTGTCGGTCTGCTATTTTCATACAACTGGGCAAAGCCTAAAAAGCGACTTGAATTAATCTTGTCATCTTGAATATCGTTCAATTTGTTGTCTGTTATGAGAGAATTGATTGAAATATCAAATATGTTTGAAATCAGTTTAAGCGTATCAACATTAGGTATAGTTTCCCCATTTTCCGAGCGTGATACCGCCTGCCTTGTAACAAACAACTTCTTTGCCATTTCATCCTGTGTGAGATGATTCGTTTTTCTCAAATTAAACAGTATATCCTTAACTTCCATATTATCACCATATCTAATTATACCTGATAATCTGAATATGTAAAGCAACTGTCTGTTGCCCATTAATCAATTACAAAAAATATATATTTACTTTTTTTAATAAATAGAATATAAAAAATTTTAGTATTCTTTATCAACAAAATTTTTGCCTTTGCTATATGGTTGGAAATTTTGTGTCTGTGCTTTAATTTCTTCAATTAACTTATCTCCGTCATAAGTTCCATTTTTGTATTTGATAATTTTTGTCTCAAACATCTCAAGCCAATCATAGTACTCATCAAAGAAATCATATTTATCTTGTTTACTGCGAAGGCAGTACATTTGAATTCTGTGCTTTTCTAACTGATATGCTCTTAAAACAGGGTCAGCCTCTATCCTGTCATTAAACTTGTTCTTTGCACCAATTTGTTTGCAGGTAATATGTTCATTTATTGTCCTGTCACAGTAAAGGGTTAACTTTTTAGTTTTTGGAACAAATAACTTATCACAGTTTTGACAAACGGATACAATAGGATTATTGCTAACGAAAGTATAGAATAAAATATTAATATACTCAGTTACGCTGTTTATGATATAGCAATAATTTGTTTTGCAATCGCTGTAATCAACCTTGATATTTGCATCAAATGTAGGTATGGCTTCTAACTTCGGTAATGCATATCTGTCCTCACATTTGTTTTGCAATAACGCAAGTTCTGTTAACTGCGAACCATCGGACAAAAGTAAATATAACAAGTTATATAAATCATCATAGCATCGTTCAATATCAGTTGTCTTGTATACATAGTTAATGAGTTCTGCAATCGGCGGTAATTGACTGGAAAATATTTTAATAATATCTTTTATGTTTGCTTTGAGATATTCATACTTGTAATCAATATGATCCTGCGTAAAGAACATTCTTCTTCTGAAAGGTATTGTGTCAAGCGTAACAATTTTAATAACTTCATCATTAATAGTATTAGAGTATTCATATTGTCCATTTGACAATGTGAATGCTCTTTTATTTTTATCAATTCTTAATTCAAATGACACTTAATTAACCTCCATGTGAAGAATTAATCTCTTATAAAATTTGGTGACATCAATCCCTCACTCAAAAAGTTGAGGGGCATTATTCAATTCTGTTACTATAATATCACAAGGATATTTCGCAGGCAATATTATTTAATCAATGATACAAAAATGTATCTGCTAACAAGGAGGTAAAAAATGAATCATAAAAACGGTAATTATTTTCGTGTTCCGAATGATATATTCGGCAGCGGAATTGAAAAAAGAGCATTTATTGTCTACTGCTATCTGTCAAGGTGCTCGGATATGAAAACAAGGCAATGTTATCCATCACTTAAAACAATAGCAAAGGCATGTAACTTATCTGTCACAACAGTAAGACGAGCATTAACTGATTTAGAAAATGGCGGTTGGATTGATATAGCACAGAGATTCTCAGACAATGGTCAGGAGTCAAATCTATACACCGTGTTAAATATTTAGACCACCCCACTAGTCAAAAGTAGCAACGAACAATTAAAAACCCTTCCGCAAGAAAAAAGTTAAAAACAATAAACTAATCGAAATAACAATAAAACTCGATTTGTGGGCATTTGTCAAGGTCAGAAAGGTAAGTAAAGCACTAATTAAACTTACGATTTGGATAATGAAAATAGCCGCTATTTTTGAGCAAATAATCACAGAATATCACCAATATTCTCAATGATTATTTTAAGCAGGTTAAAGTCAGGCGTATGCTGTGTCGCCTGACGAATCACATCGGACGGCAGAGCCGACCGAATTTCAAGGAATTTTAGAATGATGATGTATGCGCCATGATAGGCGTATGCGAGAAATGGAGGTAAAAATGGAAAATATGAAGAAATATTCATTCTGGATGCATCCGGAAATGTTGGAAGAAATCGAAAAAGCGTTGCCTTTTTCGTATGATGATAACAAAAGTTCATTTGTAAGATCAGCCGTGAATTTCTATATAGGCTATCTGATGCACAAGCAAAGTGTAGATTATGTTGCACCATTAATCAGCAATGAAATCAAAAATCAGGTTGAGTCTTTGCAGGATTGCTTATCAGAAATGATATTCAAATTAGCAGTTGAATCGGCAAAACAAAATCTTCTTTTGGGTATACAATACAAAATTGACAGCGAATTATCTGAAAGACTTGATAATCTTTGTGCCGAGAAAGTTGCAGCAACAAATGGCATAATTGATTTTGATACAATCATAGCAAACAATGATTTAGCAAAGGAGTGCTATGGCTAAAATAATTTTCACAAGCAGATATTTCAAAAATCCTAAGCGTTCCAATGTAGGTAAGCTCGTTAAATATATGGGAACTCGTGAAGGTGTTGAAAAACTTCCAAACGGAATTGATAACAATCCTGCAACTAAAAAGCAACAAAATCTTGTACAAAGTATAGCTAAAAACTATCCCGAATCTAAAAAGTATTTGGAATACAAGGACTATGAAAATCGCTCTACCAAGTCGAATGCAACTGAATTTATTGATACATTCATAGAAAGAAATGCGGACAGAGCCGAAGAACTGAAAGCATTAGTATCATATATTGCAGAGCGACCAAGTGTAGAAAAGTTAGGAAAGCATGGATTGTTTTCACAGACTGATGATAAAATCAATTTAGATGAAGTGGCTAGTGAAATATCAAATCACAACGGAATTGTATGGACTCATGTGATAAGTCTTAAGCGTGAAGATGCAGAACGACTTG
>CAMNST010000007.1 GCA_946555465.1 uncultured Clostridia bacterium
ATTTTGGATAATATTAATAGCTATATTGAGATGCATCCTGATATAAAGAAGGAAATGCTTGACGACAATGTTAAGAATATAATGGATGGTTTTGAGCAAGGAATTGCAACGGGTTTTCTTGGAAACGGAGAAAAAATACCTGAAATAGTATCAATTCTTACAAAGCTTACAGAATGCATTGAAAAATCTAATAATATAACCCAAAACAGTTCAAATAATATGGGGATTGCCGGAGAGTCTAGTTATACTGATGCTGTTTCGGAATGTGTTGAAAAGTATATTGAAATTATTGATGAAACGGAAGATGCAGAGCTTTCTTCAACATTTAGATTATATGTTTATACAAAAATTAATTCTTTTGTCTTTTCAAATGCAAGTAATACTGATGTTAAAGATAATTTGCTTTTATTAAGTAATAAATTAAATGAAACAGTTGAAGTATCAATTACCAATGAAACAAATTCAGAAGCTAAAACAAAATTTGAAAATTTAAATTCTGAAATTGATAGAGCGAATAGAGAAGTAAACAATTATAGTAAGGATAAGATAAGTAAAAACGAATGAGGTATCAAATGAATATAGATATTGAAATATTTAGAATATGCGCAATTTGTTTTGGTAGTTTAGCGGCTGCTTTTTTGGTTATTGCCGGAATACTCTTTTTTAAACTGAAAATCCCATATGTTATAGGCGAATTAAGAGGTAATATCAAGAGTATAAGTATCCAAGTAAAAGAACAGGAAAATAAAAAGAAAAATGATAATTTAACATTTGATAAAATGCCTAAGAATAATGAGCCTATTGCTAAACAGGAAGTGGAAATAGATAAAGAGGAAGAAGATATTTTTACCAAGCCGTTAGAGTCTGATAATAAAGTATTTGAGGATTTTAAAATTATCAAAAATATAGTATTTGTAAACACAAGGGAGGAAATTAAGCTTTGAATTTTAATAAATTAAAAAAGCAAGAGTTTATAAGCGTTTTTACATTTGTTTTATCCTCAGTCTCCTTTATGTTATTTTATTTTGTTGATTATCAGAAAAATAATTTTGCTAAGGCATTGGGATATTTATTACCGGCTATATTTTGGTTAGATCTAATTATTGCAGTGATTATGCAAATTTTAATATCTTCAAAATTAAAAATGAAAATAACTAAAAACAGAATCGGAGTTGTTTCATTTTTCCAAAACAGATATGCAGCGATTTTTGATGGCTTAATGATAGTCTCTTTTATTATAACCGTAATTTTACTAATAAAACATACTAATAGTTTTATAGTGTTTTTTATTATTTCATTATTCGTTATTTCTTTTGAAATGCACTGCGTATTGAATGGAAAATATTTTAATACAATATTTTTAAAAGAAAACAACAAATAGTTTAACTATTTTTTATATATACATACATTATTTTACGGAGGAAAAATGATGAGAAAAGTAAAATTAAGTCATAAGATTTTATCATCTGTTTTAGCATTGTTAATGGTATTTACATCATTCCCGATTATAAATACCTATGCAGCTGTAGATGAAAATCTTGGACAGGTTTCTGCTATTACCGAATCCGCTAAAGCAGAAATCTCAAACGAAAATCAGAGTAATATCATTGTTATATATAATGATGAAATTACCCTTGATTGGTCACCAAAGAATGCCGACAGAGCTGAAGACGGCTGGTGGGTAGGTATTCATATGAATGCCCCAAATCTTGGTGCGGAAGTTTTGTCAAAATCAAAGTATAAGAGTAAGGCAAGCTATAATTCATCATTGAGCAAAGAAAAAAACTTTTGGGATTTTAGAGATTCTAAAGATAAAAAAGATGATGAAACCCAGTATATAACATTATGGTCTTTTGTTACTGAAAAGAAAATTTCAGATGCTATTGAAAATAATAAAGGTATTCTTGAAACACAGTGGCTGTTTGATTGGAATTATGATACCTTTGAGCCTGAACAGACTGTAACAGTTAAAATAAACGCATCAAAAGTTAAGCTTATGAACGGCACTGAGCAGGTATATCCTGTTCTGCCCGGAAAGGTTGAGCCTATTACCAATAAAAATAATGCAGTTATTGATGATAAAAACAGTGCCAATATAGTTGTAAACTATAAAGATAAACTTGAACTTGAATGGTCAGATGTAGATGAAACTACAAATATGCCAAGAACAAAAGCCGGTTGGTGGGCAGGCATAAAAATGACTGCTCCGCAGAATGCGGATTTGAAAAATGCCACCTATAACAGTAAGGCATACGGTGCGTCTGATTGGTCAAAAACTAAAAAGTTTGACGATTATAAAGATGGAAAAGATTATATTACACTATGGGCATTTGTTGATTTAGAAAATATCAAAAATGCTTTGTCTGCAAAGGAAAGTATTTTAACCTCTTGGCAGTTTGATTGGAATAACGATGGTATTATCGATCAGACTGTCACCACTCAGATTAATCCGTCAGAAGTTGAGGTTATTCTTAATAAGGGTAACAAGCAGGTTTATCCTGCAACAGAATTAGGAACTGTTACAGGAATCACAGGCACACCTAATATTGAAAACGATAAAACGAATTCTGTTAGTGTTTATTTAAATAAAGAAGTAACTTTGCAGTGGTCACAGGCAAGTAATGAAACAGCTCTTCCCAGACCCGCAGATGGCTGGTGGGCAGGAATTAAGATGACTGCTCCGCAGGGTGCAGATTTAGAAAACGCAAAGTATAAGAGCAAAGCAACACCTGAAAGCAAATGGGTTGAAGGTAAAGAATTTGCAAAAGCTAAAGACGGTGATAATTTCATTACTCTTTGGGCATATGTTGCAAATGAAGATATGCTGAAAAACGGCATCAACACCCAATGGGGATTTGACTGGGATAATGACGGTGTCTATGAACAGTATGTTGATTTCAAATTTAACTCAACTTATGTAACATTAGATCCTGCAAATCTTTACGCAATGGATGAAAATGCACCGAGTATTCAATTTGATGATGTTCCGCAGAAATATACAAAAGATGATGTTACTGTTAATTTTACCATAACAGAAAATGGTACTGAAAGTAATGAAAAAACATATACTTCAGGTCTTAATAGTGTTTATTATTCAACAATAAAGCTCGAAAAACTAACTGTTGAAGAAATTAATAATCTTACGGATAAAAAAGAAATAAAACTCACGGACGACGGTAAGTATAGTTTTATTATAGACGATAATTCCAATTGCGAATATTACATATATGCTGTTGATAATGCCGGTAATGTCGGTGTGAACAGTATTCTTGTTCGGGTTGATAAAAATGCACCTGAGTTTGATGCAAATCCTGTTGTTGATACTGAAGAATGGACGAGTAAGGATGTTACTATTACAGGGGAAATAAGTGACAATCTTTCCGGAATTGCCGGTGAAAGCAATTTTACTATCACAACAAAGGCTAAAGATGTAGCTTTTAATTATAGTTCTTTCGATGAAAAAAGCGGAGAATATACTATTAAAATCCCTGCTCAGACTTTCGATGGAACTATATTAGTTTATTGTGCAGACAATGCCGGAAATAAAAGTACCCAAAGCTTCAGCGTACAAATGGACACAACTAATTGTGTAATCATGTCACTTGAGGTTAGTGAAAGTAATTGGACTAATTCCGATGTTGTTATTACTGGAACAGTGGTTGATTCGCATTCAGGTGTTAAAGAGGTAACTGCTGTGCTTGATGGTGCACATGAAAAAGAACCAATAGTAAAGTATAAATCTATCAATGAAAATAGCGGAGAATATACTATTACGGTTCCGGCTCAAAATTATAGCGGTAAATTAATTGTAAATGCAATTGATAATGCAGGAAATGATAAAGCCGATAAGGATAACAGTGTAGCAAGTCTTTCGGTTGATTTAAAGATGGATACTGTAGCACCTGTAGTTGAAACGGCTACGGTGTCTAAGACAGGCTGGACAAAAGAGAATATTGTTATCAGTGGTGAAGTTAGTGACAATCTTTCAAATGTTAGCGCTGTATACTATGCTAAAGGTAATGCAATTGAAGATTTAACAATATCTAATATATCTACAAAAGCAACTCTTGCTGTATTTGATAAAGAAACAAATACATATAGTTTCGATGTTAGCGCACAAAACTATGATGGTAATTATGTAATTTATGCTGTTGATAATGCCGGAAATATCTCAATTGCAAAGACAGCAGCTGTGTTTATGGATACTGTTGCTCCAATCGATCTTTCTATTGAATTTACTCAAACTGCAATAACTAAAGTGTTAGAGTTCATTACTTTTGGATTCTATAATAGCAAAAATGCAGATGTTATCGCAACGCTTAGTGCAACTGACCCTGAAATTAACAATTCAACTTCAGGTGTTTCAGAATTTAAGTATTCAATTAATGACGGTGAATATGTTTCTGTTGAAACAACAGGTGTATTTGAGCTTAAACTTAAAGGTGAATTTAAAGATACTATTAAGTTTAAAGCGTATGATAATGCCGGCAATTTCTCTTCAGAATATGATAGTAAATTGAATAATGGCATACAGGGTGCTATTAGCGATTTGACTGATCCGGTTGTTCAAAAGGAAATAGAATATGCCACGCCATCAAATACTCTTGATGACGGAAAAATGTACTTTAATCAGGATGTAATGATAACATTCCCGATAGAGGAAGAGCATTTTTATAAAGAGTACGAAAAAGATGGTATAACAGTATCGACAATTGATGAGAATGTTGAAGTTACTGTTACTAGAGATGGCAATGATATTACCGATTTTACACTTTCAATGACTGCTATCAATGATGGTGATGATAAAAATACTATTGCTGTGACTATTCCTGTAAAGGATGACGGAACCACTGACGGTAATTACAAAGTAAAACTTGTTTATACCGATCTTTCCAGCAATAAAGTCGAAAAAGAAAGTGAAGAGTTTGTTATTGATACTATAGCACCGGAAATAACAGCCAAGTATAAAACGCCTATTAATACTGCAAATGGTATAGATTACTACAGTGAGGCAAATCCGGTTGGACTTGAAATTACTGTAAAAGAGCATAATTTTGATCCAACAAAATTCACATCAGAAATTACCGCAAAGAATATTGCAGATAATGATGTTTTAACAAACGATAAAAAATCAGTTGAAGAAACACTGAAAGAATTTTGCAGCAATAAAGAAAACTGGAAATCTGTGGAGGGTAAGGCAGATACTTATATAATTTCTGTTCCGCTTGAGAATGCAGATGCAAATTATGTTATTGATTATTCATTAATTGATTTAGCTTTAAATCCTGCCGTTGAAGCTGCACCAAAGGCTGTAACATATGACACTCTTAATCCTGAAATTGAAATTTCAACAAGTGTGGCACTTGCATACAAAGTGCTGAATGCAATTACATTTGGTTTCTTCAATCCTGATGTAACTTTCACTGTCAAAGTAAAAGATGCGACAGCAGGAATTAAAAACGGAAAGATTGAAAGCAAATTAATTGAAGTTGAAAATGCTCGCGGAGAGTTCTTAAAAGAGTTTGATATTGCAGATGCTGAAAGTGTTGAATTGAAAGATGGAATTCAGACGGCAACCTTTGAGTACAAACTGTCAACTGAAGATTACAAAAATGGAGTAACTGCAGTTGTATATGACTATTCAAAAAACAATGAATCTACCGATAATATTGTTGACGAAAACGGCACATATAACGGAGTTGTTGTTGATACAAAAAATCCTGTTATCACTTCCATTAAATACAATGAGGTTAACAGAGTTGGTGACAAGTATTACTATTCACCGAAAGCATCCGAAAATCCGGCTGAAAATGCAGTTATAGAGTTTACAGTGGATGAGGAGTATTTCTTTGAAACATATTCAAGCACAACTGAACTTAAGAACGATATAACTGCAATTGAAGATGCAGTAACCGTTAATGTAACCAAAGATAATTACAAAGATGAAAAAACTGAATATACAAACTTTGTAAAAGAATTTGATGAAATAAATAAAAAAATCATTGTAACCATTCCGACAAAGGATAATGATGGTGATTATTCTATAGAATTGTCATATTCAGATCCTGCAGGAAATAAGGTAACTGTTAAAACTGAAACAGTTGTAATAGATACTATCGCACCTGTTGTGGAAGTAGGTTATCATAATAATACAGCATCGGGAAATGCATTTAACGAAAAGTATTTTGATGATAGCAGAACAGTAACAATCAAGGTAATTGAACATAATTTTGCTCCTGAATATATAGAAAATCTGAATGAAATTGTTAAGGCAATAAATGTAACAGGAGACCCTGTAGAAAATGCTGACGCAAGTAAAATACTTTCGGAAATTAACGATATTACAAAATGGACAAATTCAGGTGATGAATATAAATTTGTAATTCCGTTTACAACAGATGCAAACTATGTATTTACAGTTCCGACGATTACGGATTATGCGAAAAATAATAATGATACTGCAAAGACAACATATGTTCAGTATGATGAAAACGGTAAAACGATTGAAGATAATGGAGAAATAAAACAAGCTGTGTCTCCGTTTGAATTTACAGTTGATAAAAAGAATGCTGATATTGGTATTACAACAGAAAAACCATTGGCGTATAAAATACTTAATGGTATTACATTTGGATTTTTTGATAAATCAATAGTAACAATTACAGTAAAAGATGCAACCTCCGGAATGCAGAAACTCAGTTATAAGTCTTTAAAAACAGAAAATAGTAAGGGTGATGCCGCTGCTGTTAATCTGACATTGTCTAATATGACAAGTTCTGTAAATCAGGACGGTTATCAGATTTCAACTTATGAGTTTACTATTAATGAAGAATACAAGGATTCAATAGAAGCAACTGTAATTGATAATTCAGGAAACGAGTCATCAACGCAGATAATTAATACAGACACCGATGAATACAATGGCGTAATAGTTGATACAGCAGACCCTGTATTTACAAAAATTGCATATAACGAGATAAATAGCAATGTTAAAGATGATGTTACTAAATACTACTATTCATCAGATGCAGAAGTTGTATTTACAGTCGATGAGGAATATTTCTTTGAGAATTATTATGAAACAGCGACTGACGCAAAAGCTGATTCTGATAATTCAGTAAGTGCATTGAAGAATGATGTTACTCTTGAAATTACCAAGAACGGTGATGAGTACTATAAAGGCAGTGGAGTAGCAAGTGCGGAAAATTCCAAGCTGTTTAAATCAGAATTCAATGAAGATGCTAAAACAATTACCATAACAATTCCGTCGGTAGTAGACGAAATTGCAAATGACGGTGATTTTATTGTAACAGTTGGTTATACAGATTTGGCCGATCATTATGTTGAGGTTACAACTGATACAATTGTTATTGATACAACAGCACCGATTGTAACTGTAAGTTATGATAATAATGAGGTTTCGGAAAATGCATTAAATGATACATACTTTAATGCAAACAGAACAGCAACAATAACTATGGTTGAGCATAACTTTGCACCTGAGTATATAGCATCAAAGATTATAGCGGTAGATGTTAACGGAAAGGATGTAACAACAAAGGCAGCAGAGGCTCTTGCAGGAATCACAGCAAAAGGTAATTGGACACAAGACGAAGAAGACAAAAATACATATACATATGTAATTGAGTATTCAGATGATGCAAACTACACCTTTAAGTTTACAAGTGCAAAGGATTATGCATTAAATGAAATGAATCCTGAGAATGACAACAAAGTGATTTATGCAGAGAACACAGTGTCACCTGAGGGCTTCGTTATTGATAAGGTTGCTCCAAGTGAAAATGTTAAATACACAATTACAAACGAAAAAGACAATTCACTTAAGAAAGTGCTTAATGTTCTTACGTTTGGTATATTCTTTAACAGTAAAGTTGACATTAAGGTTGAAACGACTGATGTAACAGCTGGATTGTATAAAGCTATACTTAGCATCAAGAATATTGACGGAAATGTAATTGATAATCTTTCTATTAATGGTTCAGGAATATTCACTTTGAAAAATGATAAATCAAATGGTGATACAACATTTACCGTCGATGTAAGTCAATTAGATGAGTTCAGAGGAAAACTTTATATTGATATCTATGATAAGGCAGGTAACCATTATCAGAATTATCAAGTTGATGATACTGTTAATGAAATTGTCAAAGTTGATGGACAAATCACTGTAAATAATAAGGTTGTTGATAATAATGTTGATGTTATTGACAATATTGAACAGTATGAGAGCATTGATTTCCACAAGGAAATATCTTCCATTGATATTTCTTATACAAGTGCTGTAAAGAGTGTAGTTAATCAGTCTTCTCCGGCTAAAAATGCTGCTAAATCTCTTGTAAAAGAGAAGGTTAATTTAAATGCAGTAACGGATAAGAATATGTGTGCAGAGAACGTTCCGTTATTCAACACAAATGTTCCTATCTCAATTAATGTTACAGATAACTCGTCAGGCATAAGCGTAATTGATATTTTTGTATTTGATGCTAATGAGAATCGTGAAATAGCAACATATAATACTGTAATAAGAAATGATGGAAAGATAACTTCAAAGTCAGATAAAGTGTTTGAGAATGTTCAGAATAGTGAATGGTCACTTAAACAAGATGAAAATGGTTTAACAGTATCGGCAAGTAAGAATATTACCATTAAATCCAATTACAACGACATAGTTGTGCTTGTGCAGTTGACGGATAATGCAGGAAATATCAGTTATGATTATTACCAATTTGGTATTGATAAGACAGCTCCTGTGCTTTCAGCAGTATTTAATGATTCTGTAAGTGCTCAAAATTCTGTTTACTACAATGAAAAGAGAACACTTACTCTTACAGTAGCAGAACGTGATTTTATTAATAGTGGCAAATCTGTTGAGTTTACTTATAGGTATCAGGGTAATCCTGAAAAATATGTAATTGCAGCAAATAAATTCAGACAACTTGATTCAAGTGTTCCTGTTTATAAGGATAATAAGACATATTCATATACTATTGATATATTTACAAATGATGGTGAATATGCTGACTTTGAATTCTTGGCAGTCGATAGGGCTAATAATAAAAAGTCATCAAACGAATCTATAATAAGATCTGCTAATAATAATATGTTTAGATATGACCATATTGCACCTGAAATTACGATAGTAAGTGATGAACATGGTCGAAATGAAAATACTAAATTCTATCAAGATAGCAGAGTTATCACTGTATCAGTTAAAGACAGATATGCAACTGACAGCCCAAATCAGTCCTATATTGTTAGACAAATTGCTAATTTAACCGGCTTTAAGTTTACTGACAGTGAAAGTGGTCAAGCTTATCATACTGATAATAGAATCCTTACATATGTATTTACATTCCAAACCGGTACAAGCATTGATTGCAATTTGCTGTTTAATAGAATTAGCGATCTTGCAGGCAATATTACGGGAAATGTTCCAGCAGTTGCAAATGCTAACGATTTTGTTGTTGATGGAAAGACACCTAACAATTTCAGTGCTACTGTTGTTGAGGATAATCACCCTGCTGTGGATGTGCTTAATCAGTCGGATTATAAAGTCTTTGTTGGTGACAATATAACACTTACAATTACTTGTGAGGATGAAAATCTCAGCCTTGCTAATATCAGTAATGCAAAGCTCGTTTGTGCAGCATTAACATCAAACGGTAAGACTACTGAGCAAAACTTTGATGTTCAAAAAGTTTCATCAAGTAACAGAAATAAATTAACTTATAGTATCAGTAATCTTGATTATGACGGTTTCTATGATTTATCTTTTACTGCTACTGATGATTCAGGTAAAATTTCATCAACACAAAATGTAAAGTTTGCACTTTGCAGAAATGGTGCACTTTACAGTAAAAACGATATTGAAACAATTCAAAATCACGGTGCATTTAATGCTAATAGTATTTCTGAAATTTCATTTAATCAGTATAGTGCTGAAGCAGGAACATCAGCTACATTGTCAATAAGCAGTAAAAATGGCAGCCTTGGTTTCAAGAGCAGAGTGCTTGTTGAAGGTGTTGATTACACAATTACAGGCGGTAATACAAGAGATAATGATTTAAATTGTTATAGAAGTATTTATCAACTTACACCGAATGCTTTTATGATGGAGGATGGCAGAATTTTAGATGGTGTTTATTTGATTACAATTACACCTAATAATACAGAATCTGCAAATGGTCAAAAGAGTGAAGATGCACAGTCCACATCATTTGAGGTAACTCTTGATGCAACAAATCCGGTAATTTCGAATGTAAGCACAAGTTATAAAACATCTTATGGTTCAGAGAAAACTTATGAATTTTCACAGGATGATAAGAAGACCTTATTTACAAGCGGTATTGTATTGAAGTTTAATATCAGTGATACATTTTCCGGTATTAATAAGGATACTTTAATGGTAACTTGGGGTGATGAAACGGAACCTCGCACTGTTAAAGTTAATGAGGATGGAACTTGCAGTATAGAACTTAACAGCACTGATACTAAAAATGGAAATGTTGTTAATATTTTAGTTGAGGATAATGCAGGAAATGACATTGAATATTCATTTAATTTGACTATTGATAATCATTTCTGGATTTATGTAGCAATTGCAGCATTTATTTTAATTGCATTATTTGTAATTGTTATTCTTGTTATCAAAGCTAAAAAATCAAAGAAGGATGAATAATTTTATTGCAATCATTTAGCGGTTTATATCGCTAAATGATTGTGAAGAAGGAACGGTGTTTAATATGGCAATAGTTAAATGTAAAAAAGGACATTTTTATGATAATCTTAAGCATTCAAGTTGCCCTGCTTGTATTGATAAATCTTCAATGAATGATGAACCGACTGTAGTATCAGGATTGTTTGAATTTAATTTTGAAGGTGAATCTGTAACAGAAAGATTTGATGAAAATATAGATGCCGAACAAAATACGATTCCTTTATATATGCTTGAAAATGAGAGTAATCCCGTAACAGGTTGGTTGGTTTCAATCTCAGGAAACACGAAAGGTAAAAGCTATGAAATATACGATGGACGAAATTTTATAGGGCGCAATATGTCTATGGATATTGTGTTTGATTCAGACAAAACTGTTTCCAGAGAAAATCATTTTTCGATAGTGTTTGACAAAAAAAATAATGCTTTTTATGTTTTGCCGGGTAATGCGATTGTTTCTGTTAATGAAAACGTAGTACCTTCTCCTTGTTTGATTTCAGAAAATGATATTATTTCTTTTGGGAATAATAAACTTGTTTTTATACCATATTGTAAAGAGGGCAGGAATTGGAATGAAAAATAAAATAATAATGCCTCTGCTTTGTTTTTTTGTAATGCTGTGTGCTGTTCCCTTCACTGTATACGCCAGTGAAAATGTTGTTTCAGGCGTTTTTGTCAATAAACCGGATTTAACATTTGAATTCCATTCTGAAAGCAATGATAAAGATGATTTAACGGATTTATATCTTGATAATGAACTATTAACGATAGAAGAGTCTGATGAATTTAATTATGATGATTTTTCGGTTTGTTGTTATGTAATGGTCGATGTGTCCGGTTCCATATCGCAAGGTTATCTTGATGCAGTAAAGGATGGTCTTTACAAGTTTTATAAGAATTTTGGAAATGATGACAAGTTTATACTTTATACAATCGGAGAATCAGATAATGAATTGTTATCCGGTGGTGAATCTGATGAAGTTGTAAAAGAATCAATTGATTCAATTTTAACAACAAATGATAATTCTTATTTGTATTCATCATTAAATAAATTATACGACAAGGCAATTGATAATACTGATTTCGATAGAAAATATGTTGTTGTCATTTCAGATGGTATTAATTGGAGCAATGAAACAAGCTTTTCAAAAGTCTATGGTAAGTATTCACTCAGATCTTTACCGATATATGAATTAATATTTGATAATGGTAAGTTTTCTGCCTCATCTAATAATCCTCTTTCAGAATTTAAGGATCTTGCTGTTGATTCCGGCGGCACATATAAGTTATGTAATCGAGAAAATTGTGAAGAAATATTTACAGAGCTTACTGATATTATTGATGATGTAAATATAGTTAAATGTAAAGCAAAATCAAATTATTTTGATAAGAATGCAGATAAACATACATTGGAATTAACCATTAATGAAAATATCGTTTCAGTAAATGTCGATGTTTCAAATTATATTACTGATGAAACAGCACCGGATGTTAAGAGTATTAAATATAATACTGATAAAAAAGCGTTTGAAATCGTGTTTTCAGAAAATATTTCATACAATTCAGATGAATTAAAGAATAATATTAAAATAACTAAAGGAAACAATAATGTAAGCATTATTAGTACAAGCTATGATGAAAATACATATACTTTGTGTCTTGTAACCGCTGATATGCAGTATTCCGGCACTTATGTTTTTGAATTTAATGGTATCACAGATAGTTCTAATGAGAAAAATCCAATATCACAAACCAAATTAGAACAAAAAGTGAAAGCAGTATCACCTATTGTTAAAGTTGTAAAATCAACTTGGTGGATTTCTGTAATTGCTGTATTTTTAATTGTATTATTTTTTATTTTATTTTATTTGAAGAAAAAGAAGAATGTTAAGAAAATAACGGAGTTATTTGAGACACAGATAGAAGAAGAGAATGTTGAAGTAAAGCATACAGAAATTGTTAAGCAAAAGCATTATATTAATTCTGCAATTAAATCAAAAAAACTATATATGTATATTGAAACAAAAGCCAATAAGGAAAAGGTTGATGTTTCGGTTAAAAACAGCGTCATTATAGGTCGCTCAAACTATTGTGATGTATGTATCAATGATCCGAAATTATCACGACAGCATTTTGTAATCGAGATAGTTAATGATAAGTTTTTGGTTAGCAACATTTCAAATACAAACGGCACATTTCTAAATGGCAATAAGCTTAGTACTAAGCAATTGTTACATAACGGCGACAAAATACTTGCAGGAACAAGTGTAATTACAGTTGGTTTTAAGGAGTAGGACTATGCTTTGCCCAAATTGTTTTGAAGAAAATATTACAGGTAAATGCCCCAATTGTGGATATACATATGACCCGGCTACTACAAATGACGACGTTATTCAACCCGGAGTGTTGTTAAATAATCGTTATAGAGTTGGTAAATGTATTGGTCAAGGAGGTTTTGGTGTAACCTATTTAGCAAAAGATACATTTAAGGACGTATTATGCTGTATTAAGGAATATTATCCAAATCAAATAGTGGATAGATTAAATAACAATTATTTAACGGTTCATGATGAGTCAATGAGAGGTAAATTTGAAAATGGTAAAAGATGCTTTATAGATGAAGCAAAGGTACTATTCAAATTGCAATCTTGTCCATTAGTTGTTACAGTTACTGATTTCTTTTCCGAATTTAACAGTGCTTATATTGTTATGGACTATCTTGATGGAATGAATTTAAAGAGAGCTCTTAATAAATTTGGTGGTGTGCTTTCATATAATAATTCTCTTCAGGTTTTATATAAGATTTCAAATGCACTTATAGAAGTTCATAATGCGGGAATACTTCACCGTGATATAAGTCCCGAAAATATTTTCATTACCAAGGATGGTAAGATTATACTGATTGATTTTGGCGCAGCCAGAAACAGAGATTCAGAAAGAATGTCAGTACTTATAAAACCCGGATATGCTCCTCCTGAACAGTATAAGTATGATGGAAAACAAGGACCATGGACAGATATTTATGCATTAGCCTCTACGTTTTACTATATAGTTTCCGGAAAACATATCACTCCTGCTCGAGAACGATTAATAGAAGATAATATGCCTCCTTTATCTGATGTTGCGCCTTCTGTTAGTAAGGAATTATCAGATGTTATTGAAAAAGCAATGATGCTTGATTATAAATCAAGATATCAGAGTGTTTATGAATTCTTATCCGATGTCCAAAATGCTGTTACGGATATACCGAAAAATAAAACCGGAATAATAAAATTTGTATTTGGCATAAACTCCGGTGAGCAAGCAACAATTTCTGATGGACAAACAATTAAAATAGGACGAGTACCTAATCCAATTGTCAATGGTAGGCAAAGTCATAATGATAAAGTTGTGAAAAGTGGAAATGTTTCCGGAAGACATTGCATAATTCGATATATAGCTTCAAGTAATGAGTTTATTGTGGTCGATTATTCAAGTAATGGTACATATTTTCAAAATGGTACAAGACTTTGTTATGGAATGGAATATAAGATGAAACCTGGAGATATTATAGTTCTTGTTAATCCTGATTGTTGTGTCATTGAACTCGATGTGAAGGAGGTTCAGTAGTTGAAAAGTAGAAAAAAAAGTGAATTTGAGGAAATACTTGATTCAATAAACTATTCTCCGACACCTAATGACGGCGAGGCACGAACGGAAGAAATAGAATCAGATAGTCTGAATGATTATATGCCGAATTCAGATATGGAAACAACCCAAGTTCTTGAAACTGAAGTTAAATATTTTTCTGTTGGATATTCAAAAAATATTGGAAAAAGAAAAAGTCAACAGGATTCAGTGGCGGTATCTGCGGATAATTATTTGAATCCGTGTAATGAAAATAAAATCTTAGCAGTTTTAAGTGATGGAATGGGTGGTTTAAATGGTGGCGAACAGGCAAGTCAGCTTTGTGTTTCGGAAATGATAAGACAATACAATGAAAGTACGTCCATTGATGATTATCCTAAGTTTTTTAAAAATGCACTCACAGATATTGATATGCAAATAAAAAACCTTAAGACCGAAAATGGTAATCCATTAGGAGGCGGAGCTACACTTGTTTCGTTTGCTATTGATGATGATGATTTGTATTGGGCTACAGTTGGAGACAGTCATTTATATATAATACGGAATAATGAGATTGTGTTGGTTAACAGAGAACATAATTTAATGCTGAGGTTGATGGAAAGTGTAAAAGCCGGGGAGCTTACACTTGAAGAAGCACAAAAAACCAAAAAAAAGGATGCCCTAATAAGTTTTATGGGTATGGGAGGATTACATCTTTATGATATAAATAAAACTCCATTTGAAATGAAAACAGGCGATATGGTACTTGCTTGCAGTGATGGACTTTTTAGAACATTAAGCGATGAAGAAATTAAAAATGCTGCACTTAAATGTAATGAAGATATGCAGTTATTATCACATATCCTGATTTCTAATGCTTTGGCTAAAGAAAAGAGAAATCAAGATAATCTATCGGTTATTATTGTAAAAAAAATATAACAATAAATAAAAAGGAGAGTTTATTATGAACTTAGCACAATGTAACAATGGTCATTTTTATGATGACGAAAGATTTTCGTGTTGCCCTTATTGCAACAACACGGCATCAGGTGAATTAACTTCAGATGCAAACTTATCACAAATGGAACTTACAAGTGATGCTGTTGATAGTGGTTTTAATTGGAGCGAATCCGGTGGTGGTTCAAACACTATGACGGAAAAAGAAACCAAAAGCGATGTTCCTGATAATGGCGGAGAAACTCTCAGCAGTGTCGTAGATAAGGTTAGGCAGGATGAGGACGATGAAAAAACAACATATTTTGAAAATGAGGCCGGCAAACCTGTTGTAGGTTGGTTAGTTTGCATTGAAGGCTCACATTTTGGAAATGATTTCAAGCTTAGATTAGGCGGTAACTTTATTGGTCGTGGTACAAATATGGATGTTTCAATTTCAGGTGATCCGTCTGTTTCAAGAAATAAGCATGCAGTTGTTATTTATGAACCAAAAAATAATATGTTTATTATTCAGCCTGGCGAATCAAAAGGACTTACATATCTGAATGACAAGGTTATTCTTTCCCCAACAGAGATGGCAAGTAATGACATTATTCAGCTTGGTAATACAAAACTTATGTTCATTCCTTGCTGCACTGATAAATTTACTTGGGATAGTTTGAACGCATAGGAGGAACAGGTATGGAAAATACAGTGAAAAATAGAAATATATTTTTATTCATACTGCTTGGCCTTGTTACAGGTGGTATATATTGGATTGTTGCATTTTGTATAATGGGTAATGAAGTGAACAAAATTTGTGAGGGTGATGGCAAAAAGACAATGTTTTATCTTTGGGCTTGGCTTTTAGGAATTATAACCCTTGGCATTTTTACTATGATTTGGTTCTATAAGGTAATGGAGAGATTGAAGGATAATGGCTATAGGTATCAAATTGAAGTGAAGCATTCAGGAAGCGAATTTTTGCTTTGGTTCTTACTTGGCTCTTTTATTGCTGTTGGTCCTATTGTAGCTTTTTGTCATTTCGCAAGCAATATTAATCAGTTCTCTGAATATGTGGGTGTTATTAATCCTTGCCCATATACCAGCAATCCTATTGAACGTATGGAACTTAAAAAGAAATGGAATTTCATAGGAATGAATGATAATCAATATGATAATGGCGGAAATGTCGGTGATGGAGAAGATATTGATCCAGGAACAGATTTAATCGGTGATGGCAGTGTGATGTGTTTATCTGGAGATTTTCAAGGATATTCATTTCCGGTTAAATATGGTCAGGAATTGCTTATAGGTAAGGATCCTGCAATTTGTAACGTCGTTATTGATTTGAAATATAAAACTATCAGCCGTAAGCATGTAGGGATAGAATTCGATCCGCAAAATCAGGTTTACAAGGTTACAGACTATTCCTCAAATGGTACATATGTGGCTAATGGCGAAAAATTAGATAAGGGACAGCCGAGATACCTTAAAAAAGGTACTGTTATTAACCTTGGCAATAGCGAATACTCATTTAGATTAAGTTAATTCTGCAAGGCTCAGATATTTTCTGAGCCTTTAATTATAAATAAATTATTGAATGGAAAGTGTTATGGAAAATATTTCAAACTATAATCCGCAATTAGTAATCGTTGAGCCAAAGAATAAAATTAGAACCTTTAGCTTGTCGTATAGACAGACTGTTATAGGAAGAGCAATGCAGGATTCAAAATGCGATATAAAAATAGCGTCGCCAATTGTTTCTGCTCATCACGGAATGATTACTAAATTTAATGACAGTTATTACTATAACAATAATTGTGCCAATAAAAACAAAACGTATATTAATAAAAACGAAATACCTCGCACAAGCGAAGTGCTTTCCCCGGCTATCAAACTTCGTGATGGTGATATTATTTCTATAGGACCATCCGCAGATCCTAATTGTACATATTTGATTTTTTCAACTACGACGAACAAAAAATTTGAGTGGAAAACTGTTGACTTGAAAAATAAAGCAAATGTAAGTATCGGCAGAACCTCGGAAAATGATATTTGTCTTCCAAATGTTATTGTATCCAGAACGCATGCCCAAATTAAAAATGTTGGTGGCTTGATAACACTTACAGATTTGAAAAGTCATAATGGTACTATTCTCAATGGAAAAATTATAACAAGTGAAAAGTTAAATAACGGAGATAAAATACTTATAGGTTCGTCAAAACTTTTCCTGATTAATGGGATTGTGCTTTACAGTGTGCCTAAAAAAGAAGAGGCTATTAATAAAGAACATCGCAAGATTCCAAGTAATAAAGAAAACAAAGAAAAAGTTATTTCTATTAAACCAAATAAACGCACACATCATAACACAAATGGTATAGAGATTGAAATTAAGGATATTTCACGTATTGTCAAGTGCAAAAAAGGAACGGGTTTAAACGGAACAGGACAAAAATACATTCTGGAACATGTGTCACTAAGTATTCATGCAGGTGAGTTGGTCGCAATTTGCGGCGGCTCAGGTGCCGGTAAAACGACCTTTATGAATTGCATTAATGGTTTTGAGCCTGCGACATCGGGACAGGTTTTAATTAATGGAGCTGATTTATATAAAAACTATGCTTCACTGAAGAATAATATTGGTTATGTTCCGCAGCAAGATATTGTTCATGATAATCTGACCTTAAAAGCAATGCTTACATACACAGCAAAATTAAGGCTGCAAAGCGATGTTGCAAAGCAGGAAATAGACGATACGGTTTCTTATGTACTTAAAATGGTGGATCTGGAAAAGGAAAAAGATACCTATATTAAAAAACTCAGCGGCGGTCAGAAAAAACGTGCATCAATTGCTGTTGAGTTGGTATCTAATCCATCATTATTCTTTCTTGATGAACCAACATCAGGTCTTGATCCTGAGGCAGAAACGCATCTTATGCATAATTTACAGCGTCTTTCAAATGAAGAAGGTAAAACGGTTATTGTTATTACACATACACTTCAGAATATTGATTTGTTTGATAAGATTGTTTTTCTTGCTCCTGGTGGTAAGTTGTGCTTTTATGGTTCTCCTGATAATGCCAGAAAGTTCTTTGGCGTTTCTAATCTTGCTGATGCATATGAAAAAATCAGTAAAAAAGCAGAATATTATGTTTCAAAATTTGAGAAGGAAAAGGGAGGTAAAATGTGATGAAAAGTAAACGACCTTCATTTTTTAGACAAACATCTGTATTGACTTCCAGATATTTTAGAATTTTCTTTAATGACAAGCAGAGCTTATTGTTGACGATTATAATTCCATTAATGACAATTTTAATTGTTTCTGCTGTTGCCTCAGGTGATATGTTCAGTGTAAAAACGGACATTGATCATTCAATAAATGGCGGTTATCCTATTTTAGCTTGGCAGCAGGTTAATCAAGAAAAAAAAGATGAGTTTTCGTTTTCAAAATCCGGAATCGGAACTATTGATAATGAGAAAAGTCCATATGTTTATGTTGTCTTTTCTGAAAATGAATATCAAGGCTTATCAAACGAAAAATTCACTATTAAGGACAGCAGCGGAAAAGAAATTTTCTCAACCTTTTCGGATATAAAGACTATAGAGTATAAAGACGGTATCTATAGCCAATATGTTAAAGTTGGCGAAGAACTTATTGAGGGGAACACTTATAGTGTTACATATTCTGCCGATACAGAACTTGCAAATAGTAAAAAGACTAAATTCTATGAAAATGAATTTTCGGTATATGTCAGTAATCAATATGATGATGTAACCGATTTAGTAACAGTATCCGGTGATGCTTATAACGATTTTGATATTCTTGATGATGATTTTGAAATACAGGATTATGTACAGAATAATCAGCAGAAAATTGCTTCGCTTTCTAACGCAACAATGAGAATTAACGGGGAAGAATATGTTGTTATAAATGATGCTGATTCTCTTGCTTTTATTCTGTCTGATAAATCAGATGTATATGGCGTTGACAACGAAGATTGGTATGAATATAACTATTATCTTAACAGCAATATTGACTTAAATCACTATGAAGGAATCATTCCTCTGGGAACGGAAGATAGTGAATATAAGGGAATATTTGACGGAAACGGTCATATTATCAGAAATATTACTATTAACAGTTCAGATGATAATGCAGGCTTATTTGGTGTTGTAGAAGGTAGTATCAAAAATCTCGGTATAACAAACTTTAATATTTCAACCAATGGAGCAAACGCAGGTGCAATTGTTGGAAAATTGAAAAATGGAGCAATATATAATTGTTATGTAACAGCATCATCTGTTAAATCTGATAAGGGCTGTGTTGGTAGTATTATCGGTTATATTGATTCAAATGACGATAATGCTACAGAAATATATACATGTTATGCCAAGGATACTGAAATATCAAGTGATGGTGATTATATCGGCGGACTTATCGGAAATGCAAGCAATATAAGAGTTTCGGCTTGTTATGCGATTTCAAATATTACTTCTGGTAACAACAGTAAATATGTGGGTAATATTCTTGGTAATAGTGATGATAATGATAGTTTGTCAAATCTTTTTTATTTGACTTATCATAATAACTATTTAGCAATAGGTGATAAAGAATCATCAATTGATTATGAGGAGGCTAATGTCAAATCTATATCGGAAGACAAATTTAAAGAATGCTCAGCTTTGCTTGCTCATGCTACTAATAATGATGATTTTGAATATGGCTTTAAGAAAGATGGTCAGCTTGATTTATTCGGCGGAACGCAAACAGGATTATTTATGTTAGTCTGTGTTGCAATTTTTGTTGGTATTTGTAACTCTATTCAGGAAATTTGCAAAGAAAGAAATATATTAAAAAGAGAATATATGACAAATCTTAGATTGTCATCATATACTTTGTCAAAACTTATTGTACAAGCAATTATTTGTGCTGTTCAAATGATTATAGTATTGTTGATATTCTCCTTGTTTATAAAGGATAAGCAAGTATATTCTAGTGGCGTAATATTTAACAGCGTATGGACGGAATACTTTATAACAATGTTCTTTTTGGCGTTTGCTGCTGATACTATGGCACTTGTAATTTCCGCAATTGTTAAGAACAGCTCAACTGCAAATACATTTATACCAATCATTTTGATTGTTCAGATTGTATTCTCTGGTGTTCTTTTTGATTTAGGAAAACAAATGGATGCATTTGCTTCTTTGATGATTAGCAAGTGGGGAATTGCCGGTCTTGCCATAAGCAGCAGACTTAATGACTCAAGAGTGAAGTTTTTACTTGATTCACCTGATTTTGAATTGAATCTGGGCACATCAATGTCAGCAGTGAAGGATTTGTATATGAGCACTCCGGAAAATCTTCTTATTGTATGGGCGATACTTTTGGCTTTCATTATTGTATGCTCTGTATTGTGTACTTTATTATTAACACGAGTAAAAAAAGACAGGAGGTAACGAGGATGCGTTGTCCGAATTGTGGTAAGAATACACCTGATAATTTGCCGAATTGTATAAATTGCGGCAAAATAATTTCAAATTATAACTATGATAAAAATGTAGATTATCAGCAGGTTTATTATAAAAATAAGGTTGACAGACAGCAAAGGGTTAAAGATGGTTTTAATAAAGCCGGGAAGTCTGTTTCAAAAGGTGTAGATAATATTCAAAATGGTTTTAACAGTTTTGAACAATCTTTTTCTCAGGGGGTAAACGATATTGAACGTTCCGTTTCAAATGGAATAAATAATGTGTCATCGAATTTTAATAATTCAGTTACCAGCGGTACTTATGAAGGGCTTAAGAAAAAAGGTGATGATGCGTTTATAATGGGCATAGTTGCATTAGTTGCCTCATTTTTAGGCGGAACTGTTATTAGTTTAGTACTTGGCATACTTGCTATTACATGGGCTAAACAGGCTTATCCGGTAACAAATATAGAAAACCATAAAACTGCTAAAATTTTAGGAATTGTTGCAGTTGTTGTAAGTTCACTTTATATAGCCGGTGCGATTATCGCAGTAATTGTTGAAATTGTAGTTGCAGCAGGCACTTACTCATATTACGCATATGATATTTTTGACGGTTTTGAAATGATGTTAAGATTAATTTAATAGATAAAAGTATGGAAGGTATTATAATATGAGAATGTGTCCGCATTGCAGAGCTCTTGTTTCTGATGATAACCTGATAATTTGTCCAAAATGTAAATCTAATCTTAGTACTTACTATCAAAACAATGAAGTTTACTATGAAAAAACGAATAGAAATCATAAAAAAGTATCTTCAAATTTAAATAATATAAAAAAAGCTTCTGAAAAGAAAAATAATAAAAATCGTTCGAAATATAGATGCAGTACATCACAAGAAAAAACTGCCAAAGCTAAAAAGCTTTGGTGGCTTTTTCCTGTTGCTATTCTATACATAGTATTAACAGCAGTCGTTATAGTTGTTGCATTCTCATCAAACAGAAGTGAATATACAAATTTAAACTTGAATAACATTTCTGAAAACAATACCGCAACCTATTGTGACAATGTTTTTATTGCTCTTCCTGATGAAAACGTTGATAAAAAAATTAATAGTATTGAATATAACGAAAGAACAGATGAATATTGTATAAGATATAAAATTCTTCCAAAATTCTTTTCAGACAAAAAAGTAAATGATGTATTTGTTGTTGAAGCAGATGAAAATTCTAAGGAAGATGCATTTAAACTCGGATTTTCAGGGAAAATAACTGAAATTAATCATGGCAATAATGATACCTATGTAAAATTTGTTATACCTGATTTTACGCAACTATTTGATAGTTGTTCAATTTCAACACTTGAAAATTCAAATGTTACTAATGTAAATTTTTACCCTGCTGAAGGATATGAGATTGAGCAATATGTTGTACCGATGGCAGTATCTCAAAAAGCAGATAAGATTTCCTTTGGAGACTTTACCGCCGGTTATACGTATAAAAAATCAGATAAAGAGTCTGAATTAGATGGTTATGAAATTCTTGCAAAAAAATTAAAGTTAGAGATAAAACATAAAAGTGATACTGCGGATGATAATGAGATTGAATTGAGTGGAGATATAACATTTGATTATCCGGCAGTAAAGTTTTCTCTTGATTATGATAATTCTAATGGTGAACAAAAAATCAATTATTATGATGTTGGATTTATTTCAAAAGAAAAAGCCAATGTCAAAATCAAAGCAAAAGGTGAAGTGGGAGCTGAGATGCCCAAAGACTGGGTTGAAGAGTTAAGTATTATTGATTTTTCTGATGCGACAGATGAGGAAAATGGTAAAATTGTTTTGGGAACCTATGTAATAGGATATAATGTTCCCTCAATAATTCTACATAACAATAAGAATAACGTAAGTTACTTGTCACTTGGCATTTCAGTTCAAGTTGCAGTAACATTAAATGGTGAAATTGAACTTGAATACGACATTGAGCAGTCGGCATTTATAGATGTTGGTGACACTTCTACCGGAGAGGCGAATTGTGAAATTAAAAACTATAATTATCCTAATCCTGTAGTTGGTGAAGTTCAGTTTGATGAAGATATTGATATTGACAATTCAACAATTAAAACCTCGTGTAAAGGTTCCATTGATATAAAAATGGCAATGGGTGTTGATGTTGGTTTTTGCATATTTGGAAGTATTCCTTTAAAAATATCTACGGATTTTGTATGTTTAGAATTTATTAGAAATTTAGAAAATGAAAGCAAAATGAGAATGACTCCCATTACTGAGGATGGAGAAATGAAATCTGTTGATGATGTTTCTTTTTATCAGTTCAAGTCACAATCGAATTTAATAATGAATTTTGGAGCAAAGTTTAAAATCGGTATTGTGAAATATGAAATTGGTAAGATATCTATGAGAAAAATGCTGTTTTCAAAAGTGTGGGAACAGTTTCCAACACCGGTAGAATTTAATTCAAATCAATTTGATTTTGGTAATATATTGCTTGGACACAATTATAGTAAAGAAGAAATGAATACGGTATTTTACAATGATTTGAAGAATAAGGATAAGTCATATCTCGAAGGGAAAATCAAGGACAAATTTATTCAATCAACAACGGAAAGTATTTCAAATAAAATCAATATGAATTTTAGTGATTTATTTGAATTTATTGATTTAGAAGATGAAAATTACGATGCTGTTTGTTATTCAGAAGGTGCAATATATTTAACAAATCAAAATCTTATAACTGCTGAAATTATTAGTGGTGATAATATTGAGAATAATGCACATATATCGTGCGGAATGAGCCGAGGTGCGGTACGACAAATTTATTCGGAACCGGATACCGAAGAGTATATTAATATAGAATTTGGTGAGCTTGGTGAACAATTGATAAAAACAATAGGTATGGAAGAACTGTTGCAATATAATGGCACAAAGTTTACGGCAGATGTGTATAAATCTTCTGACAGTGACAACGAAATGCTTATGATTTTTGATGGCTCAGATAAGCTAATACTTATTGCCTGTAATTAAAAGTTACAGTGAGGCAAAGGCTCTACCTAAAATGTGATAATACAACAATACTTAAGGCAATTGTTTTATTAAGATTGTGTGCTTATCTTTGGGATGAGAATTGTAGATGGTTTTGAATTAAGTTATTGATTTAATGTAATAATGTAGGATTTATCTTGCATTACTGCAAATTTTCAATCATATTCCGTATGATTTAATTGATGGTTCACATCCGAATGCAGACGGAATGAATACCTTGGCAACTTTTATGATAAGAGAAATCGGAGGAAAGGAAGTAAAGCAGTTTATGGATTTTGAAAATGAAATAGATATAGAAAAATTCAAGAGCATTCACTGTCCTCATTGTGGAAAGGCAATAAAATCCATCGGTAGTTTTTGTTCATATTGTGGGTCTCTATTAGACGAAGATATTACAGGTGGAAAGCATACAACTATTGATGAATTACGAGAATTTGATAACGATAAATCTAAAATCAAAGAAAACGACACATCATTAATTTTTGATTCAGATGCTGAGTATGTTTATTTGCCTCCCGGTAGAACTGTACCTCTTGATGGATTTAGTGATACAATAAAACTTTTTGACACAAATACAAATGAAACTATTGAAATTCAAAAGGCTAAATTTGATGTTGGCAGAAACCCTAAATGTGAAATTTCTATTGATGACAATAATATTTCAAGAATTCACGCTTCGTTTTATTATGAAAAATCTTCTTGGTTTATAATGGATAAAGATTCTAAAAACGGTACATATCTGAACGGTAAAAGGCTTGAACATAATACTAAATATGAGCTTTATCCCGATGATATAATAAGTTTTGCACAAAGTAAAAATTATGTATTTTTCAAAACCAAAAGTGAGACGTATCAAGAAAACGAATTGATTATTATATTAGAAAAAGCGATAAAAGATTTTTCTTATGATTCATCAGACAATATTAATATTTTAAAAGTTATTGCATTGATTATGGCGCGGATTCCGGTGTATTTCCCAATGGATTATGATTTTAATGAAATGTTTGGAAATATTGATCCGGCAAAGTTTAAAATCGGTGACACAATAACCAGCACTAATGATGTGAAAATGAAAATATTGACATTGCAAGTACCAAATGGTGAAGAATTAATACCAATGTTTACATCTGATGAACAAACTCACAAAGGTCCCAGTGCTAATTTAACAAGATTATATCCACCGGATTATTTGCCGATTGTAATATCTATGAACAAATCAATTATCATTAATCCTTTCGACGAAAATAATATTACTATAAAAACAACATTTCTTAAAGATATTGTTTTACCGATTGTACAGGAAAAACTGAAAAACGCAAATGAAATCAAGGATGAAAATCACGATGATATCAAAGCAAGTACTGTTCTTGATAATAAATATGAATTATTAAAACAAATCGGTTCAGGTGGACTATCTACTGTTTATTTAGCGAGAGATATAAGACTGAATAAAATGTGGGCAGTTAAGGTTGTTAAAGCTAAAAGGAACAATCAATCTAATCCAATTTTTAATTCTGCACTTCAAGAAGCACAGATGATGAAATCATTCAGTCTTCCCGCAATTCCAAACATTGTTGATATTGTTGCTTGTCAAAATTTTATGGCAATTGTAATGGATTATGTCGAAGGCGAAACATTAGAAACTATTGTTAAGGAATATGGTGCACAGCCTGTTGACAGAGTTGTTGACTGGGCAAAACAAATTTGTGATGTGTTAGGTTATCTTCATTCTCAAAACCCACCGCATATATATCGTGATATGAAACCATCTAATGTAATATTACAGCCAAATGGCAGTATTAAAATTGTGGATTTTGGCCTTATGCGTACATATAAACCAAACCAAAAGCAGGATACATGCAATCTCGGAACACAAGGTTATGCTGCGCCTGAACAGTACGGCGGACGAGGTCAGTTTGATGCAAGAACCGATATTTACGGTCTTGGTATGACAATGTATCATCTTTTAACAGGCATTGATCCTAAGAAAGCTGACTTCGCAGTTAAGCCTATTCGTCAGATTAATCCGAGCTTACCAAAGGGTTTAGAGTATATTGTTGAAAAATGCACTCAACTTGATCCTGCTAATCGTTATCAGTCTTGTGTTGAATTACAAAATGATTTGAATAGGTATGAACAGTTGCCACCCAAAAAAAGTTTTTTAGATAAAATATTTAAACATTAAATTACTAAATGTATTCAGGAGTCTAATGGCAATAATACAATGTTTGTGCTTGAAAATAATGCAAAAATTTAGTTTTATTGTAGTTCAAACTATATTTTGACAAAGTTGCAAAATCAGTATATTATATTTTTGTAATTAAAATGTGAGGTTATGCTTATGCCGTTACAGATAATCAGAAATGATATAACAAAAGTTCAATGTGACGCAATCGTCAATGCTGCAAACAGCACGCTTTTAGGCGGCGGAGGTGTTGATGGCGCAATACATAAAACCGCAGGCAGGGGACTTCTGCTTGAATGTATGAAGCTTGGCGGCTGTAAAGTCGGACAGGCTAAAATTACAAAGGGATATAACCTGCCTTGCAAATATGTTATCCATACTGTCGGTCCAAAATGGAAAGGCGGGAATAACGGCGAGAAAGAATTGCTCGAAAACTGCTATAAAAATTCACTTGCTCTTGCCAAAGAAAATCATTGTGAATCTGTAGCTTTTCCGCTCATTTCAAGTGGTGTTTACGGTTATCCGATGAATGAAGCATTCAAGGTTGCCGTTGATACCGTTGCAGAATTTCTTATGCACAACGATATGCTTGTGTATATCGTTGTCTATAACAAAAATGCATTTACGACAAGTAGCAAATTATTCACTGACATTGCACAGTACATAGATGACAATTATGTTGCCGAGCATTCACCATACGACAGCAGAAGATTAAATAATTCTGATGAAAGTATGCCTTTGCCGCAGACAAGGTTTTTGCCTGATGATGATTTGCAGGAAAGTGCAGTGCTTGAACCTGTATGTGAGCAAAGTGAAGATACTTTTGATTCCATAACAAGTTTTTTCAAAAGTGATGACAGCCTTGAAAATGTAATCGACAAGACTATTGATGAAAGCTTTTCCGAAATGCTGCTAAGGCTGATTGACGAGCATGGAATGAAGGACAGCGATTGCTATAAAAAAGCGAATATAGATAAACGATTGTTCTCAAAAATCCGCTCTAATAAGGATTATAAGCCGAGCAAATCGACTGTTCTTGCCTTTTGCATTGCGCTTGAATTACCATTATATCAGACGAACGAAATGCTGATGAAAGCAGGCTTCGCCCTCTCCCACAGCAATAAGTTTGATATTATTGTTGAATATTTCATAAAGCAGAATAATTACAATATTTTTGAAATCAACGAAGCTCTCTTCGCCTTTGACCAAAGCCTTTTAGGGTCATTAAATTAGTCGCACGGCAGGCGACCAAATAAAGAACAAACCTCTGTATAATGAGCTTGTAAGGTTGAAAAAACCAAAACACAAATTCATTTTACGGAGGTTTTTTAAATGAAAAAGACAAACAACAACATTACGGAATTGGTATTTATTCTTGACCGTTCAGGTTCAATGAGCGGACTTGAAAGTGACACAATCGGCGGCTTTAATTCACTGATTGAAAAGCAGAAGAAACAGAATGGTAAGTGCTATGTTTCAACGGTTCTTTTCGATAATTACAGTGAGGTTATTCACGACAGAGTTGACCTTGAAAATATCAAGCCTATGACAGACAAGGATTATTATGTCCGCGGGTGTACGGCACTTATTGATGCAATCGGCGGTGCGATTCACCACATCGGAAATATCCACAAATATGCACGACCTGAGGATGTGCCTGAGCACACAATGTTTGTGATTATGACTGACGGCTATGAAAATGCAAGTCACATCTACACAAGCGACAGAGTCAAAGCGATGATTGAACATGAAAAAGAAAATTACGATTGGGAATTTCTTTTTATCGGAGCGAATATTGACGCCGTTGAAACTGCAAGACACTTCGGCATAAATGAGGACAGAGCCGTAAACTACCACGCCGACAGTCAGGGCACAAGCGTTGTTTATGACACCGTTGCAGATACAGTTTGCTGCATACGTTCCTGCAAGCCAATCTCTGCCGACTGGAGCGACAGTATCAACGAGGATTATAACAACAGAAAATAATTTGTTTTAAAAAATTTTTTATTAATATTTAAGGCAGTGATGCAGAATTTAATTCGTGCACCACTGCCTTTTTATCATTTATCAGATAAGATTTTTAATTTATCTTCAGTCGATAAATTAAAACTATCAATCTTTTGCTTCATTGCCTTTACGTGGTAATAGGTCAGTTTTTCTAAAATTTTTTTTTGCTCTTCCTGAGATATATTTACTCGGTGGATACAGATGTTTTGAATTCTGCTCTTCTTCATCTGCAAACACCTCGGTAAAGTATATTTTTAAAGATGCTTGACCTATTCCTTTTTGAATTTTGCTGTGGCATAAAACCACAACGCTTTAACTATTTTCCATTTCACTCCTTTACATAAACATTCCAATACCATGATACTCATCGTATTCGTTGTCATAATCTTCATTCGTGATTTTTTGACCCTGAGCGATGAGTTTTTCAATTTCTTTCTTGCTGTGGTGCGGCATCCACTTGCGTTTGGTGTTGTTTTGCATTTCTAAGTCAAGTAGATTGCAATCAGATTGAATAAATCATCAGAGATAATTCCAGTTTGCGGTGTTTCATACTCCTGATATTCTTTTGAAATAATGCTGTCACAGCCTCCAAGTTCAAAATAGATTTCAAGATTTTCTTTGAGAAATCTTTCGTCAAATAATTTATTATCTCGGCATTTGTGCTTATCGTCTGTGGTGAAAGTGATATACTTTCTGTTCTCCTGCCAGTTGACTGTTACACCTAATCGTTCAAGAAGATAGATGAATTCTTCTTTACTGCTGCTGTGTTTCATTGCATAATCCAGCTTGCTTTTGAACTTTCTTTTCCATTTCGGCATATTGTATCTTGTGGCTTTCGCCTCAGTAAGAGTCAATCCATACTCCTTGCAAATCTTGTTTGAATACTCTTTTGCCTGTATCATTTCATCTCGACTTTGATGAAATTTCTTGCCGTTTTCAAAGTTAACAGAGTTGAAAACAATGTGATTATGAATGTGTTTCCTGTCTGTATGTGTGGCGATTAGCATTTGATAATTTCCAAAGTACCCTGCAAATTTTAGTCCGATTTCGTGTGCCGTTTCAGGTGAAATGTTATCCTCTGGACTGAAAGATTGCACCACATGATAATATTGCCTGCCGTCTGTTTTACCGAATTGCTTTTTAACATTCATAAATTCTTCCATTGCGGTTTCGGGCATACAGTTGATACCGCTGATTAATTTTTGCTCTGTTTTTTCTTCTTTCATAATATATAGAAAGATATTATTCATCGGACTGCCTGAGGTAACGAATTTAACGATTGCCAAACCTTCTGCACTTCCTTTTTCGTTTCCGTTAAGTCAACAGCATACACACCGCTGTTGACTGCTTTTGTAATCTGATTGAGATTATTTCCGATACGTCTGAGTTCAGTTGCCACATCTTTCACTCCGTCAATTACAATAATTTCTTTATCCAAAGCACAGTCACGGAGGTACATACTAACGAGTCTGTATGATGAAAGTGCCTTAGTTTCAATTAATTCTTTCTCTTCAGAAGTTACCCTGAAGGTCAATATTTCTGTTCTGTTATTATCCTAGTTCAAATAGTTTCCTTTCTTTACATTTTATTTTTTTTACAGCGACAGATACTTGTACTGTCGCTGAGAGGAGAAACATATGCAGTGATTGTTATATGTTTTTAACATATTTAATCACGGAATATTTTTGGACGATGGGTATGGGCTTAGCCCGATGCGTTTGTTTTCGCCGTGGTGTAATACAAATGCGAAACCGGCAATAAACACTCTAAACCGATACACCTTTCATTTGATTTTTTACTTGTGTGCCGATATTTGGCTTTTAAATTTTAATTAGAGTACTTATCCTATTTTTCTTTTATCTGCCCAGATTTCGCCGACAGGGTCGCAAGGGACGAAAGGAACGGAAGTTTTAACACCCACATTCTCTTCGTCACTTACGGCACTTGAGTCACTGTCAGAAAAATAAGACACTTCAACAAGCCTTTGACCGTTACTTCTGTGGCTTACGAATTGAACACCATTCTCTTCAAGTTCATATCTGAATTTGTTCATCATCTGTTTTAATGATTTTGCAGTAAGATTGTAGTTTGAATAATAATTGAATTCATTTACCAAATCCGTATTGCTGCCTTTGAAATATTTTTGAACTTTCATAAACTCAATGAAATCTATCATTTCTTGCGGCATAGTCGGAACAGGATTTTCAAGACTGTCATTTATCAAATCCCATGTACAGTTTTCTTTGTTAAAGGATAATTGAAATTCTCTTTGTTCAATATCTCTGCCGGTGCAAAGCAAGTTTGCTTTACTTTCATTCCGTTTGTCCTTGTCCAAAACAAACACAGCGTCAACTGCACCGCTGATTCCTGTTGTGCCTGATAATTTATTCAACGGATCACTGTCACCTTGTTTTCTAAGATGGTGAACAAGTAAAATAGAAATACCCATTTCATCCGCATACTGTTTTAGCTTGCCGATTTCATTGTAATCATTTGCATAGGATAATTCGGAACTTGAATTTCGTATCATCTGAAATGTATCAATTACAATCAGTGTTATATCTGTATGCGTGATAATGAAATTCTGTATCTGCTGAATTAATCCTGTTTCAATGCTTTCTGACTTCGTTGCAACATAAAGATTATTTGGCACTTCATCAGTTATGCAATTCAGCCTGTCCTGAATTCTTGCAAGACTATCTTCAAGACAGAGATAAAGTACTGTTCCTTTTTCAGTAGGCAGATTCCAAACTGATTCACCTTTAGCAATTCGTACACTCCAATCAAGCACCATCCACGATTTGCCAATCTTGGGTGCACCGCCGAGAATGGAAACTCCTTGCGGTAACAAAGACTGAATACAAAATCTCGATTTTGGGAACTGTATATCCATTAATGTTTCACCGTCAACTATTTCAAGCAATTTAACTTCTTTTTCCATAAGGTTTACCCCCTTTCTCTTTTGATTTAAATATATCTTCTTGTTAAGAATTTCTATTTATGTTATGATTTTAGCAGGAGCAAAACCTCAAAACTATGCGTAAGTGAAAATTGAATTTTTTGAGGAAGATTGATTATGGACAGAAGTATTTATTCAAGAACAGGATTATATATAAAATTTAGAAACAAGAATATTATGGAGAGAGTTGCAGTTGATGATTTAGATATAACCGAATTAGAACCGATTGATTACAGAAATGAACTTATTGCACTTTATGACTATGAGTTGCCGAAAATAAGTGATAGTTACACTGTTGAGTCGGCATATGACTTTGCTGATGAAATTTTAAAAAACAATATTGTTTTGGGGATATTACTAAAGGCGGATATTGATAAATATCTTGTTCACAGAAAACTGATTAAAGATATTACAACGCCTGAAGAACTCAAAAGCAAATTAGAAACAGTAAGCGTCAGAATGAAGTTGCTGCCATATATGAAGGAACGAGTGTATAAGCTTTTGATGTGTATGAGGCACAAGGAGATTCTTGCAGGTGTTTTGGAAGTTAATATGCATGATACAGTTGAATACAAGGTTACTAAAACAAGAAGCGGTGAAGAAATTTTATTTTTTGATAATCCTGGGTCTTATTACGAATATTTGATTTTTACTTTTTATTTAAGAGATGAAACCGTTTGTGAATGTGAAAATTGCAATAGATTATTTGTTCCAAAGACAAAAAAGAAAACCCTGTACTGTGACAGAGTTTTTAAGGATGGTAAGACCTGTAAACAGATTGGTCCTACACAAAAATACAAGACACTCGCAGAAAATGATATTGTTCTGAAAACTTTTGAAAAAGAGAAAAATAAAATGTATAAGCGAATGGACAGAGCGTATTCATTCGGCGAAACACCAAAATCTATTTCCTATGATGAATATATGTATTGGCTGAATATGTCTGTTAATGCTAAAAATATGTATTTGAATAATGAACTTACAGAAATTGAAGCGTTGAGAATAATACAAACTGATTAAAGATAAAAGCACCTGCTAATCAATAGCAAGTGCTTTAGTTCAATTTGTCGCTAAGATATTCATCTGCTGTTTTCAACAAATAACTTTGTATTATCAAGTCTTAAATTTGATGTGGCTTTATTTATCTTGCTTTTAAAATGATCTTTTATATCTTGTTCAGATAGCTAGCCTTGTTGTTCACCTGATAGCCTGCCTTCCTCAATTTCATTTATTAATTTATCAATGGTATTACTTGTTGAATTATTCATACATTATCACCATTTTTATTTTATCATATTGTAAGAATAATATAAAGAATATTTTTATATTGACTTGACATATTGTGTTGGTATGTTATAGTCAAACAAGATATCATTTTCAAGGAGGTTGATTATTTTGAAAGTTGCAATTTACAGCCGAAAGTCTTTGTTTACGGGCAAGGGTGAGAGTGTTGAAAATCAGATTGAGATGTGTAAGCAATACATCAAATTTTCAATGATTGATGTGGAAGTTGCTGATGAGGATATATTCGTCTACGAGGACGAGGGATATTCTGCAAAGGATTTGAAACGTCCACAGTTTCAGCAGATGATGAAAGACCTTGATATATACAAATTTGAGTATATTGTGTGCTATCGTTTGGACAGATTAAGCCGTAATGTCAGCGACTTTTCCGGTTTGATTGAACTGCTGAACAACAAGGGCGTAAATCTGATTTGTATTAAAGAGCATTTTGACACCTCCTCACCGATGGGCAAGGCTATGATGTATATCACCTCCGTTTTTGCACAGTTGGAGCGAGAAACAATTGCCGAGCGTGTTCGTGATAATATGCACCTTTTGGCTCGCACAGGTCGATGGCTCGGCGGTACGCCTCCCACAGGTTATCAGGGTGCAGAGGAAAGTGAGGTTATTGTTGACGGCAAGGTCAAGACTTCGCATAAATTGGTGTTCAGTGATGAAATTGAAATTGTTAAACTGATGTATAGTCACTTTCTTGAAACACATTCTGTGTCTGCTGTGAGCAAGTATTTAATTGCAAAAAAGATAAAGTCAAAAACGACAGGTAAGTATTTTTCTACACTTGGTATTCGTGATATTCTGCAAAATCCTGTCTACTGTATTGCCGATGAAAATGCTTATAATTACTTCTTTGAAAACGGCTCTGATATTTGCCAAAATAAAGAATCATGGAACAGCGAGCACGGTGTTTCAACCTACAACAAAAGGGATTACAGCCGTTCAGGTGCGCCGAGAAATGCGCTCAGTGAATGGATTGTCGCAATCGGCAAACACGAGGGAATTATCAGCGGTAAGGATTGGGTATCCATTCAAAAATATTTCCACAACAATCACAAAGAAAAGGTCGTCAATCATAGTGAAGTCGGCTTGCTTTCGGGCTTGATTTACTGCACAAAATGCGGTGAAAAGATGTTTTCAAAAAAGCACAAGGCAACGAGTGACAATTTCAGCTATATTTGTTCAAGTAAGCTGAAAGGCAACAACGCACTTTGTGATTGCCCTAACCTGACAGGTCAGCAGACAGATGATTTGGTGGTTGACTATATCAAAGGTGAACTTGACAATTTCGACACCTTTACTTCTGCACTTGAAAATCTGAAAAGGGAGTATGAAAAAGAGCAGAATAACGATAAAGCAGACAAAATAAAAAGGGATATTGAAAACACGCAAAGTGAAATCAATACCCTTGTAAACCGCCTGACTGATACAACATTGAGTAGTGTTGCAATCAGTGCTATTGATAAAAAAATCGTTGAGCAAACAGAATATTTACACACTCTTGAAAGAGAACTTGCAGAGCAAAATCAATCCGATAATAACATAGATTTTGATACTGACGCTTTAATAGAAAGTGTTAAATCTTTTAAGAATTTATTTGATGATTTATCCATTTATGACAAACGGCAGATTATAAGATTTCTCATTCAGAAAATTGAGTGGGACGGAGCGGATTTACATATTTTTATGTACGGTGAATAAAGCCATTTCAGCCGTTTATTCACCGAAAAGTGCACAAAAGTTGCCGCAATGTTGGTGGCGTATTTCCTATGCTGATTGCAATTATTTCCATGTTTTTCTGCAAAAACAGTTTTCTTGCGGCGTTGGTGCTTCTTGCAATGATTGCTTTTTCTATGCTGATGACATTTGCTTCGTCAAAAGTTTTAACAGCCACCATTCTTAAAGGTGAACGCAGTTCTTTTGTTATGGAACTTCCGCCTTACAGAAAGCCGAAATTTTTCAGAGTGATAGGTGACACGGTGAGAGAAAAAATATTTTTTGTTCTTATGCGTGCGGTTGTTGTTGCTGCACCGGCAGGTTTGCTGATATGGATTTTAGCAAATATCACTGTTGGCGACACTTCTCTTTTGTGCCGTATTTCACAGTGGCTTGATCCGATAGGAACTTTCCTCGGTATGGACGGAGTTATTCTTCTTGCTTTCATTCTTGGTTTTCCTGCAAATGAAATTGTTATACCGATTGCACTTATGGCTTATCTTTCAACAGGAGAAATGACCGACTATTCATCACTTGAAAGTCTCAAAACAATTTTTGTTGATAATGGATGGACAGTGACAACCGCTCTTTGCACCTGTGTTTTTTCCATGTTCCACTTCCCGTGTTCAACAACGCTTCTTACAATATGGAAAGAGACAAAATCTGTTAAATGGACTTTAATGTCGGTATTAACCCCTCTTGCAGCAGGTGTAATTACCTGTGCACTGATTAATCTTATCTTATGATATTATTAAAGGACTGTATAATGCGGAAAATTTGCATTATACAGTCCTTTTGAATATACAAAAAACTATGTCTAAATAGTGTTTTATTGGGCAAAATAAAGTTGACGCAATGTTATTCCTTGACGCGGCATCATAAATAAATTATAATAAACGAAACAAATGGTATTATGTCAGGAGAAATATTATGGCTTTGGGTGCATTGTTTTTGCTGGAAGTAATTATTTTATTTTCATTTATTGTTTCATCTGTTTTTATGTTCTTACCCAAAAAGAACGACTCGGTTCATAAAATATTTTTTGTATTGTCGGTTATGCTTGGTGTGTTTGTAACAATTATTGATGCAACATCGCTTCCGTCGAATTTAACGGCCCAGATAGTTATCGCCTGGATGGGACTGATTCCGGCGGCATTGGGGATTATTATCAGCGTTGCAAACGGCAGGCCGAATGCAGTTTCAAAGATACTTGTTATGCTTACAAGTGTTCTCGGTGCACTGGGATATTTCTTTTTAGTATAGTAAATATAAAAAAGCAACTCTTTCTGTTTTAAATATTAAAATCAGAATGTTATTCCCACTGATTGAAGAAGCAGGATAAAGAGCATTATTGGGGCAACAAATTTAATCATAAGAATATAAAGATGTTTTCTTGAAAATTTAATTCCGCCCAGCGTAACTTCATCAATAATGGTTTTAGGTTTAACTACCCAGCCGATTAAAATGCAGGTGAGGAAAGCAACAAGAGGCATAAGAACGCTGTTGCTGATATAGTCGAGAACATCGAGCACCTGGCCTACGGTTCCGTTTGGAAGAGGCAATTCAAAATAGAGAAGATTATAGCCGAAACATACAATTATTCCGGCAATAGCCGCATAAGCAAAAACAATGAGTGCACTTTTCTTTCTTGAAAGACCAAATTTATCCATAATACTTGAAACGATAGCCTCCATTACGGAAACGGCTGAAGTGAGCGCTGCAAATATTACCATGAGGAAGAAAAGGACCCCGATAAGAACACCTATTTTACCCATTTGGTCAAAGATTTTAGGCAGTGAAATAAACATAAGTCCCGGTCCGGCAGACATTCCGTCTTGACCCATAAATACAAATACGGCAGGAACAATCATAAGACCTGCAAGAAGAGCAACAATGGTATCAAATATTTCTATCTGATTTATTGATTTCATAAGGTTGGTATCTTTTTTTACATATGAACCATATGCAATCATAATTCCCATTGAAACGCTGATTGAGAAGAATAACTGACCCATAGCGTCCATTATAATCATCAGCAGTTCTTTCAGGGTTATTCCTTTAAAATCGGGAATAAGATAAATTTTAAGTCCCTGCAGACCTGTTCTTGTAACACCGTCTGCATCGGTATGGCTTATTGTCAGTGAGTAAACGGATATTCCTATGACAAGAATAAGAAGTATCGGCATAAGAATTTTGCTTACATTCTCAATACCTTTATTTACACCTCTGAAAATAATTAAAGAAGTCAGAGCAAGAAAAATAAGCATATAAACAATCGGCTGCCATGTCTGCGAAATAAACTGGGTGAAATATCCGTCTTCAGCGGAAACACCTGCCTGACCTGTAGTAAAATTGACAAAATATTTTATAACCCATCCACCGATGGAGCAGTAATATGGCAGAATAAGTACCGGAACAAGGCAGGCAAGAGTGCCTATGCCGCCCCATTTTTTATGAATTTTTTTATAGGCTGTAAGGGGACTTTGTGCTGTTTTTCTTCCGATTGCAATTTCGGTTGTCAGCAAAGCAAAGCCGAAAGTTAATGCAAGTATAATGTAACATAAAATAAAAATTCCACCGTGATCTTTTGCTGCAAGATACGGAAATCTCCATATGTTTCCGAGGCCTACCGCACTTCCTGCCGCGGCAAGCACAAATCCGATTGAACCGGTAAAATTACTTCTTTTTGTTTTTTCCATGATAACTCCTATCTGTTTTTATACAATTCTTGTATATAATTTACCATTGTTTTAGAATAAAAGCAACTTTTTTATTTTTATAATCAGAAATTGATTGATTAACAGGCAGAAATCTGCCCTATTGTGGATTTGTATTTCAGACTTATTGCAATAATATGCTGCCGTTTCGTGGAGTTTTTTGTTTGTGCTCATATAATATTAGTATATGGGCAGGAGGTTTTAACCGTGAAATATAAAAAATCGCGTATGAATAATTCGGTAAAAACAGTAATGAGGGTATCTGCAGTAAGCATAATTTTAAATGTTTTGCTGACTGTTTTCAAATTCGCCGCAGGTGCACTTTCACATTCGGGGGCAATGGTGTCAGATGCGGTTCATTCTGCTTCAGATGTTTTCAGTACCGTAATTGTTATGATAGGTGCAAAATTATCAGGTAAAGCGTCAGATAAAGAGCATCCGTACGGTCACGAAAGGCTGGAGTGCGTTGCAGCAATTCTGCTTTCATCAATTCTTTTCGGCACAGGGCTGCTTATCGGTTATAAAGGCATTGATTCTATCATAACAAAACAGTATGAGTCCCTTCAGCAAACAGGAACGATTGCGTTTATTGCGGCTGTTGTTTCAATCGTTTTAAAAGAATTAATGTACTGGTATACAAAAATATCTGCAAAAAAAATTGATTCACCGTCACTTATGGCAGATGCATGGCATCACCGTTCGGATGCTTTGTCTTCAGTCGGTGCTTTAATCGGAATAGGCGGTTCGGTTCTCGGCGTTGCAATTCTTGACCCTTTGGCAAGCGTAATAATATGTGTGTTTATTCTTAAAGCGGCTTTTGATATTTATGTTGATGCCATAAATAAAATGATTGACCATTCGTGCGACAGCGACACAGAGGATGATATAAGAAAATGCGCCTTGTCGCAAAATGGCGTTCTTGCGGTTGATTTGCTTAATACAAGGGTGTTCGGCAACCGTATTTATGTTGAAATGGAAATTTCTGCCGACGGAAAACTCTCTCTTGACGAGAGCCACAGTATAGCCGAAAGTGTTCATGAAAATGTTGAAAAACAATTTCCGAAAGTGAAACATATTATGATTCATGTTAATCCTGAAAATAAACACTGATTTTTATTTTATTGACTTGAACATTTTGTTGTGCTATAATTGACAAAATTAAATTATTCGGCTGCCACCGGGCAGCGTGCTTTTGCACTCCTTTATGCATCGTTAGGTCTTTGAAGATGCATAAATGCGGGTGCTTATTTTTTTGAAAGGTGCCATGCGCAATTATGAATATAAGAAAATCGTTTGAAAATCTTACAAAACTTGAAAAAATATTATGGATAGTATCAATGACCTGTGTTGTAGTCTGCTTTATTTTTTCGCCCGAAAAGAATTTGCTGAATTTTATTGCATCCGCTGTAGGGGTCACCGCGTTGATTTTTGTTGCAAAAGGCGATGTTTTAGGGCAAATTTTAACAGTGTTTTTCAGCCTGCTTTATGGAATAATATCTTATACATTCGATTATTACGGCGAGATGATAACCTATTTAGGAATGACTATGCCGATTGCACTTGTTTCGGTAATCAGTTGGCTGAAACATCCTTATGAAGAAGGAAAAAGCGAGGTTGAAATTTCTCATTTTACAAAAGCAAAAACAGTATTAACATTTTTAATTTCAATTATTGTTACAGTTATTTTTTATTTTATACTGAAATTTTTCAATACGGCAAATCTTATTGTAAGCACGATTTCTATAACAACGAGTTTTCTGGCATCTGCTTTTCTTGTTTTGAGATGTGAGTATTATGCGGTTGCTTATGCTGCCAATGATATTATTCTCATAGTTTTATGGATACTTGCGTCATGTGAGGACTCTTCGTATATTCCTATGGTTGTTTGTTTTGTAATGTTTTTTATAAATGATATTTACGGTTTTATAAACTGGAGAAGAATGAAACGCAGACAGAATAAATAAAAATGTACTGTATGTGCATAATTTATAAAAAATATACTGTTTTTTCTTGTTTTTTAGTTGAAAAGTTGATATACTTATATGGTATAAAATGGCATTGGACCGGTAAAGGAGAAAACAAATGGGTAATGTAAGAACCTATACTAAAAAGGAACTGCGCGGTTATCTTGTAGGTATGTTCGGCCAGAATTTAATCTACAATATTGTTGCGACAGGTCTTTATTTCTATTTTCAAAATGTAATCTGTCTGCCGGCAATGGCACTCGGATGGATTATGGCAATCGCAAGAGTCTGGGATGCGGTTAACGACCCTATGATGGGTACTATTGTTGATAAAACGAGAACCAAGTGGGGCAAATGCCGACCTTATCTTATTATTTTCCCTGCAATCATCGGTGTTATTACAATATTAACATTTATCAACGGCAACTATGCCGCTGCCGATTCGACAACGCAGAAAGTTTTAATTGTTGCGTGGGCTGCAGTTTCATATATTGCATGGGGTATGGCGTTTACGGTTTGTGATATTCCGCTTTGGGGTATTACTTCTCTTATGACAGAGGATGAAAATGACCGTTCAAAAATACTCGGTCTTGCACGTATTGCTGCCGGTGTGGGCGGTATCGGTGTTCTCATTGTTCAGGTTGCACAAGGTTTGGCAGGCGTTTTTGGCGGTGATATGCAGAAAGCGTTTATTGTTACGGCAGTTATTTTCACTGTTATTGCTTCTGTTTTTTTTGAATTTGCCGGTATCTTTACAAGAGAGAAAGTTGAAAAATCGGAAAAACGATATACTTTAAAAGAGAATTTCAAAATTATGTTCCGAAATAAACCTTTCAGACAGATTCTCATTTCAGGTATTCTTCGTTCTCCGATTCAACTTCTTATGATAGTTGCAATGACACTTGTAACTTATTATTATGCAAACGGCAATATTATGAACATACTTGTTTATAATGAAGACGGATCATTTGCCGGTATTGATTTTAAAATATTAATCGGTCTCGGCAGTGTTGCATTAGGACTTTTTGTTGGTCAGTTTGTATCAATGGGTATTACGCCTGTTCTTATCAAAAAAATTGAAAAGAAAAAACTTTATAATTTCTATTCATTTGTAGGTGCTGTTCCTTTTGTTCTCATTTATGTGTTCTTTAAAATTGCAGGCGGTGATTTAACCTCAACCGGCTGGTCTGTTGCCGTTGGTATTTGTATGCTCTTGGCAAGTGCGTCTTTCGGCGGTATCAATGTTCTTCAGTCTGTTATGATTGCAGACTGTGTTGACTATGAGGAATATACAAATCATGTTCGTACAGATGGCGTATTTTTCTCCGGTCAGTCTTTTATAACAAAACTTTCAGCAGGTATTGCAACAATCGTTTCTTCTGTTGTATATGAAATTGTAGGTTACAGCGGTGCCAATGTTGATGCAATGAATACAGCAATTTATGAACAAGGCGCAAGTTTTATAACTTATAATGACGGTAAGTATGCTGCGGCAATGTTCTTCCTTATTTCTATTCCGCCGGCAATCGGCATGATTCTTTCAGCACTTCCTACTCTTAAATATGCGCTTACTGATTCGCAGCACAAAAAGATTCTTGATGAACTTGTTTCTATGCGTGCTTCGGAAAATAATGGAGAAGAAGCGTAATTAATAATATCTGAATGTATAACAGTGCGGCAGACAGATTCCTGCTGCACTGTTTTTTTTGTTTATTTATTCTATCACGGTGGCTTTTACTTATGAATTATGATATAATATTTTATTATGATAGAATATTATTGCAGGTTTTGTTATGGAAGAAAAAGAACTTGAAAATTTAACAGGCACTGTTGAGGACATTACATATCAGAGCGAGTCGACAGGTTATGCGGTTGTTGAGATCAATGCAGGCGATGAGTATGTTACTGTTGTGGGTACGCTCGGCAATGTTGTTATCGGAGAGGAAATTGTTTTTCAGGGGGAATGGGTTATTCACCCGACCTTTGGCAGACAGTTTAAAGCCGTGCGTCTTAAAAGAAGTATGCCTGCCGATGCCTCGGGAATGCTCAGGTTTTTATCAGGCGGAATTGTTAAGGGTGTGCGTGAGGCAACGGCTGTAAAAATTGTTGAAAAATTCGGAAGCGACACGTTTAATGTTATTGAAAATGAACCCGAACGCCTTGCACAGATAAAAGGAATTTCGGCATCAAAAGCAAAAAAAATCAGCAGGGAATTTAAAATGCAGTTTGCTGCACGGGATGTTATGGAGGGTCTTACCGAACTTGGTCTTAATCAGCAGGAGGCGTTTGACGCATATAACTTATATCAGACATATGCACTTGATATTATTAAAGAAAATCCGTATGTTTTTGTTTCTCAGGTAAATGGTTTTACATTTGAAAGGGCAGACGAAATTGCACTTAATCTTGATGAAACGCCTCCTTTTGACTACAGAAGTCAGGCTGGGGTTGTTTATGTTGTCAGGTATAATCTTCATAACGGTCATACATGTCTGCCGAGAAACAGTATAATCAGACCCGCTATGTCTCTTCTTGATTGCGGTGAAGATGATATTGAAATTGCCATTGATAATGCAATAGAGGCAAAGCAACTTGTTCAGGAAAATATAGACGGAAAAGATTTTCTTTTTCTTCCGGAAATTTATGATGCCGAATCTTCGATTGCACAGCGTATAAAAATTATGCTGGAATTTCCGCCGCAGCAAAAAGATATTTCAACCGAAGAAATTTTTGCTTTTGAAAGCACAAATCATATTCAGTTTGATGATAAGCAGAGAGAGGCTATCGAAATTGCCGTAAATAAAGGAATGCTCATTTTAACAGGCGGACCGGGTACGGGTAAAACAACAACAATCAAGGGTATAATTACACTTATGAAAAACAGGGGACTTGATGTTGCCCTTGCCGCACCGACGGGCAGAGCCGCAAAAAGAATGAGCGAACTTACCGGATTTGAGGCCAAAACAATTCACCGGCTTCTTGAGGTGGAATACAGAGAGGGTGCAGGTGAACCTAAATTCTGCCACAATATGAAAAATCCTCTTGAATGTGATGCAGTGATTGTTGATGAACTTTCAATGGTTGATGTAACCATTTTTTCTGCCCTTCTTGATGCACTGCCGCTTAAATGCAGATTAATAATGGTTGGTGATAAAAATCAGTTGCCGCCTGTAGGTGCAGGAAATGTTCTTTCCGATTTAATTAAAAGCGGTTTAATCGGCGTTGTCAGTCTTGATAAAATTTTCAGACAGGCACTTGAAAGCAATATTGTTACCAATGCACACAGGGTTGTAAACGGTGAAATGCCGGTTCTTGACAACAGCGATGCTGATAACGATTTTTTTCTTCTCAGTGAGGACTCCCGTTATAACGCACCAAGAAAAATTGTTGATCTTGTTACCAAAAGAATACCGGCAACTTACAGTTTTGAACCGCTTGAAAATATTCAGGTTTTATGCCCCAGCCGAAAGGGTGAGGTTGGAACTGAAAATCTCAATGCTCTGCTTCAGGAAAAACTTAATCCGCCGTCACACGAAAAGGCACAACTGCGAAACCGCGGCTATACCCTTCGCGAAGGTGACAAGGTAATGCAGATAAAAAACAATTACGATGTGCCGTGGTTTAAGAACGACGATAACGGTACAGGTGTTTTTAACGGCGATATCGGAATACTTACGAAAATAGATAAAGCAAACGATATAATAAATGTCCGCTATGATGACCGCGAGGCTATGTACAGCATTGAAAATGCAAAGGAACTTGAACTTGCCTATGCAATGACAGTTCATAAAAGCCAGGGAAGTGAATTTGATGCGGTGGTTCTGCCTGTGCTTGCCACACCGCCGAAACTTGCTTACCGCAATCTTTTTTATACTGCTCTTACAAGAGCAAAAAGTCTTATGATAATTGTGGGAAATTCCTCTTCAATAAAATCAATGGTTGATAACGATAAAAAAAGCAGGCGTTACAGTGCGCTTCTTCATTTTATTGAAAAAGAAGAGGAAAGTATTTAACAGCAATTTTAACATATTGTTTACTTCATATTTTCTTGACAATAATTATCTTTTAAAGTAACATATTTTATGTTGTATTTTATTTAATTTTATTTAAGGAATGTTTTTATGTTCGGTTACGATTTGGGAATTGATTTAGGAACAGGTTCGGTTGTAATATCTGTTGTCGGAAAAGGTGTTGTTCTTGACGAACCTGCGTATATTGCCTATGATAACGAAAATGAAAAAATTATATATGCCGGTAAAAGAGCTTATTATCTTCAGGGCAGAGAGCCTATGAACGTAAGTGTTGTTCAGCCGATAGTAAACGGTGCGGTCGGCGACTATTCTCTTGCCTGCGAAATGATGCGATATTTTATTAACCGTGTTATAAAGAAAAATATTTTTAAGCCAAGGGTTGTTGCCTCCATTCCGTCAATCAGTACGGATGTTGAAAAAAGAACGCTCATTTCCGTTCTCATTTCAGCAGGTGCAAGGTCTGTATGTCTCATTGAAGAGCCGCTTTGTGCTGCTTTCGGTTCGGGTGTTGACCCTGTTAATCCGTCAGGTGTTTTTGTAATTGATGTCGGTTCCGGAACAACGGATATGGCGGTTATCAGCCAGGGTTCTATGAGCCAGATTGAAACCGTAAAAACTGCAGGAGATGCATTTGACGAGGCAATCGTTAAATATATGCGCGAAAAATATTCTCTTCTTATCGGTTTAAGAACGGCAGAAGAGATAAAAAAGAGTATAGGCTGTGCTGTGCCGAGAGAAAATGATATTTCCATGGAGGCAAAGGGCAGAGACGCCGTTACGGGACTTCCGAAGGTGATTGAAATTGTGGGCAATGAAATATGCGAATGTCTGCAGGGTGAATTTGAAAAAATAATTGCTGCTGCAAAAACAATGTTTGAGCGTACTTCACCCCAACTTATTGCCGATATAACAAATACGGGGCTTCTTTTAACAGGCGGTTCTGCAGGCCTTTACGGACTTGATAAACTTATCGGAGGTGCATTGTCTCTTGATGTAACCGTTCCGGTAAGACCGAATCTTTGTGTTTCAAAAGGATGTGAAATGGCACTTAAAAAGATGCATATTCTTGATGAATACGGATATTCTTTTAAAACAAAAGAAGAGGTGCGCACAAGGTGATTCACTATTATTTCGGATTTGGCAAAGGTAAAACAAGCAGTGCTGTCGGTGCCGGTATGAGAGCCGCCGGAGCAGGGCTGAAAGTGCTTTTTGTTCAGTTTCTGAAAAATAATAAGTCGTCGGAACTCAATGTTTTGCCATTTGAAGTTTTTGAGTCTCCGAAAGAGTTGCCGTTTAATCCGGATTATTCGTATTGTGCATGGGTAAAAAATGCAGTTGATTTTATAAAAAAATCTGATTGTGATATGATTATTCTTGATGAATTTGCAGATTTGAAAGAAGATTTTATAAGCAACAACGATATGATTGAACTTCTGAATTTATTATCAGATAAAGAAGTGATAATAACAGGTCACGATGAAAAGCAGTTTTTAACTGCTGTCTGCGATTATGTTACCTTTTTTGAAAAGGTTAAACATCCGTACGACAAAGGCGTTAATGCAAGAAAGGGAATTGAATATTAGTATTTCAGGGAGGTATGGTTATGGACAGATTTTCAAAATTAAATCCGAAAGCAGCCTTCCTGTTTTTTATACTTATAATAGCCGCAAGCCTTATATTATTTCACCCTGCTTTTCTGGCTGTAAGTTTTTTATCTGCTTTTTGCTATAAGGTTAAACTTGAAGGCAAAACCGCCTTTTCATATCTTTTTAAATTTATATTGCCCATGACAGTGCTGATAGGCGTTTTCAATATGTTTTTTGCAAGGTACGGCGAAACGGTTATGTTTTCTTTAGGTGAAAATAATTTTACTTTTGAAAGTCTGTTTTACGGTATCTGCCAGGGGATTATGTTTTCAGGCGTTTTAATGTGGTTTTCGTGCTATTCACAGGTTATTACATCTGAAAGACTATTTGCCGTTTTCGGCAGATTTGCACCGAACACGGCGTTGGTTTTTTCAATGGTACTGTCTTTTATACCGCGCTTTAAAAAAAATCTTGCTGAGATAAGAGATGCAAGAGAACTGATAAATGACGGTACTTCAAAATTAAAAAAAGAACTTTCAAATTTTTCAGCACTCATAACAATGGTTTTTGAAGAAAGCATAGAAACTGCAAATTCAATGAAATCAAGGGGATTTTCAAAAGGAAGAACACCGTATTCAAAATATAGTTTTTCTTTTAAGGATGCCTTTATAATTGCTGTTTGCATAATCTGTTTTGTTTTTTTGGCTGTGATTCGATTTATCGGAAAAATAAGTTTTATATTTGAACCTGTAATTATAATGAAAAGTTTTTCTTTTGCTGCTTTGGCAGTATATATCTTTTTTGCGTTTTTACCGCTGATTATTGATTTTACGGAGGATATCAGATGGTTTTGTTTAAAACAGAAAATTTAAATTTTACATATCCCGCTTCTTCCGATAAAGCACTTGAAGATGTCAGCCTTGAAATAAGCAGCGGTGACTTTGTTCTTCTTATGGGAAAAACAGGCAGCGGAAAATCGACCTTGCTTTCCATGCTGAAAAAAGAAATTTCACCTGTCGGAAAAATTTCGGGCAGAGTTGAAGTTAATACAAATTCCGTTTCCTTTGTCTGTCAGAATCCCGAACTTTCTTTTGTATCGGAATATGTCAGGGGTGAACTTGCGTTTGCTCTTGAAAATTCAATAAAGAATCGTTCACAGATAGCCGTAAAAATAGGCGAAACGGCATCATATTTTAATCTTACGGATTTGCTTGACAGTAAAATTTCAAATCTTTCAGGCGGCGAAAAAGCAATGGTATCTGTTGCTGCCGCTATGGCAGGCGACTGCGATGCGCTTATTCTTGATGAGCCTTTTGCGTGGCTTGACCCGAAGGCTTCTCAGCAGTTGATTTATATGCTGAAAAGAATTAATGACGAACTGGGTGTTACCGTCATTGTTTCAACGCATTCATCACAGGGGCTTGTTGATATCTGCGACAAAATTGTTATTATGGAACAGGGAAGAATCCTTTTTGATGATACGGCCGATAATCTGAGATTTAATAACCGTGCTCTTGATTTTTTTCCGCTATGCACGAAACTGTTTGATGAAAGACCGCTGACGGTAAAACAGGCGATTTCTTATGCAGCAAATCTTAAAGAGAAAGAAGTTGAAGAACTTTCTGAAGGCGATACAGTGCTTGAGATTAAAAATCTGACTTTTGCATATGAAAAAAAAGGAAGAGATATTTTATCAAATCTTAATTTTAAGGCGTATAAGGGCAGAATACACGCTGTAATAGGTGCTAATGCGAGCGGAAAAACCACCTTTTTAAAAGCAGCAGCAGGAATAAGAAAAGCATATTCGGGCAGAGTTAAATCTTTTGGAAAAATGGCTTATCTTCCGCAGAATGTCCGCTATCTTTTTACCAAAGATACTGTTGGTGAAGAAATAAATATTGAAACCGCAAAGGCTTTTGAACTTGATGGATTTTTAAACAGGCATCCCTATGATTTAAGCGGCGGTCAGATGCAGCGACTGGGTCTTGCAATTTTATCACAGCAGAGTTTTGATATTATTCTTATGGACGAGCCTACCAAAGGCATTGATGTTTTCGGCAAAAAAGATCTTGAGAGATATATGAAAAAACTTTCCGCCGACGGAAAAACGGTTATCTTTGTTTCGCACGATCTCGATTTTGTCGGTGATGTTTCAGACTACGTTTCGTTTCTTTCGGATTCGGTAATTCCGATAACCGGTGAACGCCACGAAGTGCTTTCGTCGCTCAATTACTATACAACTCAGGTAAGGCGCATAACAAAATCGCATCTTAAATCTGCCGTGTCAGCGGAGGATTTGATATGAAAAAAATCATAACAGCCATCTGTGTTTTTCTTTGTCTTATACTTGCAGTTTTATGGCAGATTTTAAGTGAAAATTACAATTATTATCTGATAAGTGTAACTATACTTTTTTTGTCTATGCTGCCGTTTTTCGTCTCTTTTGAAAAAAGTCGCCCCTCGGCAAAAGAAATTGCTCTGCTTTCAAGTATGATTGCACTGGCGGTTGTAAGCCGTGCCGTGTTTTATCTCACGCCTCAGGTTAAACCAATCGCAGCGGTTGTTGTTATCAGCGGTGTGTGTTTTGGGGCAAAAAGAGGTTATCTTGTCGGTGCTTTTTCGGCATTTATTTCAAATTTTCTTTTCGGTCAGGGCGTGTGGACTCCGTTTCAGATGGTTGCACTGGGGTGTGTAGGTTTGTTTGCAGGCCTTATTTTTAAAAAAATTAAACCGAATAAATACTTTCTTGCACTTGTCGGCTTTTTTCTCGCTTTTGCCGTTTACGGTCTGATTGTTGATTTTTCGTCTGTTCTTATGATGGCAGCCGATTTTACTTTGCCGTCGGTAATTTCCGTTTACGCGGCAGGCATGCCTTTCAGTGCAGTTTTTGCTGTCACAACGGCAGTTGTACTTTTCCTTTTCGGTGAACCTTTTATAAAAAAATTAAACCGCATTACAGTAAAATACGGTCTCATTTCAGATTATAACGAGGTGACTTATGAATAATGATGTTCTTTTAAAACTTTCAAAATTTGCGTTTGTTTCAAGTGTTATAGGTGTGTGCACAATCGGCATATGTCCGGCATTTGCAGTTATAGGTCTGGCAATAGATATTGTGTTTAAACAGAAAAAAGTTGAACTCAGTCACGAGTGCCGGGTTAAAATGCGTGCAGCACGCATACTCGCAGTTGCTGCACTTATTATGTTTGTGATTGATATAGTTGTGGCTTTTATCCTTTTCGGAAGATAATAGGTTCAGTGTTTCAGGAGAAATTAAAATGATTAGATTAATTGAAAAAGAAGAATGCAGAGAAAAAATATGTATAGATATTTTAAAGAGATTACCGGAATGGTTTGAAAGAGAAGATGGAATACTTCAGTATGCAAATAAATGCAGACAATCACTTTTTATGGTCTATTTTGAAAATGACAAACCGGTAGGTTTCATTGCTGTTAAAGAAACAAGTTCGGTTACTATTGAAATCAGCGTGATGGGTGTACTTGAAAAGTATCAGAGAAAAGGAATCGGTTGCGAGTTATTCAAAACAATTTACGATTATGCAAAATGTAATAATTATGAATTTATACAAGTGAAAACAGTAAAAGAGGGTAAATATATCAGTTACGACAAAACAAATCATTTTTATAAAAAAATCGGATTTAAAGAATTTGAGTGTATTGAAGATTTGTGGGATAAAGATAACCCGTGTCAAATTTATGTGATGAGTATTAAATAAGTATTTTATTAACATTCAGGATATAAAAAAATGAAATTATATATTACAGGTTCAGTGGGCAGCGGAAAAAGCACACTTGCTGAACAGATTTCTCAAATGATAAATGTTTCCTGTATTCATCTTGACGATATTATGCATATACCTTGTCCATCAAGTTCGCAGTGGGGCAATGTAAAACGTTCAGATAAAGAAATAGATACACTTTTTTATTCTGTGATTAATCAGAATAATTACATTATTGAAGATACAGGGCGTGAACGTTTTGCAGACGGAATGAAAAATGCCGACAGGATAATCGTTCTTGATATACCGCGTAAAACAAGAAAATACAGAATCATTAAACGATGGATAAGACAAAGATTGGGATTTGAAAAGTGTATCTATAAACCGAATTTGCATATGCTTAAATCAATGCTTCGCTGGTTGAGAAATTATGAATCAGGTAAGGATGGCACAAAGTCACGAATCAAGCAGTTTGAAAATAAGGTTATATATTTAACTAATAAAAAAAAACAGAATGTTTTTTGTCACACCTGCGAAAGGGTATATTGCCGTAAATGTCGAAATAGGTAAAATGGTACTGAAAAACATTATGCGCAAAGAAAATATAAATCAAGGAAGTTAAAATGGAAAATAATTTCAGAGGTTTTGATAAGAATACAAACCGTTTTTTATTTGAACTGCAGTTTTGCAATACGATTGAAAAGCAGAATGAAAATTTGGTTAAATATAAAAAATACATAACCGAACCCATTAACCTGCTTTATTTTGATTTGCTTGAAACAGTTGATCTATTTGATTTTGATTTTGAAACCAAGCCTGCAAGATGTATTTCAACACCGTATACGGACCGGCGCTTTTCACCGACGGTGCCGCTTAAAGAATATATGTATCTTCGTTTCAGACAGGCAGCAGAGAAAACAGATAAGATTGGTTTGTATTTTGATATGGGCAGCGAATGTTATGGATATGGTTTGAAAATATATAAGCCAACTGCCAAGGGTATGGATTTGGTGCGTGAAAAAATCGGCGGTAGCATTAAACTGGTTTCCGAACTTGTTGATGAACTGATGGATAAAGGCTTTGAAATTCACGGTGATAAATATAAAAAAGACCATTTTCCCGAAACAGTGGAATGTTCCGCTAAAGAACTTATGAATATGAAATGTTTCGGAATATCAAAAACCAAACCGGTTAATGACAGTGTTTACAGTGAAGAACTTGCCGAAGAATTAAAAACAGCGTTTGGGGATTTAAAAGAATTTACTGAACTGCTGGTAAAATAATTCTATCATTTTTTGTTGAATCCTTGCTTTGAAACCGAAAGGAGAAACATTATGAAAATATCTGTTTTAAATAAAATTTTTGCTGTTTGCATTGCAGGTGTTCTGATTTATGCTTTGGGTCAGATTGTTTATATGATTGTTGATTATGATAATATGCTGACGGCACTTCCGCTGCATATGATGATTGGTTTGACAGCGGCATTATTCGGTGCTGTTATCCTGGTGATGACAGTCATTTATCTTTTGATAAAAAAGTTTTTGAAAAAGTAAAATATAATCGGTACTTATAATCCGGCAGATTTTAAAGTCTGTCGGTTTTTTTGTTGTAAATATTTCTGAAAAATAATAAAAAATTATTGACAAACGATAATTTTTGAATATAATGAAAGCAAAAGGAGTGGTGATATGCTATATAATGACAAATCTGTTAATTTAACACATTTTATTGTAAGGCTATGTTATGTTCTTTTAGGTGCTGCCTCGGTGCTTCTGCCGATTGTGCTTTATAAAGGCCTTTACGAATTTGAAATTCTCGGACAGATAAAGTCCTATATAATAGGTCCGTTTTATGCCGTTGTTCCTGCGGGATATATGGCTCTCGTCTGTCTTGACAAACTTCTTATCAACATAAAAAAAGAAATTGTTTTTGAAACGCAGAATGTTAAACTTCTGAAAATAATCAGCATTGCCTGTTTTTATGCAGGAATGATCGGACTGATATCTTTTATTGCAGTATGGCTTCTTGATTTTATGTTTGAAACGCTGCTTGTTCTTTCTATGGGCGAGTTTTTTATGGCGCTTGTGGTAAGAGTTGTTAAAAACATTTTTGAAAAAGCAATAGAATTAAAAGCAGAAAATGATTTGACCATATAGGAGGCAGGCATGGCTATTATTGTTAATCTTGATGTTATGCTTGCTAAACGGAAAATGAGTTCACTTGAACTTGCAAATAAGATAGGCATAACCCAGGCAAATTTATCTATTCTGAAAACCGGCAAGGCAAAGGCAATACGTTTTTCAACCCTTGAGGCAATATGCAAAGAACTTGACTGCCAGCCTGCCGATATTCTTGAGTATATCGAAGATTAGGAGAACGTTATGGAAAATATCAACAGCATTAACGGCAATGAAAATGTGCAGGCAAATCAGAATAATACCGGTTTTAATAATCAGATGTATTATCAGCCGCAGGCGCATATACCTGTGCAGTCGACATATATACCCAAAATTGAAATACCCAAATTTAAAATAAATAAAAAAGATATTGTTTTTTCGGTTTTGTTTTTTGTGTTATCATTTATAATCGTTGATTTCAGTTTGTTTCACGGTTTTAATCTCGGTGCAACAATATCGTTTGTTTCTTTGTTTGTTGTTACAACTCTGTTTCTTTTTAAGAAAAAGGCAAAGCCGTCGGTATTCTCCCTTATATGCGGCGTTTTATCACTTGCCGGTGCAGTAACTTTTACAATTTTCAATGATATTTTTATTAAAGCGGTTATGCTTTTTCTTGTAAGTGCACTGTTTACAATTTATACTTGCGGCATCAGCGGCACGTTCAGAAATAAACAGGGCAGTTTTAAAATGCTTTGTGATTTGATATGCAGTGTGTTTGCCGCTCCGTTTAAAAATTTCGGTATAACTAAAAATTCTTATTCGGGTTCAGTTTCAAAAAACAAAGGTTTTAAAAGTTCGGTAATCGGTATTTTAATTTCACTGCCGGTTCTGCTTGTTGTTATTCCTCTGCTGACACGCAGTGATGCAGCATTCAGCGGTCTTGTCTCCAAGGTGCTGACGGATATAGGAATGTATTTTGTTGAGTTCCTTTTAGCCGTTATCGTAACTTTTTATGTGCTTTTATATATGATGTCAAAACGAAAAAATCTTGAAACAGGGTCTGAGAATGCTTCAAGGATTTTCAACAGCAAAGGCTGTATTCCGAATTCCGCTGCAGTATCATTTTTAAGCGTAATCTCTGTAACGTATCTTGTTTATCTTTTTTCACAACTTGCATATTTTTTCAGTGCATTTTCGGGATTTCTTCCCGAAGATTACGAGTTTACCGAAAGTGCCTATGCGAGACGCGGATTTTTTGAAATGTTTGCAATCTGTGTTATAAATATCATCATTATTTCTGTTGTGAACATTCTTATAAAAAGGCACAAAGGTGCAAAATCACTCGCCACAGTCAAATTCCTTTCTGTTTTCATAATGCTTTTTACAATTCTTCTGCTTGTAACTGCTATGGCAAAAATGAAACTTTGCCTTGGAATTTTCGGTTTGTCTAAAAACCGCATTCTTGTTTGCGCATTTATGGTAATGATTTTTGTTATTATACTATTTTATATTATTCATATATTTGCGCCGAAGATAAGTTATATGCAGCCAATCATTATTATTTGCAGCACATTGTTTATAGCACTTTCCTATTCAAATGTTGACGCTATGATTGTTAAATACAATGTGGATGCGTTTAACAACGATAAAATTGAAAGTCTGGATATGGAATATATCGGTTCGCTTTCAGACGACGCAGTGCCGTATATGATTGAACTTACAAAATCGGATGATGAAAAAATTGCGAAAAGTGCCGATAATTATATTGTTGAAAAAATTGCTGAGAAATATGGGGATTCATATTATAATGCGTATTACAATAACAATGATTTTTCGGATATTGAATACGATGAAATAAATGATTTTCGCAGTTACAACCGGGCAGAATTAAATGCAGATAAGCAAATTGCCGAATATTATAACAGTCTTTCGGCTGATGAAAGAGTGGCACTTTATATAAATTACAGAATTTATAATGAACTGATTAACTATGGTGCTTACAGCAATGAAAACGGCATTTATGAGGTTTATGCAGGGGATTACACCTATTATTATAAATACAATGAACAGAACGATGATTACGAATTTTTAAGACAGGAGAAATTCGACGAGATTTCTGAAGAAATTTTATGAGGCTGTTATGAAGAAATTTAAAGCATTTGTGTCTTTTATACTATCGGCAGCAATGGCATTTTCTCTTTTTGGCTGCACAGATAAAAAAACGGATAGGATTTTCTTTGCAAATAATATGACCATGATCAACTATAAAAATGAAACATTTTATGATATTTCAACCTACGGTATTAACGAGGGCATTTACAGCGAATCTGATTATCGGAGATTAGTGAATATTTATGCTGACAGCGACAGTTTTGATGATTGCTTTCCTGTGTATTATACAGATAAACCCATTGCAAAAACTTTTTTTAAAGAAAACATAATTGTCAGAAATTTTTGCAATAACGATATTGTTTTTATTACAAGTACAAATGACACACAACTGCTTGTAAAAAAAGATATTGCTCTGCCTGAAATTGAGAAAAACAATATTGAAAAAATTGTTGTTGTATCGGTAAGTCACGATGATATTGTGTATAAAACCGATTATGAAATAGATGAATTTGTCAGCAACTATGATTACTACTTTGAAAAATACAGCAACGAATTAGGTGGATTTGAATGCCATTTGTATTACAAAAATTCAGATGCAGCAATATTTGAAACAGTTAACAGGGAAGCCTTTTCTTAAAAATAATATGAATACTTTATTTATACTTGAAATCAATAGAAATAAGGAGAATTATTATGAAAAAAACTTTAAATATATTGGTATTTATTTTCAGTTTGGCATCACTTGTGATTTCTTTGGTCCTGTTTTACAATATGGGAATTTTTGTTGACGAGTTTAACACATCGCCTGATGTGGTCTGCGGCGGGGAATTCTGGCTTTATATGGATTGGCTGAGACTGTTTTTACTCGCGGCGGTCACACTCTTTTCAGGAATGAATCTGATCAGAAGAAGCAGAACATAAACGAAAAATTTAATTTATGTAACGGAGATGAGCGGAATTTGTCAAAAACAGAAAAATATGTTTGATACTGTGTGCGTTAATACCTTAAGTCAAGATATTAACGCGGATAATCAAATGCTTGGGGTGAAACAAATGAATAACATAGCAAATCAGGCAAGAGAAATAATATATAATGAAATAATTTATCATTATTAAAAGTTCGAGGCAGGGATAAAAACCTGCCTCATTTTTATATTTACTATTAGTTAATAAGTTTCATAATAGATTAAATTTCTGCATTTACGCCATATTATTCTGCTTTTTTGGTAAAACCTCTTGACAAAGTATGTTTTATGTTCTTTAATTAAATTAGAATTTTTTATCACAAAATGAAGTTTTTAGGGATTTAGTATTATGGAAACATTTCTTTAGTAAGATTAAGCAGGAGAATACTTTGATTAAAATTAAACTAAAAAGCAAAAGTACAGATGCTCTGATGTCCATAGATAACATATTGGAAGAATGTGAACAGTATAGAAAAGATTTAGTTCGGTATTGTTCTCAATACTTTGAATTCGAGTATGCGTACGCAGAGGATTGTGTTCAGGAAGCATACATAGCATTATACGAAAATCTATCTCAAGGGATTGAAATTAGCAATTACAAATCGTGGCTTTATAAAGTTGTATTGAATTATAAAAATAAAGCATTAAAAGACAAAATTAAACGAAATGAACTTGACTTTTTAGATAATGAAGAAAAAGATCAAACTCTAAACAATGCTTTCTCTTATGAAGGAGATAAGTATGGTCCGTATAGTCATTATATACTTTAGTATTATAAAAAAAGCAAGGCAGGTTGAATAATAGTATGAATAAAAAGAAATTTTATATAATTACTACTTGTTGTTTGGTTGCAATTTTAATTGTTTTTCAAATTATATTGTATTGTGTTGTAGGAGAAGAAGAATTATTAAAAAATACAAAATTGCGAGTCTTGTGGATTTGCTTTCCTACAGTTATTGTCGTTTTGTCTTTCGTACGGGACTATATTATAAAAAAGCAAAGCAAATAAACAAAAAAGGATTGTTCATTTGAACAATCCTTTTATTTGTGGTTTCAGTATTAATCAGGGTAGCCGTCAGGATTCTGGCTCTGCCATCTCCATGAATCTTCGCACATTTCGTCAATGCCGCGTTCCGCTTTCCATCCGAGTTCATTAAGTGCCTTTTCGGCATTTGAATAACAGGTGGCAAGATCGCCGGATCTTCTCGGTCCGATTACATATGGGATTTCTTTACCTGAAGCCTTTTCAAAAGCCTTTACAACATCAAGCACCGAATAGCCGATACCTGTTCCGAGATTATAGATAAACAAGCCGTTTTCGCCTTCAACTTTACCAACCGCTTTCAAATGACCGAGTGCAAGGTCAACAACGTGGATATAGTCGCGCACGCCTGTTCCGTCGGGTGTATCATAGTCATTGCCGTGAACGGTGAGACATTCTCTTTTCCCGATAGCAACCTGTGTGATATAAGGCATAAGGTTGTTTGGAATTCCGTTCGGGTCTTCACCCATTGTTCCGCTCTTGTGGGCACCGATAGGGTTGAAGTAGCGAAGCAGACAGATTGACCATTCATTGTCGGAAACATATAAATCCTTGAGAATGCATTCAATCATATATTTTGTTCTGCCATATGGGTTTGTTACTCCGCCGACTTCCATATTTTCTGTAAGAGGAGATACATTATTCATACCGTAAACGGTTGCAGAAGAAGAGAATACGATTTTTTTACAGCCGTGTTTTCTCATAACATCAAGCAGAACGAGAGTTCCGTTAACATTATTGTCGAAATATTCAAGCGGTTTCTGAACACTTTCTCCTACTGCCTTAAGACCGGCAAAGTGAATAACAGAGCCGATATTTTCATTTTCAAAAATTTTGCTTAAACCTTCTGCATCACGGATATCGCATTCATAGAATTTGAAATCCTTTCCGGTGAGGGCTTTGATTCTGTCGTAGGAACTTTTTTTGCAGTTATAGAGATTATCAACAACTACAATCTCAGTTCCTGTATTCATAAGTTCAACGCAGGTGTGTGAACCGATATAACCCAATCCGCCTGTTACCAATACTGCCATAAACAAATCTCCTTATATTTTAATTATTATTTAACTATTAATATGCTTTTCCCCAGTAGAGCATTTTCTTTGCAGGTTTGCCGCAGCATACGCATGTATCAGAGATATGCTCTTCTTCAAAAGGAATACAGCGTGAACCAACGCCGGTGATTTCTTTAACCTTGTCTTCGCACGCTTCTTCACCGCACCACATAGCCTTAACAAAACCGTCGCCGTTTTCTTCAAGTGCCTTTGTAATCTCTTCCATAGAGGTGCATTTATATGTTCTGTTTTCTCTGTTTTCAAGTGCTTTCTGATAAAGACCGTCACGAACTTCCTGAAGTTTTGCAGGAATTACTTCACTGAGTTTATCAAGCGGTACAACAGTCTTTTCTCTGTTATGTCTTGTAACAACAACACACTGGTTGTTTTCAATGTCTTTAGGACCTAATTCAACGCGTACAGGAACGCCTTTCATTTCATATTCCGCAAACTTCCATCCCGGTGAGTTGTTAGAGTCGTCAATTTTTGCTCTGCAGATTTTTTTGAGTTCATTGCAAAGTGCGTGGGCTTTGTCAAGCACACCTTCTTTGTGTTGGGCAATCGGAATTACCATAACCTGAACAGGTGCAACAGCAGGCGGAAGCACAAGACCGTTGTCATCACCATGTGTCATAATGATAGCACCGATGAGTCTTGTTGTCATACCCCATGAAGTCTGGTGCGGATATGTAAGTTTATTTTCTTTGTTTGAATACTGAATATCAAATGCTTTTGCAAAACCGTCGCCGAAGTAGTGGCTTGTTCCAGCCTGAAGTGCCTTGCCGTCGTGCATAAGCGCTTCAATGCAGTATGTTCTTTCAGCACCTGCAAATTTATCACTTTCGGTTTTCATACCCTGAACAACAGGGATTGCAAGGTTTTCCTGACAGAATTTTGTATAAATATTAAGCATTTTTTCCGTTTCTTCAATAGCCTCTTCTGCACTTGCGTGAAGGGTGTGACCCTCCTGCCATAAAAATTCCCGTGAGCGGAGAAACGGTCTTGTTGTTTTTTCCCAGCGAACAACAGATACCCACTGATTGTAAAGTTTCGGAAGATCTCTGTAAGAGTGAACAACATTTTTGAAGTGTTCACAGAAAAGTGTTTCAGATGTAGGGCGAACGCAGAGACGCTCTTCAAGTTTTTCACTTCCGCCGTAGGTTACCCATGCACATTCGGGAGCAAAACCTTCAACGTGGTCCTTTTCTTTCTGAAGCAGACTTTCGGGTATAAACATAGGCATACAAACATTTTCGTGACCTTCATCTTTAAACATCTTGTCAAGAATGCTTTGTATGTTTTCCCATATAGCATATCCGTAAGGTCTTATTACCATACATCCTTTTACGCTTGTGTATTCAATCAACTCTGCTTTTTTGCAAACGTCTGTATACCATTTTGCAAAATCCTCATCCATAGATGTTATAGAGTCAACCATTTTCTTTTGGTCTTTTGCCATATAAAAACTCCTCAACAGTATAATTGTAATGTTTTTTCTCAGAATATTATAAACTAATAAAGTGAATAAGTAAATATCTATTTTCATTAAATTTGTTTTTGTGCTGATATTATGGTTCTTTTTTGTGTTCATTGTCTGAACAAATTGTCAGATTTGAAAAACCTTGAAATTTTTTCAAAAATGTGGTAAAATACACCCTTGAAACAACTTAGTATAAAAACACACATACTATATATTCAAACATAAAAATTGTACTTGGGAGGTGATGTGTTGGTTGCTCCTATAACTATGGGAATTAAGGAGGAATTGATAGAACAACTTGAAATTCAGCCCGTTTTTGAAATTCCCGGAACAGGAATAGTTATTGACGAAACAACAGTGGTTTCATGGATTGTTATGGCGGTTATACTTCTGCTGTCATTTATACTGACAAGAAACCTGAAAGTTGAGGGAGAAATCAGCAAAAGGCAATTACTTCTGGAAATGTGCATTGAAAAAATGCAGAACTTTTTCAGAAAAATTATGGGACCTAAAGGCGATAAATATATGCCATGGCTTATGAGCGTGGCAATTTATATCGGTGCTTGTAATATGGTGGGCTTATTCGGATTCAAACCTCCCACAAAAAGTATGCAGGTAACTCTGGCTATGGCGCTTACAAGCATTATTCTTGTTCAGGCGGCAGGCATTAAAGAACGGGGTCTTAAAGGGCATATAAAGTCTTTTGCAAAACCCGTGGCGGTAGTTTTACTGATTAATCTTCTTGAACTTATTATAAAACCGCTTTCACTTTGTATGCGTCTTTTCGGTAACGTAATAGGTGCGTTTATCATTATGGAACTTATCAAAAGTGTTGTATTCTTTAAGATAGGGGTACCGGTGGTGTTCAGTCTGTATTTTGATTTGTTCGACGGATTTTTGCAAGCATATATTTTTGTATTCCTGACCTCTTTATATATACAAGAGGCAATAGAAGACTAATATTAAAATTCAATGTATAAAAGGAGAAATTTATTATGGTAGCATTAGCAGCAGCAATCGCAGTATTGGCAGGTCTCGGCGCAGGTATCGGTATCGGTATCGCAACAGGTAAAGCAGTAGAGGCAATCGCTCGTCAGCCCGAAGCAGCAGGTGATATAAGAACGTCACTTATCCTTGGCTGTGCTTTGGCAGAAGCAACCGCTGTTTACGGACTTGTAGCAAGTATTCTTATTATTTTCTTGCTTAAATAATTTTACATTCATTATCCATTAACATTTGTTGATTGCAGGAAAGGAAAACGGCTTGTGTTAAAGTTCGATATAAATATAGTATTTGCGATAGTGAACCTGCTTATTTTCTTTGTTTTTATAAGGCTTGTTCTTTTTAAACCCATTATGAGAACAATGGAAAAACGCAGAGAACTTATTCAAAAACAGTTTGATGATGCCGAAGAGGCAAAGTCAGACGCTGAAAAATTAAAAGAAGAATATCAGTATCGTCTTGAAGGCGTTGAAGAAGAGCAGAAAAATATGATTGCCAAGGCACAGGAAAATGCAAAGCAGGAATATGATAAAATTCTTGAACGTGCCAGAACAGACGCTGACAGAGTTAAAAATGATGCAAGAAAATCGGCTCAGATTGAAAGTGAAAAAGCAAGACTTGCCGTAAAAGAAGAAATTGCACAGATTGCTATGGAAACTGCCGAAAAAGTTGTCGGCAAAAGTGCAGGCGCTCAGACGGACAGCGATATTTACAATAAATTTCTGAATGAAAGTAGTGAAGAAGAATGAGCATAAATTTTGATGAATATGTTGATATGCTGCTTTCTTCACAGGCAAGTGTATCAGGGCTTGAAGATGCGGTAAAGGTTATTTCGGTTTCAGATGAACTTCTGGATATTCTTGATAATCCGAATATTTCCGCAAACGAAAAGCAACTTGTTGTTGACGATTTGTTTGCTGTTTCCGTAAAGGATTTTATCGGTAGACTTGCCCAAGACTGCAGAGTATCCCTTTTGTCAGAGATAACAGACGCTTATATCAAATCCCTTAATAAAAAGAATAATATTGCCAGGGCAATGCTTTTCTGCGTTACCCCTCCCGACGAAAAGCAGTTTGACGGAATAAAAGATTATATCTGCAAGCAGGAAAACTGTTCGGATGCCGTTCTTGATATCGTTAAAGATGATTCATTGATAGGCGGTTTTATTATCCGTATCGGCGAGAAGGAATACGATTTCAGTTTTAAAGGCAAAATGGAAGCCATAAAAAGCAAAGTTATGGCAACTGTTCGTGATAAAAGTGTTGATAACGAATCCGTTATTGCCGTTCTTCGCAAAGATATTCATGATTATGAACACAGAACAGACGGCGAGGAAATAGGTACTGTTATCCGTGTCGGCGACGGTATTGCCACGATTCATGGTCTTGACCATGCTATGTATGGTGAAATTGTTGTTTTTGAAAACGGCGTTAAAGGTATGGTTCAGGATATTAAAAAGAACAGTATCGGCGTTATTCTTTTTTCAGGTGATGTTGGAATTTATCAGGGAACAAGAGTAAAGCGTACGCATAAAAAAGCAGGCGTTCCCGTCGGCAGCGCTTTTATCGGAAGAATTGTTAATGCCCTTGGTGAACCTATAGACGGCAAAGGTGATATTGTTTCCGATGATTATCGCCCGATAGAGCAGAAAGCACCGTCAATCGTTGACAGAAAAAGTGTGGATACTCCGCTTGCAACGGGTATTCTTTCAATAGATTCGATGTTTCCTATAGGCAGAGGCCAGCGTGAACTTATTATCGGTGACAGACAGACAGGAAAAACATCAATCGCTCTTGATACAATCCTTAACCAGAAGGGTAAGGATGTAATATGTATATATAATGCAATAGGACAGAAGGCATCAAGTGTTGCCAAACTTGTTAATACGCTTGAAAAATCAGGTGCAATGGACTATACAATCGTTGTATGTTCAACCGCAAGTGATTCGTCATCACTTCAGTATATTTCACCGTATTCTGCAACTGCAATGGCAGAGTATTTTATGTATCAGGGTAAAGACTGTCTTATTGTTTATGATGATTTAAGCAAACATGCGGTTGCGTATCGTGCGCTTTCACTTCTTCTTGAAAGAAGCCCCGGACGTGAGGCTTATCCCGGTGATGTTTTCTATCTGCATTCCCGTTTGCTTGAGCGTTCAAGCAGGCTTAATGAAGAACTCGGCGGTGGTTCCATTACCGCACTGCCGATTATAGAAACACAGGCAGGTGACGTATCTGCTTATATTCCTACAAATGTTATTTCCATAACCGATGGTCAGATTTTTCTTGAAAGCGATTTGTTTTTCAGCGGTATGCGTCCGGCGGTTAATGTTGGTCTTTCGGTATCGCGTGTAGGCGGTGCAGCACAGACGAAGGCTATGAAAAAGGCTGCCGGCTCACTTCGTATTGACCTTGCACAGTACAGGGAAATGGAAGTTTTTACCCAGTTTTCTTCTGATCTTGACGAGGAGACAAAAGAGGGTCTTGTTTACGGAAAAGGTCTTATGGAACTTTTGAAACAGCCTTTGGGAAAACCGCTTTCGCTTGCTGATATGGTGATTACGCTTGTTTCGGCAACAGGTAAAAAGTTTATGGATGTGCCGGTTAATGAGATTAAGAAATTTCAGAATGATATGCTTGCATATTTTGCTGACAATCATTCTGCAATAATAAATGATATCGAAACACAAAAGGTGCTTGACGACAGTATAAAAGAGCAGATTCTGTCTGCTGCAGACGAATTCAAGAAGGTATACAATGGCTAATGCTCGCGAAATTCAGGCAAGAATGAAGTCTATAAAGGATACGATGAAAATCACAAATGCAATGTGTATGATATCATCCTCCAAACTTCAGAAAGCCAGAAGAGATTTAAAAAATACCGAACCTTATTTTTATGCAATACAGGAGTCACTTGCAAAAATTCTTGATTTATCACCCGAAACGGGTAATGAATTTTTTGACAAAAGAGAAAACATCCCTGCAAAAGAACGTAAACAGGGCTATATAGTTGTTACAGCCGATAAAGGCATGGCAGGTGCATATAACCACAATGTTATAAAAATTGCAGAAAAAGAGGCTTTGTCCGATAATAAAAATATGCTTTTTGTTGTTGGTCAGGTTGGCAGAAGGTATTTTGAAAAAAAGAATATTCCTATAGATATTAATTTCAAATACACCGCTCAGAATCCGAATATGAATAGAGCAAGGATTATCAGCGAAAAGGTTGTTGAACTTTTCAAAAACGGCGAACTCGATGAAGTGTATATTGTTTTTACACGGATGATAAATTCCGTTACATTTAATGCGGAAATAACAAAACTTCTTCCGCTCAGCCGAAAAAATATTGTTCCGGGAAAAGGAAACAATTATCAAAAAGGTTATTTTGAACCTGATGTAAACACCGTATTTGAAAATATTATTCCGAATTATGTTGCGGGTTATGTTTACGGTGCGCTTGTTGAGTCATACTGCTGCGAACATAATGCCCGTATGATGGCAATGCAGACTGCAACAGATGCTGCAAAAGATATGCTCAAAAATTTGTCAATAGAATATAATCGTGCCAGACAGGCTGCAATCACCCAGGAAATAACCGAGGTGATTGCAGGGGCAAAGGCACAGAAAAATAAATCAGAGGGAGGTTTTTAGCAGATATGAATAATGGTAAGATACTTCAGGTAATGGGACCTGTTGTTGACGTTGTGTTTGATGGAACTCTGCCGAAAATCAAGGATGCCCTTGAAGTATATGTAGACGGAAAAAGACTTGTTATGGAGGTCAGCCAGCACATCGGTTCATCAACGGTTCGCTGTATTATGCTTGCTGCCTCTGAAGGTCTTTGCAAAGATATGGAGGTTATTGCAACAGGTGATGCAATAAAAGTGCCTGTCGGCGAAAAAACTCTCGGCAGACTTTTTAATGTTGTTGGTGAAACCATTGACGGCAAAGAAAATCTTGATAATGAGGAGCACTGGGCAATACACAGGGCGGCCCCTTCCTTTGAAGAACAGGCATCAAGTGTTGAAATACTGGAAACAGGTATTAAAGTAATTGACCTTTTAACCCCTTATCAGAAGGGCGGTAAAATCGGTCTGTTCGGCGGGGCAGGTGTTGGCAAAACAGTTCTTATTCAGGAACTTATTACAAATGTTGCTACTCAGCACGGCGGATATTCAATTTTTACCGGTGTCGGTGAGCGAAGCCGTGAGGGAAATGATTTGTGGAACGAAATGGGTGAAAGCGGAGTTCTTGAAAAAACCGCACTCGTTTTCGGTCAGATGAACGAACCGCCGGGGGCAAGAATGAGAGTTGCCGAAACAGGTCTTACAATGGCAGAATATTTCCGTGATGTTGATCATCAGGATGTGCTTTTATTTATTGATAATATTTTCCGTTTTGTTCAGGCCGGTTCAGAGGTTTCCGCTCTGCTTGGAAGAATGCCGTCTGCCGTTGGTTATCAGCCCACTCTTGCAACAGATGTCGGTGAACTTCAGGAACGCATTACTTCAACTAAAAACGGTTCAATCACATCTGTTCAGGCGGTTTATGTTCCTGCCGATGATTTAACCGACCCTGCTCCTGCAACAACGTTTGCTCATCTTGATGCAACAACGGTTCTTTCAAGAAAGATTGTTGAAAAAGGTATATATCCTGCAGTTGATCCGCTTGAGTCAAATTCAAGAATACTTGAGGCCGATGTTGTTGGCGAAGAACATTATGAAGTTGCAAGAAAGGTTCAGGCTTATCTTCAGAAATATAAAGAACTTCAGGATATTATTGCAATTTTAGGTATGGAAGAGTTATCTGATGAAGATAAAACAACTGTATTCCGTGCAAGAAAAATAGAAAAGTTTCTTTCTCAGCCGTTTCATGTTGCCGAGGCATTTACAGGCATTCCCGGTGTGTATGTTCCTGTTGCTGAATCGGTAAGAGGATTTAAAGCAATCGTTGACGGTGAGGTTGATGATGTTCCCGAATCGGCATTTTTCAATGCAGGCACGATTGATGATGTTCTTGCCAAAGCGGAAAAAATGTCAAAGAATCAGTAATGATTGTTAATTTTAAGTTGGTGATGATATGAAAACCTTTCAATTAAAGATTATTGCCTCAAACAAGGTGTTTTTCGACGGTGAAGCCCAAAGCCTGGTTGTACCTCATATTGACAAGGGTCTGAAAGGCTTTCTTGCAAATCATGAAAACTGTATTTTCCCTGTTGAAACAGGCGAGATGAAGATTATTGATGCCGAAGGCAGAACTATTAATGCATTTGTCGGAAACGGGTTTCTTGAGTTTCTTGATAATACGGCAATGCTTGTTTGTATATCGGCAGAACTGCCTGAAGAAATTGATGCACGGCGTGCAGAAGAAGCAAAAATCCGTGCAGAAGAGGAGTTAAGGCAGAAACGCTCTATTGTTGAATATCATCATACTCAGGCAAATCTTTCAAGAGCAATGGAAAGATTAAAGGTTAAAAACCGACATCAGATATAAAGCAGTAATAAAAAGTGCAGTATCTTAAAGATACTGCACTTTCATATTTGTATTTATATTTTAATTTCAATCAATTTTTTTAACCTGACTTTCACCGAGAACGGTTATTCCGTGTTCATAAAGCAAATGTGCCGTAATGCCGTTTCCGTTAATCAGTTTGCCGCTGAAAGAGCCGTCATATATTTTTCCGAAACCGCACGACGGACTGCGTTCTTTTAAAACTGCAATCTGGCATCCTGCTTCTTCTGCAATATAAAGTGCTTTTTCTGCGCCGTCATTAAACGCTTCGGTTAAGTCTTCACCATCTTTTGAAAAAACTTTTCCATCCTTTATTTCACTCGGTACTCTCGGTATCGGCAGACCGGCAAAACACTCCGGGCATATCGGAATAAGCGTATGTTTTTTTTCAAGGGCAATAACATTTTCATTTTTATTATTGGTACCGTTATATTTGCAGTTTTCGCCAAGAAGACAGGCACTTACAAGAATTTTCATCATTTTCTCCTTTTTAGTATAGTAACAAAAAATATAATAACTGCTATAACCATTATAAGTGCAATCAATGTTGAAAGTATTTCTCCGATAAACGGTATGTGTCCACTGATACCCAGAATTGCTACAAAAAATATAAAAATCAATATAAAGGCAGCAATTATATTTGCTGTTTTTTTATTCATATCAATCACCAAAATAATTTTAACATAAAAGATGACAATAGTCTACCGGAAAAATAAATAATAAATTAAAATCACCTTAACAAAATGTACGGTTTTAAATTATTAAAATTTGATGTCAAAATGTCAGAATATGTTGCAATATTTGCAGATAAGTAATAATATTAAGAAAATGGAGTTTTTGTTTTCAGCAAAGACTTTCATTTCCATTTTCAAATTATTCAGATGGTAAATTTTTATGGAATTATTAAAACAAAAAATATTGGCTGAGGGTGAAGTCTATGAAGGAAATATTCTTAAAGTAGACGGTTTTCTGAATCACCGCATAGATATTCCCTTTATGCGGCAGGTGGGCAAAGAGTTTCACCGATTATTCAAAGACGAAGGAATTAATAAAATTTTAACGATTGAGGCATCGGGTATTGCAATCGGTGCTTTGGTGGCTCAGGAATTTGGATGTCCTCTTGTTTTTGCCAAAAAAACCAAAACAAAGAATATTGCCGGTGACGTTTACACCTCAAAGGTTGAGTCTTTTACACATGGTACAACTTATGATATTATTGTTTCAAAACGTTTCCTTGACGAAAATGACAAAGTGCTTATTGTTGATGATTTTCTTGCAATCGGTAATGCACTTAACGGTCTTATCAGTCTTGTAAATGATAGCGGCGCTCAACTTGCAGGCTGCGGAGTTGTGATTGAGAAGGGCTTTCAGCACGGTGGAGATAAACTCAGAGAGCAGGGTATAAAGGTTGAATCACTTGCTATTATTGACGGTATGGACCATGAAAAAGGTGCAGTTTATTTCAGAGACTGATTTTAATATGGTTATTCGGCAAAATGCCTTATAATAAAATTTATTTTGTACGGAGGAAAACAAAATGAAATTGGCAAAGAAAATTCTGGCAGTTGTTTTATCTGTTCTCTTTGTTGCAGGCTGCTTTGCAGGCTGTTCAGCAGGTGAGAAAGATAAGAAAGACGACGCAAACGCTGACGTTAAGGTAGGTTTCATTTATTTGCATGATGAAAACTCAACTTATGACCTTAACTTCATCAATGCCGCAAAAGAGGCGTGTGAAGAACTCGGCGTAACAAAAGTTGAAAAAACCAATATCCCTGAGGGTCAGGAATGTCTTGAAGCAGCAAATGACCTTGTAGATCAGGGCTGCACAATCATTTTTGCTGACAGTTTCGGTCATGAAGACTATATGATTGAGGCTGCCAAGGCACACACAGATGTTCAGTTCTGCCACGCAACAGGTACAAAGGCTCATACAGAGAAACTTCCTAACTATCACAATGCTTTTGCATCAATCTATGAGGGTCGTTATCTTGCAGGTATTGCTGCAGGTATGAAACTCAATGCTATGATTGAAGCAGGCGATTTCAAAGCAGAAGATGCAAAAATCGGTTATGTTGGTGCATTTACATATGCAGAAGTTATTTCAGGTTATACTTCATTCTTCCTTGGTGCACGTTCAGTTTGCCCATCAGCAACTATGGAAGTAACATTCACAGGTTCATGGTATGATGAAACTGCTGAAAAAGAAGCCGCAAACAAACTTATTGCAAACGGATGCAAACTTATCAGCCAGCATGCTGACTCAATGGGTGCACCTACTGCTTGCGAAACAGCAGGTGTTCCAAACGTTTCTTACAACGGAAGCACTGTAACCGCTTGTCCTAACACATTTATCGTTTCTTCAAGAATCAACTGGGCTCCATATTACAAATATGTGATTCAGTCTGTAATTGACGGCACTGCTATTGATGCTGACTGGACAGGCACTCTTTCAACTGACTCAGTTCTTCTTACAGAAGTAAACGAAACTGCTGCTGTTGCAGGTACTCAGGATGCGATTGATAAGGCTAAGGAAGAACTCAAAGCAGGTACTCTCCATGTATTTGATACATCAGCATTTACTGTTGAAGGCAAAACCCTTGACAGTTATATGGCAGATGTTGATACAGATGCTGATTATACACCTGATACAGAAGTAATTAAAGACGGTTATTTCCATGAATCAGAATTCCGTTCTGCTCCTTACTTTGACCTCAGAATTGACGGAATCACTCTTCTTGACGAAGCATTCTAAGTTGAAGTGAATTTATTCAAAAACATATTGTGAACGCAGTTTGACGCTCACATCGGGGTGACAAGACACTGTACTGAGCCTTGTCACCCTAAAAAATTTTAGGGGAGTTATCTGTTTTATCATATATAACCCTGAAAAAGAATAACGGAGGTCAGTTATGAGTGAACAATTTGCAGTTGAAATGAAAGGCGTAACTAAAAAGTTCGGTCATGTAGTTGCGAATAAAGATGTAAATCTTCAGGTTAAAAGAGGCGAGATTCTTGCTGTTTTAGGTGAAAACGGCAGTGGCAAGACTACTCTTATGAATATGCTTTCGGGAATTTATTTCCCTGATGAAGGCCAGATTTTTGTTGACGGAAACGAAGTTGTAATTAAGTCGCCGAAAGATGCTTTTAAATATAAAATCGGTATGATTCATCAGCATTTTAAACTTGTTGATGTTTTTAATGCTACCGAAAATATTGTTCTTGGTATTAATGACGGTAAAAAATATAACATAAAAGAAGCCGAAAAAAGAGTTAAGGATATTACAGAAAAATACGGTTTTGAAATTAACTTAAACAGTAAAATTTATGAAATGTCTGTGTCTGAAAAACAGACGATTGAAATTATCAAGGTGCTTTACAGGGGGGCTGATGTTCTTATTCTTGATGAACCTACCGCTGTTTTAACACCGCAGGAAACAAGCAGATTATTCGACATTCTCCGCCGTATGCGTGAGGATAATAAGTCGATTATTATAATTACCCATAAACTCCATGAGGTTTTGGCATTGACCGACAGAGTTGCTGTTCTTCGCAAAGGCGAATATATCGGAACAGTTGAAACAAAAGATGCCACTGAACAGTCATTGACCGAAATGATGGTCGGCAAAAAAATTTCACTCAATATTCAAAGAACGGATCCCGTTAATTCTAAAGACAGACTCATTGTAAAAAATATAACAACAACCAATGCAGAGGGCAGAAAGGTTATAAATAATGTTTCTTTTACTGCCAAATCGGGCGAAATTCTCGGTATAGCAGGCATTGCGGGCAGCGGGCAGCGTGAACTTTTAGAGGCTATCGCCGGACTTCAGAAACTTGAAGAAGGTGAAATTCTCTACTGTGAGAAAGACGGTGAAGATGCCGTAAATCTCAGGGATAAAACACCTACTCAGATAAGAGATATGGGGGTAAGACTTTCTTTTGTTCCTGAGGACAGACTTGGTATGGGCCTTGTCGGCAATATGGATATTACCGATAATATGATGCTCAGAAGTTACAAAAAGGGCCGCTCTGTTTTTCTTGACAGAAAAAATCCGAAAGATCTGGCTGAAAATATTATTAAAAGTCTTGAGGTTGTTACTCCCAACACATCAACACCGGTCCGCAGGCTTTCGGGCGGTAATGTTCAAAAGGTGCTTGTAGGGCGTGAAATTGCAGCCAATCCCAAAGTGCTTATGGTTGCTTACCCTGTAAGAGGGCTTGATATTAATTCATCTTATACGATTTATAATCTTCTCACAAAGCAGAAAGAAAACGGCGTTGCCGTTATATTTGTCGGGGAAGATTTAGATGTTCTTATTGAACTGTGTGACCGCATTATGGTTATAAATTCAGGTGAAATAACGGGAATTGTTGACGGAAGAAATGCTGTTAAGGAAGAAATAGGTCTTCTTATGGTTAAAAATTCAGAAGGGGAGGAAAACAAATAATGAGCAGTAAAAATTCAAAAGTACGCGAACCTCTTTTTCATATTGCCAAAAGAGATTCTCTCCCTTGGTACAAGCCTTGGCTTATACGCATTGCTGCGGTTGTGATTGCGCTTATTGTCTGCGCGGTTATAACCATGTTTCTTACCCACGAAAACCCGATAAGTGTTTATGTTTCAATGTTTAAAGGTGCTTTCGGAACACCGAGAAGAATATGGAATCTTCTTCAGAGTCTTGCAATTCTTCTTTGTATATCACTTGCCGTTACTCCTGCATTTAAAATGCGGTTCTGGAATATCGGTGCCGAAGGACAGGTTCTTGTCGGCGGTCTTGCCACTGCCGCCTGTATGATTCTGCTTGGCGGAAAAATTCCAAACGCTCTGCTTATTCTTATAATGATTGTTGCAAGTATGCTCGGCGGCGCTATATGGGCAATTATTCCTGCCTTTTTTAAAGCGAAGTATAACACAAACGAAACGCTGTTTACCCTTATGATGAACTATGTCGGCATACAGTTGGTATCATATTTTGTTGTTGTGTGGGAAGTGCCTAAAGGTTCCGGCAAAATCGGTATTATCAATCAGTCCACACATGACGGCTGGCTGCCGACAATAGGCGAGTATGACTATCTGCTTAACATTATCATCGTATTTGTTATAACAATTTTAATGCATGTTTATCTCAAATACAGCAAACACGGTTATGAACTTTCTGTTGTAGGCGAGAGTGAAAATACAGCAAGATATATCGGTATTAACGTAAAGAAAGTAATTATGAGAACAATGCTTCTCTCAGGTGCTGTGTGCGGCATTGCAGGCCTTCTTCTTGTAGGCGGAACCAATCACACCATTACAACTACAACGGCAAACGGCAGAGGATTTACGGCTATAATGGTATCGTGGCTTGCTCAGTTTAATCCTATTTATATGATTATGACCTCGTTTCTGATTGTTTTTCTCGAAAAGGGTGCAAACGAAATTTCAACTGTTTTCGGTCTTAATCAGTCTTTCTCCGATATCATTACGGGTATTATTCTGTTTTTTATTATCGGCAGTGAGTTTTTCATTAATTACGAGTTAAAGTTTCATCATTCGCGCAAGGAGGTAAAGTAATATGTTTACAGCAACAACAGTTATAACTTTTATCCAGCGTGCAATTTTGCAGGGAATACCGATTCTTTATGGTTCAACCGGTGAAATTTTAACTGAGAAATCAGGAAACCTTAATCTTGGTATACCGGGTATAATGTATGTCGGCGGAATAAGCGGTGTTATCGGTGCATTCCTTTATGAGAATTCGGCAAGCGGCGAAATCAACGGCTTTCTGGCAATATTCATTCCGCTTATATGCACGATTTTAGGTTCTCTTATTATGGGACTGATCTATTGTTTCCTTACAATTACACTTAGAGCAAATCAGAATGTAACCGGTCTTGCAATGACAACTTTCGGCGTAGGTTTCGGTAACTTTTTCGGTGCATCTCTTGTTAAACTTACAGGCAGTGATATTCCTTCTGTTGCCCTTACAAGAACAAGCCGTTTCTTTACCCAGTCATTTCCTTTTGCAGACAGTATGGGCTGGTTCGGAAAAATTTTTCTCTCATACGGATTTATGACATATATGGCTATTATAATTGCCATTGTATGTGCCGTATTCCTTAAAAAGACAAAGGGCGGACTTCATCTTCGTGCAGTTGGTGAAAACCCGGCAACAGCAGATGCCGCAGGTATTAATGTTGAAAAATCAAAATATCTTGCAACCTGCATAGGCAGTGTAATTGCGGGCTTCGGCGGTCTTTTCTATGTTATGGATTATGCAAACGGTGTATGGTCAAACGAAGGTTTCGGTGACCGCGGATGGCTTGCTATCGCACTTGTTATCTTTGCGATATGGCGCCCTAACATCGGCATATTCGGCTCAATCCTTTTTGGCGGACTTTATATTGTTTATCTCTTTATTCCGGGTCTTAAAATGAGTACGCAGGAACTTTTCAAAATGCTTCCTTATATTGTAACGATCATTGTTCTTATCATTGTAAGTGCAAGAAAGAAAAGGGAAAATCAGCCGCCCGCTTCGTTGGGACTTTCCTATTTCAGAGAAGAAAGGTAAATTAATATCCCTCCTTATTATTTTGAGGAGGGATTTTTGGGAGTTTTTATGAATATAAAGATAAGAAAATACAGCGAAAAAGATTTGCCGCAGATGATCGAAATATGGAATGAAGTTGTAGAAGACGGCGTTGCCTTTCCGCAGGAAAATACGCTTGACTTCATTTCGGGCAAAGCGTTCTTCTCCTCACAGAGTTACTGCGGTGTTGCCGTGAATGATGAAAACAAGGTTTGCGGACTTTATATTTTGCATCCAAATAATATCGGCAGATGTGCTCATATCTGCAATGCAAGTTATGCAGTGCCGTCAGAGTTAAGGGGAAAGCATATCGGTGAAAAACTTGTTAAAGACTGTATGCTTCAGGGCAAAAATATCGGTTTTAAAATTCTTCAGTTTAATGCTGTTGTTGAGAGCAATACTGCTGCAAGACGGCTTTATGAAAAAATCGGATTTATCCGTCTCGGAACAATTCCGAAAGGCTTTCGTTCAAAAAGCGGTGCGTATTTAAACATCTGTCCGTATTATATTGAACTTCGGGCAAAGTAAATCGGTTATTTTGATATAATAAAATCTAATTGGAGGTGGTGCTGTGTCATCATTAGGTAATTTTCTTTGGTTTATCTTCGGCGGTCTGATCAGCGGACTCAGTTGGTTCTTTGTCGGCTGTCTCTGGTGCATAACAATTATCGGCATACCTATTGCCAAGCAGTGTTTTAAACTTGCATCCGTAAGTTTTTTCCCATTCAAAAAAGAAATTGAATACGGCGGCGGTGCCGTTTCCCTTTTTGCAAATATAATCTGGATTCTGTTTTCGGGTATTCCGCTGGCACTTGAACATCTTGCGTGGGGTGTTGTTTTGTGCATCACTATAATTGGTATTCCATTCGGCAAACAGCAGTTTAAACTTGCCAAACTGGCACTTATGCCATTCGGTGCAAAAGTAAAAGATAAATAAGTTTATGAAAAAAGACGGTACAGTTAAAACACTGTATCGTCTTTTTTGTTTTTACCTGACTTTTTCATAAAACAGGTGGTTATGATTTTGTCTTAATGGATAAGAATTATTGAAAAAGAATCTTACAGGATAAACCTTTTAAGCAGTGAGAGAAGTTCGTCAAGATTAACCGGTTTTGCAGTATGTGCATTCATTCCGCTGTCCAGACAGCGCTTGATATCTTCAGAAAATGCATCTGCGGTCATAGCAATTATCGGAATTGTCTGTGCATCCTGACGTTCTAAAGCACGTATGCTTCTTGTAGCTTCATATCCGCCCATAACAGGCATTCTGATGTCCATAAGAATGGCATCATAATAGTTTGGTTCGGAACTTTCAAATTTTTCAAGACAAATCTGTCCGTTTTCTGCCCATTCTAATTGCATACCGATATCTGACAGCAACTCATTCAGTATTTCCCAGTTAAGGTCATTGTCTTCGGCTACAAGTATGCGACGGCCTTTCAGTGAAATGTCTTCAGATACTTCATCGCTTTTATCGTCTATATTCATATATTTTTTTAAAGCATAGAAAAGGGTTGATTTAAAGAGCGGTTTTGAAATAAATCCGTTGATTCCGGCAGATTTTGCTTCTGCTTCAAACTCACTCCAGTCATAAGCGGAAATAAGAATTAATGGCATTTCACTTCCTACAATTTGACGAATCTGTTTTGAGACAGAAAGAGTGTCTGCATCCTCAAGTTTCCAGTCAATGAGAATAAATTTGTATTCATTTTCTGTTTGATGATTTTTTCTTATCATTTCAAGGGCTTTGCTTCCGCTGGGTGTCCAGTCGGCCTGAATGCCTAAAGATTCCAGTGTATCAACTGCAGTATGGCAAAGAAGTTCATCATCATCAACCACAAGGGTTTTCCAGCGGGGCAGGGTCATATCCGTTTCACTTGACGGTGCCTTTTCCAAGTCCAGAATAACATGAAATTCCGTTCCCTTGTTAAGTTCACTTTCAACGGTTATTGTGCCGTTCATTGCATCAACAATATGTTTTGTGATTGCCATACCGAGTCCGGCACCTTCGGTTTTATGCACACGCTTGCTGTCTGCTCTTGAATATGAATCGAAAACGTGCTGTAAAAACTCTTCGCTCATTCCGATGCCATTATCTTTGACTTTAATATGTGTTCGGATATAAGTATCACCTTTTTCTGCAGGGGCTTCTTCCTGAAATAGTGATAGTTGTATTGTACCATATTCCTGTGTATATTTAACTGCATTAGAAAGCAAATTTAATAAAATCTGATTCAATCTTACACTATCACAATACACATCCTCCGCTGTAATATTGTCAATATGCACGTTGAAATTCTGATTTTTTTCCTTGATTTGTGTTTGCTCAATGCCTACAACACCTTCAATTATTTCACGCAGAGAAATCTTTTCTGCTGTTAATGTCATCTTTCCGCTTTCAATTTTTGACATATCAAGTACATCGTTAATCAAACCTAAAAGATGCTTTCCGGACAGGGTGATTTTTTTGAGACAGTTTTGCACCTGATCTTTATCATCAATATGTGACATTGCAATAGCTGTCATACCGATGATTGCATTCATTGGTGTTCGTATATCATGGCTCATATTGGAAAGAAACAGGCTTTTTGCTTTTGTTGCATCCAAAGCTTCCTTACGTGCTGTCTCCAATGCATTCAGTTGGAGATAAGTCATTTTGGAATATATATAAAAAATAAATAACAGTATTAATAAAACAACCGCAGCGATACATATTGTCACAACTGTTGTGCTGTTGTCCAGATTTTCTATGGTTTCGCTTAGAATACCGGATGGAAGAATCGTTACCAAATGCCATTCTGAATATGGAAGCGGTGTGCAGTATACCTGCATTGTACTATTTTTGGAATTAAATATTCCTGTATAAAGTTCTTTGTTGTTCATGGCAGACGAAAGTTCTTTAATAAAGGTATCCACTTCTTCTGTATCATCTTGCGAATACTTATCATACAGGCTGTCAAAATAATTCGTATACTTTGAATTTGTATCACTTATAATAAAACTGCCGTCACGGCGTATGATGTGGGAGTATATCAGTGTTTTTTCTTCATCGGCATTCAGCATTGTGCTGATATATTCTATAGGAACAGCCGCTATGAGTGCTATACTTTTTTCGCCGCTTCTCATTGGATAAACTGCATTAACACCGAATACAACCACTTCTTGACCGGAGGAGTCACTTCCGATCGCAACTTTTTTTTCATTATTTCTTAATGAGTTGTAAAAAGGGTCGGGATCAGCAAGTTGAATTTGCGATCCGTTAAGCATCTCCAGTTGCCCATCTTCGGAGCAAAGCGCCAGATAATTAAAGTTTCTGACATTTACTCTGTAAATCAGTTCTTCATATAAATCGTCTGTATTATCCATATCAGTAGGAACAACATCTACTACTGCTTCTGCCTGTTCCAGTTTTAAATCAATAAGTGTTCTGAAGTGAGCCGTTGTATGATTATTAATTCCGGACATATATATATTGCCTACTTCGTTAATTGATTTTTCACTGACAATACTTGTATAGTAACTTAAATATGTAAATCCTCCGATACTTATCAGTATAAGCAGAGAAAAACTGATAAGCAGAAAACGTGTCATTCGTTTTTTTGTGTAAATATTTTTGTTTTTTGCATTTTGTACAAATTTATTTTTACTGTTTTTTATTCTCATAAATTCTCCTTGTTGATTATATAAGTTTTTCCGTATTGAAAGCAAAAAAGAATTCGATTTGAGTTGTTAGCGTTGATTTTACTTAAGTTGATGGAGTGCATCAACTGTGATGCTGTAGTTTTCGGCAACTTGCGGAAATAACCTGATGGCGGCATCAGCGTCTTTTTCGCGCAGTGCTTCTGTAATTTCGCTTGCTGATTCCCTTAATTTTTCAATACCGAGATTTGCACAGACTCCTTTAAGTGTATGTGCTGCTCTGAACGCACTGTCATAATCTTTCTTTTCCATTGCGGTTTTAAGTTCACTGAAACTTGTATCGTTCAGAAACATTAATAAAAATTTTTTAACACGGGTTTCTGTAATCAGGCGCCCCATAACATCGTTATAGTTGCCGCCGAAAAGATCAAAACATTCTTTTAAATCCATATTTATTTCCTCAATTTTCTATTGGTGTAATATCAACATTGACACGATTTAATTTTTTATCATGAAATGTATATTTGCTTTTTCCGTTTTCTTTTGAATAATAAAGGGCGCAGTCGGCATCGTTGAATAAATTATCGTAATTATACCCGCTCTGCTCTGTTGTGGCAATGCCGGCACTTATCATAACATTATAAGAGTCAAATTTTATACTGTTAAGTTGACCGTGGATTCTGTTTACTATATTTTTCAATGTCTCAACGTCACGGTATTCAATGAAAATAAGAAATTCATCACCGCCGATACGTGCGGAAATATCCTCTTTTCTGGAGGTTTCGGTCAGCGTTTCGGCAACTTTTTTCAATACGCTGTCGCCAAACATATGACCGTGATTATCATTTGCGTCCTTAAAATTATCTAAATCAAATATAATCAGTGCATAGTTATTTTTTTCTTTACTCAGCATTGTGCTGATTAAACCTTTTGCATGACTGTGGTTATAAAGGTGTGTAAGGGTATCCATAGCAGCCTTTTTTTCAAGGCTCTGCATTTTTTGATGCTCATCTTCAATATCAACAATTTTTCCGATTACACTCAGAATTTTCGGTTCATCATCATAACTCCAATTTGCTCTGCAGTAGGCTCTGTGAAGTCTTAATTCATTGTCAATATTGATTTTGATTGTGAATTGTGAAACAGGGGAATCGGGGGTTGTTTTTTTTATTTCAGATTTAAACAAATCAATGGCAGGCTGGCCGATAAAACTGATTAATTTTTCATTTGTCAGCGGATTTACAATTACAACAGGAAGGTTGAATTTTTCCGCACACCAGTCGGATATAGTGAGAATAGAGGGTGACGAAGTATAGTCAAATTGTATTTCATGAGATATTGATGCAAAAAATTCGTATTTTATACGTTCCTGTTCAAGATAGTTTATTGAATTGCTTGAAACCGAAAATTCATTTTTTATAAGCAGTTCATTTGTTATTTTCTTTATATCATTAAGATTTTTCTTTGAAGATGAATTGACTCTGAGTTCCTTTTCAAGAAAATCGCTTACATCATCAAGGCATTCTATAAGAATGGGATTAAAAGAACCGCATTCACCGTTTTTTATCATCTGCAGGGCTTCTTTCGGCGGTATTGCACTTTTATAGCAGCGTTCGCTTGTAAGCGCATCGTAAACATCCGCTATTGACACAACCTGTGCAGAAATCGGTATATCATCACCGCTTATGCCCTTTGGATAACCTTTGCCGTCATATCGTTCATGGTGGTAAAGACATATATCGTGGGCTATAGATACCAATGGTTCATCAAGATATTCTGTCATTGAACTTAGCATATTTGCACCTGTTTCGGAATGTGATTTGATTATTTCAAATTCTTCAGGTGTTAACCTTCCCGGTTTGTTCAGTATTTTATCGGGAATAGAGATTTTACCTATGTCGTGCAGAGAGGATGCAATTACGATTGTGGAAATATCCTTGTAACTTAAATTGTACTTGTCTGTCTTTTTTACAAGGTTTTTAAGAAGGGCCTCGGTTATGGTGTTAACATGAAGTATATGAAGTCCGCTTTCGCCGTTTCTGAATTCAACAATATGACTGAGAATATTAATCATAAGGTCGCTGTTTTTTTCTTTTTCATAAACCTGCTGGCTTACAAGATTTATGAGATTTCTCTGTTTGGTGTAAAGCATAATTGTGTTTGCAATACGCTTTCTGACAACGTATGCATTGAACGGTCTGTTAATAAAGTCTGTTGCACCGAGTTCGTATGCACGTTCAACGTAGGTTGGTGAGTTTTCCGCAGAAATCATTATGACAGGTATGTTGTTGATCCATTCACCGCTGTTCATAACGGCAAGCACCTCAAGACCATCCATATTCGGCATAACAAGATCAAGCAGAATTAATGACAGATCGTTATTTTGTTTTTTTATTATCTGTATTGCTTCTATTCCGTCGGATGCCTCTAAAATTTCAAAATTATCTTCAAGTATGTCAGCCAGAATTGTACGGTTCATTGCGGAATCATCAACAATAAGTATTTTATATTTTGTATTCTCCTGCATAGTCTTAATCCCCGATTTCATTATAGAATATTTATTTTATAGTTATAATTTTGTTTATTATACATTATAGCAGATTATTTTTCAATCTTATCAATGAAGCAATTTTTATTTATTCAGATATGCCATTCCTTTTTTCGCCTGAGAGTATTCATCGCGGTGATTTATTCTGTATCTTTTTGCGTTCATAACAAAGTTTGAACCCGTCTGGTGAAAATCGAATTCGACACCGTATTTATCACAATCGTCTTTAATATGTTTTACCCAGTCAAAATTGCATTCACGTGCATTTTTATATGATTCGCCTCCGACTGAAACCATATTGATTTTACCGCTTTTTAAATATGGGCTGAAATCAATATCTTCCAAAATCGGTGCAGCAAAAATGCATTTTTTTACAGCCTTGATTTTAAGTAAAACAGGCAGCCTTTCATCCGCTTTTTTCTGATTTTCACAGGTGACTGCAATTATAACGTTACTGTATCCGTTTCCCCAGTCATCGGGTATGCAAAGATTAAATCTTTCAATTCTTTTTGTGCATATCAAAAAGTTCAGATCGGGGCGTTTTCTGATAATTTCCCATGCTTCATTTCGCCAGTCATCGGCTTCTTCAATGAAAAAATCCGATGTAAAGCAGGTTGCAATTTCTTTGCCGGAGGGAATTTTAAAATTTCCGTTTCTGTCTTTTTTCAGGGGCAGATTAAAATTGCTTTTTGATTTGGTAACAATATCCGCATCTTTATTACGTATTGCATCGAGATAAAATACATAACAGTTTTTACAGCCGGGACTGCATTTGTGACATCCGTGCCATGGGTTCCACATAGCCATAAAGTTATTCCTCATAATAAAAAATTACTATTCTAAGATTATAAATTAAAATTGCGTTTCGGTCAATAATTGACAAAAGTTATTTTGCCTTTTATAATTTGCTTATAAATTCATTTTTCGCTGATTAAATGGAGAAAGAAAAAATGAAAAAACAAAATGACAGAATAGATTTGTATACTTCGATAGTTCCGAACGAACGTCAGTTAAAAATACAAAAAATGAAATATTATGCCTTTGTGCATTATTCCGTAAATACTTTTACCAATAAAGAATGGGGAAGCGGAAAAGAATCTCCGTCTGTTTTCAATCCGAAAAATCAGGATACCGATCAGTGGTGCAGTGCTGTAAAATCGGCAGGAATGAAGGGCGTTGTTTTGACCTGTAAACATCACGACGGTTTCTGCCTGTGGCAGACAAAAACCACCGAGCACTGTATCCGAAACAGTCCGTATAAAAACGGTAAAGGTGATGTTGTTCGCGAAGTGGCAGAGTCCTGCAAAAAGTACGGTCTGAAATTCGGCGTTTATCTTTCACCGTGGGACAGAAACAGCCCGCTCTACGGTACAGATGCGTATAATGATTTTTATATTGAGCAACTTACGGAACTTTTAACGAACTACGGCGAAATATTTATGCTGTGGCTGGATGGCGCCTGCGGTTCAAGTGCAGACGGAAAACCAAAACAGAAATATGATTTTGAGCGTATTTGGAAAACTGCTGTTGAACTTCAGCCTGATATTGTTATGTCAGGCTGTGCACCTGATGTTCGCTGGGTCGGCAATGAAAGCGGCAGAGCAAGAGAAAGTGAATGGAATGTTGTTCCGAAATTTCAGTATGAACTTCAGAATATTGCGGCAAACTGCCAGACGGATGATGACATGAAAAAGTTTCAGAAGCGCTGTCAGGATGTTATGCTCAAAGATATGGGTTCAAGAGAATTTCTTGCTGATTATGACTCTTTTATGTGGTATCCTGCTGAGGTTGATGTTTCTGTAAGGACAGGGTGGTATTATCATCCGCTGCAGACATTAACGCGCAAATCCCTTCACAGGCTTATGAAAATTTATTATCGCAGTGTCGGAAGCAACTGCCTTCTTATTCTGAATATACCGCCCAACAGAAAAGGCCTGTTTTCAAAAGCAGATGTACACCGTTTAAATCAGATTGGTTATTGGCTGAAAAAAGAAGATGACTGTGTTATAAACAGTCATTGCAGTTTTTCTGATGATAAGATGACGGTGCATATTTCGTTTGAAAAACAATCGGTTGACAGAATAAGATTTTCAGAAGATACAACAAAGTCACAGCGTATTGAAAAATTTAAAATATATGCAGGCAGCAAATGTGTTTATAAGGGTACTGTTGTCGGATTTTCAAAAATTGCAATTTTTGATAAAGCGGTAATTACAGATCATCTCAGACTTGTAATTGAACAGTGCCGCAACGAACCGTATATCGAAAAAATAGAAGTTTGCAAAACAGGCGCTTACAGACCATAAAAAAGGAGCAAAACAAATTGCTCCTTTTTTCTATTGCCTGTTTTCCATTTTTCTTACTTCGCTCGGTGTCTGACCAAAAATTTTTTTGAACTCATTTGTAAAATGATATGGTGAACTGAAACATAGCATATATGCAATTTTGTTTATGGGTGAAGATGTCTGAACAAGCAGGCGGTAGCCTTCCTCCATTTTTTTCTTGATAATATACTGCTTTGGCGATATACCCAGTTCATTTGTAAAAATCTGGTGCAGACGTCTTGGTGATATCCTAAAAAACACCGAAACCTCTTCTATCGAAATTTTTGAATATAATTTCTGATTGATATATGAACACATTTCATCAATAAGTTTTTTTCCGGAATTTGGTATCAACTCATCAAAATCAAATTTATTTTCAAGCATAACCGAGTAAAAATAGTTTAAAAAAAGAGAAGATAAATAACTTTTGTTGTTTTGGTTTATCTGACCGTATGCAAGCATTCTGTTAAAAGTTTTGTCTTCATTTTCGCCGAAAGGAATGCTGTAAATTTTATTGAATTCAAACTCAGTGCATATATGCTCGGCAGTGAAATTTACCCATCTGTATGCCCATATATTTGAAAGACTTTTGTATTCTTCTATATCATGGAATTTCAGAAACACGCACTCATTTTTTTTGATTAAAATCTTATTATCTTTTATTCGGATTTTCCCGCAGCCGTCTGTGCATCTTATAAATGCTATGGTCTGAGACGGGTGGCGAAGTTTTTCCTCCTCATCACAGTAATGAAAATAACTGCCGTCGGCAAGAATTTTAAATGCACTTGTAACTTTTGGCTGAAAAATTTTGAATGTGTTTTCATCATTTAAAAAGAACGATTCATTCTGATACATAAATAACACCGTAATTTCCGATTTTTGTATTTATTATACTGTATTTTGAATTTATTTACAAGCGGGGCTGTAATATAATGAATATAAGAGGTGCGATATGGAACTTTATTTATTTGACAGAACAGAAAAAATTATTCATTTTAAAGATTTAAGCATTTTAAACGGTAAAAGCAAAATAAACGATTATGAAGTTGTTACAATGTCTGAAAATGAAATTTTTGTTTTTCAGATTGCGTTTCTTTCTGCAAACGATGATGTAATAAAAAGCATTTCTTCCTGCGGCAATGTTGATGTATCCTGTATAAATACCGATGTTATTGATAAGTTCGGTATGCGAAAAAATCAAATAATCAGTGTAAAAAGGAATACGCTTCAGCCATTGTTTTTTACTGCAAAGGCTGAGAAAACAGGCGCAAGACAGGAAAAAAATACAATTACAATTAATACGGAAAAAGAGAGTTTTTCATTTGATATACTTTTTAATATCATATCAAGTCCTGTTGAAAATAACGGTTATAACGATTTGTGGCGGCTGTCGCGAATAAACTGGCTTAATTCAGATTTATACCGTGATGAAACCGTGGTTAAACCATACATTTCCCCGGAAATTATGGGTGATAAATTCGTTGTTCTCGGAAGAGAAATTGAACTTGAAAGCAGCGGACTTCCAAAACAAATCTATTCAAAATTTGATGAGGCTGTCGAAATTAAAGATTCCGTGCAGAAAAAACTTTTTCATAAGCCGGTTGTATTTTGTGTTGACGGTGAAATTCTGTCAGGCAGTAAAACAGACAAAAAAGTTTTTAATAACCGCATTGAAAGCGAAACAATATGTGAAAATGACAGGTATAATGCGCAGGTATCAACTGTTTTGAGATATGAGGGATTAATGGAATATACCATCAAAGTAACGCCCAAATCAGATTTTACTGCGAAAAATGTCAGCCTTGATTTTTTTGTTTCTTCAGATTGTTCGTCGCTTATGCACGGTCTTGGTCACAGAGCATCTGCAGCAGAAGATTTATCATTTAAATGGGATAATCAGAAACAGCAGGATTCCATTTTTATCGGCAGCGTAAACTGCGGTATGAGAGTTAAATTCAAAGCAGAAAATTATATAAGACCGCTTGTAAATATATTTTATAAAAATCTGCCGCTTAAAACGCCGATAGAAACATGGGATAATAACGGCAGCGGCGGTATTGATGTAAAGGTGCATAATGATTTTACGCATATCAGTGCTTTTACAGGCGAATATGATTTTAGGAAAAATGAAACACGCAGTTTCATTTTTGAAATACATAGCACGCCTCTTAAACCGATTGATTATAAAAAGGCTTTTTCTGTCAGATACTGTCATAACAGCAAACTGAAAAATGAGATAAAAGAAATAAACACTGCGGAGAAAAACGGTTTAAGTCATGTTATTTTTCATCAGGGCAATATGATAATGCCGTTTATCAATTATCCGTTTTATGAAACCGACAGACTGAAAAATGCTGTTTCATATGCGGCTAAAAGAGGTATAGGCATAAAACTTTATTATACCGAGCGTGAACACAGCAATCATATGGCTGAAACCTTTGTTTACAAAGCACTGGGTGATGAAATAATACTGCGCAAAAAAGGCGTCAGCCATTCATGGCAGAAAGAAAAACCCAAGTGGCTTGTTGATAATTTCGGCGAGGATATTATTCCCGGCTGGTTTGTAAAATACAAACACGGCAAATATAAAAACGACCACGATATTTCATTTATAGTAAGACCCGATACCAGACTTGATAATTACTATGTTGAAGGTCTTGACTGGCTTGTAAAAAATATAGGAATAAAAGGAATTTATATTGACGATACCTCGCTTGACCGAACAACGCTTGAAAGGGCAAGAAAGGTTCTTGAGCAGACAGATGGTCTGATTGATATGCATATGTGGAATCACGAGGAAGTCAGGGCAGGCGATGTAAGTTGTATGAATCTTTATACAGAGATTATTCCCTATCTTGACAGTGTCTGGCTCGGTGAAGGATTTTTTTATAAAAAATATTCACCCGAATATATGCTTGCCGAGGTGAGCGGAATACCATACGGTGTTACGGGTCAGATGCTTGAGGGCGGAGGAGATTTTTATCTCGGTATGCTGTACGGTATGAATAACCGTTTCGGCTGGAATTATAAAAACGCTGTGCAGATGTATAAAATTTGGGATGATTTCGGTATTTCTGAAAGCAGAATGCTTGGTTACTGGCACAGTGAAAATCCTGTTAAAACAAATAATTCCAATGTGCTTTCAACAGTATATCTTAAAAAGAATGAGGCATTGGTTTGTTTTTATAATTTCTCCGATAAATCGCAGGAATTTACCTTTTCACTGAATGACAGACTGTCTGAATTTAAAACGGATAATTCAGAAGAAATACGTTTTGGCAAGAAAAATAAAAAAATCAGAGATATAAGTAAGTGCTTTAAACTCAGAAAAAGAACCGGCATTATAATCAAAATAACCGGTTAGTTTTGTTCGGGTGACTTATGGATAAGATTATTGAGGATTTTCTCAGGCGGAATTTTCCTGATTATGTCAATAAATTTAATGTAACATTAATAGACAGCGATAATGAAGAATTTACGCTTACCGCAAAACACCTTAAATATAAATTCGGAAGAAAACTCGGTGAATTTGAGTTTTTATGGTGTAAAAGATATGAAGAATATGTTTATCCCGGTGATAAAAACGCTGTACCATTGGCAAAAGAATTATTTGAAATTTATAAAAATCGGCAGAGGTAATTTATGAACAGAGTAAAAGAATACTTAAAGATGATTGACAGGGTTATTGAGGAAGGCAGTTTTAAAGATAACTGGGAAAGCCTTTCGAAATTCAAAGTGCCTGAATGGTACAGGGAAAAACGTTTTGGAATTTTTATTCATTGGGGCGTGTATTCGGTTCCGGCTTATTTTAATGAATGGTATCCCCGTCTTATGTATAAAAAAGGGGAGCAGGCGGCACTTTATCACGAAAAAACTTATGGCAGAAATTTTGAATACAGGCATTTTATTGAAAAATTCAAACCTGAAAAATTTGATGCTGATGAATGGATAAGAATTTTTAAAGAAAGCGGAGCCGGTTTTATTATGCCTGTCGGTGAGCATCACGACGGCATAAAAATGTATAAAAGCGAACTTAATCGCTGGAATATGGGCGATTTAAACGGCAGGGACTACATGAAAGAACTGCATGATGCCTGTGACAGGGCGGATATAGGCTTTTGCATCAGCAATCACCGTGCCGAGCATTATTGGTTTTTTAACGGTGCAAGAAAGTTTTATCCCGGCAGTGAAGTATGCAGTGATGAATACTGTGATCTTTACGGCCCTGCATTTATGCCGCAGAGTAAAAATATTGATAAAACAGATAAAGAAATTTTTGCATCAGAGGAATATCTTGAAGAATGGCTTGCATCAGCCTGTGAAATGATTGACCGCTGCAAACCGCTGGCTGTTTATTTTGACTGGTGGGTGCATAAAGATGAATTTCGCCCTTATCTGAAAAAATTTGTTGCATATTATTATAACCGCGGTGTGGAATGGGGAAAAGAAGTTGCCGTTTTTTATAAGTGGGGCGCACTTTTTGACGGCTGCGGAATTTTTGATGTTGAACGCGGTCAGATTGACGGTGTATCACCCCAACTGTGGCAGAATGATACGGCAATAGCCAAAAATTCGTGGGGATATACAGATAATAACAGTTTCAAGTCACCGGCGGAAATCATCAGAAATATGATTGAGGTTTTTTCAAAAAACGGCTGTTATATGCTTAATACGGGTCCTAAATCCGACGGAACGATTTGTGATGAGGAAAAGGCTGTGCTTTTAGAAATAGGCAAATGGATGAAAACAAACAGCGAGGCGGTTTATGGTTCTTATCCGTTTGAAGTGTGCCATTTTGAGGGAAAAAAGAAAAAGAACGGCTCTTTTAAAGAAAATAAAAAGTTTGGCAAAAAAGATTTCTGCTTTACGCAGAAACCCGGAAAAATATATATTTTTCCTATGGGAAACCATTTAAAGGAAACCGTAACCGTAAAATCACTCCGCCGTGCCAATGAAGGCGGAATAAGATATAAAATCAAAAATATACATATCCTTGGTGATAACAGAAAACTTGAATTTACGCAAACTGAAAAGGCTTTGAAGATTAATCTCAACAAAACGATAAACAATGCAGTTCCGGTTTGTATATGCGTTGAAGTTGAATAAAACGGGAGAAAATTATGAAAAAGTTTTTATTGATAGCATTGTCTGTTTGCATATTGACAGGAATCGTTATGCTTTCAGGCTGTTCCAAAAAGCAGGATAACGGTTGGAGAGAAAAAGGCTATGACCTGTCTCTTCCTGTTTTAAATCAGGATGGCTGGTATATGGTTTTTGAAGATGATTTTGAAGGGAATTCGCTTAACGAAAACATAACTTTCGGTGATAAATACACAGGAAACAAAGAAATATGGACCACCTCACCCCACGCTATCCGCTGGGAAAGTGATAATAAAAATAAACCCGAACAGGCGTGCTGGTGGTGCCCTAAAATGGTTGAGGTTAAAGATTCAAATGCCATTATTCATTCACGTTATGAAGAAAATCATTCATGTGGCGGCGACTGCCCGAGTACAGGCCGTTTTACATCCGGAATAGAGACAAGGCTTATTTCGGGTGATAATAACGATAACAAAGGCACTGCAGATACAATGCTGTTTTCACAGGCTTTCGGTTATTTTGAATGCAAAGTAAAACTTCCCGATTCTGACGGTTTATGGTCGGCTTTCTGGCTTCAGTCTTCAAATCAGAGAAAAGTGGGCAACGAAGGTCAGGATGGTACGGAAATAGATGTTTATGAAAGTGCCTTCAGAAACAGCAAACAGTCAAAGATGGGGCACGCTCTTTTGTGGGACGGCTACGGCAAAGACGGAAAAGTTGAAGATTATATCGGAAATCTTGAGCAGAATTTGTATGACGGCTATCATACATATGCCCTTAAGTGGACCCCTGATTATTATGTTTTCTATATTGACGGTCAGCCGACATGGGCAACAGACGGTGGCGGCGTTTCAAAAGTCCGTGAATTTTTAAGGCTTACAGTAGAAATTGATGCAGGTGACGGATGGGGGCCTCACGGTCAGAAAATAGGGCAGTTCAGCCACGATAATGCCGATAACGGCGATTTTATGATTGATTACGTTAAAGTATGGCAAAATGAAAACTATGAGCAGTACATAAAAGATGATTCTGAATTTGAAGGGAATATTGATTTAGGATAGGTGAAATAAATTTATGAAAAAGGGAACAAAAATATTTGTGTCTGTTCTGTGTGTAACAGCGGTTGCTGCCGTGTCAGCCGCAGTATTTGCTTTTACCGCGCTTAACAAAGGTCCTTTCAGCGGAACGGTAACGGAAAGCGAAACAGGCAATCCGATTGCAGATGTATCTGTAACCGATGGCAGAAATGTTGTAAAAACCGATGAAAACGGAAAATTTGAACTTAAAGGATGGATCAAGAGCCACTTTGTAACGGTAACCGTTCCGTCAGGATATGTGACGGATAAATATTATATTCCGATTGATAAAAATACTGAAAATTATGATTTTACTTTTGAAAAATCCGAACTTACCGCTCAGGAAAATCATTGCTTTGTTCAGATTTCCGATACCGAAATCGGTGAAAACGGCACCGGTGAATGGCTTGATGATGTAAAAAATATTGTTAAAGAAAATAATCCTGCGTTTTTAATACATACAGGTGATATTTGCTACGAGGCGGGGCTGAAAAAACATATTGAAGATATGAATACCGATACAATGGGCTGTAGCGTAAAATATGTTATAGGCAATCACGATTATGTAAAGGGCAAATATGGTGAAGAACTTTATGAAAGCCTTTACGGCCCTGTATGGTATTCTTTTGAGGTGGGCAATGTTCATTACATTATCACTTCATTCCAGACGGGAAGCGATTATCAGTCCCTTTACAGTAAAAATGACCGCTGGCGATGGCTTGAAAATGACCTTGCAAATGTTGATGAGAATATGAAAGTGGTTATGTTTAACCATACAAAATCACCGTCTGATGATTATGTGCTTTCTTTCGGCAGAAAGGAACTTGATTTAAAAGAACATAACCTGATTGCATGGGTTTTCGGTCATTATCATTATAACTATGTTTATGAGTCAAACGGGGTTCTGAATATAAGTGCACCCCGTCCCGACTGCGGCGGAATTGATTCCTCACCCGGCGGAACAAGAGTCATCAGCGTAAGTGCAGACGGAGAAATCAAAACACAGATGTATTATTATGACCTTGGCAGCTCTTCAACGCCGAAAGACGCTGTATGGGCAACAAAATTTGATTCAAATATATTGTTCTGTGATACCATTTTTGATGACGGATATATTTACACCGCAACGGTTGACGATGATTATCCCTGTAACTGTGCGGTCTATTGTTTGAACAGTGCAGACGGAAAAGTGAAATGGTTTTTTAAAACTGAAAATTCAGTGAAAAACAATGTCTGCATTGAGGAAAACAAATTGGTTGCAATGGATACCGACGGCAATGTTTACTGCCTTGATAAGTCAAACGGCAATCTTCTGTGGCAAAAGAAATTAAATCTTGGCAATGCCCTTGGAACAAGCAGCGGAATCTGCATAGATAACGGCGTAATTTATGCCGGCGCTTCACGTGTTGTAACCGCGCTGAACCTTGAAAACGGTGATGAAAAATGGTCTGTGAACCGAGACAAAGGCGAGAATTCTCCTGCAGAATTTATCGTTGCCGACAGCAAAGTGTTTGTTAATTCGCACTGGGATGCACTTGCCGCACTTAATGCGGAAAACGGCAGTGAAGTGTGGGATAATAAAGATGAAAATCTTCGTTTCAGAAGTTCAACCCCTGTTGCGGTTGATGATAAAACACTGCTTGCTGCTGATGATAATGCAGTGATGCTGATTCATACCGAAGACGGCAAAATCATAAGCAAAACAAGTTTTGAAGAATACAGTTTTTCATCAAGTGCCAAGCCTGCATACCGCGACGGTGTTGCCTATATTCCAACATCAAACGAAGGGCTGATTGCTTTTGATATGAACAGCAAATCGGTTTTATGGAATTTCAAAACGGATGATAGTAAACTTTTTACAGCGCCATATAAAGGCAAGGGTTCAAAGATTATTGAATCAACACCTGTTATTGACGGAAATACGCTTATATTCGGTGCAAACGACGGCTGCATTTATTATGTTGATATAAACAGCGGCAGTCTTATAAAAAAATATGATGCAGGTTCTGCGGTTCTCGGAAAAATTGCAGTAACAGATGATAAAATTTACGCAGGTGCGTTTGGCGGATATCTTATTTGCTATGATAAATAAAGGAGCAAAAATGAAAACTTATTTTAAATTTACCGTTTCTTTTCTGATTTCGGTATTACTGATGTTTAGTTGTGTGCCTGCATTTGCGGCTGATACAAGCGAGGTGAACAGTGATTTGAAATTTAATGAAAACGGAAAATTCCGTATTATGATTATTGCCGATGCCCAAGACAGTATCAAACCCAGACAGGAGACACTTGATCTTATGAATGCGGCTCTTGATGAGGCAAAGCCGGATTTGGTTGTTTTTACGGGTGACAATATTCACGGACCTGATTTTCAGATTGCGAAAAGCAAGAGCAGAACCACTAAGGCAATAAAACGCATTATGGAACCTGTTGTTTCAAGAAATATTCCTTACTGCATCGTTTTCGGCAATCATGATGATGAGGGCGGCGTTTCAAAAGAATATCAGATGGAACTTTATAAATCACTCGGCAACTGCCTCTCTGTTGAGGGCGAAGATATGAAAGGCTGCGGCAATTATAATTTGATGATAAAAAACAGCGCAGGAACAAAAGATATTTTTAACCTGTGGTTTATCGACTCGGGAAGTTATAATACCGATAAAAATATAGAGTCCTATTATGATTTTGTCGGCAGTGACCAGATTGAATGGTACGAGAAAAAGAGCAGTGAACTGAAAGCGCAAAACGGCGGAGAAGTGCTTCCTTCATTTTTGTTTCAGCATATAGCAGTTCCCGAAATATTTGATTTGCTTACAGAGGTTGACGAGGGAACAGAGGGAGCAGTCAAAAAGGGCGATAAATATTACATACTGAATGAAGATATTGCAAATGGCAGTATGGGCGAAGCGCCCTGTCCGCCCGATTATAACAACGGTCAGTTTGAATCGTGGAAAAACCAGGGAGATATTGTTGCCGCTTTCTTTGGGCACGACCATGTAAATGATTTTTCAGCAACGCTTGATGGAATTGATATGCATTATACACCCGGTGCAGGATTTTATATTTACGGCAACGGTCCCGAACATGGTGTAAGAATTGTTGATATCAACGAAAGTGATTTGTCATACACAACAAAATTGCTTTATTACAAAGATTTGGTGGGCGATACGGTTTACGGCGGAGATTATCTCTGGTATGAAGGCGCATCCGGCCATAATCTGAAAGTGGTGATTGCTGTTGCTGCAACAGCCGGTGCGGCTGTTATTATCGGTATCGGTGCTGTCGTGTTTAAAATTGTAAGAAAAAAGAAACACGCTTGATAAGGAGAAAATTGTGAAATCTGTTTTAAAAAAAATGGTTGCAGTAACGCTTTGCTGCACAACGATATGCCTTATGTTTTCCTCTTGTTATTATGTTAAAAGAAAACCTGATGTTGTGAAAAACCGTCTTGATTATTCCTGTAAAAGCAAAAGACTCAACGATGCAAATCTGTCGAATTATGTGAAACTGTCAAAAGGTGAATATGTTGATATAGATTTCGGCGAAAATGTAAGTTTTGATACGGTTTCTCTGTATGAAAAGGGAGACAACTGCAACGAGTTTAAAATTTATATTGAAGAAAACGGCGACTGGAAACTTGTTTATCAGCAGGACAGAATTATGGCTTATCATCTCTGTTTTATCGGCGAGGTAACAACGCAGAAACTGAGACTGGAAATAACCGACTGCAATAAGGATGTAAAAGTTAAAGAAATGTCTGTTTATATGGCAGAGAAGAGAAACGGTCCTGTTAAAGTGTCGCAGTATCTGCGTCTTGATGTTTATGATTTTAAAGATTTGCTTGGCGACGAAGGTTTTTCGGGATATTATGACACGGTAACCGACCCGATTCTTTTCGGCGAAGTATCCGTTGATGAAAATGCAAATATCTGCTTCAGCCATTCCGAAGAATTTTTTGCCGAGCAGTTAAGCAATTTCAGAAAAATTTTAGGCGACAGAGATGTTCGCATATGGTGCACGGTTTTCTTTGACCAAAATGACAAAGATGGCAACAGGGATTATGAAGGCACAAAAGATTTTGTGAATCAGAATATTGATACGCTTTCACGCAATATCAAAGCCTTCGTTGATAAGTATGATTTATACGGTGTTGACTATGACTGGGAATACCCTAAAAATAATGCCCAGTGGAAGGCGTATGATCTGATTGTTGAAAGAACAGCCGAGTTTACTAAAGTTTCCGTTGCACTTCCGCCGTGGCAGGTCAAGTTCAGTGACTCTGCGAAAAAGGCAATAGAAAATGTTAATCTTATGGCATATGATTTGTTTGACGAACGCGGTGACCACTCAAACGGTTATAATGCAGGCTATGAGGCAATCTGCAAGATAAGAGATTTTGGTTTTGATGACAGTCAGATTCTTCTCGGCATTCCGACTTACGGAAGAACAACGGATAAATCTGAATATGCATGGCCGAGCATTCGCGATGATGGTGCCGATTTCGGTATGTGGGGCAAGATTGCAAAAGATTATCCTTACACCGATGAAACAACCGGTGAAAAGAAAACCTGTGACGCTTATCTTAATAGTTATGCCGAGGTGAGAGATAAAACTGCAGTGGCGATTGACCAGAATATCGGCGGTGTTATGGTGTTCAGGGCATTTTGCGATGCACCGTATACCAATGAATTTTCACTTCACCGTGCAATAAACGAAACAGTTAAAGAAAGAACCGTTAATGAATAAATAAGAACCTTGCAGATTCAATCTGCAAGGTTCTTATTTATTTGCCGAGCATATGCTGCATATGTAAATAGCATTTATCGGAAAATGCGGTCAGTTCTTCAGTGTAATCCAGTGCATCACCGATTGCCATGCAGAGCAGATCGTAATTCTTGTTGTTATACGCCTCCAGTTCAACACAGCACCCCTGCAGAACATTCAGCAGTTCAATTTTGTTGGAGAGAATCTCCAGCCTGTCGTTCAGTTGATTGTGCATTTTGAAAAATTCATGCAAATCTTTGCCCTCAATGTCATACGAATACGTTTTTTCAGTCATTTTTATGACCCCCTTAAAAATAAAAAATGCGCAGCCGAAGCCGCGCATAAAAAACGCACGCTCCAACTGTCGCCAAACAATTTTACAAATACTATGAAAAAATAGTAAGTTGAAATAGAGCAAGCATTTTTATCAAAGAATAAAAAAACACTTACTGAATTTTTTCATAGTTATTTACTTGTAAAATTATTTGGCGAAATTATTATATCACAAATTGACTGAATTAGTCAACAAAAAAAGAGCAGTTGAAAAATCAACTGCCCTTTTGCGTTCTTGTCTGAATCAGCCTTCGTATTCGTCTTCGTTTTCCCAGTTGTGCCAGATGTTCTGAACATCGTCATTTTCTTCAAACATATCAATCATTTTTGACATGGCTTTCATATCGTCTTCCGATTCAAGTCTTGTATAAGTCTGCGGAATGTAAGCCGGTTCTGAAGAAATGATTTTATATCCCTTTGATTCAAGTTCATCGCGGATGGCACCAACATCTGTTGCCTCTGTTCTGATTTCAAAAATATCTTCATCATCTGTAAGAAAATCACCGGCACCCGCTTCAAGGGCATCCATCATTAACTGGTCTTCGTCAACGTCTTCTTTTTCTATGATGATAACGCCTTCTTTGCCGAACATAAAGGTAACCGAGCCCGGTGTTCCCATATTTCCGCCTGCTTTATCAAAGTAGTGGCGAACCTCGGATGCGGTTCTGTTTCTGTTGTCGGTAAGCGTTTCAACAACAACTGCAACACCCGAAGGGCCGTAGCCTTCATATACAATTTCTTCGAAGTTTGCCCCGTCTGTATCGCCGGCAGCCTTTTTCAGCATTCTGTCAATATTATCGTTAGGCACATTGTTCTGTTTTGCTTTTGCAATAACATCACGCAATTTTGCATTATTGTTGGGGTCAGGACCTCCGTTTTTAACTGCAACCGCAAGTTCACGGCCGATTTTTGTAAATACTTTGGCTCTTGCCGCGTCATTTGCACCCTTTTTTCTTTTTATGGTGCTCCATTTATTATGTCCGCTCATAGTATCACTCCTTATAACGAAAAGATTTTATCACATATTCTTCCATCTTGCAAGTGTAAAATATGTAAATAGATATTGTATAATACGTCATCTTGTGTTATGATATATCCGTATAATTTTAATTATTTGGAGGATTAAGGTATGTTTCCTGATTACTATGATTCAATCGGCAAGGTTGCCGAAACAGACAAAGAGGTTGCCGATGCAATGGCGCTTGAGTTAAAACGTCAGCGCGAAAATATTGAACTTATCGCATCTGAAAACCTTGTTTCGCCGCAGGTAATGGCTGCAATGGGCTCTGTTCTTACAAACAAATATGCTGAGGGTCTCCCTGCAAAGCGTTATTACGGCGGCTGTCAGTATGTTGATATTGTTGAAGAAATCGCTATTAAAAGAGCGTGTGAACTTTTCGGCTGCAAGTTTGCAAATGTTCAGCCTCACTCAGGTGCACAGGCAAATACAGCAGTTTATCTTGCACTTCTCACACCCGGCGATACCGTTATGGGTATGAGCCTTGATAACGGCGGTCATCTTACACACGGTTCACCTGCAAACATCAGCGGTAAATATTTCAATTTCGTTCCTTACGGCGTTGACGACAACGGCTTTATTGATATGAAAGAATTTGCAAAGCAGGTCAATAAAGTTAAGCCTAAACTTGTTGTTGCAGGCGCTTCTGCTTATCCAAGAGAAATTGATTTTAAAACAATGGCCGATATTGCGCATGCAAACGGTGCAATGTTTATGGTTGATATGGCACATATTGCAGGTCTTGTTGCCGCAGGACTTCACCAGTCACCGATTCCTTATGCAGATGTTGTAACAACAACTACCCATAAAACGCTCAGAGGTCCGCGCGGCGGTCTTATTCTCTGCAACAATGAATTTCTTGCAAAGAAACTGAATTCTGCTGTGTTCCCGGGAACACAGGGCGGTCCGCTTATGCACGTTATTGCCGGCAAGGCAGTTTGCTTCGGCGAGGCGCTTAAAGATGAATTCAAGTCATATCAGCAGCGCGTTATTGATAATGCAAAGGCTCTTGCAGACGGTCTTACCAAGAGAGGTCTTAACCTTGTTTCAGGCGGCACAGACAATCATCTTTGCCTTCTTGATCTTCGCGGTACCGATGTAACAGGCAAAGAACTTGAGCATCGTCTTGATGAAGTTCACATTACTCTTAATAAAAACACGGTTCCTAATGAACCTCTTTCACCGTTTGTTACTTCAGGTGTGCGTATCGGTACGCCTGCCGCTACAACAAGAGGTCTTAACACAGAAGATATGGATAAGATTGCAGAATATATCTTCCTTGCAGTAACTGATTTTGAAAATCAGAAAGAAAATATTACAAAGGGTGTTGCAGAAATCTGTGCAAAATACCCTCTCTATGAATAATGAAAATATTATTAATTTCAATATTAAAATTCGGTTTAAGGGTGCTTTATGCACCCATTAAACTGTTTAAGACAAAAAACAGAATTGTTTATCTGTCAAGACAAAGCAATGATAAAAGCATTGATATGCTTTTGCTTGAAAAAGCAATCAGCAATGAAATGCCGGGATTTGAACAGGTGTTCAGATTAAGAATGATTCCCGACGGTTTTGGTGAAAAAATCAGATACTGCGCCGGTATTATCGGTGATATGTATTATCTTGCAACATCAAAAATTGCCATTCTGGATACCTATTCAATAACGGTTTCCTGTCTTAATCATAAAAAAGAACTTAAGGTTATTCAGATGTGGCACGCTCTCGGGGCAATCAAAAAATTCGGTCTGCAGAGCGTAGGCACAAAAGAGGGCAGAGACGAGAAAACAAGCAGGGAAATGTGTATGCACAAAAATTATGATTTTGTGATTGCACCAAGCAAAGCGAGTGCCGTGTTTTATATGGAGGCATTCGGCTATCCGGCTGATAAAATGAAAATCTGTTCGCTTCCGCGTGTTGATGAAATACTGAGCGATACCGGTTCTTCGGCAAAGTTTTATTCTCTTAATCCTGCTTTGCTCAATAAAAAAATCATTCTTTATCTTCCCACTTTCAGAGACAGGGAAGTGCAGGCTGCAGCACAGTTGAAGGCTGATTTTACCGATATTGAAAATGATTTTCATTTAATCATCAGCCCGCATCCGCTTTTTTCAAAAATAAAGTATGACGAAAGATATTCCTATAACGGCGATTTTTCAACATATGATTTGATGAAAATTGCAGATGTTATTGTTACCGATTATTCTGCCTGCGCTTTTGAGGCAAGCCTTCTTATGAAACCGCTTTACTTTTTTGTTCCCGATTATAAGGAATACCGTGAAGAACGCGGTCTTAACGTTGATTTGAAGGCGGAACTTCCGTCTGCTGTTTTTGAAAACGCAGAAAATCTTTGCAGAGATATAAAATCAGGCAATTATGATTTTAATTCTCTTTACAAATTCAAATCAAAATTTGTTGAAAATTCAAATACAAATAATGCTGCCGTTTTTGCAAAATTTATTTCAATGCTTGCAGAAAAAGGCGGCAAGGCATAAACTATTTGCGGCAAAAGAGGTATAACGAACTGTGATAAAAGATGTACTGGGAAAATTCAATAAGGTAAAAACCGAAGTTAAGATGAATTATCTTAATTACAGCAAACTTCCTGTTGACGAAAAACTTGTTCTTCTTGAGGGTGGTCAGGGAACAAATATTAACGGAAATATGTTCTCTATGCTTAAAGAACTCAATACAAACCCACGATGGAAAGATTACAAAACAGTTTTTGTTGTTACGGATAATACCTTAGAAAAGGCCGAATCCCGTATGAAATTTTACGGCTTTGACAGGGTCATTTTATCCGTAAGGGGCAATGATGATTACTGCCGTTATCTTGCAACAGCAAAGTATCTTATGACGGATAACTCTTTTCCGCCGTTTTTCAGTAAGCGCAAAGAGCAGGTGTTTCTTAATACATGGCACGGCACGCCGCTCAAAACGCTCGGCAAGTCGGACAAGTCAAATCTTGCCTCTCTTGCCAATATTCAGAAAAACTATCTGATGAGCGATTATGCTCTTTTTCCTAATGAATTCACCCGAAAGGTGTTTATGGAGGATTACGATTTAAAACATATTTTTAAAGGTAATTCTCTGATTGCAAATTATCCCAGAAACTATATTTTCTATGATAAAAATCAATCAGATGAAATGAAGAAAAAACTGGGATACGGCGGTAAAACCGTTTTTGCCTATATGCCCACCTGGCGCGGAACAGGCAGAACGGCAGATACTGCGAATCAACTTGAAAGCACAATGCATATTCTTAAAGAATTTGACGAGAAACTTGATGATGATACCGTTCTTCTTGTTAATCTTCATTTTCTGCTTGCAAAGGATATTGACTGTTCGGCTTTTAAGCATATTGATTATTTTTCATCTGATTACGATACTTACGAAATTCTTAATGCCTGTGACGGACTTGTAACAGACTATTCAAGTGTGTTTTTTGATTTTGCCGTTACAGGGAAAAAGATTATTCTTTTCGCTTACGATAAAGAAGACTATCTTGGTTCAAGAGGAATTTATATGCCGTTTGATACGCTTCCGTTTCCTATTGTTCAAACGGTTGATGAGGTTATCGGCGAGTTTAAAACTCCGGCTGAAGTTGATGAAAAGTTTATCGCTGAATACTGCTCAAACGGCAGTATCGACTCGTGCGAAAAACTTTTTGATATGATGGTAAGCGGAAAAAGCGAGTTTTATAATCTTGAAAAACACGGCTGCGAAAACAAAAAACTCTGCCTTATTTTTGCAGGTCTTATGCACGAAAGACTGTTTGAGGATATTAAAACGTATACCAAACAGAATAATGAATATAATTACGTTATTGTTTACAGAAAAAACCTTAACAAAGCAAAAAAAGAATTTATTCTTTCGCTTAATTCCAATGTGTCTACGTTGGGCACGATAACTGCTTTTCAGTTGAATTATAAAGAACTGATTTCGGTTATGCTCAAACGTATATTTAAAAAAACACGCGATAACAAAACGCTCGATGCTTTTTACGAAAGAGAAAAAGACAGGCTTTTCTATTCAATAAAACCGGATAAGATTGTGGATTTCTCCTGCGGAAATCAGAATATTTCCGGTATGCTTGCCAGAATGACAGGCACAAAAGAATACGTTAAACGTAACTATTTGGGAGATATCAGGCGCAATGACGCCATCGTTGCCTGCGTTGAAAAATATGAAGAGAAGAAAGGCTTTAAAGCAGTCGATATTAACGGATGTGAAATATCAGACGAAAACAGCGTGACTGATTATAAAAACAGACCCCTTTTGAAAAATATTGCGCCGCTCTATCTTACTTCTCAGAACAGAATAAAAAATAAGTTTAAACTTGTTTGTCTCAGTTCTTTTGTTATGCAAAGTCATATTGAAACAAAACTGAGTGAAACATATGTCACCGTTGGCGACAGAGTTTATAAGCCTCATTTTATTGCAAATAAAAATAAACTATCCAAAAAACACAGGGGTATCTATTATTTTTCGGTGCCTGTTGAAGATGTTATTGATATGCCGGCAACCAATAATGTTTGCCTTGTTTATAAAGATGAGAACGGTGAAGAATTTGAATGTTCTGTCATTTATACTTCCATGACCCTTGGCAGATTTTTAGGTCTTCGCGGTCCTTTCTGCACCGAAAAAAATACAAATACCGTTGCAATTTTCAGGCAGTCAAAGAAAAATCTTTTAACGGTTTATGTTCGTTCAAAGAATGTTTCCGATGCACTTTCAAAACGTATAATGCAGATTTTTGCATTTGCTCTTGCATTGCTGTGGCACAGCGAAAAGGCAAAAAAACTTGTTCTTTTATATGAAAAAAATTCTTCCAAATATGAAGAAAGTGCCAGTGCTCTTTTTGAAAAACTGCTTGATAGCGGATATAAATATTCCTATTTTATTGTAACAAAAGAGCATATCAACGAAATACCCGAAAAATACAGAAAAAATGTTTTGATAAAGCATTCATTTAAACATTATCTGTATTTTTTCAAATCCAGAACTTTTATCGGAACAGAAACGCTTGTTCATGCAATAGACCTTAAAACCTTTAATAAACTTGCGCTTATGAAAGTTGCCGATAAAAATAAAAACTATGTATTCCTTCAGCACGGCGTAATGTATATGGTGTCGCTCGACTCTGAGGCAAGAACCATGTTCAAGCGAAAAGAACTGGTTGGTAAATATCGTGTTGTTGTTTCATCACAGGCTGAGGCAGATCATTTTGTTGAACTCGGAAATCATTTTCCGGAAGATTTGTATATAACCGGTCTTCCTAAATTTGATAAAAACACTTTAAATGACGATGCAGATAAAATTATTATTATGCCGACATGGCGCCCGTGGGAAATCAACACGGCGCGTGACGATTTTCTTGAAACAAGTTATTTCAAAATGATAATGAAGATTTTTGACAGTGTTCCCGAAAATCTTAAGGATAAAGTGATTATTCTTCCGCATCCGCTCATTATTAATGAACTGAAAAATCTTCCTGACTCGGTATCAAATACAATTATTACCGATGCAAAATATGATGATATTCTCAAGCAGGCAAGAATTCTTATTACCGATTATTCCTCCATTGCTTATGATGCTTTTTACAGAGGCTCAAGAGTCATTTTCTACTGGGAGGAAAAAGATGACTGTATGGCGCATTATGGCCCTACAACAAAACTTATGCTCAATGAAAATAATGTTTACGGCGATTATTTTTATAGCGAAGCGGGGCTTTCGGATGCTATTGAATATAACTATAACAATCCGCAGAGTGAAAAATATAAAGAGAGATATGCACAGATTGTAACATATCATGATGGCTGCAATACGCAGCGCCTTATAGATTTTCTTAAAGACGATAATATAATTTAAACGAAATCAGGTTTATACAATGGATTACATTTTTTCAAACAAAATCTCATCGCTCCAGCCAAGTGCGATAAGAGAAATATTAAAGGCTACATCAGATCCGGCTGTAATTCCGCTGGCAGCAGGCAATCCCGCTCCCGAGGCTTTTCCTGTTGAAGAGGTGCAGCAACTTGCAAAAGAGATTCTTGCCGAAAAACCGATTGATGCTTTGCAGTACGGCGTTTCGGAAGGTTATCAGCCGCTGCGTGAAACGGTTTCCGGCTGGCTTAAAAACCACGAAAATATCGGCAAAGATTTTGATACAACGCTTATTGTTTCGGGTGCAACTCAGGTTATGGACCTTGTGACAAAGGTGCTTTGCAACGAGGGTGATACCGTAATTTGTGAAGAACCGTCTTTTATCGGTTCGCTGAACTGTTTCAGATCATATGGCTGCAAACTCAAAGGCGTTCCTGTTGAGGCAGACGGTATGGATGTAAACGCTCTTGAAGAAGTTCTTAAAACAAGCGAAAATGTAAAATTTATATATACGATTCCGAATTTTCAGAATCCGTCAGGTGCAACAATGTCTCTTGAAAAGAGAGAAAAACTGTATTCTCTTGCAAAAGAATACGGTGTTATGATTCTTGAGGATAACCCTTATGGTGATCTGAGAGTATCGGGAACACCGCTGCCAACAATAAAGTCGATGGATGATGACGGCATAGTTATTTATGCGGGATCGTTTTCTAAAATTCTTGCGCCGGGTCTTCGTGTTGCATACTGCGTTGCACCGCAGCGCATTGCTGCCAAAATGACAGTCGGCAAGCAGGCATCGGATACCCACACTGCCTGCCTGAATCAGATGATTGTTGACGGCTGGTTCAAGAATTACGATATTGATGCTCATTTGAACAAAATCCGCAAAGTGTATGAAAGAAAACTGAATCTTATGTGCGACTGTATCGACAGGGAACTTGGTGATTTTGTTGAATATGTAAGACCTGAAGGCGGTCTTTTTATCTGGTGCAGACTGCCCGATTCTGTTAATATGCCTGAGTTTGTAAAAAAAGCGGTCGACAGAAAAGTTGCCGTTGTTCCGGGCAGTGCATTCCTTATTGATGATACAGATGAAACCCAGTATATCCGTCTTAATTTTTCAACCCCGTCTGATGAGGGAATTATTAACGGCGTAAAAATACTTGGTGAAGTTGCCAAAGAATACAAATAATTTATATCGGAGATAATCATATTATGTCAGAAGAAATCAAAAAAGAACGTAAAAAAAGAAGCCTTTCGCTTATTCAGCCAACATCCATTCCCACTCTCGGAAACTATCTTGGTGCAATGAAAGGCTGGCCTGAATTTCAGGAGGATTATGATACTGTTTTCGGCATTGCGGATTTGCATTCCATCACAGTAAGGCAGGACCCGCAGAAACTCAGACTGCAGACAACGCAGTTATATGCACTTTTAATGGCAGTCGGTCTTGACCCTGAAAAAAGCATTCTGTTTGTTCAGTCCCATGTGCCGCAGCACTCACAACTCGGCTGGATACTCAACTGCTACACTATGTTCGGCGAACTGAACAGAATGACCCAGTTTAAAGATAAATCGGCTCAGCATGCAGATAATGTCAATTCAGGTCTGTTTACTTATCCTTGCCTTATGGCTGCCGATATTCTTCTTTATCAGGCAGATGTTGTTCCGGTCGGTGCAGACCAGAAGCAGCATCTTGAAATTGCCCGTGATATTGCAGAAAGATTTAACGGTGTTTACGGCAATGTGTTTACCGTTCCCGAACCGTATTTTCCAAAGGCAGGCGCAAGGGTAATGAGCCTTGCCGACCCGACAAGAAAAATGAGCAAGTCTGACCCCAATCAGAAAGGCACAGTTTATCTTACGGATGAGCCAAGCGTAATTATGAAAAAATTCAAGAGCGCCGTAACAGACAGTGAAATGAGCGTTCATTATGCCGAGGGCAAAGACGGCATCAATAACCTTATGACCATTTATTCTGCCGTAACAGGCAAAAGTTTTGAAACAATCGAATCTGAATTTTCGGGCAAAGGTTATGGCGATTTCAAAACTGCTGTAGGCGAGGCTGTTGTTGCCGAACTTGAGCCTGTTCAGAAAAAATATAACGAACTTATGGCTGATAAAGCATATCTCAAAGAAAAGTGGACTCAGGGTGCAGAGATTGCTCAGCGTGTATCTCAGAGAACGCTTGATAAGGCAATGAAAAAAATAGGCTTTTTAGCAAAATAATAAAAAAGGAATGGTATGTTTTTACCATTCCTTTTCTTTTGTCAGACGCTGAATAAGCGGCTAACTGTTGGCATTACTGTTTGTTTTGTTTGAGCATATTCTGCATATGTAGATAGCATTTATCTGAAAATGCGGTCAGTTCTTCCGTGTAATCCAGCGCGTCACCGATTGCCATACAGAGCAGGTCGTAGTTTTTGTTGTTATATGCCTCCAGTTCAACACAGCACCCCTGCAGAACATTCAGCAGTTCTATTTTGTTGGATAGTATCCCCAGCCTGTCATTCAGTTGATTGTGCAGTCTGAAGAATTCGTGCAAATCTTTGCCCTCAATGTCATACGAATACGTTTTTTCAGTCATTTTTATGACCCCCTTAAAATAAAAAATGCGCAGCCGAAGCCACGCATAAAAAACGCATGCTCCAACTGTCGCCAAACAAATTTTACACATATCACCAAAAAATAGTATGTGAAAATAAGCATGCGTTTTTATATAATTAAAACACACACTAAATTTTAGTGAATTATAAAATTTGCTTGGCAAAAGTTATTATATCACATTTAAAATATTTTAGTCAATTAAAAAGGCGAAATTTGTTTTTGTTATTTATTAAATTGTCTAAAAAAGTTCTTTCTGCTTTTTCTGTTTTATATACTTTAACCAATTTGTAAAGTTTTATTTTGCCGGTTTTGTTGCTATAGTTTCTGAGTTGTGCTATAATCAAAATGTATTATAGTCAATTATAGTATTTAATATAAAGGAGGAATTATTTTGAAAGAGGCTAAGGCTATGGCTTTTGTTAATATGTACGGCGTTCTTGCAACTCTTGAAAACCTTTGCGAGATGGACGATGAGGCAAAAGCAATATGCGCAGGTATAAAAAAACCTGTTTCTTTGTGTTTTGATGTAAGCGGCGGCCCATGCTGTACTTTTCATTTTTCAAAAAAAGGCTGCTCTATGTCTGAGGGCAGTTACGGCTGCACCTGTAAAATGAATTTTGCAAGCCCTGAAAAATTCAACGCACTTATTGATGAAAGCAAACCGGGTATCCCCGTTAAAGGTGTTGCACAGGTGCTTTCATTTTTGCTTGGTCCTTTTACCAAACTTACAGACAGACTCACAAAACTCTTGATGCCGAGTGAAGAAGATTTAAAGAACAGGGCATTCTTTGAAGAGTCAACCGTTCTTACTTTTTACACAATCGCAGGTGCGCTGTCTGCTCTTGCAAACAGTGATTCAATTTCTCAGCAGTCTGCTCTTTACACCGTTGACGGTGATGTTCAGATGGGTATAAAAGATACTTGTTATGCAACACTGCGTGTACGCGGACATAAATTTGAAACAATTAAGGAAAAACCGGATACTCCTCGTGCAATTATGGAATTTAATTCTATCGACCTCGCTTACGGTTTGTTTACCGGCACTGCTTCAACCATGGCAGAACTCTGTGCAGGCAACATTTATATGGCAGGTATGATTTCAATGGTAGATAATATTAACCGTATTCTCGACAGAGTTGCAGTTTATCTCGGATAGGAGGAAAGTCAAATGAGTAAATATCCCGAATATAAACATGAAAAAAGTGCCGAGTGGTTTTCACGTGCGCTTGATGCAATTCCATCAGGTGTATACGGTCATCTCGGTCCGTCAGAGGGTCTTTTCCTTCCTATAACAAAATGGCCATTAATGTCGCAGAAAGCCAAGGGTACATATTTCTGGGATGTTGACGGCAATAAATATCTTGACCTTATGTGTGCATATGGTCCTAATGTTCTCGGTTACTGTGACGATGATGTTGACGCTGCCGCTATGGAACAACTTAAAGTCGGCAACTGCACAACTTCTCCGTCATATAAAATGGTAGAATGCGCCGAACTTCTTAAAGACACGGTTGCTATGGCAGACTGGGCTTTCTTTATGAAAAACGGTTCTGACGCAACAACTTTCAGCGTAATGTGTGCCCGCGCACATACCGGAAAGAAAAAGATGATGTTCTTCAAAGGATATTATCACGGCGATTTTCAGTGGGCACAGAAAGTTGACTATCCGGGCATTCTTCCCGAAGATGTATGCAACAATATTGTTGTTCCGTGGTTTGATATGGATGCTATGCAGGAGGCTTATGATGCATGCGGCGGCGATGTTGCCGGTCTTATTGCCCAGCCTTACGACCACGGTAATTTTAAAGATAACGAATGCGCAACAAAAGAACAGTGGGCAAAGGTTCGCAAATTCTGCGACGACCACGGTATGGTTCTTATCATTGATGATGTTCGCACAGGTTTCAGACTTGATATTCAGGGTTCAGACCATTATTACGGATTCAAGGCAGATCTTATCTGTTTCTGCAAGGCTCTTGCAAACGGCTATAATATGTCGGCAGTTTGCGGTCAGGAACATATGAAAGCAACTGCTTCATCTGTTGTTTACACAGGTTCTTACTGGATGAGCGCAGAGCCGTTTGCCGCTTGTCTTGCCTGCATACCAAAAATGAAAAAACTTGATATTCCCACAATGTTCAGAGCCAAGGGTCTTGAACTTACAAACGGCTTCAAGGCAGCAGCAAAAGAACATGGATTTGACCTTGTTGTTTCGGGTGAACCGGCGTTGTTTTATCTCAGAATAGCAAATGATGACAGCCTCATGCTTCATCAGGAATGGATTGCAGAGTGCGTTTCAAGAGGCCTTTTCCTTGCCTCTCACCACAACCATTTCATAAATGCTGCCATTACGGATGAAGATATTAAACTTGCAGTTGATATTGCAGAAGATGCTTTCGGTGTTGTTGCAGCAAGACATCCCGAAATCGGTTTAAAATAATATAAATATTTTAGGAGGGTATTAATATGCCGACTGACTTCAAGCCATTTGATAAAGCAGAATGGCTCCGTCTTGAAAAAAAGGCGGATGAACTTAGAAGACTCACCATTCAGACAGCAGTCTGGGGAGGATCAGGCCATATCGGCGGTGCAATGAGCGCAATGGACGCTATGACAATTCTGTATCACCGCTTTATGAAACTTGATGTAAACAATCCCGAACTTCCCGACAGAGACCGTTTCATTCTTTCAAAGGGTCATGCTGCCGTTGGCTATGCACCGGTAATCTGTGATTACGGTTTTATGCCGATTGATGAACTTAAAATTTTTAACCTTACAGGTGCTAAAATCGGTATGCATCTTGACTGTAATAAGGTTAAGGGTATTGACTGTTCAACAGGTTCTCTCGGTCATGGTATTTCTCTTGCGGTAGGTTTTGCGCTTGCCGGCAGGGTAAACGGTATTGACTATATGAACTATGTTATTACAGGCGACGGCGAACTCAACGAGGGTTCAAACTGGGAGGCAGCAATGAGTGCTGCTCAGTTTAAACTTTCAAACGTTGTTGTTTTAGCAGATGTCAACAAATGTATGATTGACGGCAGAGTTGATGATGAAATGAAAGTTGAACCTGTTGACAAGAAGTTTGAAGCATTCGGCTTTAACGTAATCCGTGTTGACGGTCATAATATGAAAGAACTCAATGATGCCATTGAGGCTGCAATTAAAAATCATCAGGACGGCGGCGATAAGCCTACTGCCATTGTTATGGACACTTTCAAGGGCGAGGGTGTTGACTTTATGAGAGATAACTATCTGTGGCATTACGGTTCTCTTGATGAAGAAATGGTTAAGACTGCATATGCAAGCCTTGATAAATACTACGCAGAACGCTGCGCACGCGCAGAAAAGGAGGCATAAGAAATGGCTGGAATGACATATACAATGACCGACACCACTAAGTTATCAACTGCTGAGTGTTACGGTATTGCTCTTTGTGAACTCGGTGAAGAGCATAAGGATGTTGTGGCTCTTACTGCCGACCTTGCAAAATCAACAAAAATCGGTATGTTCGGCGAACATTTCCCGGAAAGATTTTTTAATGTTGGTATTGCCGAACAGAATCTTTTCGGCGTTGCAGCAGGTATGGCTAAAAACGGCCTTGTGCCTTTTGCCTCAACTTTTGCTATTTTTACGGCAGCACGTTCTCTTGACCAGATTCATACGGATATCTGTTATCAGAATGTTCCTGTAAAGATTATTGCTACCCATGCCGGAACTTCTTTTGGTCAGGCAGGCTCAACTCACCATTCTCTTATTGATATGGCGTGTATGAGATCACTTCCGAATATGACAGTTATCTGCCCCTGTGACGGTGCCGAAACATATCACGCTGTAAAGGCGGCTTATGATATTGAAGGCCCTGTTTATATCAGAATAAACCGCGGTTTTGACCAGGTTATTTATCATAATGTTGACGACTGCAAATTTGACTATAAAAAAGCAACCGTTATGAACGAAGGTACTGATATTACAGTTATAGCCTGCGGTTCATGCGTATTTGAGGCAATGCAGGCTGCACGTATGGCAGAAGCAGACGCAGGTTTAAAAGTTCGTGTTCTTAATATGCACACAATCAAACCGCTTGATGAAGAGGCTGTTCTTGCCGCTGTAGGTGATACACGCCGTATCATTACTGCCGAAGACCATGAAGTTATGGGCGGTTTAGGTTCTGCTGTTGCCGAAGTTGTTGCAAAATCAGGCAAGGCGTGTGCATTCAGAATGCTCGGTCATCAGAATGCGTTTTCAACAATCGGCCTGCAGGAAGACCTGCTTTCAATGGCTAAAATTGATGCCAATGGTATACTTGAAACGATTCAAGAAGTTATGCACGCAGATTTTGAAGCAGATGATGCATGGGATGACGAGTTCTAAAAAAACTGCGTTGTCTGTTTACATCATCTTGAAAGGAGTGTATTAATATTGGCAAGTGATGAAACACGTTACACCAATAAAATATTTATGGCAGCGGCTTTACCGCTGATGAAAACCATTGCAACCGATGTGCCTGAACTCAGAAAAAAGTTTGAAGGCGTCAATGCAATCTATCAGGTTTCGGCTAAGGTGAATGCCGATGAAAAAGAAGCGGTTCATTTTATCGTTGAAAACGGTGAATGGTCTGTTAAACTCGGTGAATATCTCGGTCAGAGCAGAATAGACGGCGAACTTGCATTTTCTTCTATGGAAAAAATGAATGCTTTTATGAAAGGCGATATGTCTAAACTTCCGAAAATGAAAATCAAGTCTTTCGGTAAATTTATGAAATTTATGATGGTGCTTCTTAAAATGTCATCTCTTCTTAATATTGCCGAACCGCCTGAGAATGATGAAGCATTATCGCTTCTTCTTTGCAAACTCTATTTTTATCTGCTTTCTTCGGGCATTTCCCAACTGAACAAAATGGGTCATCCCGATGTGCATGGCTGGGCACTTAAAAGTCCTGACAGGTGTTATCAGTGGGCCATTGAAGGTCATCCTGAATGCACTGCATATATGCGTGTCAAGGCGGGAAAATCAAGAGCCGGCAGAGGCGAGTATAAACGTTCAAAACCGTTTTTCTGTATGAAATTTGACTGTGCAACTTCAGCACTTAAAATAATTATGGGTACGGGCGATATGTTCCAGATGACTGCCAATAAGCAGTTGATTATGGAGGGCGCACCTGAATTCGGCGTGCAGATAGGCGATTATATGATGCTTGTAGGTGCTCTTGCAAAATAATAATTTGTATTTAACAGACTGATGTCTTTTATCAGTCTGTTAAATTTTTTTATATCCGATATTTTATATTGCATTTTGATTCTTTTGTGGTATCATACTAATGAGTAATGAATGTGCGGATTTGTTCGTTATTCAATTAATTTTAACTCTGGAGACCTTTATGAGAAAAACAAAGATTATTTGCACTTTAGGACCGGCAACCGATAAACCGGAAGTTCTTGAAAGAATGATGCTTGCTGGGATGGATGTTGCAAGATTTAATTTCAGCCACGGAACTTATGACGACCATACAAAGAGACTTAATGAAGTTGTGCAACTCAGGGAAAAATTAAATCTCCCCATCGCAACGCTTCTTGATACAAAAGGTCCTGAAGTCAGAATAGGTGATTTTGAAAATCCTGACGGTGTTGTAATAACCCCGGGAGATAAGTATACTTTGACAACAAAAGAATGCATCGGAGATGAAAAAAAGTGTTATATTAATTTTGACGGACTTGCTGCTGACGTAAGTGTGGGAACTTTAATTTTGATTAATGACGGGCTTATTTCAATGAAAGTTGAAAGTATCAGCGGTTCAGATATCAACTGTGTTGTGGTTGACGGCGGAAGGCTTACCAACCACAAAGGTGTAAATGTTCCCGGTGTAACACTCAATATGCCTTATCTTTCATCACGTGATATGGCAGATCTTCAGTTCGGTATGGAAAATGATTTTGATTTTGTTGCAGCCTCTTTTGTGCGCAATGCTACGGATGTAACAATTCTCAGGAATTATACCGATGCAATCGGCTGGAAGAATGTTAAAATAATTGCCAAAATTGAAAATATGCAGGGCGTAGAAAATATCGACGAGATAATTAAAGTTTCTGACGGGATTATGGTTGCAAGAGGCGATATGGGCGTTGAAATTCATTTTGAGCATATTCCGTCAATTCAGAAAATGATTATTAAAAAAGTTTATGAGGCGGGCAAAATTGTTGTTACGGCAACACAGATGCTTGAATCAATGATTAATAATCCGCGTCCGACAAGAGCAGAGATTACCGACGTTGCAAATGCAATATATGACGGAACAAGTGCTATTATGCTTTCGGGTGAGTCGGCAGTCGGCAAGCATCCCGTTGAGTCTGTTGAAACAATGGCGTCAATAGCGATTACTACAGAAAAAGATATTGATTATGTAAAAAGATTCAATAAACTCAACAGCGCTTCAAAAGATATTACATCGGCAATCAGCCATGCAACGGTTACAACATCCCACGATTTAAAGGCACGTGCTGTAATTACTGTAACAAAAAGCGGAACAACAGCACGAATGATTTCAAAATTCAGACCGTTTACAACTATAGTTGGTGCAACGATTGAAGATAAAGTGTGGAGACAACTTAATTTAAGTTGGGGTGTATGCCCTGTAAAGTGTCAGATTAAAAATAACACAGATGAACTTTTTGACCATGCTGTTGAAGTGTCGGTTAAAAAGGGTGTTGTAAAAAAAGGTGATACAGTTGTCATTACTGCAGGTATACCGCTTGGTATTTCCGGCACAACAAATATGTTGAAAGTTCAGGAAGTATAATGTTTAAAGTGAAATTTATAACTGCTGACAGCAGTGATTTCGATATAGTTAAATCTATAAGAACGGCAGTTTTTACAAATGAACAGGGTGCAGACGCGAAAACAGAGTTTGACCGTTTTGATGAAGTTGGAACACCATCGGTTTTTGCGGTTCTTTATGAGAATGAAACACCTGCTGCAACGGCACGCCTTGTGCTTGGCGACAAAGGCTATAAAATAGGCAGAATTGCCGTTTTAAAAGAATTCAGGGGAAAAGGCTATGGCGATGTAATTGTTCGCACAATGCTTCTTAAAGCCTTTGACAGCGGTGCAAAAGAGGTTTTTGTTGATGCCCAGAATTATGCTGTTCCTTTTTATGAAAAAATAGGATTCAGAGTAATCGGCGAAGAAATAACAGACAGGGGTTTGCCGCATATTCCTATGATGGTTACACCTGATAAAATCAAGTCAAAATGCAGTTGCAGTCAGGAGCGTTCTAATGGCTAAAAAGAAAAAAAGCAGGGTTTTGTGTTTCATAATTTTTATAATTATTTTAGCAGTTGTTTTTGCTGCAGGTTTCTTTGGATATTCCTATATTTCAAAAGATATAAACGGAAACGACGGCAGTAACAAAGACTATACGCTTATAATTGAACCATCTGATTTTCAGTATGATGTTTCGCAGAAACTTTATCAGAACGGTATTGTGATAAGCGACAGCATATGGAGCGGCTGGATGGATAAAAATTATCCTGATTTTACTTATATTAACGGTGAATATGAACTTAATTCTTCCATGAGTTATGAGGAAATCGCCGTTAAACTGCAAAATCCCGATATTTCGCATAAGACCATATCGGTGTGTATACCCGAAGGATATAATGTTTTTCAGATTGCCGATACAATGGAGGAAAACGGTATTTGCAAAGCAGTTGATTTTTTGAATGCTTGTAAAGACAAAACACTTTACAATTATGATTTCCTTAAAAGTATCCCTGATTCGGATACCATTGCATATCCTTTAGAGGGATTTCTGTTCCCGGCAACATATGATTTCGGCGAAAACAGCGAGGCGGTAAATGTTGTTTCGGCAATGCTCGACGCGTTTGAGACAAGAATAACTTCTTCATGGACAGCATACTGCAATGAAAACAATATGACTTTGTATCAACTTATAACGCTTGCATCAGTAGTTGAAGAGGAAACTCTCGGACAGGGCGTTGCGGAAAATATTGCATCTGTTTTTGTGAACAGGCTGAATAAAGGGCAGCAACTGCAGTCTGACGTTACAATTTTTTACGGAAATGACCTTAGAAGCCACGGCTTTGACGACAAGGTTGTTGAAAGTTATAACACCTATAAATGTGCTGCTCTTCCAAGCGGACCTGTAACAAATCCGGGTGTTGCAAATATTGATGCGGTTGTAAATCATAATGATACCGATTATTTCTATTTCTTCTCGTATAATAACGGAGCAGACTTTTTCTTTACTGCCGATTATAATGAATTTCAGGCTGAATGGGCAAAACTCGGCAGTACAAACACACAGTGATTATAAAAATAAATGTTGACAAATGTTTTCGGGTGTGGTAATATAGTGCCACAACAAAGAAGAACGCTCCCGTTCTCCCCTTAAGCATTGTGTGAAAAGGGCAATATTTACTTTAGTATTTATTGAAGTGCGGGCGTTTTGCGTTCGCACTTTATTTGTTATTATTTTTTTAAGAGGTGTTATTTATCAGCAAGGAAACTCAACAAATTAACGGTGATATTAAAGACAAGGAATTACGTGTAATTTCTGCCGATGGTGAGCAACTTGGAATTATGAGCGCCAGAGAGGCACAGAAAATTGCCGATGATAACGATCTTGACCTTGTTAAGATTGCTCCGCAGGCTAAGCCTCCTGTCTGCAAAATAATGGATTATTCAAAATACCGTTATGAGCAGGCTAAGCGTGAAAAAGAAAACCGCAAAAACCAGAAGCAAGTTGAAACAAAAGAAATTCGTCTTTCTGTTACTATTGATGTCGGAGACTTTAACACAAAAGTTAATCAGGCAAAAAAGTTTCTTGCAGCAGGTCACAAACTGAAAGTTTCTATCAGACTTAAGGGCAGAATGATGACTCATTCCGATTTGGGTATTGATAATATGAACCGTTTTGCTGATGAACTTTATGAAACAGCAAACATTGATAAAGCACCAAAACTTGAAGGCAGACAGATTCTTATGTTTTTGTCTCCTAAACAAGGTAAGTAATTTATAATACGGAGGAATAATTATGCCTAAAATTAAGACACACAGCGGCGCTAAAAAGCGTTTCAAAACAACAAAAAGCGGCAAGGTAAAGCGCGCTCATGCTTATACCTCACACATTCTTACTAAAAAATCAACAAAGCGCAAGAGAAATCTTCGCAAAACTGCAGTTGCTGATGTTACAAACCAGAAGCAGTGCAAAAGACTCATTCCTTATAAATAAGAATTATTTATGCCAGACAGGCAATTAACTATAAACTCGGAGGTATATTGATATGGCAAGAATTAAGGGTGCTATGGCAACTCGTAAGAGAAGAAAGAAAGTATTAAAAGCAGCAAAAGGTTATTACGGCGGAAAACATCGTCTTTTCAAAACAGCAAAACAGGCTGTAATGAAGAGCGGTCAGTATGCTTATATCGGCAGAAAGCAGAAGAAAAGAGATTTCAGAAGAATGTGGATTACTCGTATTTCTGCTGCCTGCAAGGCAAACGGAACAAACTATTCAACATTTATGAATGGTCTTAAAAAAGCAGGCATTGATCTTAACAGAAAAATGCTTTCTGAAATTGCTATTGCTGATCCTGCTGCATTTACAGCACTTGTTGAAACAGCAAAGGCTGCTCTCTAATTAAACAAACGAACTCATCGGTTATTGCCGGTGAGTTTATTTTTTGCAGATGTTTATTATTAAATTTTTATTATTATTTTATTTTTACTATTGAATTTTTTTTCTATATAATGTAATATATTATAAATTAAATAAGTGAAATAAATCAGTCAGTGATTTTCTTAAACGAATGTAAATTATTGGCACGCTTTTTGGGAGTTGTGTATGGAAAAAATCACAGGTAAAAATAATGAATTAATAAAGGGCGTCAAAAAACTTCTTTCCTCTTCAAAAGAGCGTAATGCACAGGGTGTCTTCGTTCTGGAGGGGGCAAGGCTTGTTTTTGATGTCCTTAATTCACTTTATGAAGTTAAGTTTTTTATGATAACCGAAAATGCATTGTCAAAATATGAAAAAAAGGCAAGGCTGATGATTTCAAAAAGTGAAAAGTCATATATTATTTCTGAGGATATATCGGACAGACTTTCAGATACAAAAAATTCTCAGGGTGTGTTTGCAGTTTGCAGAATCAATCCTGAAAAAGATAATAAAATAAATCCTGACGGAAAATACATTATGCTTGATAATGTTCAGGACCCTGCAAATCTCGGTGCAATCGTGCGAACTGCCGAGGCGCTTGGAACAGACGGTGTAATTGTCAGCGGCGGCTGTGACATATATAACCCTAAATCTTTAAGGGCGGCCATGGGTTCAATGCTCAGAATTCATATTATGCAGATTGATAATTCAGAAGAGTTTTTAGAGAATGCAAGAAAAAAAGGTTTGTCTCTTTTTGCAACCGTGCCTGACAGTTCTGCTGCAAGAATTACGGATTCTGATTTTTCCGGCGGAGTGATATGTGTCATCGGCAACGAAGCAAATGGCGTAAGTGAAAAAATAATGCGTTTGTGTGATGAAAAGATAACAATTCCTATGTTAGGCAAGGCTGAAAGTTTAAATGCTTCTGTTGCAGCGGCAATAACTATGTGGGAGATGCTTAGATGAGTAAAAATCAGCGTTACTGGTTGTGGCTGCAAAAAGCACTCGGTGAGGGTGCATTTATAAATAATATCATTCAGGATTTCGGCACAGCAAAAGAACTTTATGATGCTAATATCCTTGAATGGAGAATGAGTTCTTCGCTTACGCTGAGTCAGGTGAGCAAACTTGAGCAGACCGATATCAACAGTGTTGATGAAATTATTTATAACTGCCAAAACAATTCGTGGCAGATTATTGATTATGAAGATGAAAACTACCCTGAAAGACTTCGTAAAATTTTAAATCCACCGGCTGTTTTGTTTGTTGACGGAAAATTGCCAGATATCGATAATACCGCGGTAATCGGAATTGTTGGAACAAGACAGGCAAGTGAATATGCGGTTAAGGTAACTCACATAATGAGTAGGGGAATAACAGAATGCGGAGCACTTGTTGTAAGCGGAGGTGCACTCGGTGTTGACAGTGCGTCTCATAAAGGTGCATTAACTGCCGGCGGAAAAACCGTTGCAGTGCTTGGCTGCGGGTTCGGTACAAACTATCTTAATGAAAACAAACCTCTCCGTGATATTATAAAACAAAACGGCGCGCTTGTAACGGAATATCCTCCGTTTACGAAAGCCACAAAATATACATTCCCTATGCGAAACAGAATTATCAGCGCTTTGTCAGTCGGTGTTCTTGTTGTTGAGGCAGGTGTCAGAAGCGGCAGCCTGATAACAGCAAATTATGCTGCCGAACAGGGACGTGATGTTTTCGCTATACCGGCATCCATTCTCTCACCTGATTTTGCAGGAACAAATAAACTTATTGATGATGGTGCAATGGTGGCAACAAACCCGCGTCAGATTGTTTCGATTTATGAAGAACAGTTTGATAATCTTGATCTTTCAAAATGCAGAACGGTTGATGAACTGATGTATGACGAAAGTGATAAAAGCAAAAATATAACAAAAAACGAAAATATGCTTTCTTTTGAAAATCTTGAAAAAGGGCGCAAAAGAAGAATTGAAAACGAAAAGAAATCAATGGCGCTTAAAGGCAATACGAAGACAGTGTATAATGCACTGACAGACTGCTTTGAGCATATAGATATAATTACGAATAAAACCGGCCTTTCCGTTTCTGCTGTAATGGCAGAACTTACTGCCTTGGAAATTTTAGGTGTGGCGGAAAGTTCATCGGGTAAAAGATACAGGGCGGTGTTATAAATTGCCGCAAAAACAACCCTGAAAGGAAAAACAGTATGTCAAAATTAGTTATAGTTGAGTCGCCTGCAAAGGCTAAAAATATCAAGGGTTATCTTGGGAAAGGATATGAAATCGTTGCTTCTATGGGTCACGTAAGAGATTTGCCGGCGGCAAGACTCAGCGTTGATATTGCCAATGATTTTGAGCCGAAGTATGCGGTAATCAAAGGCAAAGAAAATTTTGTTAAAGATTTGAAGAAAAAGGCAGATGCTGCCGATTATGTTTATCTTGCAACCGACCCTGACCGTGAGGGTGAGGCAATTTCATGGCATCTTGCAACTCTGCTTAATCTTGATATGAATGAGAAAAACAGAGTCACTTTTAATGAAATAACCAAAAACGGTGTTATAAGCGGAATGAAGAATCCGAGAGAGATAGATATCGATTTTGTAAATGCCCAGCAGGCAAGACGTATTCTTGACCGACTTATCGGTTACAAACTTTCTCCGTTCATTTCACAGAAGATAAGAAGAGGGCTTTCGGCAGGACGTGTTCAGTCTGTTGCCCTTCGTCTTATTGTTGACAGAGAAGAAGAAATAAGAGCATTCAAACCGGAGGAATACTGGTCAATAGATGCAAAATTTACAAATCCGCCTGAAAGAAAAGTTTTTTCTGCAGCATTTTACGGCAAGAGCGGAGAAAAAATGAAAATCGAAAATAAAGAGCAGAGTGACAAGATCCTTGCTGAACTTGAAAATGCCGAGTATGTTGTTACAGGTGTTAAAAAGGGAAGCAGAAAGAAAAATCCGACTCCGCCGTTTATCACTTCAACCCTTCAGCAGGAGGCATCACGCAGACTTTCTTTTCAGGCAAGGCGAACAATGAAGGCTGCTCAGGAACTTTATGAAGGCGTTGATGCAGGTGAACTCGGAACCGTAGGTCTTATCACTTATATGAGAACCGACTCACTTCGTATCTCTGAAGAAGCAAGAGCAGCAGGAAATCAGTACATTGCTGATACCTACGGCGAAAAGTATCTGCCCAAAAAGCCAAGATATTATAAATCAAAAAGCAATATTCAGGATGGTCACGAGGCTATCAGACCTTCCATGCCGAATGTTACTCCTGATTCAGTTAAGCAGTATCTCACCAATGACCAGTATAAGATTTATAAACTTGTTTGGGAAAGATTTATTGCATCACTTATGGAAGCCTGCCTTCAGGAAACTATGAAGATAGAAATAAGCGCTGGCGGATACATTTTTAATGCAACAGGCTATACTGTTAAATTTGACGGCTTTACCGCTCTCTATGAAGAAAAGGGCGACGATGATAAGAACGACAGTGCGGCACCTCTTCCCGTAATGAAAGAGGGCGATATTCTTAAACTCAAGAGCATTCTCGGAAATCAGCATTTTACGCAGCCGCCGGCAAGATACACCGAAGCATCGCTTACAAAGGCACTTGAAGAAAACGGTGTAGGCAGACCGTCAACATATGTAACAATAACCTCAACAATCCTTAACAGAGAATATGTTAAACGAGAGGGCAAACAGTTTGTTCCCACAGAATTGGGTGAGGCTGTTACAAATCTGCTTAAAGAACGCATACCTAATATCGTTAATGTTAAGTACACCTCAAAAATGGAACTTGACCTTGATAAGATAGACAGCGGCGATAAAGATTATAAAGAAATGATTCGCCTTTATTATGACGATTTTGAAGAACCGCTTGAAAAGGCAAAAGTCGATATGCAGGGTGTTAAAATTAAACTTAAGGAAGAGGAAACCGATGTTGTCTGCGAAAAATGCGGCCGCAATATGATTGTTAAAGTCGGCAGATTCGGAAAATTCCTTGCTTGCCCGGGTTATCCGGAATGCAAAAATACAAAACCGCTTATTTACAAAACAACTGCAAAATGCCCTGAGTGCGGCGGTGATGTTATTGAAAAGAAAACAAAGAAAGGAACTTCTTTCTTCGGCTGTTCAAATTATCCTAATTGTAATTTTATGACATGGGACGCTCCATCAGATGAGATTTGCCCGAAGTGCGGCAAATCATTGTTCAAGCGCAGAGGAAATGTTCTTTATTGCCCTGATACAGAGGGATGCGGTTTTACAAAACCTGCCCCAAGAAAAAAGAAAACAGAAACGGAAGAATAATCTGTTTAATGGAAAATATTATGAAATTTAAAGTTATAGGTGCCGGTCTTGCCGGAACCGAGGCTGCATGGCAGATTGCCGAAGCAGGCTATAAAGTAATTCTTTATGAGATGAAGGGTATAAAAAAAACACCTGCTCATAAAACGGATTTGTTTGCAGAACTTGTTTGTTCAAATTCTCTGAAAGCATCAAGAATAGAAAGTGCGGCAGGACTGCTGAAAGAAGAAATGTTTCGTCTTGGTTCGCTTACCGTTCCGATTGCAAGAGAATGCTCGGTGGCAGCGGGCGGTGCGCTGGCGGTTGACAGAGATGTTTTTTCAAAAACAGTTACCGAAAAAATCAAATCACACCCCAATATTTCGGTTGTTAATGAAATTGTGAAAAGTATTGATTTGAATGAAGACGAAATAACAATTATTGCTACCGGTCCGCTTACAGATGATATTCTTGCTGAAAATCTTAAGGCTTTAATCGGCGATGATTACCTGTCATTTTATGACGCGGCGGCGCCGATAATTACCGCTGAAAGCATTGATATGACAAAAGCGTTTTCTGCTTCAAGATATGACCGCGGCGGAGAAGATGATTATATAAACTGCCCTTTTAATAAACATGAATATGAAGAATTTATAAAGGAACTTGTAAATGCCGAAGGTGCGGTGACCCACGATTTTGATGTATATGAGGGATGTATGCCCATTGAAAAACTTGCCAAAAGGGGAACGGATGCGCCGCGTTTCGGTCCGATGAAACCTGTCGGTCTTGTAAATCCGGCAACAGGCCACAGACCGTGGGCTTGTGTTCAGTTAAGACGTGAAAATGCAAAGGGAACAATGTTTAACCTTGTCGGCTTCCAGACGAACCTGAAATTCGGTGAGCAGAAAAGGGTGTTTTCAATGATACCCGGTCTTGAAAATGCCGAGTTTGTAAGATACGGTGTAATGCACAGAAACACTTTTATCAATTCACCGAAACTTCTTAATAAAGATTTCAGCCTCAGAAAAAATAAATACATTTTCTTTGCAGGGCAGATAACAGGGGTTGAAGGCTATATGGAATCGGCGGGAAGCGGTATTCTTGCAGGTATAAACGCCGTGCGTCTTGCCGAGAAAAAAGAACCTTTTTTATTGAAGAATGATACAATGCTGGGTGCATTGAGTGAATATATCAGTGATGAAAGTGTAAAGAATTTTCAGCCTATGGGAGCAAATTTCGGAGTTCTTCCGCCTATTGAGCCGAAAATCAGGGACAAAAAAGAGAGATATGCTGCGTTTGCCGAAAGAGCGCTTTTATCTCTTGCCACATCAACGGAGAGTTTATAATGAATATTATTATTGATGCGTTCGGCGGAGACAATGCTCCTCTTGAAATTATCAAAGGTGCAATGCTTGCCGTAAAAGAATATGCTGTTAACGTTATTCTTGTAGGCGATAAAAATAAAATAAATAAGTGTGCAGGTGAAAATAATATTGCCCTTGAAAACTGCGAAATAGTTGATGCAAAAGATATTATAACAATGCATGATGATGCGAGATGCGTTCTCAAGGAAAAAAACGAGTCATCTATGGCAGTCGGTTTCAGACTTCTTAATGAAGGAAAAGGTGACGCATTTGTAAGTGCGGGAAATACGGGTGCTGTAACGGTGGGCGCAACTTTTATTACAAAACGAATTAAAGGGGTTAAAAGACCTGCCATAGCTTCTGTTATGCCGAGTGCAAAAAAACCGATTCTTCTTATGGACTGCGGAGCAAATTCAGAGTGCAGACCCAATTTTCTTTATCAGTTTGGTATGATGGGTAGCCTTTATATGAAGCATATTCTCAAGTACGACAATCCGAGTGTTGCTCTTGCAAATAACGGTGAAGAGGAGACAAAAGGCACCCCTCTGATTAAAGAGGCGTATGCTCTTATGAAGAATGCACCGTATAATTTTATCGGGAATATTGAGGGTCGTCAGATTCCGTTCGGTGATGCCGATGTTGTTGTTGCCGACGGTTTTACAGGAAATCTTATTTTAAAAACATATGAAGGCGTTGCCAAAGTTCTTATGAACGGAATAAAAGATGCGTTTATGAAAAATATTGTTTCAAAGATTTCTTATCTCGGTGTTAAAAGCGGTATTGATGAGATGAAAAAACAGTTTGATTATAAAGAATACGGCGGTGCGGTTTTGCTTGGAGTAAAAAAACCTGTAATAAAGGCACACGGTTCTGCAGATGCAAAAACTTTCAAAAATGCTGTTAAACAGGCAATATGGTTTTTAGAGAACAATCTGACCGACGAAATTGAAAATGCCTTTTCAAATCCTGTTTTTGAATAATTTTCAGAAAGAAGATTCAGTGATGAAAAATCTTGAAAAAAGAATTAACTATAAATTTAAAGAAAAATCATATCTTATGGAGGCTCTTACGCATTCCTCCTTTGCCAATGAAAGAGGCGGAACAATAAATTGCAACGAGCGTATGGAGTTTTTAGGCGATTCGGTGCTTTCAATAATTTCTTCGGAATTTTTATTTAAAAATTTTCCCGATCTTCCTGAAGGAGAACTTTCGCGGCTGCGTTCAAATCTTGTATGTACCGAAAGTCTTTCGGGCTATGCAAGAAAAATAGATTTGGGACGGGCATTGTTTCTCGGCAAAGGAGAAATTCATACAGGCGGATATGACCGCAACTCTATTCTTGAAGACGCATTTGAAGCGCTTATTGCTGCAATTTATCTTGACGCCGGAATGGATACAGTAAGAGATTTTGTTTTGCCTTTCTTCAAAAAGGAACTGAAAAATGACGGTACAAGAATTAAGGATTACAAAACCAAACTTCAGGAAGTTGTGCAGCAGAATCCGGATGAGCATGTGACTTATGTTCTTGTCGGCGAAAGTGGTCCCGCACACGATAAAACTTTTGAAATAGAAGTGCGGATTAATTCTAATGTTATCGGAAAGGGCAAGGGAAAGAGCAAAAAACTCGCCGAGCAGGCGGCTGCAAAAGAGGCTCTTGAACTTATGGGAATATGAAAAAAGGAAATATAAGTATTTTTGTTCCTCATCTTGGCTGTCCTTGTGCATGTTCTTACTGCAATCAGAAAACAATTACAGGAAAAAAGGAACAGCCGGCGCCTCAGGATGTAAAATCAGCAGTTGAAACTGCACTGAAAAGAAAAAATTTTGAATATGAAATTGCCTTTTTCGGCGGCTCTTTTACCGCTATAGAAAAAGATTATATGATATCTCTTTTGGATGCCGCTTACGCTTATGTAAAAAACGGAGATGTTAAGGGCATTCGTATATCAACAAGACCTGATTGCATTGACAGAGAGATTTTGTCCCTGCTTAAAGATTATGGCGTAACAAGTATTGAACTCGGTGCGCAGAGCATGGATGACGAGGTGCTTTCTGCCAATAGGCGCGGACATACCGCTCAGGATGTTGCCGATGCTTCAAAACTTATTAAAGAATATGGCTTTGAACTCGGTCTTCAGATGATGACGGGTTTGTATAAAGATACAAACGAAAAAGCAGTTGAAAGTGCAAAAAAAATAATTTCACTTGCTCCTGATACAATAAGAATTTACCCGACGGTTGTGCTTAAAGATACATATCTTGCCGAACTTTATCTGCGTGAGAAGTATGTTCCGCCAAATGCTGAAGAGTCGGCAGAACTCTGTGCTGTGCTTGTGCCTATGTTTGAAAAGGCAAATATAAAAATAATAAGACTCGGACTTCATTCTAGTTCCGATATAAAAAAGAATATGCTTGCCGGAGGCTTTCACGATGCTTTCGGTGAACTTGTAAAATCAAAAATTATGCTTGGCAGAATACTTGCGCTGCCGCCAAAAGATTACAATGTTTTTGTTAATGAAAAATCGGTATCAAAACTGAAAGGTCAGCACAAAAGCAATATCTACGCTCTTATTGAAAGAGGTTACAATATAAAAATTACAATCGACAACTCAGTTGATGTTGACGAATTAAAGATAAAATAAGAGGATAACTCAAATGGTTTTAAGAACACTTGAAATGCAGGGCTTTAAGTCCTTTCCGGACAGAACCGAACTAAACTTCGGCAAAGGAATAACTGCAGTTGTAGGGCCTAACGGTTCGGGAAAAAGCAATATATCCGATGCGGTCCGCTGGGTTCTCGGCGAAACAAGCAGCAAATCGCTGCGCGGTTCAAAGATGGAAGATGTAATATTCGGCGGAACTTCATCAAGAAAAGCGCTTGGCTTTGCCCAGGTTCAGTTAACGCTTGATAATTCCGACAAAACCCTCAAAGATAAAGGCGATGTTGTAACTGTTACACGCCGTTACTACCGTTCAGGTGAAAGTGAATATAAAATTGACGGAGAAAATGTAAGACGCCGCGATATTCACGAACTTTTTATGGATACCGGTCTTGGTTCAGATGGTTATTCAATGGTAGGTCAGGGCAAAATTGACTCTATCATTTCGCAAAAAAATGAAGACAGGCGTGAACTTTTTGAAGAAGCGGCAGGTATTTCGCTTTTCCGTCACAAGAGAACAGATGCATCAAGAAGACTTGATCAGGCACAGGAAAATCTTGTAAGACTGCTTGATATATTAAATGAACTTGAAAACAGAGTAGGTCCGTTAAAAAAGCAGAGTGAAAAGGCTGCAAAATTTCTTGAACTTTCAGAAGAAAAAAAGACTCTTGAAATAGGTGTCTGGATAAATAAAATAAACAGATTTACAAATGATCTCAGAGAACAGGAACATAAAATTGATGCCGGCAATGCATCTTATGAACTTTGTGTTAAAGAACTTAAATCCATTGAAACAGAAATAGAAGAACTGCTTGAAAAGATTGCTTCAATAAATGTTGAAATTGAGCAGATTCGTGTTGGTTCAAAAGAATTTGAGGAGGAGGCGCTTCGCAAAGACGGTGAGGCTTCCGTTCTTGAAACAACGCTCAATCATAATAACGAAACAATAGAAAGACTAAAAAATGATATTGGTGCTGCCGATGATGTCAATGTTTCAATCGACAGTCAGATAGAAGAAAAAAAGGCCTTTATTCTGCTTAGCGAAGAACAGATAGAAAAGAAAAAAGAGGAACTGAAAAATGTTACGGCAGAGATGGAAAATCTCGTTTCTTCAAACGAGGAATTTTCAAAACTTTCTGTTGAACTCAATAAAAAAATCACATCTCTTACTCTTGAACTTTCCGACTGCAGGGTTAAATGTTCACAGGCGCTTTCTTCTGTTGAAGAAATTAAGTCACGTCAGGATGTTGTTGAAAGTTCTGTAAGAGAGTATGAAAAGGAACTTGAAACAGCAGAAAAACAGAAGGCAGACAGTGATGAAACTTTAAAACTTCTTCAGGAAAGAATTGATGAAAATAATAATTCTCTTTCAGGTTACAGGCTCAGGGTTCAGAATAAAACCGCTAAAGCGGATAAACTGAAAAGTGAACTTGAAAAAGCAAATCTTGAACTTTCTCAGAAACAATCCAAGGCAAGAATGCTTTCTGACCTTGAAAAAAATATGGAAGGTTTTTCGGGTGCTGTTAAAGCGGTTATGAAACAGGCGCAGAGCAAAGCACTCGGCGGTATTCACGGCCCGCTGTCACAACTTATTACGGTGGATAATGAATATTCTGTTGCTGTTGAAGTTGCACTCGGTGCGGCAATGCAGAACATCGTAACCACCAATGAGGCCGATGCAAAGCGTGCTATTTATTATTTGAAGAATAACAGAATAGGCAGGGCAACATTTCTTCCGATTTCTGCTATTAAACCGAGAAATCTTGATGAAAAAGATCTTGATGACAATCTTGGTTTTGTTGCCGTAGCGGCAGATCTTGTGGAATGCGAAAAAGAGTATAAAAATATTATTTCAAATCTGCTTGGCAGGGTAGTAATTGTTGAAGATATGGATTGTGCAATCGGTATTTCAAAACGCTATGGCGGAAGATTTAAACTTGTAACGATTGATGGTCAGGTTATAAATCCCGGCGGTTCAATGACAGGCGGTTCTCAGTCAAAGAGTGCAGGAATACTTTCACGTGCAAATATGATTGAAGAACTTAATGCCCGGGCAAAAGAAATAGAAAAGGAAGTTGACAAATTAAAAGCAGAATTCAAATCTGCTCTTGAAGATGCAAATTACGAGGCAGCAAAACTTCAGGGTGCTGAGGTTGATTTGCAGCAGGCGAAAGAAGAACTTATCAGGGCTCAGGGTGAGCACAGACTTATCTGTGAAAAGTTTGATTCCATAACTGCTCAGAAAAACTCGCTTATCAGTGAAAAAAACACTGCTGATGAAAGAATAGCAGTGTTTGAAAAAGAAAACGCAGAAAATGAAAAACTTGCTGCTGATATTGAAAAGAAAATTTCCGATGCAGAAGATAAACTGGCACAGATTAGTTCGGATGCAGGTGAACTTGCCGAAAAGCGTGAGCAGTTCAGGCAGAAAAATCAACAGATTAATCTTGATTTGGTTACACTTGCAAAAGACAGTGAGGCGGCAAAACTTTCTGTTGAAGAGCTTGAACTCAGAAAATCAACCCAGTCTGACAGAGTTAAGTCAATCAAAGATGAAATAAGAATCATTGAGCAACGCAACAATGCGCTTATCTCTTCAATAAACGAAGTTAAGGCTCAGGCAGACGAATTCCGCCAAAAGGCGAAGGATTCGCAGGAAAACGTCAATTCTCATATTGAGCAACGTGATTCTTTTGAAAAACGTTCAAACCAGTTAAGGTTACTCGAGAAAAACAAAGGGCAGGAAAGGGAAAAACTTTCCGGAGAACTTGTTCGTCTTGACGAACGTAAAATTGCAATGCGCAAGGAATATGATGAACTTAATGATATGCTCTTTGAACAGTATGAACTTACAAAGAGAGAGGCGGAGGCACTTAATATTCAGATAGAGGATATGACTCTTGCCAAAAGGCGCCTTCACGAAATCAAAGTTGCAATTAAAGGTCTGGGTTCAATTAATGTCGGTGCTATTGAGGAATATAAAGAAGTATCGGAAAGATATGAATTTCTTAAAGAGCAGATTGATGATATTGAAAAATCAAAGGGTGAACTTCTTAAAATTATTGAAGATTTAACTGCTTCAATGAGTGAAAAATTCCTTGAAAAGTTCAATAAAATCAATGAAGAGTTTAAAATCAGTTTTGCTGATTTCTTCGGCGGAGGCAAAGGAGAAATTGTTCTTGAACAGCCGGATAACTGTCTTGAGTCACCTATCGAAATCAGAATACAGCCGCCCGGAAAATCTGTTCAGAACATTAACCTGTTTTCCGGCGGTGAAAAATCACTTGCCGCAATGGCACTGCTTTTCAGTGTTCTTAAAGTTCAGCCTGCACCGTTTTGTATTTATGACGAGGTTGAGGCTGCACTTGATGATGTAAATGTTGAACGTTTTGCAAAGTATATGCGTAAGATGACCGATAAAACACAGTTTATTTCCATTACGCACAGACGCGGAACGATGGAGGAAGCAGATGTTCTTTACGGTGTTACAATGCAGGAAAAAGGCGTTTCAAAACTAATTGAATTACAAACTGCGGAACTTGCCGCTCAGATGGGATTAGAGGTGTAAATTATGGGCATTTTTTCAATATTCAAAAAAGGCTTAAAGAAGACAAGAGACGAAGGCATTACTGCTCAGATGGACGAGGTAATGGAGTCTTATGAAGAAATAACAGACGAACTTTTTGACGAACTCGAAGAAATTCTTATTATGGGTGATGTAGGTATGCCTACCGCCGAAAGAGTTATCCGTGACCTCAAAAGCAAAATTGAAAACGATAAGATTAAAGACGTTAAACAGGTTCGCGAAACGATGAAAGATATTGTTTCGGGTATTGTATGGGGCGGAAGTTATCTTCGGCTTCGCTCAAAACCGTCAATTATTCTTGTTATCGGTGTAAACGGAGTGGGTAAAACAACCACAATCGGAAAACTTGCCCTGAGACTTAAAGATCAGAACAGAAAAGTTATCTTAGGTGCTGCCGATACTTTTCGTGCGGCTGCTATTGAGCAACTTCAGGTATGGGCAGACAGAGCAGATGTTGATCTTATTAAACACGCTGAAGGTGCCGATCCTGCCGCTGTGGTTTATGATACAATTCAGGCAGGCAAATCAAGAGGCTCTGATGTTATCATTATTGATACGGCAGGCAGACTTCATAATAAGAAAAATCTTATGGATGAACTTAATAAAATCAGCCGTGTTATTGAAAGAGAACTTCCTGATGCATCTAAAGAAATTCTTCTTGTTCTTGATGCAACAACAGGTCAGAATGCCGTTAATCAGGCTAAAGATTTTAAGGATGCAGCAGGCATTACCGGTATTGTTCTTACAAAACTTGACGGAACAGCAAAAGGCGGTGTGGTTCTTGCAATAAATAATGAACTTGATGTTCCGGTAAAATTTGTCGGTGTCGGTGAGCAGATTAATGACCTGCAGCCGTTTGATGCCGATGCATTTGCTTCGGCTTTGTTTGATGCAAAAATTCCCGACGATGACAGGGAGATAACAGATTTTATAACAAATGATAATGACGGAGAGTAATTATGGATTTTATTCTTGCAACAAATAATATGAAAAAACTTGCAGAAATGCAGCGTATTCTTTCACCTCTCGGAGTTAATGTTGTAACTGCAAAAACGCTCGGTATAACGCTTGAAGATGTTGAGGAAGACGGCGAAACTTTTGAAGATAATGCAAAAATCAAAGCATATGCCGCATGCAGAGCAACAAATATGCCCGCTATTGCCGATGATTCCGGTTTGTGTGTAGATTATCTTGATGGTGCGCCCGGTATCTTTTCTGCAAGATTTGCAGGCGAACATGGCAATGATGAACTGAATAATGACCTGCTTCTTGAAAAACTTGATGGAGTTGAACTCAAAGACAGAACAGCACATTATGTCTGTGCAATTTGCTGTGTTTTTCCTGATGGAAAAGAGATTGTTGTCAGAGGCGAGTGCAATGGTGTAATCGGTTTTGAACGGGACGGAAACGAAGGTTTCGGATATGATCCGCTGTTTCTTGTAGATGGCAAAGCATTCGGCAGATATACTGCAGAAGAGAAAGATAAAATCAGCCACAGAGGTAACGCTCTCAGGCTTTTAACGAAAGAATTAAAGAAGGTACTGTAATATGATAACATCAAAAGAAAGGGCATCATGGCGAGCAAAAGCAAATTCCCTTGAGCCGATTATTCAACTTGGCAAAGAGGGTATAAGCGAAAATCTGATTTCACAGATTGATGATACTCTTGATGCAAGAGAACTTATAAAAATCAGAGTTCATCTTGAAACTGCGCCCAAAAAGCCAAAAGAACTTGCCGGTGAACTTGCAGAGGCTCTTCAGGCTGAAGTTATTCAGGTTATCGGCGGAATAATTGTTCTTTACAGAGAAGCAGACGAAGAAAGAATTGCTCTGAAAAAGAAAAAACGCGGTGCGGGAACAGCAAAGGCTGTTGCTAAGAAAAAAGTTAAAATAAAAGGAAAAAGACAGCGTCAGCGCGAAAAGGAAGAAAAAAATCCTTATGCTAAATATGACCGCCCTAAATTCAGAGGAAGATAGGGGCCTTTATGAAAATAGGAATTTTCGGCGGAGCATTCAATCCTGTTCATAACGGACATATAAATCTTGCAAAAAACTATGCAGACAGTCTTGAACTTGACAAGGTTATTTTTATACCGACTGCTGTTCCGCCTCATAAAACTTCACATCATCTTGCTTCTCAGCAGGACCGTATGAATATGCTGAAACTTGCCGTTTGTGACAACCGTTTTGAAATATCTGATATTGAGTTTAAACGGCAGGGAAAATCATATACTTATGATACTATAAAACAACTTAAAGAAATTTATCCCGATGACCGTTTTTATCTGATTATCGGTGCAGATCAGTTTCTTACTTTCAGCAAATGGTACAAATGGCAGGAAATACTTGAAAATGCAGTTATCTGCACTTCTGCAAGAGAAGACGATGACGAAAGAAAAAAAATGATTGATTTTGCCAAAGAACTTAATCTGACGGAAAAAGATTTTTATTTATCACCATATCCTGTTTACAGGCTCAGTTCAAGTGAGATACGCGAAAAAATTAAAGCAGGTTATGATGTAAAAAACTGCGTACCCGAAGGTGTTTGGCAATATATTATAAAAAAGGGACTTTACAGTGTATAATATTGAAGAATATAAAAATGTAATCAGAAAACGCCTTTCAAATTACAGATATTATCATTCACTCTGTGTTGCCGAAAGTGCAAAGCAACTTGCCGAAAGATACGGTGCAGATGTGCAAAAGGCTGAAGTTGCCGGCATACTTCACGATGTTATGAAGGAGTCGCCCAAAAGTGAGCAACTTGAGGTTATCAAAGCAGCAGGAATGACGATTTCGGATTTGGAAAAGTCGCACAAAAAGTTTTATCATCAGATTTCCGGTGCGGCGTATGCAAAGGCAAAACTGAATATTGATGACGAAGAAATACTTAGTGCAATAAGATATCATACAACCGGAAGAGCCAATATGACTCTTATGGAGCAGATTGTTTATCTTGCTGATTTTATATCGGCAGACAGAGATTATGACGATGTTGACATCATGCGCAAAAAGGTTGATGAAAGCAAGGAAGCGGGAATGATTTATTCAACTGCTTACACAATAACTTCTGTTATAGAAAAGAAAAGAATTCTTCATCCTGATACGGTTGAAGCATATAACTGGCTTATAAATTCTCAGTCTGAAAAAACAGAATAATCATAAAGGAATGTGAAAAAAATGGATGCAAAAGAAATCGTAAAAACAGCGGTCATGGCTATTGACAGCAAAAAGGGCGAAAATATCGAAGTTATCGGCATAACAGATTTAACGATTCTTGCAGATTACTTTGTTATTGCTACGGGTACAAGTTCAACCCAGGTTAAAGCACTTGCAGATGAGGTTGAATTCAAACTTTCCGAAGCAGGTGTTTCACCGCATCATATTGAAGGTGAAAAATCACCTTGGGTATGCCTTGATTTTAATTCGGTAGTTATCCATATTTTCTACAAAGATCAGCGTGAGTTTTACCAACTTGAGCGTTTGTGGGAAGATGGCGAAAAAATAGATATTGCAAATTTTTTGGAGGATTAACATATGGAATACAATTTTAAGAAAATCGAAACAAAATGGCAGAATGTCTGGTACAGCCGGAATACTTTTGCAGCAAAACAGGACTATTCTCTTCCTAAGTTTTACTGCCTTGTTGAATTCCCTTATCCGTCAGGTCAGGGTCTTCATGTAGGTCATCCGCGTTCTTATACTGCACTTGATATTGTTGCCCGTAAAAAGAGACTTCAGGGGTATAATGTTCTTTACCCTATGGGATGGGATGCTTTTGGTCTTCCTACCGAAAATTTTGCTATTAAAAATCATATCCATCCTGAAGAAGTGACAAAGAATAATGTTGCCCATTTTAAAGCGCAACTTCAGGCCCTCGGTTTTTCTTTTGACTGGACAAGAGAAATCAATACCACTGACCCGTCATATTATAAATGGACCCAGTGGATTTTCCTTCAGTTATTTAAAAAAGGCCTTGCCTATAAAAAGGAAATGGCAGTAAACTGGTGCACTTCATGCAAATGTGTGCTTGCAAATGAAGAAGTTGTAAACGGTGTCTGCGAACGCTGCGGCAGCGAAGTTATCAGAAAAAATCAGAGCCAGTGGATGCTTAAAATTACGGAATATGCGCAGCGTCTTGTTGATGATTTGGATGATCTTGAATTTATTGACAGAGTAAAAGTTCAGCAGAAAAACTGGATTGGCAGATCAACAGGTGCAGAAGTTGATTTCGGCACAACACTTGGTGATACGCTTACGGTTTATACAACAAGACCCGATACTCTTTTCGGTGCAACTTATATGGTTATTTCACCCGAGCATCCGCTTATTGAAAAGTGGGCAGATAATCTTTCAAATATTGATGAAGTTCGCAGATATCAGGATGAGGCTGCCCACAAATCAGATTTTGAAAGAACTGAACTCAACAAAGATAAAACTGGTGTAAAACTTGAGGGTGTAATGGGTATCAATCCCGTAAATGATACAGAAATACCTATTTTCATTTCAGACTATGTACTTACTTCTTACGGAACAGGTGCAATTATGGCTGTTCCTGCCCATGATACACGTGACTGGGAATTTGCAAAGAAATTCGATTTGCCTATTATTGAGGTTGTTGCCGGTTCTGAAGTGGGCGTTGAAAACGAGGCATTTACCGACTGCTATACAGGCAAACTTGTAAATTCACAGTTTCTTACAGGTATGACGGTTGAAGAGGCAAAAGTTGCCATTACAGAGTGGCTCACAAAAGAGGGTAAGGGTCATCAGAAAGTCAACTTCAAACTCCGTGACTGGGTATTTTCACGCCAGAGATACTGGGGCGAGCCTATTCCGATTGTTAAATGTGACGAGTGCGGTTATGTTCCTGTTCCCGAAAGCGAACTTCCGCTCAGACTTCCTATGGTTGATTCCTATGAACCTACCGATACAGGAGAGTCACCTCTTGCAAAAATGACAGACTGGGTTAATACCGTATGTCCTTGCTGCGGAAAACCTGCTAAAAGAGAAACCGACACAATGCCGCAGTGGGCAGGCTCATCATGGTATTTCCTCAGATATATGGACCCTCATAATGACAATGAACTTGTTTCACCGGAAGCAGTTAAATATTGGGGCCCTGTCGACTGGTATAATGGCGGTATGGAGCATACTACACTTCATCTTCTCTATTCACGTTTCTGGCATAAGTTCCTTTATGATATCGGTGTTGTTCCTACCAAAGAGCCGTATGCAAAGCGTACTTCACATGGAATGATTCTTGGTGAAAACGGTGAAAAAATGTCTAAATCAAGGGGCAATGTTGTTAATCCGGATGAGATTGTTGATCAGTACGGTGCCGACACAATGCGTCTTTATGAAATGTTTATCGGTGATTTTGAAAAGGCTGCACCCTGGAACAGCGATTCAATCAAAGGCTGCAAGAGATTTCTTGAACGCTTTTGGAACTTGCAGGAAATTGCCAAAGACGGCAGTGAATATTCATCAGACCTTGAGTCTGTGATGCACAAGACAATCAAAAAAGTAACAGAGGATATTGATAATCTTAAGTGTAATACGGCCATTGCTGCAATGATGAGTCTTGTTAATGAAATGTATTCAAAGGGCGTAAATAAAGAAGAACTTAAAACGCTTACCATTCTTCTTAACCCGTTTGCTCCTCATATTACCGAGGAAATGTGGGATATTATGAAATTCGGCGGAATGGTAAACGAAGCCCAGTGGCCTGAATATGATGAAGAAAAAACAAAAGACAATTCCGTTGAAATTGTTCTTCAGGTTATGGGTAAAGTTCGTTCGCGTGTTACAGTTCCTGTTGATATTACAAAAGAAGATGCTGTTGCTCTTGCTAAGGCAGACGAAAAAATTGCTGCCGAAATAGCAGGCAAATCAATAAAGAAAGAAATTTATGTTCCCGGCAAACTCGTAAATATAGTTGCCGTATAATATTACAATCAGCGAGGATTTTGCTATGTCAAAAAAGATTTATACAGTTGCAACCGCTCACCTTGATACAGTGTGGAGTTGGGATTTTGAAGAAACCGTAAGCAAATATATCTACAATAC
>CAMNST010000008.1 GCA_946555465.1 uncultured Clostridia bacterium
ATTACACCCTTATTTTCCATTTGTCAATACTTTTTTTCAACTTTTTTTATTTTTTTCTTCCCCACTCTTTTTCTGCCGCTTTTCAACTGCGGTTTTTTTAGGATAATTGCAGTTTATCTGACTTTTATCCGCTATATCTTCAACGGTGTAATATAAAATTATTTTGCTTAATTCTGCTATATTTTCTATCCTCTTTTAAATAATAAAAAAAGATACCGAAAAACGGTATCTTTAAAGAAGTCGGCAATCCGTTTTCGTGCTACCCGCACAAGTTGAGACGGTTCTCAAAACGCGCTCTGCACTATTTTAATCGTTTATTTCAACATTTCCGTATTTTGTATATGCCTTTAATATAATCTGTGATGATGAGTCACCTTTATTAATCTCTGCGCCGCCTCCAAAAACGGACACTTCAATCTGAATATTATTGGTACGGCTTATGCTGATATCTCCCTTTTCGGTTGAAACAAAAGAATTCCGTGTCATAACGGCATTACGGATTTCAATATTGCCGAAACCGGTATGAACATTTACACAACCTTTTATATTATCAAGCGAAATATCACCGCAAAGTGTGCTGATATCCGCCTCAATATCAAAATTCATAGGAACATAAATGACAACTATTGTTTTAGGTGAAGACGGATAGTCAGCCTGACGATTTTCATTGCATAAAATCTGAAGGCAGTTATTTTCACATAATGTCTGAGCAGTATCATCCTCTTCTCCAAATGCGACAATCTTTACTTTATCCTTCAGAAGTTTTGTATTGACAATTTTTATATCACTGTAATTAGAATTAATTTTAATGGCGTTAAAATTATCCGTATTATAATCTTCAGAACATATAATATTAAACGGTCTGACATAAATATCATAAAGCGGTCTTTCTTTTTTTTCACAAGATAATAAAAGAGCGCATGCAAATGACGATAAAATCACCAGCACTATAGTTACCGCAAGCCAGACAGTTGCTTTTAAACTGCTTTTATCTTTCATAAATGAATTCCTTATATAATATTTTGTATATTATATATCATTTAAAAAACATTTTCCATAATAACGATTAAATTTTATCTGCATATAATAATCTGAGGTGATTTTATGTGCGGAATAGCAGGAATTTTATCTTCATCCATAGATTTACGTGAAAACAAACCGCTGATTGAAAACATCAGCAGCACGTTAAAAATGAGAGGTCCGGATGCAAAGGGCGAATATATAACACATGATACAGCGCTTATTCACCGCCGCCTCTCGGTAATTGACGTTGAAAACGGAAAACAACCGATGAGATTCGGCAAATATATAATTGTTTATAACGGAGAACTTTATAATACCGAAGAAGTAAAAAATGAACTTATTTCATCAGGTTACAAATTTGATACCCATTGTGACACAGAAGTTGTTTTAAAAGCATTTGATAAATGGCAGGAGGAAAGTGTAAAAAAACTTAACGGTATTTTTGCATACGCCGTATATGACGAAAAAGAAAAAACACTCTTCCTTGCCCGTGACAGAATCGGCGTTAAACCCTGCTACTATTCAAAGGTCAAAAATATTTTTGCTTTTGCAAGCAGAATAAAAAGCCTTTTATGTATTGATGAAATCAAGCCTGTTGTTGATGAAAAAGGTCTTAATGAAATATTTATGCTCGGCCCTGCCAAAACAATCGGCACAGGCATATTCAGAGATATTGACGAATTGCCGCCGGCCCATTATCTTATTTATAAAGACGGAAAAATTTCCATTGAGCAATACTGGAAACTGACTGCGCAAGAAAACAATGAAACTGTCAGCGAGGCAGCAGAACACACGCATTTTCTTGTTAAAGACTCTATTGAACGCCAACTTATATCAGATGTTCCCCTTGCAACATTTTTAAGCGGAGGACTCGACTCTTCAATAATATCTAAAATTGCAGCAGATAAATATAAAGAAAACGGAAAAAAACTCAGCACTTATTCCGTTGATTATATTGATAATGATATTTACTTTAAAAAGAGCCTCTTTCAGCCAAACAAAGATTCCGACTATATAGGCTTGATGGCAGATTTTATAGATTCAGAGCATCACAATGTTGTGCTTGATAACTCGGATGTTGCAGCCGCACTTGCAGATGCGGCCATTGCAAGAGGCATACCCGGTTTTGCAGATGTTGACTCTTCACTGCTTCTGTTCTGCAAAGAGGTAAAAAAAGACTTTACGGTTTGCCTTTCAGGTGAATGTGCCGATGAAATTTTCGGCGGTTATCCATGGTATCACAGAAAAGAGATTCTTTTTGAAGACGGTTTCCCATGGTCAAGGTCGGTAGACGTAAGAAAAAGCATACTTAGAAGCGATTTTCTGAAAAATGGTGCAGACTATGCAAAAAGTGCCTATAAAAATACGCTTTCGGATGTTTCCTGCCTTGACAGTGACGGAAAATTTGAAAAAAGAATGAGAGAGATGTTTATCCTGAACCTCAACTGGTTTATGCAGACACTCCTTATGAGAAAAGATGTTATGAGCATGGAATCTTCACTTGAGGTGCGTGTTCCCTTCTGTGATTACCGCCTTGTTGAATACGCTTATAATATGCCGTGGAACATAAAGGCTCTTGACGGAAGAGAAAAGGGAATTCTCAGAAAAGCGTTTGAAAATGATTTGCCATACGAGATTGCATGGCGAAAAAAGAGCCCTTATCCAAAAACACACAACCCTGTTTATTTCGACTGTGTGTGCAGACTGGCAAAGCAGGCACTTGAAGATACCTCCTGTCCGCTGGGTGAAATGCTTAATGCAAACGTCGTATATTCTCTTATGGAAAATCCTGAGTCAATGACAGAGCCATGGTACGGCCAGTTAATGAAAACGCCGCAGGTGCTGGCGTATATTTATCAGATATATGTATGGATAAAAAATAACAATGTTGAGTTTGACATTTAAATATGCTATAATTAATTATATATCAGACTATAAATTTAACAGGATGCTTAAATATGACAAATGAAGAATATATAAAAGCAATAGAAATGCGCCGTTCAAGACGAACATACCGCCCGTATTCACTCGACAGTGCAACACTTGAGGTTATAGGAAGTCTTGTTGATATTGTCAACAGGCAGGAAGGGCTTCATTTCAGGCTTATTGAAGACGGTTCAGATGCATTTACAATTATTTCAGGAAAATTTTCACTTGTTGCAATCTGCGGAACAGATACCGAAAAAACAAGAATCAAATCAGGATACTATGGTGAAATGATCGTTCTGCAGTGCGTTTACCATGGTCTCGGCACATGCTGGATTACAGGTACTTACGACGAAAATAAAGTTCTGGCAAAACTCAATCTCCCAAAAGACATTCGCCTTTACGGTGTCATAGTTATAGGCAGCGTTAAAGATAAACTGAGCACAAAGGAAAAAATGCTTCACAACATTACTCACAAGCAAAATAAACCCTATCAGAAGATGTTTGATGTTTGCGATCAGAAACTTCCGCCCTATTATGAATACGCGATGAGGCTTGTTGAAAAAGCACCTTCGGATACAAACAGGCGTCCTGTTCATTTCAAATACGAAAACGGCGTTATGTCCGGCTATGTTGAAGAACCGTATTCAGACAAAAGCATTGAATTTGGTATTGCTCAGTTGCATTTTAATCTTGGCGCCGCCGCAAAAGGAGTTAAGGGCGAATGGGATATGAGCGGAAGATTTTGTACCGAAGATCAAAAAGTAATAAAATTTCCGGAAAATAAAGGAGAAAATGAAAATGAGTAATACTGCCGGCGAAAAGAAAAAATGGTCTAAAAAGAAAAAAATCACTGTTATCGTTTTGTCTGTTCTTTTTGCACTTATTGTGCTTGTAGTTATTGCAGGTGTATCCGCACTGAACTGGTACTGCAAAACAGACGATTACAATGTTTTTTCAACAGTTCACAACGTTACGCTCATTGCCCACAGAGGTATGAGAAGCGTTGCGCCCGAAAACACCACAGCCGCATTTAAAAAAGCCGGTGAAAACAAATACTGGGGTGCAGAATGTGATATTTACAGAACTGCTGATGGTGTATGGATTGTTTCTCACGATGAAAACACATACAGAATGATGGATAAAACAGCATCCGTTGAAGAAAGCACATATGAAGAACTTTTAGAACAGAAAGTTGACAACGGTTCAAACATTGATACTTACACTGACCTTAAAATATGTTCACTTGAAGAATACCTTCAGATATGCAAAGAATATTCAATGGTTGCAGTTATTGAACTCAAAGGCAAAAACAACACCGAATATTATAACGAAATAATTGATATGGTTAAAAAATATGAAGTTGAGGCTGTTTATATTTCTTTCCATATTGAAAACATCAAGGCAATCAGAGAATTAACCGATGATACGGTTTACTTCCTTACCCAGACAATTAAAGAGGAAGATATCGAACTTGCAAAATCAATAGAAAACTGTGGAATTGATTTTAATGCAAACAAGAAAAAGAACTTCACCAGCGGTATGCTCGACAAGTGCAAAGAAGAAAATATTGCACTTGGTGCATGGACCGTTAACGATGCCGACCTTCTGGATAAACTTATTGAAAACGAAGTTACTCTTATTACCACAGACTGTATAAAAGGCATTTAAAACAGCATTAACCCCCTGCAAATGATAAAAATCATTTGCAGGGGGTTATTTTGTATCAACTTATTTTATTTTTAAATTTCCGTCTATGTCTTCAAGTTCCCTAAAAACAGGGCGTTCATAATTTGTTTTATTAGGTGAATGGAAAGTAAGCATCCGTTTTTCATCTGAATTAAAAATCATACCATGACCGCCGTCATCTGTAATCAGCGGCGGAAGATGAACAAATCTGCCGTCTATTTCACCATTGTCTGATTTTGCAATGCACTGTGAATACTGATGATTGATAAATGTTGACCAAATAAGCAGAAGATCTCCGTTTTCTGCACGATACATAAAAGGTCCGTCCGTAATATAATGCTCACCCTCCTCTTTTTTATCTGCCCATTCGGGAGATGAACCTGAAAAAATCAGCACCGGTTCACTTACGGCCTTTGTTAAATCTTCATTCAGTTTAAGATAGCATATTGTGCCGTCAATTATCTGGGTGTGCTCATGGCAAAAAACAAGATACGGCTCTCCGCTTTTTGAAATATACAGAGTTCCGTCAAGACATTCCCATTCATCCGGTGTTACAGCACCGTCGCTGTGAGGAACAAATTCGCCCGAAGGATTGTCGGATTTAAGAATGTAAACCCCTCTGAGCCCGTTTTCTTTGGTAAATGTAGCAAACATATAATAAGCACCTCTGTATTTATGAACTTCAGGTGCCCAGTTTACCTCTCTGTTAAAGCCGTATTTTTCTGAATTGAAACATTCTTTGGGTTCGCTCCAGTTTTCAAGGTCGGCTGATAAATAAACATCAAAACCGTTTGTACCCTTGCCAAAATCTTTTGCTCTTGTACCGTAAAGATAATATGTGTCGCCCTCTTTCAAAACAAAAGGGTCACGGATATTAATATCACTTAAATGCATCATCTTACCTCTTATTTATAAATTTTTATTTGTTTTAATTATTTTTTCGGTTATATCCGTATCGGGAAAATCCATATAAATTATTCCGTAATAAAAACCGTCTTTCAGCGGATATGCCATAAAAGCAGGATTTATATATTTTGAATTGTTATAAGGCCCTTTTAAACCGCCCGCTGTTGAAATATAGTTTATTATATACTTGTTATCAAAAGGCTTCATTCTGTCAAGAAACGGCTTTATCACCTTATTCCAGCGCGGCTTGGGTTTATATTTAAACCTGTCCTGAATGATAAACGTCATTTCATTTTTTCCGCTTGTCTTAAGTGTAAGCGGTTTTGGTTTCAGAGAATCCTGTTCAACCCACTTTGAAAAGTCAACACCCGTGTTCTTATCGGTATATTCCGTCCTGTCGGCCATTTTGCAGCGGCGGATCAAAACAATTTTGCCCCTTGCCTCTGACATAAGCGGTTCTCTGTTTTCAAGAAACCATTTGCTTTCATTACCTTTAATATATGTGTTATAAAGATTATCAAAACATTTTTCCTGTTCTTTTCCGCTGTCATTTTTAAACTGAAAAATGATTGTTTCACTTTTGTTTTCTTCAAGAAATTTATAGCACTGCGCCAGCACATCAGCCATATCCATCTGTGCTGAAAAATGACTTTTTGTATTAAAAGCCTTTGCTGCACCGTGAACCATTTTCAGTCTGCTGCCTTTGCCCGAAACTCTGATATCAAGCCCTCTTACTCCAATACCCAACTGCTCATATATATTCATATTCTGGCATTTGGAAATATGCGAAAACTGAACAAACTGTGTTACACAGTCGTGCGTTGCAGGAATATTAAGCCTGAACAGCCAAAAATCATCGGGTATATCCGCCATCCATTTTTTTAAATTCATCTCAGCCATATTTTAATAACTCCGAAAAATAAAAAATATTGAATAAAAACAATATAACATTTTTATATAATAATTGCAAATACTTAAAATATATCTTATAATTTAAATTGAAATACGCAGGGGGGAATTATGGAAATTTTAAAAACAAAAGGCAAAATAACAACAGCCAATGATAAAACAAATTTAATACACCGATTTGATGTTCCGGCAGGAATTAAATCTTTAAAAATCAATTTTGAATATTCGCCAAAAACAGTTGAAGACAGAGAAAAGGCAATTATGATTATAAAAGACTGTTTTGAAAAATATGATGAAGAAATAAGAGGCAGGGCAGCGGATTATCTTCCGGTAAAAAATCTTGTAACCATCTCGGTTGATGAAAACGGAAAATACCGCGGCGCCGCTCACCGACAAAGCAATAAGCAGGAACATATTATCAGTGCAGACTTTGCCTCTCCCGGATTTACAAAAGGGGCCGTATCCGAAGGTGAATGGGATATTGTTTTAAACGTTCACTATGCCGGATGCAACATGGATTACATATTAGAAATTGAAGGAGAAACAGAATAATGAGTTATCTTCCATGCGAACTGCACTGCCACACTGTTCATTCAGACGGTGATTTTCAGGTAAAAGAACTTCAGGAGGCTGCAAAACAGGACCACCTCGCTTTAATTGCATTAACCGACCACAACACGGTTTCCGGTCACAGCGAACTTGATGAAGAAATTGTTCCTTTTATAAAGGGAATTGAATGGACCACATATTTCGGCCATATGCTTGTTTTGGGAGCAAAAGAATTTATCGACTGGCGAAATGCAAAACCCGATAACATTGACGAAAAAATTAAAGAAATAAAATCAAAGGGCGGAATAGTAGGTGTTGCGCACCCATATCAGATAGGTTCGCCTGTTTGCACCGGCGGAAGATGGGAATTCAGGGTAAAAGACTGGCGCAATATTGATTATATGGAAATATGGCACGAAGATCTTACCTCTCTCAGCAGTGAAAACAAAAAATCACTTGAACTGTGGACATCACTCCTTGATAAAGGATACAAAATTGCCGCTGCCTACGGAAGAGACTGGCACAGACCTGAAACCTCAGGTCACTATGGATGCACCTATATTGATATTGAAGGCGAAACAACTTCCGAACAGGCTATACGCGGAATAAGAATGGGCAAAACAGTTGTTTCCTCGGGTGCTAAATTTTTCTTTCGTCTTCACAGACACGGAAATACCTATATGATTGGTGACACCGTCAGAAAAGGAAACTACACTTTCAGTTTCTTTACCGATTTGCATTCACGCAAGAAAGATGCAGGCGAAGAAGCCATTACATACAAAACGATAAAAGTTGTTACAAACGGTTCCAAAACTGTTCTTGAAACACGTTATAATGAACGCCATGTTATGCTGAGGCTTGAAAAAGGGCACTGGTACAGAGCAGAATTATGGGGCAGTGTTGACGGCGAAAATATGCCTTTGGCAATAACATCGCCGATATACTGCGAATAATAAAATATTTAACACAGATTTTACACAATCCACACCGTTTTTTAATTCCATGCTTTTAATATAGGCATAAATAATAAAAATACATTTTCAGAGTAAATTCTGCAAACAGAGGTAAAATTATGACGATATTTGATGTTTTAACCCTTATCGGCGGACTTGCTATGTTCCTGTTCGGAATGAACATAATGGGCAGCAGTCTTGAAAAAGCAAGCGGCGGTAAACTTGAATCCATACTTGAAAAAATGACCAACAACCGAATCAAAGGTGTATTTCTCGGAATGGTTGTAACTGCACTTATTCAGTCTTCAGGCGCGGTTACGGTAATGGCCGTTGGCTTTGTAAACAGCGGAATTATGACGCTTAAACAGGTTATCGGCATAATTATGGGTGCAAACATAGGTACAACGGTTACCGCATGGCTTCTTTCTCTTACCGGAATTGAAGGTTCAAATCTTTTTATCAGTCTTTTAAAACCAAGTTCATTTGCACCGATACTTGCAATTATCGGCATAATTCTTATCATGTTTGCCAAAAGTGATAAAAAGAAAAATATAGGCAATATTCTTGCCGGCTTTGCAATCCTTATGATTGGTATGCAGACGATGAGCAGTTCTGTTGAACCGCTTCAGAATGTTCCTGAATTTACGGGAATTCTTACAAAGTTCTCTAATCCGATTCTTGGAGTGCTTGCAGGTATGCTTTTAACGGCAGTAATTCAGAGTTCATCCGCATCTGTCGGAATTCTTCAGGCACTGTCAAGCACGGGTGCCATCTCTGTTGCAGCAGCATTTCCTATTATTCTCGGTCAGAATATCGGTGCAAGCCTTACAGGTCTTTTATCATCCATCGGAACAAATAAAAATGCAAAAAGAACTGCAGGCGTTTACCTTGTATTCAACATTATCGGTGTTGCACTGGCAATGATTATATTCTACGGTGCAAATGCAATATTTGATTTACCGTTCTTTACCGAACAGGTAAACCCGGCCGATATAGCAATTATTCATTCTGTATTCAATATTTTCGCAACAGTTGTATTATTTCCTTTCGGCGGCCTTCTTGAAAAACTTATGTATCTCATTATTAAAGAAACTCCGGAAGAAAAGAAAGCACACGAAGAAAAGAAAGCAAAACTTGTTGAAGAAAGATTTCTTATATCAACAGCATATGCTATTGATAAAGTTAAAGAGCAGTGTGATGAAATGGCACTTCTCGCAAAAAAGAACATTCTGCTCAGCCTTGATTTTATAAAAATTTATAATCATGTTAAAGATGAAAAAATTAAGGAAAATGAAAAACGGCTTGATAAATATGAAGATGATCTTGAAACTTATCTTGTAAAAATCAGTTCAATGGAACTTTCTGTTGAAGATTCAATGAAACTCAGCAAACTTTCACATGCTATCGGTAATTTTGAACGTATCGGCGACTACGGTGTTAACATTTTAAAAACAAAAAGAAAAATGCACAAAGAAAAAATTCATTTTTCCGATGAAGCCAACAGAGAACTTGACATAATGGGCAATGCCGTTAAAGAAATTATCGAAAATTCCACAAGAGCATTTATTGAAGATGATATTGAACTTGCTCAGACCATTGAACCGCTTGAACAGGTTATCAACAATCTTAAATCAGAACTCCGTGCCAAACATTCAAAAAGAATGGAAAACAACGAGTGCTCGGTTGAAAACGGCATGCTGTTTTTTGATATAATAAATTCTTTTGAAAGAATTGCAGACCACTGTTCAAACCTTGCTGTTTGCATAATTGAACTTTCACAGGGCAGTTATCAAACACATAGTTACCTCAAAGGCGTTAAAAATTCAGAAAACAAATCATTTATGCAGAATTTTGAAACTTACCTTGCTAAATATTCATTGAGATAGGACATTCTTATGCGTGAAAATCAACTTGTATATATTGTTGAAGATGACTGTGCTATCAGAGAACTTGAAATGTATGCCCTAAAGAACGCATCATTTGATGTAACGGGGTTCGGTGACGGAAAAGAATTCTTTGATGCAGTAAGCCGTAAAATACCTGATATAATTCTGCTTGATATTATGCTTCCGCAGGATGACGGTCTTGAAATACTTGACTCTCTCAGAAAAACCGAACAATATGCCGATATTCCTGTTATTATGGTTACGGCAAAAACATCTGAAATAGATGCAGTTAAGGGTCTTGATATGGGGGCTGACGACTACATAACAAAACCGTTCGGCGTTATGGAACTTGTATCAAGAGTCAAAGCAATACTGAGAAGATGCGAAAAGAACGTTAAAGCGGTTTTGACATATAAAAACATCGAAATTGACGAAAACCGCCATACTGTTCTTGTTGATGGTTCAGAGATTGATCTGACATACAAAGAATATGAAATACTTAAATATCTTATAAAAAACAAAGGCATTGTTCTGACAAGGGACAGGCTTATGGAAATTGTCTGGGGATATGATTTTGAACAGGGCAACAGAACCGTTGATGTACATATCCTGTCTCTCAGAAAAAAACTCGGTACCGCCGGTGAGCATATAAAAACAATCAGAAACGTGGGGTATAAGGTCGGTGACTAAAAAAACCTTATCAAAAATTTTGTCTTTCGGTATTGCCGTTATTGTTGTTACATCGGTATTGATTGTTTCAATTTTTTATAACTATTATAATAATCAGGCAGAAGACAAACTGGTAACCGTTGCAAATCTTGCCGAATCTGAACTGGAGCGCAGCAACAATTATTCCTTTATCAACTCCACATTTGACAACGAAACCAGAATTACGCTTATTTCAGCAGACGGAACCGTTCTTGCCGACAGCATAGAAAACACCGATTCTCTTGATAATCATCTAAAACGTGAAGAAGTTGAAAAAGCAATAAACAGCGGAGAGTCTTCATTAATAAGAATGTCGCAGACTATAAACAAAAATATGTATTACTATGCACGTCTTCTTCCCGACGGAAATATTCTGCGCATTTCTACAGAGTCAAAAAGCATTGTTGATATACTTAGTGATGTTGCATTATACATCATTCTGGTTGTTATTTTCGTAATTGCCTGCTCGGTTATTATCAGCATCCGCATCACAAAAAGCATTGTTAAACCGATTGAAGAACTTGGCGAGCATCTTGACAATATTGAAAATATAAAAACTTTTGAAGAACTTATGCCTTTTGTTTGCGCACTTTCGGAACAAAAGCAGAAAAGGATTGCACTGGATAAGCAAAAAAAGCAGTTTACGGCAAATATGTCTCACGAACTTAAAACACCGCTCACCTCAATAGCCGGTTATGCCGAACTGATAGAAACAGGCATAGCAAAACAGGAAGACATAAAACCTTTTGCGGGAATAATCAGAAAAGAGGCGCTCCGCCTTGTAACACTAAGTGAAGATATTATCAGACTTTCTCAGATGGAGGAAGAAGAAGGGCAGGAAGTTTCTTTTTCTTCCGTTAATCTCTTTGCCTCTGCACAAAGATGTGTTGAGGCACTCTCAGCCGCAGCAAACATCAGGGGAATAACATTAACGCTTGAGGGTGAAGAATGCTATATAAGAGCAAACAATATGCTGCTTGAAGAACTTATATATAATCTTTGCGATAATGCCATAAGATATAACAAAGAAAACGGCTCTGTCTGCGTTAAGGTTGTGCCATATGACACAGGCGCTGCTTTCATTGTTTCCGACACCGGAATAGGCATTGAAGATAAATATAAAGAAAGAGTTTTTGAACGGTTTTTCCGTGTTGATAAAAGCCGAAGCAAACAGACCGGCGGCACCGGTTTGGGACTTGCCATTGTTAAACATATTGTTCAGATTCATAACGCAGAACTGAAGGTTAACAGCATTTTCAAAGAAGGAACAACAATTTCCGTTTATTTCAAAAAATAAATATTAAAAATATATTGAAAAATGTTGTGTTTTAGTATATTATATAAAAGTAATATACTGCAGATTACTGCAAACTGCAAAAAGGGGAAATTTTATGAAACAGAAATCTAAACTCAGTACTTTTAATAAGTTTTTAACTGTAGTCCTCGTACTTGTTCTTGTGGCAAATGTTATCGTAATTGCAAAAAAACCTGTTCCTGTTGCAGCAAATGCCGAAGGCACAGCTACTGAAGACGTTGCAGTTATTGACGAATTTGTTGCCGGTACATACGGCGGAAAAGAATTTACTTCTGTTGATGATGTTGTAAATTATTATGTTGAATGCTTCAACTATACAAAAACTTTAACCGCATCTTACACAGAAAACGGTGAAGCAAAAACTTACTACAAACTTTTGGGTGATGAAAACCTTACTGTAGAAAATCTTCTTGTTGAAGGCAAATCAAACGATGTTATCAATAAACTTGTTCCGGGTATTGTAGGCGGTTTGTTCTCCGGCAATGTTAAGGGCCTTTCTCCTTCTGATAACAGAAACCCTGAACTTGACACAAGAGATGACGGAAAAATCAATTTAACAACATCTGCTCTTACTGCTGATGATGTTCTTGCATGCAACGTTAAAGATAACGGCGACGGCACAATTAACATCACCATTCAGCCTAAGGCAGCCATTCTTTCAATGCCTAATGCAGACTCTCAGGGTCGTTTCTTCAATGTACTCGGCGATATTTCATCCACTGTTGAATCCATCACCGTCCTTTCCTTCTCACAGGGAACTATTGATGATAACTTTATAGTTAATTATCAGGGCGGTACAGGTACTGTTACCATTAACACCTCAACAGGCGAAGTTGTTTCAGGTGATTTCACTATGAAAGTTCATATTGACGTATCACACGCAAATGTTGCTGTATTAAAAGACAAGAGTGCTTCACTTGATGTTGTTTATACAAACCACTTCCCTGCATCTGACGAATATCTTCAGACAACAAAAGGAATTACAAGAAACTAATAGCAAAGAGAAAGGGCTGTCATTGACAGCCCTTTTCTGTTAACAAACCTATGACAGAAAAAAGATTTAACGAATTATATAATAAAGCATATGAACATTCATACAAAACGTTCAGCGAGTTTTTGAATATGGATGAGCAAAGTATTCTTGCAAATGAATATCTGCCTTGCATTACTTTCGGCGGATATGAAAACGCACAAAGGGTTGTTGCCGGTTTCGGAGAGGATATCAATAAAAATGATTTTCCGATAACGTGTTTAAAAATATCTCCTGTTATGCAAAAATTTTCAGACAATCTCAGCCACCGGGATTTTTTAGGTGCAATTATGAATCTCGGCATAAAGCGAGAAATGCTTGGCGACATAATTATTGAAAACAACTGCGGGTATTTATTTTGCCTTGATAAAATGAGCGACTATATAGCAGATAATCTCAGCAAAGTAAAACACACAACAGTTAAAACCGAAATAACCGGCAATCTGCCTGAAAATTTAAACAAACTGCCTGATATTTCTCATGTGATTGTATCTTCAGTGAGGCTTGATGTTATTATTTGTGCAGTTTATAATCTTTCAAGAAGCAGTTGCAGCAAACTTTTTAAAACAGACAAAATATTTGTTAATTCAAAATGCAGCGAAAATTCTTCGTACAATGTAAAAAACGGTGATATTGTTTCGGTAAGGGGTTTCGGAAGATTCATTTTTGAAGAGCAAATCAGAAACACAAAAAAAGACAGAATCGTCATAGCCATAAGAAAATATTAAAAATTAAATCATTCAGGGGGAAATGTTTATGAAAGACTGGTACAAAGAATTAGTTGTTTACCAAATCTGGCCGCGTTCGTTTTGTGACGGAAACGGCGACGGCATCGGCGATTTGGAAGGTGTGCTGTCGAAACTCGACTACATAAAAGATCTTGGCTGCAATGCCATCTGGTTTTCACCGCTCTACCCTTCACCCAATGCCGACTTTGGTTATGACATTGCCGATTACCGAAACATCCACGAAGATTACGGAACACTTGAACTTTTCAAAAAAGTTCTTGATGAGGCACACAAAAGAGACATTAAGGTTATTATGGATCTTGTTGTGAACCACACGTCAGATGAACATAAGTGGTTTATCGACTCGCAGGATAAAAATTCACCGTATCACGACTACTACATATGGCGCAAAGGAAAGGGCAAAAGACCGCCTAACAACTGGCTGTCCTGCTTTGAGGGCGGTGCATGGGAATACAGCAAAAAACTTGATGAATACTATCTGCACGTATTTGCAAAAAAGCAGCCCGATTTAAATCATGATAATCCAAAGGTACGCGAAGAAGTTAAAGATATAATGAAATTTTGGCTGGATATGGGTGTTGACGGTTTCCGTGAAGATGTTATCACATTTATCTCAAAACGCAAAGGTCTTCCAAACGGATTTCCGATTCCTGCTGCCTGCGGAATCGAGCATTATATGGACGGTCCGAATATTCACGAATATCTTAAGGAATACCGCGAGGTAACAGACAAATATGACTGTTTTACCGTAGGAGAAGCACCTATGATGACACCCGGTAAAGCACTGAAATATATTGATGAAAGCCACAAAGAACTTGACCTTATGTTCCATTTTGAACATATTGAGGCTGACTGCTTTATGGTCGACTATATTCAGACAAAGTTCAACCTCAGAAAAATGAAAAGTGCATTTTCCCGCTGGCAGAAAAAGATAAACGGCAGAGCATGGAACACTTTATACATTGAAAACCACGACCACCCGAGAATTATTTCGCGTTACGGCAGCGAAAAGTTCAGAACCGAATCGGGAAAAATGCTTGCAAATATGTATATGCTGCAGCAGGGCACCCCATTTATCTATCAGGGGCAGGAAATCGGTATGCTCAATACCGCACTTGACAGTCTTGATGATTATGTTGACTGCTTTGTAAAAAACAACTATGATGTTGCCAGAAATAAAGTTCATCTGAAAGAAGAAAAATGCTGGGAATGGGCAGTAAAATCCACACGCGATAACGCAAGAACCCCTGTTCAGTGGGATGACAGCGAAAATGCAGGATTTACAACCGGCACGCCTTGGTTTCCGGTAAATAAAAACTACAAAGAAATCAACGCAAAAAAAGAGGCTGAAGATGAAAACTCTATTCTCAACCACTATAAAAAACTTATCAAATTCAAAAAAGAAAATAAAGTTGCAATTTTCGGTGACTATAAAGAACATTACAAAAATTCAGACAAACTTTATGTTTATGAAAGAAATTACGAAGGCAAACGCCTTCTTGTTATAAACTCATTCACAGAGGAAAGAGTGCCGTTTGAAGCACCGGAAGGTTTTGACCTTGAAAAGGGCACACCAATTCTCTGCAACTATGAAACAAACTTTGTTCAGGGCAATGGTTTCAAAACACGTCCCTATGAAACAAGAGTTTATGTTTTTGATTAATATCTGTATCAGAATAATTTCAAAAGGACTTGTTCAAAATCTGAACAAGTCCTTTTTTAACAGGCTTCTATCTGCCTTACCATAAATTCACGCCCGCCGATTATTTCATAATCGGTTTTTCTGCATTTAGGGCAGATTCTTTCGCACGTATTAAGTTCGTATTCCTCACCGCAGGCACACTTTGCCATTGCAGGAATAATATTTAAAATCATTTCCGTTTCTTCAAAAACACTGCTGAGTCTTGCTGCATTCCAGCATTCCTTAAAATAATCAGGCAGAATTCCCGAAAGTTCGCCCACATCAACAGTTACTGATGAAACCTTTTTTAAATCCTGTTCTTTCATAATCTCTTCAACAAGTTCAAAGATTTCAAGAACCACACCTAACTCGTGCATTACTTATTCCACTGCCCAACAGCATTTCTGAGCCAGTCGCACCATGCATCTACACCCTCGCCTGTTTTTGCTGAAATAAAGAAAATTTCTGCATTCGGGTTGAGTTTTTTTATTCTTTCAACAACTGCACCGTCATCAAAATCAAATACAGATTTTGTATCAATTTTATTGATAAGAACAACATCCGAAACTGTAAACATCAAAGGATATTTAAGCGGTTTATCGTCGCCCTCAGGAACAGATAAAATCATTGCATTTTTAACTGCACCTGTATCAAATTCAGCCGGGCAGACAAGATTTCCCACATTTTCAAGAACAACAAGATCAAGATTTTCCGTACCGAACTCTTTCAGACCCTGCTCTGTCATACCGGCGTCAAGATGGCACATACCGCCGGTATGAAGTTGAATTGATTTAACACCTGTGTCAGCAATCGTTTTTGCATCAACATCACTGTCGATATCGGCCTCCATAACACCTATTTTCATTTCATCTTTAAGGCGCGAAATTGTTGCTTTAAGCGTTGTCGTTTTACCTGATCCGGGCGATGACATAAGATTTAAAAGAAAAGTTTTCTGTTCTTTGAGTTGCGTTCTGAGACGATCTGCTTCGCGGTCGTTATTTTCAAAAACACTTTTTTTGATTTCTATAACTTTAAATTCGTCCATAGTACACTCCTTATTCAAAAAACTTTATCATTTCATCTCTTGAAAATCCGCAATTTCTTGCTGCATCATTATTCGGAATAACACGCATAATTTTTCCGCCATACGTTGAAATGAGGAACTGGCAGTCTTTGCCGTCAATATCTTTTGATCTGATTTCATATTTTTCAGCAAGCGGAACCTGTTTCTGAACATTTGCCTTTTCGGTTAATGCACCTGTCGGACAGAGTTTTACGCACAGACCGCAGTTGGTACACTTTGTCTGGTCGAGCGGAAGGGCAAAAGCAGGTGAAACACTGGTTTTGAAACCTCTGCCAAGCAAACCGATCGCACTTATATCCATAACTTCCTTACAGGAACGAACACACAGCCCGCACAAAATACACTTTGCTGTATTGCGTTCAATAAATGCGTTTTCATCTCTTGTATATTTCTGAGGCATTTCACCGGCAAAACGGTCAGGCTTAATATCATATCTCTGCGCAACTGACAGAAGTTTGCACTTGAAATATTCACGGCAGCCGCATTCAAGACATCTCTGTGCCTCTTTCTTTGCTTCTTCAACTGTAAGACCGAGCGAAACCTCGTCAAAATTATTTTTACGGACATCTGCATCAAGAACTTCGGCAACTGTTCTTGGCTGAACTGCTTTACCCGAAACATCAATTCGTTCATCATCTCGTTTACTGATATAAGGAACAGTAAAATCAAGAACTTTGCCATTCAGATAAGCATCAACAACCTTGACACATCTGTCTGCCTCACCGATAGCCTCGATAGCGATTGAAGCGCCCTTGTTTGTGGCATCGCCTATGGCAAACACGCCGTCAATATCCGTCATAAATGTATCTTCATCTGCAAGAATAGTACCTCTGTCAGTAAGAGCAACCTGAGAAAAATCAGTGGGGTCAAGTTTCTGGCCGATTGCCATAATAACACTGTCCAACGGAAGATATTCGGTTTTGCCTTCAACGGCAACAGGGCGGCGTCTGCCCGAAGCATCAGGTTCGCCGAGTTCCATAATCTGAAGGGTCATACCGCAAACCTTACCATTTTCGCTGTGAATTTCGGTAGGATTTGTGAGGAACTTATAAATTACACCTTCTTCTTCAGATTCTTTAATTTCGATTTCTTCGGCAGGCATTTCATTTTTAGTTCTTCTGTAAATTATATAAACTTCTTTTGCACCGAGACGAACTGCCGTTCTGCAGGCATCCATGGCAGTATTACCGCCGCCGCAGACCGCAACTCTTGTGCCGATATCAACAGGATTTCCCTGAATTACACTTCTTAAAAAGTCAATACCACCGTATACACCCTCGGCATCTTCACCCTTCACACGCATTGGGCTTGATTTCCACGCACCCGGTGCAAGAATAACGGCATCATTTACGGATTTAAGGTTTTCAAGAGTTATATCCCTGCCGAGTTTTACATTGTTGCAAAGGCGTACACCTGTTTTTTCAATGATTGCAATTTCGCTGTCGAGAACCTCTTTCGGAAGACGATACTGCGGAATGCCGTATCTTAACATACCGCCCATTTTTTCCATCATATCAAAAACAGTTACTTCGTGGCCGAGTTTTCTAAGATACATAGCAGCCGTAAGACCGGCAGGTCCGCCGCCCACGATTGCAACTTTCTTTCCGGTGCTTTCGGAAACTTCGGGAATATAGGAATCACCTTTTAGATCCAAATCGGCTGCAAATGATTTAAGTTGTGCAATATTGACAGGTTCTTCAACTTTTGCACGTCTGCAAGCCTTTTCGCATGGATGAGGGCATACTCTTCCGATAGATGCAGGAAGCGGAATTTTATTTTTTATAAGTTTGAGTGCCTCATCAAATTCTCCGTTTGCAATAAGACCTACATAACCCTGACAGTCTGTATTTGCAGGACAAGCCAACTGACAAGGCGCCACACAGTCACCATCATGTGCCGACATCAGAAGTTCCATTGCAATTTTTCTTGATTTAACAACTCTTTCACTTTCGGTTTCAATAACCATTCCTTCCTGAACTTTTGCAGAACAGGAACGCAGAAGTTTGGGAACACCCTCGGCCTCAACTACGCAGAGACCGCACGCACCGTAAACCTCAACTGCTTCATCATAGCAAAGAGTGGGAATATATATTCCGTTTTGCTGAGCCGCCTGAAGAATTGTACTTCCTGCCGGAGCAGTAATTTCTTTGCCGTTTATCGTTAATTTAATATTTTCCATATCTGCTCCTCCTTACTTTCTGATTATTGCACCAAATTTGCAGTTGCCGATACATTTGCCGCACTTGATACATTTATCCGTATCAATGCTATGCGGATTTTTAACGCTTCCGCTGATTGCATTTACAGGGCAGTTTCTTGCACAGAGTGTGCAGCCCTTACATTTATCGGCGATGATTGAATATTCAATAAGACCCGAACATTCTCCTGCCGGGCAGGTTTTATTTTCAATATGAGCCTCATACTCATCCCTGAAATATTTAATTGTGGTCAATACCGGATTAGGTGCAGTCTGACCGAGACCGCAAAGCGCACCGTCTTTAATTGCATAACAGAGTTCTTCAAGCAGTTCAATATCACCGCTCTTGCCTTCACCTTCGGTTATACGTGTTAAAATTTCAAGCATTCTTGTAGTTCCGATACGGCAGTGAATACATTTTCCGCAACTTTCTTTTGCAGTAAAATCAAGGAAGAATTTTGCCATACCAACCATGCAGGTGCTTTCATCCATAACAACCATACCGCCCGAGCCCATAATTGCACCTGTTGCGCCAAGTGCTTTATAATCAATAACGATATCAATGAGTTCTGCCGGAATACATCCGCCTGACGGACCGCCCATCTGAACTGCCTTGAATGCCTTGTCACCTTTCATACCCCCGCCGATATCAAAAATAACATCGCGCAGCGTTTTGCCCATAGGTATTTCAACAAGACCGCTTCTTTTAACTTTACCCGTAACAGCAAATACTTTTGTACCTTTTGAGCCTTCGGTTCCCATAGCGGAAAAAGCCTCACCGCCGTTATTTATAATCCATCCGACATTTGCAAAAGTTTCAACATTATTGATATTAGACGGCTTTCTCCAATAGCCGCTCTGTGCCGGGAAAGGGGGTTTGAGCCTTGGCATTCCTCTGTGACCTTCAAGTGATTCAATAAGTGCTGTTTCTTCGCCGCATACAAATGCGCCTGCACCTGCTTTTATAGTCATATGACAGGAAAAATCCGTACCAAAAATGTTATCTCCGAGATAGCCTGCATCTTCAGCCTGTCTGATTGCACGCTCAAGACGTTTGATTGCAAGAGGATATTCGGCTCTGACATAAACCACCGCATTTTTTGCTCCGATTGCATATGCACCGATAAGCATACCTTCAATAAGATTATGCGGGTCAGACTCTATAACCGCTCTGTCCATAAATGCACCGGGGTCACCCTCATCGGCATTACAGATAAGATATTTTTCTTCACCCTCGCTCTGACGCGCGGCATTCCACTTAAACCATGTCGGGAAACCTGCTCCGCCTCTGCCGGCAAGCCCCGAAACTTTGATAACTTCAATAACTTCTTCGGGTGTCATTTCACAAACTGCTTTTTTAAGAGCAGAATAACCGTCAGCGCTTACAAATTCATCCAGTTCCTCAGGATTGATAATACCGCATCTTCTCAAAGCAATTCTTGTTTGCTTGGTTAAAAATTCTTTATCTTCATCTGAAACCAGCAAATCACTTATAACGGACTCATCACCGTTTTTTGCATACTCAGCAATTTTTGCAGCATCTGCCTCAGTTACACGCACAAGTCTTTTAACTTCTTTGCCGTCTTCATAAATATCTACGATTGGCTCAAGATAGCACATACCTATGCATCCTGCGATTGTTAAAACAGCACCGTTTAAATCTTCTTTTAAAAGTGCCTGTCTTACCTTTTCTGCTCCCGCTGCAATACCGCAGGAACCTTCTCCTACAACAATTTTCATCATTCTGCCTCCCTTAACTCTTTCAGTATCTTCTTTGTCTTTTCCGGAGTGAGAGAACCATATGTATCATCATTAATCATCATAACCGGTGAAAGCGAACAACAGCCGAGACAGGCAACGCATTTAAGCGAAAAAAGTCCGTCTTCCGTAGTTTCGCCGTCGTCAATGTTAAGTTCATCTTTAATTGTCTGCAAAATCAGTTCACTCGAGTTTACATGGCAGGCAGTTCCCTGACAGAGCATAATAAGATATTTGCCCACAGGAGTAAGGCGAAACTGGGTATAGAATGTTGCCACACCCATAATTTCACTTTCGGCAATGCCTGTTTTTTCACTGATAAGTTCAATAGCCGCTTTTGGCAGATAGCCATAAACATCCTGCGTTTTCTGCAATATTGTAATAAGTGAGCCTTTAACACTTCCGTATTCTTTTAAAATCGGCTCAATAAGATTAAGGTCGATTTTGTTTTCCATAAAAGGCACCTCAACTTTCTTTATAGTTAAATTCACAATTATATAAATAATATATAATTTTATATATAATACAAAATAAATGTCGATTTTTCAATAGAAGATTAATGAAATTTTACAACGCATATTTTTCCACTGCTGCCGCAAGGCCGTCTTCCGCATTTGACAGAGTAACAAACTTTGCCGATTTTTTGCATTCTTCAGTTGCATTTTCCATTGCAAAAGAATATTTGGCAAACTCAAGCATAGGGCAGTCATTGCCTGCATCGCCGAATGCCATAACCTCGTCTGAGGTAATTTTCATATTGGCGCATATGCCTGCAACCGCACTGCCTTTATCGGCATCTATAACCGTTGCTTCCAGCCCGCCCTTAAAACTTGATGCAACGGATAAATGATATGACAAAAATTTCTCTTTAAATTCGTCATAATCTTCATCTTTAACCGTATAAAGCGTGATTTTTTCAACTCCGTCACCGTTAAGATATTCTGCAAGATCAAAATGACCGTTCATGGATTTCATAACTTCCGAAACAAATTCGCCCGGAAAATCCATATTCGCAAAATATTTTTCAATCCCAAACTGATAATGACTTTCGCCGTTATAGGAAACATCAAAATAAACTTCCCGGTCAAGAAAATATTCAATCAACTCGGAAATTGTTTTGCCGTCAATAAGGCTTGAATGAATTATTTCATTGCTGTTTCGGTCAAAAACACATGCACCGTTTGAATAAATTATATAATCAACAAAAGGAATCTGATTAACAACATCACCTATAATGCACATCGGCCTGCCCGTTGAAATGGCAATTTTTATTCCCTTATCATGTGCCGCTTTCAAAGTGTTGATCGTTCTTTCGGTAATTGTCAGATGATCCGGAGACATCAGTGTTCCGTCAAGATCGGTAGCAATTAATTTTATTATCATAATCACATCCTTCTATTTTGATAAAGATTACTGTTTCTATATAGTAATCATAGTAATTGTATCATAAACAGATAAAATAATCTATAACATATAAAAATATAATAATTTAAAATTCTGCCATTTTTTCATAAATATGTGGTAAAATATAAAGAGAACATTGTTAGGAGCGTTATTTTGAAAAAATTTTTATCATTTATACTTGTAATTGCAATCGTTATTGCAGGGGTATACTTTTATAATAATTATACCGGCAATCCCGTTGGAGAATATTTATCAATGCAAGATAAAAGTATTACAACAACGGTTGCTGATTCTCAGGCAGAAAAAGCAGAAAAAGATGTTGAACTTCTGATAAAAAACACCCTTGATGATGAAGAAAAGCAATTATATGACACAATTTATTCAGGGCTTTCAACACTCGATAAATCAATTAATATCGGACTTAATACAGACGTAAATGATGCTTTTCACATTCTTCGCCTGATAACATGTGACCACCCTGAACTTTTCTGGGTAACAGGCAACTGCAGTTACAGTGCAGGCAGAATAATGCCTGAATACTATTATTCTAAAGAAGAAGCAGAAATAATCAGCAAAGAAATATCAGAAACGGCCGAAGATATTTACAAAAGAATAAATCCCCAAGGTGATGACTACAGCAAATCGCTTGCAATATTTGATTATATTACACTGAATACATCTTATGACCATAATGCCGTTCAAAATCTTAATGAAAACCATACGGCAACAACAATAGAAGGTGTTTTTCTTAACGGCAAAGCCGTATGTTCCGGCTACGCAAAAGCATATCAGTATCTTCTTATGATGAGTTCAATAAGTTCGGCCTATATTACGGGAACAGCCGATACGCCAACCGAAAGCGGCAGCCACGCATGGACTGTTCAGAAAAATGACGGTGAATTTTATCACACCGATATAACATGGGCAGACAGTTATGAAAACAGTACCCAAAACGATTTTGTAAGCCACACATATTTCTGCATCACCGAAGAAGAAATTTTAAAGACGCATAAAATAGACAGTGACATACCTCATTTTATATGTACCGAAACAAAAGACAACTACTTCAACCGTCAATCGTTATGCTTTGAAAATTACAGCCAGAGCGATATAAGAACTGCAGTAAAAAACAATTATAAAACCTGCAAAGGGCTTGAATTAAAATTTAAAAACAAAAGTGCCTTTGACGAGGCAAAAACAGATTTAATTGATAATTCAAACATATATATTATTTTGAAATCAGTTGACTCGTTCTCAAAAACGATAAACAGCAATCAGATAAGTTACAATTTTGACGATACACACAATATAATAATGATTATTTTTTCAAAATAATTATATGACAAATAAGAAAAGAGTCAGCACCTGTCGGCGCTAACTCTTTTTTGTGCTTTCCATTACTTTTCAAGGTTTGCCTTAACTTCTGCAAGTTTAGCAGCGAGTTCTTCAGGAAGTGTATCGCCGAACTTAGCATAAAGTTCATCAACACCCTTGAGTTCTTCTTCCCATGCAGCCTTGTCAACATCAAGAATCTTATCAAGTTCATCTTCTGTCATATCAAGACCTTCAAGATTGATATCTTTAGCATATGGAAGATAGCCGATTGCTGTATCTTGAGCGTCAACCTTACCATCGCAGCGGTCAATAATCCAATCAAGAACACGAAGGTTATCGCCGAAACCGGGCCACAGGAAGTTGCCTTCGTCATCTTTACGGAACCAGTTAACATTGAAAATCTTGGGAGCCTTTTCAGGATCAAGTGTTTCACCGATTTCAATCCAGTGCTTCCAGTAGTCACCCATATTGTAACCGCAGAAAGGAAGCATAGCCATTGGGTCACGACGAACAACACCAACTGCACCTGTTGCAGCAGCAGTTGTTTCAGAACCCATGATTGAACCAACGAATACACCGTGATTCCAGTCTTTTGACTGATAAACAAGCGGAGTGAGTTTTGCTCTTCTGCCGCCGAATACGATTGCAGAAATCGGAACACCCTGTGGATTTTCAAATTCTGAAGAAATACATGGGCAGTTTACTGCAGGAGCAGTAAATCTTGAGTTTGGATGAGCACCCTTCTCGTCGCTTTCAGCACCGTTCCAAGGATTGCCCTTCCAGTCAATAGCGTTTGTAGGAGGATTCTTGTCGAGACCTTCCCACCAAACTGTGTTATTATCAAGGTTGTGGCAAACATTTGTAAAGATGGTTCCCTGCATTGTTGATTTAAGAGCGTTCGGGTTAGACTTCATATTTGTACCCGGAGCAACACCGAAGAAACCGTTTTCAGGGTTAATAGCATAAAGACGTCCGTCAGGACCTTTTCTTATCCATGAAATATCGTCACCTACGCACCAAACTTTGTAGCCCTTTGCCTGATATCCTTCCGGCGGAATGAGCATTGCAAGGTTTGTTTTACCGCATGCAGACGGGAATGCAGCACAGATATACTTAACTTCTCCGTCCGGCTTCTGGAGACCGAGGATAAGCATATGTTCTGCCTGCCAGCCTTCATTTTTGCCAAGGTAAGATGCTATACGGAGAGCGAAACATTTCTTACCGAGAAGTACGTTTCCGCCGTAAGCAGAATTAACAGAAATAATTGTGTTATCTTCAGGGAACTGGCAAATCCATCTCTTTTCAGGATCAACATCACATTTGCAGTGCATACCGCGTACCCAGTCATCTGAATCGCCGAGTGCATCAAGAACTGCTTTGCCGACTCTTGTCATAATGTTCATATTAAGAACAACGTAGATTGAGTCTGTGATTTCGATACCGATTTTTGAGAAAGGTGAACCAACAGGACCCATTGAATAAGGGATAATGTACATCGTTCTGCCTTCATAGGAACCTGCTGCAATGTCATAAAGCATTTTATAGCATTCCTGAGGATCCATCCAGTGGTTTGTAGGACCGGCATCTTTTTCGTTCTTTGAGCAGATAAGTGTTCTGTCCTCAACACGGGCAACGTCATTCTCTGCTGTTCTGTGAAGATAACAGTCAGGAAGAAGTTCTTCATTAAGTTTAATCATTTCGCCAGTTTCAACGGCTTCTGCCTTAAGAGCGTCAATCTGCTCTTTTGAACCGTCAATCCAAACAATTTCTGATGGCTTGAGAAGTTCAACCTTTTCATCAAGCCATGCAAGTAATGACTTGTTTGAAGTAAGATTTGTTTCCATAAGGTATTCTCCTTTTTAAAATAGTTTGTAATATATGAAACTTTCAGGTCAATAAATTTGACCTTTCAGTTTTTACCCACGATAATTATAAGCAAATATTGTTAAAAATTCAATAGAATGGTCTAAAATTCATTAAAATGTAACAATAAATATTAATAAGATTAATTCTTTTTATAAATCTCGTCAATGGGCATTGTAGCATAAGCATTGAGACTTTCATCCGCTTTTACACCGCTTATAAATTCATAATAACCCTGTGATGCAATCATTGCCGCATTGTCGCCGCAGTATCTGAGTTCGGGAATATATAACTCCCATTCATGTTTTTCACAAAGGGATTTTGCCTCTGCTCTTAATTTAGAATTGGCAGAAACTCCGCCTGCTATAACAATTTTGCAAAAATTTTTATCAACCGCCACTTTCTCAAGATTTGAAATAAGACAGTCAACAACACTTTTCTGAAATGATGCGGCAAGGTCGGCAACATTTATATCTTCACCCTTCTGAGCAGCGTTATGAACCGTGTTAATTACGCTTGTTTTCAGTCCGCTGAAAGAAAAATCATATGGACTTCCGCTGACTTTCGGCTTTGGAAATTTAAAAGCATTTTCATTTCCCTGCGTGCTTATTTTATCTATGCTCACCCCGCCGGGATAAGCAAGCCCCATCGTTCTGCCCGCCTTATCAAGGGCCTCGCCCGCTGCATCGTCACGCGTTTTGCCGATAACTTCAAAATCCGTATATGATTTTACAGCCACAATATGCGAATGGCCGCCGCTGACAACAAGGCAGAGAAACGGCGGTTTTACACTGCCCGAAATATAATTTGATGCGATATGCCCTCTGAGATGATGAACAGGAACAAGGGGTTTATCTGAGGCAAAGGCAAGACCCTTTGCAAAATTAACGCCAACAAGAAGAGCACCGATAAGACCGGGGGCGTATGTAACCGCTACCGCATCAATATCATCCATGCTGCAATCTGCCTGTTCAAGCGCCTCTTTAACAACACCGCTTATTGACTCGGCATGACGTCGTGATGCTATTTCCGGCACTACTCCGCCGTAGAGTTTATGCTCCTCAAGTGAGGTTGCAATAACATTTGATAATACCTTTCGTCCATCCTCAACAACTGCCGCAGCAGTTTCATCACAGGAGGATTCTATTCCTAAAATTTTCATTCATTTTCTCCGTAATATAAATTATAAATATCGTCGATACTTCGGATATGTTTCACTTCTTTATCATATGCAGAAACAATATTTTCTATGGTTTTCCACAGTCCGTCATCCTTTTTACAGTCAGGAAGTTGAAAATAACTTTCATCATCTGCAATAACATAAACATATTCCGAATAATCGCCGTAAATCGTTTTATCATTATCTGAAACGGAATATGACTCAACAAGATAAATATCGGCATCTTCATAATCAATTTCGGAAATGATAAGCGGACCTTCACACAATTTACAGTGGTCGTCATAAAAACCGATATTGGTTACAACTGACATCGAAAAAATCACAGCAACCAAAAGAGAAAACAGGCACAGTATTCTGTTGCATATTTTTATCGCTTTATTATTCTCTCTGCTGTCTTTATCAAATTTTCTTGAATAAAAAACCTTGTTGTTTTCATTTGCAAAACGCATAATAATTTTCTTTGAAAAAAAACCTTTTACAAAGAAAAACAAAAACAAACCGTTTAAAAGAGCAAAAATATAATGTTCATAAACCGGAATACTCTGCCCTGCAAAACGAAAATACGCATCGGGCGGAACAAAAGCGCCATGAAAGGTAAGCGCATAAAAAATTGCGGTGGTTATTAAAATAAGCACCATACTGCCAAAGAAAATTGCTGCATTAACTTTTCGCTTAAGTGAGGCAAACTGCTTTTCGGTCTCATCTACAAGTTCATTGCATTTACCCGGCAGATATCCCTGTTCAAGATAAGCAAGTAGTCGTTTTTCATAAATCGTGTTTATTTTATTTTTTGCCTGTTTTTTTCTTAGGCCTGCAAGCATCTTCTGCTTATCTCCGGCGTTGGCAGCATAAATGATGTGGGAATAATCAAATTCAGACGGCAGTGCAAGATTCTCTTTCCAGTTTTCTCCGCTGCACATAATTTTATCCTGCCTGAAATAATTTTCAAGCGTGTTGATATATTGCGGTGTACCCGCTCTTTCAATATCCGCCATATATCTTTCGGTAAGCAGAACAAGTCTGCCCGCTGCAGAAGTTAAGAAACTTTTTCCGTAACAGTTATAATAATAGTAAACATTGAAATCGCCGATGTTAAACAGATTGAATATATCATAAATTGAATATTCAAAGGGCGAATTTTCAAAAATATATTTTATATCAAAACAATTTTCAGTGAAAAGCACACCTGTATTGAAAATAATTTTTGCCTTGAAATTTTCATATTGCACCAGTGCATAAAAACAATAATAATCAGATGCATAAAAATCGCTGTATGTAACAAACTGTGCAAGTTCACTTCTTGAAACATAATTATCAATAAAAGTTTTGACAGCCTTGATATCTTCCTCCTGAGAAGACTTCAGTTTATACTTTTTATCTTTTTTCATAATCAATCTCCGAAATATTTTGTCATAATAACAGCATTTTCATCGGGATTACGATAAAAATCCGGTCGGATTCCGACCCTTTCAAAGCCCGTTTTTTCATAAAGATTTATTGCCGGCAAATTGCTTTCACGCACTTCGAGAGTCATAAAATTCATTTTATTTTTCATACACGCACGGATAAGTGCCTTTGCAACCCCGCGTCTCCGAAATTCAGGAAGAACAGCAACATTTGTAACATAACCCTCGCCGCTGAAAATCTGAAGACCCATATACCCGGCAACTCTGCCGTCAATAAGAGCAACAACAAAATGTGCATTTTCATTGTCTATTTCTTCAGCCAGCGACTGTCTGCTCCATGGATTGCTGAAACAGTTTTTTTCTATTTCACAAACCTCGTCAAGATATTCTTCTTTAAATTCATCTATTTTCATAACCATAAATCAATGTGCATCATACCACGTATTGCCGATACATCCGTCCGCTCTTAAAAGAACTTTCATTTTGCACGCATTTTCCATTTCCTTTGTAACAATTTCAAGTGCCTTCTGCGCCTCTTCATCAGGCGCTTCAACAATAAGTTCGTCGTGCACCTGTAAAATCAGATGCGCCTGCATGCCCTCTTCTTTAAGCCTTCTGTCAACCTTAACCATTGCAATTTTAATTATATCTGCAGCCGTTCCCTGAATCGGCATATTTCTGGCAACTCTTTCGCCGAATGCTCTCATCATATGATTGCTTGAAGAAAGTTCAGGCAGATATCTTCTGCGCTTAAAGAGGGTTTCACTGTAGCCCTTGTCTTTTGCAAGATCAATCATTTTTTTCATATAGGAATCAACCCCGCTGTAGGTGGCAAGATAATTATCAATATACTGCTTTGCCTCTTTGTTTGAAACACCGATATCTTTTGCAAGAGAGAATGCACCGATACCGTAAACAATACCGAAATTAACAGCCTTGGCACTGCTTCTCATCTGCGGCGTTACCATTTCAAGCGGAAGATTGAACACCTGTGATGCAGTGATAGAATGAATATCATCGCCGTTATTAAAGGCTTTTATCATCGTTTCATCGTCAGCAAGGTCAGAAAGAACACGCAGTTCAATCTGGCTGTAGTCTGCATCAATAAGTTTTTTGCCTTTGCCCGCAACAAAAAATTTGCGCATTTCTCTGCCAAGTTCGGTTCTGATAGGAATATTCTGCAGATTTGGCTCTAAGGAAGAAATTCTGCCTGTGCGGGTTTCAACCTGATTGAATCGGGTATGAATTCTGCCGTCATCTTCAATTACTTTCAATAAACCATCGCAGTATGTTGATTTAAGTTTGGTAAGCGAACGGTATTCAAGAATTTGCTCAATTACGGGGTGCTCATTTTTAAGCCCCTCAAGCACTTCGGCATTTGTTGAATAGCCTGTTTTTGTTTTTTTCCTGCAGGGCAGATGCAAATCTTCAAAAAGCGCAATTCCCAGTTGTTTTGGTGAATTTATATTGAATTCATATCCCACACCGTCAAAAATAGACTTGGTCAGTTCATTTATTCTTACAGAAAGTTTTTTGCCGAAATCTTCAATTCCCTGTCTGTCAACCTCAAAACCTGCATATTCCATTTTAGCAAGCACCGCTGAAAGAGGCAGTTCAATTTCGGTTAAAAGTTCTGCCTGTTCTGCTTCTTCAATAAGTTTATTTGTTTTATCAAAAAGAGGTTTAACCGTTGCGGAAATGCTTACGGTAATATCACTTTCACCAAGCGTATTAAGATATTCGGGAACTGCCACTCCGTATTCAAGACACAAGTGCTGCAGGTCATAATTATTATCACCGGGTCTCAAAAGATATGCCGAAAGCATAAGGTCACCGCAGCATTTTTTCAGTTCCACCCCGTATTTGCAGGCAAGGCGGTGAAGTTCCTTTGTGTTATATGAATATTTTTTTATGCTTTCATCTTCAAAAAAGTTGCGAACAAAATAGGAATACTCGGGCGTTTCAGACGGCATAACGATAATTTCGTCACCAAATGAAAAATACAAATCCGTTATTTCACCATCAATTATATTCGGATAAAAATAAGCGTCACTGCCCTTAAGTTTATCCCAAAGATAATCGGCATCAACACAGGTAAGCCTGCTTATCTCCCTTTTTTTTACTTCCTGAACCTCACTGTCAACTGCAGCATTCGGATCAAGATTAAATCTGGGAATAAGCGAAAACAATTCAAGCCGTTTAAAAGTTATGGCCGCTTTGTTCAAATCTCCGTTGCCCACAACATAATTATTTATTTGCAAATCAATCGGTGCCTGTGTACTGATGGTTCCTAAGTCAAGTGAAAGATAAGCCGTTTTCCTGCCCCTTTCAAGTTTTTCCTTTACACTCGGTTTAATATCAAGTTCAATAAGATTTTTATAAATATAATCAACCGTGTGAAAATGCTGAATAAGACTGAGCGCCGTTTTTTTGCCAATACCTGCAACACCGGGAATGTTATCGCTGCTGTCGCCCTGAAGCGCTTTAACCTGAATTAGTTCAGGAGGTGTTACCCCATATTCATCCATAATTGCAGTCTCGTCATAAATTTCCGTAACTGCCTGTCCCATTTTTGTTCTGGCAAGCAAAACTTTAACTCCGCCGTGTGCAAGTTGCAAAGAATCTCTGTCACCTGTTGCAATAAAACACTCGTCTCCGTTTTTGCGGCAGGCATCTGCAAGAGTGCCGAGAATATCGTCTGCCTCCCAGCCCTCTCTTTCAATCGTTTTGTAGCCCAAATCCTTAAGAATTTCTTTAAGCACAGGCATCTGCGTTCGCAGTTCTTCGGGCATACCATGACGCCCTGCTTTGTATGCATCATACATTTTATGACGAAATGTCGGAGCATGAACATCAAATGCTACTGCCACTGCATCGGGATTGCAAATTTCCTGAAGTTTAAGAAGAATATTTAAAAATCCATAAATTGCATTGGTATATTCGCCGTTTTTTGTTGTTAAAAGTCTTATTCCGTAAAAGGCACGGTTTACAATACTGTTTCCATCTACAACCAATAATTTCATACAACTACCTCTATTATATATAATTATATTTATTGTACCACAAAATGTATTATTGGTAAATAAAAATAAATTGACTAATGCATTTTTATTATGGTATAATAACTTTGCCAAATAAGAATTTAATACTCCAAAGGTTCAGCAACGGTATGTATTTTTTATTTTTGATAAAAATACATGCTCTTATTTCACATACCGTTTTGAACGTGTATTGAATTCTTGTTTGGCGACAGTTAGAGCCATGTGTTTTTTATGCGTGGCTTCGGCTGCGCATTTTTTATTTTCGGAGGTGATAAATATCTGTACTACACGCTTATGCACGCTCTGATTGTTGTCAAACAAAATACTTAAAAGAAAAGGGGCAGTCTCAGATATGAGACTGCCCCCTTTTTGTTTGTTTACTTATTGGTGGTAACGGTTTTAACTGTTGACCACGCAGAGTAATATGTTTTTCCGTTCACTGTTTTATATGTACGAACACGTACATAATATCTCTTATTTGCTCCCATATAATTTCTTGTTACCGAAGAAGTTGATGTGTTTGCATAATTAAGCGTTCTTGAATTTGTAAAATTGCTGTACTGGCTGTACTGCAACTGATAACCCGTTGTCTGTACCTTCTGAAGGTTCCATTTTACGGTAAATGCCTGCGACTGAGCAGTAAGTGAACTGATTGTGGTTGATTTCGGGATAATATCAAAGGAGAGTGTTTTTGTTCCCGAATAATTGCCCATAAAGTTTACGATAATTGTGTAAGTGCCTACATTTGTTCTGCCCGGTGCATAAGTAAGCGTATAATCTGTTTTATACTTCAATGCAACACCCTGGCTGTTTTTAACTGTAACACCCGGGCCGATATCTCTGCCTGTGTAAACATAAGACGGCGCATTTACTTTAATTGTAGAAACTCTGTAAATGGTTGTTGTTGTGGAAGCCTTTTTGCTGCCGCATTCTTTACAAACATCTGTTTTCACAATTTTACCGTTGGATGATGCTGTTGCTTTTGTAACAGTTGTCTGGGTTTCGTAACTGTGACCTTTTGGAGGCGTAATATCGCCCACATACTGATATCTGCAGTCTGCACAGGTATAGGTTGTGTAACCGCCTTCGGTACAGGTTGCTGCGGTTGGAACAATAATATAATCATGTTCAATCGGACCGGTGTAATCGCTTACATAACTGTCTCCGCATTCCATACAGGTGTATGTTGTGTATCCCTGTGATGAACAAGTAGGTTCTGTAACTTCTGTTTCATATTCATGACCTGTTGCCGAAGTGTAATCTGAAATATATCTGTATCCGCATTTTCCGCAGGTATATGTGGTGTAACCATGTTCGGTACAGGTTGGTGCTTCTGTATTTGCGCTGAAGAAATGAGGTGTTTCATCTACATAATCATCAATATAAACATCACCGCATGACTTACAGGTATGCGTTGTGTAACCATACTGTGTACAGGTTGCTTCTGTTACAACATCTTCATAATCATGTTCAAGTTTTTCAACATAATTGTCAATAACAACTTCGCCGCACACGGTGCATGTGAACGCTGTGTAACCCTCTGTTGTGCATGTCGGTTCTGTGATAACTGCTGTAAAATTATGATCTGCCATATCGGTATAATCATCAATGTAACTGTCATCGCAGTTTTCACATTTGAATGTTGTATAACCGATTGAGGTACATGTTGGTTCTGTTACAACTTTATCATATTTGTGAGGAAGTTTTTCCGTATAATTATCTGTTGAAACAAAACCACAGACTTTACATGTATGCGTTGTATATCCAACCGAAGTGCATGTTGCCTCTGTAACAGCATCTGTATTGTTGTGGCCCATCGGTTCTGTGAAATTGGCAATATATGTATCTTCACAAACCACACATTTATAGGTTGTGTAACCCTTTTCTGTACAGGTTGGTCTTGTTATTTCGGCATCATAGCCGTGACCTTTTGCAGAAAGAACTTTACCTTCCAAAACGATTTCGCCGCAGTTGTCACATACAACATCACCTGAATAACCTGTTTCCGTACAGGTTGGTTTGGTAGCGTTATCGGTATGAGTTGATTCGTGTATACAAGGCATTGTATATTCATCAACAACCACAATATCAAATGAACCGCTGATAATAAATCCGTTTGCTACATAGGTAACATTAACTGTTTTGGTTCCCGCTGTTTCTGTTCCCGGCCAGTCGAATACACAGTATTCAATTTCGCAGTCAGAAACAGTAACGCCCTCTGTTGTAACTGTGAGTGTACCTGTTTCGAGTTCGTCACCGATAAGATATTCGCCTCTTGCATCTGTGATATCAAGATGAAGATTATCGCAGTACCAATAAGCGTATAATGTAATTCCGTCTGAAACAATATCATCTGCGCTTACAGGTTTTCCTGCATTTTCTGCATCATACCAGCCTGCAAATGTAAGATTATAATTTTCATTCGGAATTGCATCGGGAACAGGCATTTCGCCGTATTTATCACCGATATTGTAACTTAATGTAAAGTTATCATTTGATAAACTTCCGCCGTTGAAATTTACTGCGCATTGATCAGGAGAAACGACATAAATATCAACACTGCCTTTTACAATATAACCGTTAGATTCAAACGCAACCATAACTGTCTTTTTGCCGGGTGTTGTCATATCGGGAACTGTTACATTGCAAATGTTTGCAGGAATAGAAGAGATGGTAAGGAAACTGATTTTCAATGTGCTTTCATCAAATTTTTCACCAATCTGATAATGCGTTTTTGTTGTTTCAACATTTAATGGATAATCTGCCGAATACCAATAAGCATATAAAGTAATATCATCGTTTATAATGGTGTTTTCATTAACCTGAACACCTTTTGTTTTTGCATCATACCAACCGGCAAATTCTCCGTCTTCAAGAACCGGAACAGGAAGTTCGCCCAGTTTTTTGCCATATTCAACAATCTTGCTTTCGGCAGAACACTGACCGCCGTTTGCGTCTAATGTTACCGTGCGTGTTTCAACAACACGGCCGCTTATTGCATAAAGATTGATAACGGCACCATGTTCGTCAGTAAGATTATACAACCCTGCATTATCGGCATAAGCCACTTCATTGCTGCCGGGTGTTAATGACCAGCCCAAGAATTCTTCATCATCATTAACTAATCCGAGTGATTCTGCTGTTGGAATAAACGATGTATAATTGTAATAAAGTGTCATGCTTTCAACAAGATCACTTCCGTTATAAAGATTAACGATATATGTAATCGGCTGCCATACAGCATAAAGATTTACGTTTCCGCTTTCTGACGGACGTTTTGTAAGAACTTCGCCGTCCTGATATTCAACAGTTGTTGCCTTGTAATCTGTTGACCAGCCGGCAAAGACATAACCGGGCTTTGAAAGGTTAAGTTTTTTAGCCGTTGTAAGTGAATTGCTGCCCGAAACAAGATATTCGGAACTGCCAACAACAACGCCGTTGTCAACATAGAAAATTGTGCTGCTGTTTTTCTCAAATACAGCGTAAAGACCTACTGCACCGCCTGATGATGAAAGATCGGTAATCTTCTGTCCGTCAGTATACTGGATGATACCCGAGTTACAGGTTTTTGACCAACCTGCAAAGTGATAACCCGGTTTGTAGTTGAGAATACCAAGTTCTTCGGCAGTTTTCAACGGACTTGCAACGCCGAAAACATGTGTTGATGAATCTATGGATTTAAGATTTCCGGGTACACCAACGTAGTAATAAACTTTATATGATGTTCCTGTATAATGCGCATAGAGCGTATGGTCTGAAGTTTTATCTACGATTGTATTTGCATCAACCTTCACTCCGCCGACTTTCTGCGTGTACCAGCCTTCAAAATTTGCTCCTGTGTGATTTGCATAAGGCAGATTGCCGTATTTATAACCATATGCAACCTGCATTGAAGGAAGATCACTTATACCGCCGTTTGCATCAAACTTAACGGTACAGCCTGCTTTGCTTTCAATGCCAACAACAACAGAACCTGACTGAACACTGCTCTTTGATTTAACGCCGAGATAATACTGTGTTCCGGCAGTCATTTTGCACACAACTGTAAAATTGGTGCCCTCTGACAAACCGTTGTCTTTGGCAATAACTTTCATACTTTCATCACAGATGAAACCTTCATTGCCTATTCTGCCTGATGAAGAGAAAACATATGTGCCTGTTTCTGACGGAACAAATGAATAATATTGAATACTTCCGTCTTTATCTAAATTTACGGTTTCTCTGGTTCCGGCAGTAATGGAAGGATAAGCCTGCCATACAGCATATAATGCCACGGTTCCTTTTTCGGCAAGATTAATAACTTTTTCTCCGGCAAGATAATCGGGACTTGATGCTCCGTTTGTTCTCGACCAGCCTAAAAAGACGTAACCGTTCTTTGTAATTTCAGATTTAACAATATGTTCTTTGTCATAAGTTGCGGTGTATGTGCTGAGTTTTGTACTGCCGTTATAATATTCAACATTATACTTATTTGCAGTCCACTGCGCAATAAGAGTATGGTTTTCGGTTACTCTTACCCTTGAAGATGAAGTTATTACTGTACCGTCAAGAGTCCATTCTGCCGAGTAGCCTGTTTTTGAAGGAACAGGAAGAGTGCCGTATGTTGAAGTAAAATAAACAATTTTGCTGCTTGTATCACAGACACCGCCGTTTGCATCAAATGTAACATTAACGGGAGCACCGGTCCAGTGCGCATAAAGCGTCTGCTCAACTGCAACTCTTACGATAGAATCAGCAGTAATTTTTGTTCCTCCGCTTTCTGCTGTGTACCAGCCTGCAAATGTATAACCGTTTCGCTGAGGAACAGGAAGTTCTCCGTAAGGTTCGTTATACGTTACAGTTGCGGTTGTTGTATCAATCGTTCCGCCATTAGGGTCTAAATTCAAAGTAATCTGACCTGCATTTACGTTTACGGCTATATTTTTTTCTCTGCAGTATTCTTCTATAGCAGAGCCCGCCTCTGTAAATACAACAAGGCTGCTTGTTTTGCATTTTTCAAAAATGCCTGTACCGATATTCGTAACAGACTTCGGAATATAAATTGTTTTTAATCCTTTGCATGCCGTGAAAGCATATTCGCCTATTGATGTAACCGAATCAGGAATTATAATATCCGTTAAATCCTGACAGTTGTTAAAAGCATCATTGCCTATTGAAGTAACGCCGTTTTCGATTGTTATACTTGTTAAAGAACTGTACCAGAATGCACAATCTTCAATAACCTTTACAGTTGAAGGAATAACAATTTCATCAACATATAGACAATCGTCAAATGCAGCGAATCCGATGGTTTCAACGGTTTCGGGAATCACAAATCTGCCTTCCTTTGCATCAGGATACTGAATGAGTGTTTTCATATCCTTGCTGTAAAGAACGCCGTAAACAGAAGCATAATTCTGATTGCCCTCTGCCACATAGATATTCTGCATTGAAGTGCATTCGTAAAATGCATCTTCGCTCAGTGTTTCCACAGATGCGGGAATGGTAAATGTTTCAAGAGTGCCGCACTGATAAAATGCACTTTCCCCGATTTCTCTGCATTTTGAACCATCCTCAAAACGGAGTGACTCAAGATAAGTTGCTCCTGCAAACGCTTCGTAAGAGATGGTTTCCACATTTGCCGGAATAACAACTTCAAAGAGCCATGTATTTGAAAACGCATTATCTTTAATAATGGTTAACTGCTGCGGCAAATCAATTTCTTCAAGAGATTCACAATAATCAAAAGCATGTTTTCCTATTGAAGTTACCGTGTCAGCCAGTTGAACATCATAGATATAACTGCTTTTGAAAAATGCGTAATCACCTATTGAGGTAACCCCGTTTTCAACAATAACTGTTTCAATGTCGCCCGAAAAAGCATTCCACGGGGCACCTGTTTTTGCACTATAATTATCCATCTCACCATCACCGCTTATGGTGAGCGTATAATTATCCGCATTGTAATTCCACGAAAGAGAATCACCGCAGGTTCCATCCGCGGGAATTTCATTCGCGACCGCCGTTAAGTTTAATCCTGTTGTCATACTGAGAAGCATTGCAACAGAGAGCAATAAACTTAAAACCCTTTTCATAAAAATTTCCTCCTTTTTGTTTTTATTTTAGACTGTATTGCCTGCAAATGCGCACCGCAATAAGCCTGCTTTCATATAGTAGTCCCTGACCAAAAGAAAAAGCTGACACATTTCTATAAAAAATTTTCAGAAATTTGTCACCTTTTACAAAATTATAACTCTATTGTGCGATAAAACTTCAGCGCAGCAGTGATAAATAATGTAATAAAACAAATAATAATCAGGATAATAACTGCTTATCACATTGACTTTTGATGTTATTATTGTTATACTAAATAAGTAAAAATGTCGATTGTTATATGAAGGTGTAAAAAATATGAATAAAAACAGAGTTCAGGTAAAAATTGGCGGTGCAACTTACACGATTGTTACGGAAGATGACAGTGAATATGTTGAAAACCTTGCAGAAATGCTTAATAATGAAATACGCTCAGTGTGTAACGCAAACCCGTCTTTATCAATAACCCAGGCGGCTGTTCTTGTTGCACTTGATCAGGCTGATGCCTGCAAAAAAGCATCTGCTTCATCTGATAATCTCCGCGTTCAGATTAAAGATTATCTTGAAGAAAGCGCAAGAGCAAGAATGGAAGTTGAAGTGGCTCGCCGCGAGGTTGAAAGACTCAACCGTGAAATTTCCGATTTAAGAGAAAGACTTGCTAACAAATAATTTTAAAGGTTTTAAAATATGAAATATGAAATTTTGGCTCCTGCCGGCGGTATGGAGTCACTGATTGCCGGTGTGCGCAGCGGTGCAAATGCGGTTTATCTTGGCGGTAAACTGTTTAATGCCCGACGCAATGCCGGCAATTTTGATGATGATGAACTAAAAAAGGCTGTTGAATACTGCCGTCAGAGAGGGGTTAAGGTTTACTTAACCCTTAATATTCTTATAAGCGATAATGAATTTGAGAATGCTTATAACACTGTTAAAGATGCATTAACTGCAGGAGTTGATGGATTTATAATTCAGGATATCGGTGTTGCCAAAATGATTAAGGAACACTTTCCTCAGGCAAAACTGCATGCATCAACACAGATGAGCATAATGACACCGCAGGGCGTTAAATTTGCAGAAGATATCGGATTTTCAAGAGTTGTTCTGCCAAGAGAAATGAGCCTTGAAGAAATAAAAGATATACGTGAAAACACAAATCTTGAACTCGAACTGTTTGTTCACGGTGCACTTTGTATGTGTGTATCAGGGCAGTGCTACCTTTCTTCCGTTATAGGTTCGCGAAGCGGAAACCGCGGTCTCTGTGCCCAGCCCTGCCGCCTGCCTTTCAGTGCCAAAGGTGATAAAAATGAATATGCACTTTCACTTAAAGATTTAAGTCTTATCGAGCATTTAAGAGAAATGGACGGCATAACATCACTAAAAATTGAAGGACGTATGAAACGCCCCGAATACGTAAGTGCTGCCGTAACTGCCATAAAAAAAGCCGTTGACGGCACTATTGCAGACAGCGACACAAAAAATCTTCAGAGTGTTTTTTCACGTTCGGGCTTTACAGACGGATATTTTACAAATGCATTAGGCAGCAATATGTTCGGCACACGTCAGAAAGACGATGTGCTTTCGGCAAAAAATGTACTTAAAGAGATAAGCCATAATTATGATAATGAAAATCCGCTTATACCAATTAATATGCATTTTGTCTGCAAAGAGGAACAGCCTTGCCGCCTTACGGCTTCTGCGCTTGGCAGAACCGTAACCATAAACGGTGAAATACCCGAAAAAGCAATAAATAAACCTATGACATCCGAATCACTTTCACAGAGACTTGCCAAACTTGGCGGAACACAGTTTTATGCTGAAAAAATTGATGTTGAACTTGACAGCGGTTTGATTATTCCCGTTTCAAAAATAAATGAACTGAGAAGAAATGCTGTTGAAAAACTTTCAGAAACAAGCAAAAAAGAAATCATTTCAAAACCACTTAACATTATAAAACCGGCAGATAAAAATTCTGTTCCTTATCTTACGGCTTCATTTAAAAATGCACAGCAGATACCCGACAGACATCCTTTTAAATATGTTTTTATTCCTATAGATTCATCTGCAGAAGATTTTGTTGATAACCGGGCAGGTGCTGTTTTGCCAAGGGGACTTTTCGGCATTGAACCCGATATCAGAAAAAAACTTGAAAAACTGAAAAAGATAGGTGTTTCAAGAGTTCTTTGTTCAAATATAGGCGCTTACAGGCTTGCCAAAGATATGAATTTTGAAGTGTTCGGCGACTTCGGGCTGAATATCTATAACTCACAAAGTGCAAATATGATTGATAACCCGATTTTGTCCTTTGAACTTACACTTGAACAGGCTAATAAAATAAACGCACAAAACACAGGTGTAATTGTTTACGGAAAAATTCCCCTTATGCTGACAAGAAACTGCCCCGTAAAAAACAGCATCGGCTGCACGGAATGCGCACGAAACGGCAAACTTACCGACAGAAAGGGTTATGAATTTGAAGTTATCTGCTCACAATATCCCTGTGTGGAAATTTTAAATTCCGTTCCGATTTATATGCTGGACAGAATGAGAGAGGTAAAAACCGATTTTGCACATTTTTATTTTTCAACAGAAACAAAAAAAGATATTGAAAAAATAATAAAAATGTATGAATCAGGTGAAAAGCCGACTTTTAAATATACAAGGGGACTTTATCAGAGAGGTACATTATAATGATTATTCTTGCATCAAAATCACCAAGAAGAAAAGAACTTTTATCACTTATAACAGAAGACTTTGAAATAAAGAGTGCCAATGTTGATGAAACTTTACCTGATGGTATTGCACCTGATAAGGCCGTTGAGTATCTTTCAAAAATAAAAGCAATGCCGTTAAAAAATGATACCGATACAATTATCGGTGCAGACACGGTTGTTGCTGTTGACGGAAAAATACTCGGCAAACCCGCCGACCATGAAGACGCATATAATATGCTAAAAATGCTCAGCGGAAAATGGCACAGCGTTTTTACGGGAATAACCGTTATAAAACCTGAAAAAACCATCACCGTCTCTGTTGAAACAAAAGTTAAATTTTTTGAACTGAACGATGATGAAATTTTCAAATACATAAACACAGGTGAGTGTGATGATAAAGCAGGTGCATACGGCATTCAGGGCAAAGGAGCCCTGCTCGTTGAGAAAATCGACGGAGATTACTTCAATGTAGTCGGTCTTCCGGTAAGCACACTCAGCAAACTCTTATAGGATTTTGCTTCGTTATTGTACATTTTACCAGATATTAGACTGTTTAAAGCCGTTTAAAAGAATATTGTCGAAAAAAGGTACTTGAAAAAATATTTTTTTTATGCTATTATAATATTATTTAAAAATATTATTTTGTTGTGAGTGGCCGCTCACTATTTTATTTTAGAAAGCAGTAGAATTCCCGTATTAATTATTGAAAGGAGATTGTTATGGCAGCAGATTTACATTGTCATACTAAACTCAGCGATGGCTCGGTTGGTATTGAAGACCTTATTGTTATCGCTCAAAAAAGCGGAATAGATACTATTGCCATAACGGATCACGACTGCCTTGCAGGCACTGTTCGCGGACAGGTTATCGGCAAAAGGTATGGAGTAAATATCATTCCGGGTGTTGAACTCTCAGCATTTGACAACGAAGTAGGAAAAAAAGTTCACATTCTCTGTTATCTTGCTGATAAGCCGGATAGACTTGAGGGACTTTGCAAAAGAACCTCGGTTGCAAGAAAAAGAGCAGGTCAGATTATGATGCTTAAGGTTGCATCGCGTTTCCCTGTTTCAACCGACTTTATTGTCAGCCACGCTTCAGGTTCAACAAATCTTTTTAAACAGCATATCATGCATGCTCTTATGGACGCCGGATATACAAACGAAATTTTCGGCGACTTGTATTACGCGCTCTTTTCAGGCAACAGTGAAACAAATATCCTTGCTCCGGTAAAATATCCGGAAGTGGAAGAGGTTATTAATGAAATACACGGTGCCGGCGGTATCGCGGTTCTTGCTCACCCTGCTATTTATAACAATTTTGAAGAAATTGACAAATACATAGAAATGGGTCTTGACGGAATCGAAGTATGGCATCCATCGGCTGATGACGAAACCATTGAAAAACTCAGCAAAATCTGCAAAAAGAACAAACTTCTTTTAACAGGCGGTTCTGATTTTCACGGTATCTACGGCGGAAAATCCGTAACACTCGGTACTTGTATGACACCTGATGAACACGTTGACAAACTTATGGGCTTTAAAGCAAAAAGAAAAAGAGCCCAGCGAAAGGCTGAAAAAGAGGCGGCTTTGCTTGCCGCTGCTGAATAATTTAAATTACTCTCCGTCTTTGACGGGGAGTTTTTTTGCGGGAAAACGAATCAGCCAGGCTGCATATAATATATTGACAAGGGCAGATTACATTGATATAATCATAATATAACATATGTTATATATCGCGTGTTATAAGAGGTGTACCATGGCCCCAAAAATAAAAGTTACTAAAGAAGATATTATCAAATCAGGTCTTGCCCTTGTCAGAGAGGATGGAGAAAGCGGTCTTAATGCCCGTGCGGTTGCACAAAAAATCGGCTGCTCAACCCAGCCGATTTTCAGCAACTACTCACTTATGGAGGATTTAAAAAAGGATATTATTGCCGCTGCGGAAAAATTATATCTCGATTATACGCATGGCAAAATGAACACGGCGCAGATTCCGCCGTATAAAGCAAGCGGACTTGCATACATTCAATTTGCGAAAGACGAAACAAATCTGTTCAAACTTCTGTTTATGCGAAACAGACGCAAAGAAACCGAATCAGATAATAAAAACGCTGTCAGCGAATTCGTGGATATCGTTGCAAAAAATACAAATCTCAGCCGGGAAGATGCCTATATGTTTCATCTTGAAATGTGGGTATATGTTCACGGAATTGCATCAATGATTGCAACTTCATACCTTGAATGGGATGAAGAAACCATAAGCAAAATGCTCACTGATGCATACATCGGTTTAAAGAGGAGATACTGCGATGAATAAAATTCTTGAAGTAAAAAACCTGTGCAAAAGATATGAAAACTTCAGTTTAAAAAATGTTTCTTTCTTTGCGGAAGCAGGAAAAATAACGGGTTTTATAGGACGAAACGGCGCCGGAAAAACCACAACGCTGAAATCAATTCTCAATCTTGCCGATATTGATTTCGGAGAAATAAAATATTTCGGTCTTGATTTCAGAACACATGAACAGGAAATAAAACAGCAAATCGGTTTTGCTTTTGGTGCGGTTCATTATTATAACCGAAAAAGAATCAAAGATATTGCCAATGTAACAAAAAACTTTTATCCTGACTGGGATAATAATGAATATAAAAAATACCTGAAAAAATTCAATCTTGACGAAAATAAAAAAATTATTGAACTTTCTGAAGGTATGAAAGTGAAATTAAGCATTGCTTTTGCCCTTTCTCATAAAGCAAAATTATTGATTTTGGATGAACCCACCAGCGGACTTGACCCTGTTTCCAGAAACGAAATACTTGAGATTTTTCTTGAATTGGTAAAAAAAGGAATATCCATTATTTTTTCAAGCCACATCACTTCAGACCTTGATAAATGTGCCGATAACATTATATATATCAGAAACGGCGAAATTTTTGCCTGCGAAAATACGGAAAATTTTATAAACTCTTACCGAATTATCAATGCAGACAAACCATTAAATAATATGCAGGAAAAAGCCGTTATCGGAAAATGCAACAGCAAAAACGGCAAAACTGTATTAATAAAAAATAAAGATAGCAAATTATTTGAAAATTTTTCTGCTGAAAAGCCTGATTTGCAGGACATAATGGTGCACATTGAACAGCAAAACGAAAAGGATGAAAAGCAATGAAAAATCTGATAAAAAAAGAAATGACGCTTACCGCCTCATCTCTTACTTATATATTTATACTGTTTTCCGTTACAACGCTTATACCGGGTTATCCGATTTTAGTCGGTGCATTTTTCGTATGCCTCGGAATTTTCTATTCATTTCAGTTTTCAAGAGAATATAACGACATTCTTTTTTCTGCTCTCCTGCCTGTAAAAAAGAGTGACATCGTTAAAGCAAAGTATTTATTCACGGTTTTTATACAGTTCATATCTTTTTTTATATTTGCCTTGCTAACCGTTTTGCGCATTACACTGCTGGAAAATAGCGCGGCTTATACAGCAAATCCGCTGATGCGTGCAAATATTGCGTTTCTCGGATGGATTCTGATCATTTTTGCTCTGTTTAATATAATTTTTCTTGAAAAATTTTTTAAAACCGCATATTATATCGGAAAGCCGTTTGTTTTATTCTGCATTTGTGCATTTGCAGTTGTCGCTGCCGCGGAATCAATATGGCATTTTCCTAATCTTGAAACACTTGCAACTACGGATTCAAACGATTTCGGCATACAGGCAATACTTCTTTTTGCGGGCATATTTGTCTATGTTTCAGGCACAATTCTGTCCTGCAGAAAATCTATCAAAAATTTTGAAAAAATTGATTTGCAATAATTATAAACAATTATTGACACTTGTGTCTTATTAACTATAATAAAGATATGCATTAACTGCTGTTCTGTATCAGCAAAATCGAATAGAACAACCCATAAAAAGGAAGGTATTCTTTATGCACAGAAAATTTGCAAAAACACCGCCCCTCGGCTGGAACAGTTGGGACTGTTTCGGTGCAGGAGTAACTGAAAAACAACTCAGAGAAAATGCCGAATATATGGCAAAATATTTAAAGCCGTACGGCTGGCAGTACATAGTATGTGACATTCAGTGGTATGAACCAAAAGCAATAGATAATGATTATTTCAGTTTCACACCGCTTAACCTTGATGAATATGGCAGAGTTATCCCTGCAGAAAACCGTTTTCCAAGCGCTAAAGACGGAAAAGGATTTAAAGAAATTGCAGACTACTGCCATAGTTTAGGGCTTAAATTCGGCATTCATATTATGCGTGGTATTCCAAGACAAGCGGCTCACGCAGATTTGCCGATAAAAGGCAGCAAATATACCGCCCGTCAGGTGGCTCACCATTTTTCTGTATGTTCGTGGAACACGGATATGTACGGAATGTACAACTGTGAAGGCGCTCAGGATTACTACAATTCAATCATTGAACTTTATGCCTCATGGGGTGTTGATTTTATTAAGTGTGATGATATTTGTGTAACTGAATTTCGCAAATGGGATAATCCGTATTCTGCAGATTACGAAATAGAAATGATAAGAAAAGCAATCGACAACTGCGGCAGAGAAATTGTTCTTTCACTCTCACCCGGACCTGCCGAACCTGATTGTGCAGAACATCTCGGCAAAAACGCCAATATGTGGCGAATGACCGGTGATTTCTGGGATCAGTGGGATAAACTTCACGATATGTTCAGCCGCTGCCATACTTGGCAGAATTATGTCAGAGAAGGAAATTACCCCGACTGTGATATGCTTCCGCTCGGTAAACTTTCAAAAAACGGTACTTGCCACGGTCCTCAGAACAGAATGACCCAATTTACCAAGTCCGAGCAAATAACAATGATGAGCCTTTGGGGCATTTTCAGAAGTCCGCTTATGATGGGCGGTAATATGCCCGAAAATGATGAATGGACGCTTTCGCTTTTAACAAATGAAGAATATATGAAAATGCACAGAACATCATACGGTGCCCATCAGCATTACCGAAATGAAAAGAACGGAAAAGGTCAGGTTATCTGGGTATCAAACGGCAAAGGCTGCAAATACGCTGCACTGTTTAACACAAAAGACACAGAACAGAACGTAAAACTCAATTTAACGGAAATTCTTATGCCCGATGAAAAATATACAATCTATGATATCTGGGCAAAAGAAGAAATCGGCAGATTTAAAAACACTTTCAAAACATCAATTCCACCCCACGGTGCAGGACTATATAAAATCACAAAGTAAAATTTTTTCAAATATTTCAAACAAATAAGAAATCATAAAAAGACAGTGTCTGAATACTCTGACACTGTCTTTTTTTACACATTATATACCATAACCGTCTGAACAAACTGGGTATTGAGAAACTGTTTCTGATATGATGTTTCAAAGCCCTGCTGCGTCATAAAGTCAACAAGTTTTCTTGAGAAAGTCTCATACACAAGGGCAAAGCCTTTTTCTTTTGCATGTGCCTGTATCTCTTCAACAAGTTCCTTTATCTCATTCATACTCTGAGCCGGTGATGCATAAATTGTCATTACTCTGGTATCGTTTCTCTGCGGAACAACTACATCTGTTATTGCTTCCACCGATTCTCTGTGCATTTTGATTCGGTAAGCGTTTTTGTCAAGTTTTAAGCCAAATGAATTTTTTCCCGAAAATTTATATTCAAATGCAGCAACGCTTACAAGCGAAACAACTGCCTTTCTGTCTAACGAAACATAACATTCGCCGTATTTTGCCCAACTGAAAAGATAATAGTCAAGAAATTTATTTATATATTTTTCTCTTTTCAACTTTTCGGGGCAGTAAAACATAAAAAGCGGATGAGCGATTAACTGAGGTGACAGAGCAGCCTTTATATCCTGTGCTTTTTTCTTTGTCATTTTAGTTACTTTCAATATATCCGCCTCCTTCACTTATATTAAATATTTAATTATTTAATTTATTGTCAACTACTTGTAAATTTACCGTGAATTATTTGTTTCCGGTTCACTCTTTTTTATGTCTTTTTTAATAAAAATCCACATAATTATACTCATGATCACACAGGCTGCATCGGCAACGGCCTGAGCATAAATTACGCCGTTGAGACCGACGAACTTATTGAGTATAAACAAAAGAGGAATAAACACAAGACCCTGTCTGCCTACAGACAAAATCATACTCTGTTTGCCTTTGCCCATTCCCTGGAATCCGAAGTTGAACACAAATAAAATTCCTATAAACGGACCTGTTATCATAAGCGCCGTAAGCATTTTTACACCGATTTCAACAACACCCGCTTCATCAATAAACATGCCGATAATATTTTCTCTGAAGAAAATAAGAAAAGCGGTCATAACTGTTCCGATAATTACATTTACACCCATTCCGAAACGCATACAACTTTTCATTCTCTTATAATTCTTTGCACCATAGCAGTATCCGATAAGCGGCTGAACACCCGAACCGAGACCAATCTGCAGCATAACAACAAGCATATTGGCTTTCATTGCAACGCCCATTCCCGCAACAGCATTATCGCCGTATGTTACAAGAACCGTATTGATAATAATATTGCTTACACTCATAAGAAGATTGTTAAGACTTGCCGGAAGACCTACACTGACAACGCCGCCCAACACACCGTTTTTAACTGTAAATCTTTTTGGTGTAATGCTCAGAATACTTTTTCCCCTGAGGAAATATATGAGATAAAAAATCACCGAACAGATGTTGCCGATAACGGTTGCTATTGCCGCACCTGCAACGCCCATATCCAAACCGAAAGGCAGTGACATACCAAAAAGTTTGTCTCCGCTGTCAAGAATAAAAATCGGGTCAAGAACAATATTGACTACCTGACCTAAAATCATTCCGAACATAGATGTTTTGGCAGCACCTTCGCCTCTTACAAGGTTGCCTGCCATAATGGAGGTAACAACAAACGGCGCACCGAAACCTACCCACATAAGATAATCTTCGGCAAAGTCTATTGTGTTATCACTGGCACCGACAAGATAAAGAATCGGACGTTTGAATACAACAAAAATGATTCCCATCACAACGCCCGCACCGATTGCACTGTAAACACAGAAACTGCTGATCTGCTTAACTCTGTCTGTTTTGCCCTCGCCGAGTGAACGGCTTACAAAAGCACAGCCACCGACGCCAAACAGATTTCCGAATGCCATTAAAATCAGGAAAACCGGCATTGCAACGCTTACTGCTGCCACCTGATTGCTGTTTCCGGTCTGACCTACAAAAAATGTATCGGCCAGATTATATACAATATTAATAAGCATGCCCAGCATACTTGGTATGGCAAGGGTTGCCACTGCTTTAGGCACTTTGTATTGCGCAAAAACTTTTGTATTGTCCTTCATAATTTCCGCTATTCTAAATCCTTTCTGCAATATGAATAAAATCTTCCATTGTAAGTTTTTCGGCGCGTGTATTCGCTTCTATTCCCAAATCTGAAAAAACACTGCCTATTTTGTTTTTATCAGCGCCCATAGTGTTTGAAATGCTGTTAAGCGCTGTTTTTCTTCGCTGTGAAAAGGCACACTTTACAACGGTAAAAAATTTTTTTCTGTCTTTAACTTCAAATTTCTTTTCTTTACGAAGCGAAAGACGGATAACCACACTGTCAACTTTAGGACTGGGCATAAAACTCTCTCTTCCGACACCGAATAAAATTTCGCTTTCGGCATAATAATGAACAGCAATGGTAACCGCTCCGGCATCTCTTGTCCCAACCTCGGCACAAAGCCGTTCCCCCGCCTCTTTCTGAACCATAACCACAATTTGATCAATGGGAAGTTCACTTTCAAGCAGGGTCATAATTACAGGAGAGGTTATATAATACGGCAGATTTGCACATACTTTTACCGATGTGCAGTCTGAAAATTTTTCCTCAATCAGTTTTTTCAGATCAATTTTCATAACATCGCCGCTGATGATTTCAAGGTTATCACACGCACTTAAAGTTTCATCAAGCACAGGAAAAAGCCGTTTATCAAGTTCAATGGCAACAACCTTGCCTGCCACGCGGCATAACTCTTTTGTTAAAACACCTATGCCGGGACCGACTTCAATTACTCCCGTGTTTTCATCGGCATTAAGACTGTCTGCCATCTGAGGGCAGACATCCGCATCTATAAGAAAATTCTGACCAAGAGCCTTTGAAAAGGTGAAGCCGTGTTTTGCAAGAACTCTTTTTATTGTGTTGTAATCATATAAATTCATTGCTTCCCTCTTTATTAATACCTATTATATAATAAGCAATCCGAAATTCGTGTTATTGTAACATATTCATTTTATGTTTACAATATTTTTCTTGACATTTTGTAAATATGTGATAAAATTACCGTTAGCCGACTAACAATAGTCGGCTAAATAGTCAATGTTTCTTACAAGGAATTAAGTGTATGAAAATAAAAGAACACAAATGTCCGCCTGAAAAAGGAAAAATCGGACCAAGAACCATGTATCTTTCAAATCTGATAAGAAAAAGATTTAATGAAGTCAGCAACGAGTTGGGTTTGTTTTCAGGTCAGCAGGATATTTTATTCAATGTTGTTGAAAATGAAGGCCTTACACTGAGTGAACTTTCAAAAAAACTGGGCGTATCAAGTGCAACGGCAAGCGTTTCGGTTAAAAGAATGGAAAAATCAGGATTTATCGAAAAAAAGAATGATAAAAAAGATACCCGCGTCATTCGCCTTTATCCGACAGATAAAGCAAAAGAGGCACCCGAAAAAATCAGGCAGCAGATGGATATACTTGAAGAAACCCTTACAGCATCTATGTCAGATGAAGAAATTGGCTTTTTGTCAGATTTACTTGACAAAGCAGTAAAAAATATGAAAGCAAGGAGTGATACGGATGATTAAAAAACTGGCAAAATACTTAAAAGGCTTATGGCATCTTTGCCTTATAAGCGCAGCAGGTATGATTGTTGAGGCGATGTGCGAACTTGCACTGCCGTCAATCGCAAACAGAATTTACACAACCGTTGAAGGCGCTTCTCCGGGAAATGCCGACATAAAAATTTATGTCATCAAAACCGGACTGATGATGTTTGCTCTTGCACTAATCGGTCTTGCCGGCGGTCTTGCAACCATGAAAACATCTTCCGTTGTAAGCCAGAAATTCTCTTACAGACTGCGTAAAGATGTATACAGCAAAATAAACGAATTCTCTTTCAGCAATATTGACCGCTTTTCAACATCATCGCTTACCACAAGAATGACAAACGATATCACAATGCTTCAGAATGTTGTTATGATGTCGCTCAGAATTTTAGTAAGAGCCCCCGCTCTTCTCATCGTTTCGGCATTTTTTGCATTTTCAATCAACGCAAGACTTTCAATGATTATTCTTGTTCTGCTTCCGATTATGGCAATCATTATTGTTGTTATTCTGAAATTCGGTTTTCCGATGTTTCAGAAAATGCAGAAGAAGATTGACAATGTAAATCGGGTTGTTCAGGAAAACCTTATCGGCATAAGAGTTGTTAAAGCATTCGTTCGCGAAGACAGGGAAAAAGAAAAATTTCACAAAGCATCAGATGATCTGGCAAAACAAGGCAGCAAGGCTGCAGGGCTTGTTGTTACCGTTATGCCGATTATGATGCTGCTTATGAATGTTGTTATTATTTTCATTTATTACAGAGGTGCATTGGATGCCGCCTCGCCGATAACCGATCCGCATCATATGGATGTCGGCCAGATTTCTGTTCTTGCATCTTACATTGTTCAGGTTCTTATGAACATTATGATGGTATCCATGCTTCTTCTTCAGATTGCAAGAGGAAAGGCATGCGGCGACAGAGTTGTAGAAATTCTGGATACCGAAATTGATATCATAAATCCCGAAAATCCCTATATTCCGAAAGAATCAAAGGGCGAAGTTGAATTCAGAAATGTTGATTTCAGATACAATACCGAAAATGTTGATGATAAAGTTCTTGACAATATAAACTTTAAGGCGGCTCCGGGCAGCATTGTGGGAATAATCGGTTCAACCGGCTGCGGAAAATCCACACTTGTTAATCTTATCCCCAGACTTTATGATGTTTGCGGCGGAGAAGTTTTAATTGACGGCGTAAATGTTAAGGATTATGACCTTAAAACACTCAGAGATTTAATCGGAGTTGTTCTTCAGAAAAATGTTTTGTTCTCAGGAACAATAAAGGAAAACATAAGATGGGGAAAAAGCGACGCCACGGATGAGGAAATCATAAATGCCTGCAAGGCTGCTCAGGCACACAACTTTATTCTTGAACAGCCAAATGGTTATGATACAGACCTTTCACAGGGCGGTCTTAATCTTTCGGGCGGTCAGAAGCAGCGTTTATGCATTGCCCGTGCAATGATAAAAAAGCCTAAAATTCTTATTCTTGATGACTCAACAAGCGCAGTTGATACTGCAACAGAAGCAAAAATCCGCGAAAGTTTTTATAACGAACTTTCAGATACAACCGTGTTTATTATTGCACAGCGCATCTCTTCCGTTAAAAACGCAGATCAGATTATTGTTCTTGACGACGGAAAAATTGATGCAATAAACAATCACGACGAACTTATGAAATCCTGTGAAATTTATCAGGAAATCTATAAAACGCAGCAGAAAGGGGTGCTTGAATAATGCCTCCGATGGGACCTCCGGGAAAAGGACGCAGTATTGGTTCGGTTAAACCAAAAGATGTAAAAAAGACTTTAGGCAGAATTATTGAATATATAGGCAAAAACAAAATATTTCTTTTCATTGTTTTATTAATGCTTATTCTCAGCACTCTTTGTCAGACAGGTGCCTCCTACTGGCTGAAACCTATTTTAAATGACATTGCCGAGTCAATCAAACTGAACAACTTTGAAACAGTCGGAATAAAGAAACTGATTACCAACCTTATAATTGTTTCTGCATTTTACATTGGTGCAGCACTGTTTACATTTATTCAGTCGCGTATCATGGTAAACATTGCATACAAAACAACAAACCTTATCCGTAAAGATTTGTTCAATCATATGCAGACTCTTGAACTACGCTATTTCGACTCTAAAACCCACGGCGAAATAATGAGCCGCTTTACAAATGACGTTGATAATATTCAGAATATGCTTGAACAGACGATTGTTCAACTTATATCCTCAATCTTTTCATTTGTAAGCATTATCGTAATGATGATTGTTCTTAAATGGCAGTTATTCCTTGTGGCGTGCATTTTCCTTGTTATCATGCTGGTAAACTCGGCAAACATTGCAAAAAGAACAAAAAAATATTACAAAGCCCAGCAGTCTGCCCTTGGTGAAATGAACGGCAATATTGAAGAAACAATCGAGGGTATGAAGGTTGTAAAAGTTTTCAATCACGAAGAACGGTCCATCGCTGAATTTGACGAGTTGAATGAAAAATACCGTGATGTTGCAACAAGTGCAAATTTTTACTCAGGCATTATGGGACCATGTTCTACAGGTATTAACAATGCATCGTATTCAACAACTGCACTTGTCGGCGGAATTCTTGTTATAACCGGCGGACTTGACATAGGAACATTTTTTACTTTTCTCAGTTATTCAAAGCAGTTTACACAGCCGATTAACCAGATTATGAATCAGATGAACAATATATTCTCTGCCCTTGCGGGTGCGGAGCGCGTATTTGAAATTATGGATATGCCGTCTGAAACAGATAACGGAACCGTTACACTTGAAGAAGTTAAAACGCCGCAGGGCAACAACTGGTTCTGGATTGACGGTGAAAAGAGAATTCCTGTTGAAGGAAAAGTTGTTTTTGAAAATGTTGACTTCGGTTATGTACCCGAAAAACAGGTTCTTAAAGATATTAACCTTTATGCAAAACCCGGTCAGAAAATCGCCTTTGTAGGTTCAACCGGTGCAGGAAAAACAACAATAACAAATCTTATAAACCGTTTTTATGATATTCAGGATGGAACAATAACCTATGACGGAATAGACATAAAACGAATAAAGAAAGCCGACCTTCGCCATTCGCTTGCAATGGTTCTTCAGGATACGCATCTGTTCACCGGCACAATTATGGATAATATCCGCTACGGCAGACTTGATGCAACCGACGAAGAATGCATTGAAGCATCAAAACTTGCCTCGGCCCATTCGTTTATAAAACATCTGCCTAAGGGCTACGACACGGAAATTACAGGCGACGGCGGAAATCTTTCGCAGGGTCAGCGGCAACTTCTTGCCATTGCAAGAGCGGCAGTTGCAAATCCGCCTGTTATGATTCTTGATGAAGCAACCTCTTCTATTGACACAAGAACCGAACTTCATATTGAACACGGTATGGACCGCCTTATGATTGGCAGAACCGTATTTGTTATTGCCCACAGGCTCTCAACCGTCAGAAATTCAAACGCAATTATGGTTCTTGAAAACGGAGAAATAATTGAACGCGGTGACCATGATGCACTGCTTGAACAAAAGGGCAGATATTTTGAACTTTATACCGGCAAAGCAAAACTCGGATAAAAAATTTGTCACTTTATTTTGTGTATCCTTTAATTTTTTACAGCCTTTTACTCAACAAATTGTGTTGTAAAAAATTTCAAAACACTATAATATAAAATAAATTAAAAAAATTCTTTACATTTTATTTATACGGTGTTATAATTTAAGCAAGTAGTTATAGTAAAAATATTGAGGTGTTTTATTATGAAAAAGATTATGTCAATTATTCTTGCAGCAATAATGACAGTTTCTGTTTTTGCAATATCAACAGTTTCTGCATTTGCAGCAGATGTAAACAGTCCTACTGCTTCAACAGCAACTGATATTAAGCCAACTCTTCAGGTTAACGGTATAACAACAACAACTGATATTAAATATACCGAAACTGCAAAAAATCCTATCACAATTAACTTTGTTTACACAGGCGAAGGAAAAGTTACAGGTTGGGAACACAACCTTAAAGTTTTAGGTCTTGTTGACGGCGTTGACTATATTGCAACCCAGAACGCAGACGGTTCATTAACCATTCAGTTTATTACAAAAGCCGCTGTTGATCGTTGGGAAAACGGTGAAGTAACCGTTAATGCTCTTGTTGACTTTGATGGCAAAACAAACACAACTGCAAAACCTAACTCATCAAACAAGTCACCAAGCACAGGCGTTTCAACATCTGTAATTGCTGGCAGCGTTGCTTTGGCAGGTGCAGGTATCGCAGTTCTTTCAGCAACAAAAAAGAGAGACGCTGAATAATATTTATAAATAAATTAAAAAACCTGTTTTCCTTAATCGGTAAACAGGTTTTTTTAGTGTATAATTACTACTAAAAGGGTGTTTTCAATGGCAAAAGATAATACTGATATTGAAAATGATTTTTCAGAGTCAAATGAAAAAAAAGAGAATAAAAACCGTATTCCAAAACTTATTCTTTTATTTATCGTTGTTTTTGTAGTTATTTTTTGCGGAATTTATTTTGGATTTCAGATTTATAACCAATATCTGACAGACAGGGAACCAACCACTGTTTCAACCACCGCACCAACCACAGCCCCAAAAGAAGAACCTAAAGTTGAAAATCCGATTGATTTTAAAACGCTTCAGGAGCAAAACAGCGATATTTACGCATGGATAAAAATTGACGATACCACTGTTGATTACCCCATTGTTCAGAGTTCGGTTGACGATAACTTTTATCTTAAACACCGTTCTGAAGACAAAGCGTGGTCTGCAAGCGGTGCAATTTATACAGAATCGGTAAACAAGAAAAATTTCAGCGATTCATTTACACTGATTTACGGTCACAACGGTTACGGTGACAATATGTTTACTGCCCTGCATAAATTCAATAAAGAAGAATTTTTTAATTCACACCCATATTTTTATATCTATACTCCTGAAAGAAAACTTACGTATCAGGTCATTTCGGCATTCAAATATGACGACCGTCATATTATGAATTCGTTTAACTTTGCCGATACAAAAGAGGTAACAGAATTTCAGGAATTTTTGCAAAATCCCGAATCGGCATTAAAAAATGTAAGAACGGATTTAGACATTAATATTGACAGTTCGAGCAAAATTGTTATACTATCAACATGTATAACCAATCAGAAAACGAATAGATATCTTGTTTGCGGAGTTTTAGTAAAAGATGAAAAAACCTATTGATCCAAATTTACAGGGCTTTGATGAAAACAATCTGCCCATTGATATTGAAAAACCACAGGAATTTACCATAAACGGCGAAAAACCGGAAAAGGATATTTTTTCTTCCGGTTTTAACCCGTTATCAAATCATTCCGACAGCGGTGACGGCGACAAACTCAATCTGAATGTTGAAAGTCGCGAACACAGACATCATCATTCACATTCTTCGGGAAGTTCACATCACTCTTCGTCCGAGTCGCATCATCACACACACCACCATTCTTCAAAAAGCAAAAAATCAAAAATGCCTGTGGCAGCAAAAATTGCCATTTCCATTCTTGTGATATTGCTTTTGCTGATTTTTGCTGTTGTGGGAACAGTTCTTTATCTTGAAAGCCGGGGTAAAGACGATTTAAAAAATGTTAAAACCGAAACCGATTATCAGGAAGTTATTGAATACAACGGTCATAAATATATTTATAATAACGACATTGTATCTGTTGCATTTATCGGCGTTGATAAAAGAGATCTTGGTCTTGATAACGGAAAAATCGGTACGGCAGGACAAGCCGACGCAAATATTGTTCTCACCGTTGATACCTCAACAGGCAAAGCAACCGCCATTGCCGTTCCGCGTGATACAATGGTTGATGTTGACCTTTATTCCGAAAGCGGATTATTTCTCAGAAGCGAAGAAATGCAGTTGTGTCTCAGTTATGCCTACGGCAACGGAACAGATACTTCGGCTGCAAACGTTACAACTTCCATAAGCCGTATTCTCTATAACGTTCCGATCAGCAAATATTTTGCGCTTGACCTTGACGGAATTGCGCCTATCAATGATGCCATCGGCGGAGTAACCGTTACATCGCTTTATGACTTAAAGAAATATGGAATTTCAAAAGGTGACGAGGTTCACCTTCATGGCGATTTAACCGAAGCATATGTCAGAACAAGAGATATGGACGATGTTAACGCCTCTCTTAACAGAACAGCAAGACAAATGCAGTACATTAAGGCATTTGCCGGCCAGTTAGTGCCTGCTGTTATAAATGATTTCAGCGTTGTAAGCAGTTTATATAACACCGCTTCCGAATACAGTTCAACAGATATTTCGCTTTCAAACGTTACTTATCTTGCATCACTTCTGCTTTCAAAAGGTGTAACCGATTTTGATACAATTACACTTGAAGGTGAAATGAAACCGAGTGACAGAATAGATTATGCTGACGTAGTTTATGCAGAATTCTATCCCGACGAGGAAGCACTTATGGAAACTGTGTTAAGCGTATTTTACAAACAAGCAGATTAATTTTATATAAAGGAGAATACCTATGAACGCTCAAACAAAAAAAATGCTTTCATCTTATGCTGCAAAAATCAGAATGGGCATAATTGAAAGCACTTACGGTGCAAAAGCAGGCCATCCGGGCGGAAGCCTTTCATCTGCCGACTTTTTTGCATATCTTTATTTTAATGAAATGAGAGTTGACCCAAAAAATCCTAAAGACGAAAACCGCGACAGATTTGTTCTTTCAAAAGGTCACTGCGCACCCGGTCTTTACAGTGCGCTTGCACACAAAGGATTTTTCCCTGTTGAAGATTTGCCGACACTTCGTCACATTGACTCCTATCTTCAGGGTCATCCGAATATGAATACAGTTCCCGGCATTGATATGTCTACCGGCTCATTAGGTCAGGGAATCAGTGCTGCTGCCGGAATGGCAAAGGCCGCAAAATATATTCATAAAGACGATATCAACATTTACACCCTTCTTGGTGACGGTGAAATTGAAGAAGGTCAGGTATGGGAGGCAATGATGTTTGCCGCTCAGTACAATCTTGACAACTTCTGCGTATTTATCGACTGCAACGGTCTTCAGATTGACGGAAGTTGCGATGAAGTTATGAGTGCAGAACCTATCGACGAAAAACTCAAAGCATTCGGTTTTGAGGTTATGACCATCAACGGCAACGATTTTGACGACCTTGAAAAAGCCTTTGACGCATTTCATAACACAAACGGAAAGCCTTTCGGCGTAATTATGAAAACCGTAAAAGGCAAAGGCGTTTCATTTATGGAAAATGAAGTGGGCTGGCACGGAAAAGCACCTAATGAAGAAGAATACAACATTGCAATGGCTGAACTCAGAGCAGCACTTGCAGAAATTGAGGAGGCGTAATTATGGCTGATGTTAAAAAAATTGCCACCCGTGACAGTTACGGTAATGCATTAAAAGAACTTGCAAACGAAGGCGCAGAGAAACTTGTTGTTCTTGATGCCGACCTTTCTGCAGCAACAAAAACAGGCATATTCAAAAAAGATTTTCCCGACCGCCATATCAACTGCGGAATTGCAGAAGCAAATATGATTTGCGTTGCTGCAGGCATGAGCACAATGGGTCTTGTTCCTTTCGCATCAAGTTTTGCCATGTTTGCCGCCGGCAGAGCATTTGAACAGGTCAGAAATACAATCGGTTATCCGCACCTTAATGTAAAAATCGGCGCAACACACGCCGGCATTTCTGTTGGTGAAGACGGCGCATCACACCAGTGCTGCGAAGACTTTGCTCTTATGAGAGCCATTCCCGGTATGGTTGTTATCTGCCCTGCCGATGATGTTGAGGCAAAACAGGCAGTTAAAGCGGCTTATAACTACGAGGGCCCTGTTTATCTGAGATTCGGCAGACTTGCCGTTCCTGTTTTCCACGATGAAAACTATAAATTTGAAATCGGCAAAGGTGAAGTTATCAGCGAGGGCAGCGACGTAACAATTATCGCCAACGGGCTTATGGTTGCCGAGGCAATCGAAGCAGGCAAAATGCTTGCTGAAAAAGGCATCAGCGCAGAAATCATTAACATTGCCACAATTAAACCGCTTGATGAAGAACTTGTTATTGCATCTGCCAAAAAAACAGGCAAGGTTATCACTGTTGAAGAGCATAACATTATCGGCGGTCTGGGCGAGGCAGTATGTTCTGTTCTCAGCGAAAAATGCCCGACACCTGTTAAAAGAATCGGCGTAAATGATGAATTCGGCCACAGCGGCCCTGCACTTGACCTTCTTAAACAATTTGGTCTTTGTGCAGACAATATTGCAAAAACTGCAGAAGAATTTGTAAAATAAAAAACAAAATATATAAACGAAAAACAACCTCCGAGTTTAAAACTGCGGGGGTTGTTTCTCTGATAAGATGAAAGATTTGTATAACAAAGATTGTACGGTGCGTCGTACAACATAATTATATTATCACATTATGTGATAAATGTCAATATCTCTGGGCGTGATAATTTACAATTATTTTGAAAAAATAATTGTAGGAGGATATTTATGCGCTTAAGAGAACTGAGAGAAGACAGCGATATCGAACAAAAAGAACTTGCTGCCCTGCTCAATGTAAGACAAAACACGTATTCACAATACGAAACAGGCAAAAGACTGATTTCTGTTTATGCACTGTGGAAACTGGCAGATTATTATAACACCAGCATTGATTATATTGTTGGCAGAACTGATGAAAGATAAAACCGTGTTTTGGTAATCAAATGAATTGCCCGTCCGTGATACTAAAAAAGTACCGGGCGGGTTTATTCATTGCCTGTTTTTCAGCATATGCTGCATATGCTGATAGCATTTATCTGAAAATGCGGTCAGTTCTTCAGTATAATTCAATGCATCTCCGATTGCCATGCAGAGCAGATCGTAATTCTTGTTGTTATACGCCTCCAGTTCAACACAGCACCCCTGCAGAACATTCAGCAGTTCTATTTTGTTGGAGAGAATCTCCAGTCTGTCATTCAGTTGATTATGCATTTTGAAAAATTCATGCAAATCCTTACCCTCAATGTCATACGAATACGTTTTTTCAGTCATTTTCATAACCCTCCTGAAAATAAAAAATGCGCAGCCGAAGCCGCGCATAAAAAACGCATGGCTCCAACTGTCGCCAAACAATTTACATTACCAGCCCTAAGGATAGTATGATGAAATGAGCATGCGTTTTTATCAGAAGATAAAAAAACATACTTATCCTATATAGGGCATATTAAAATGTAAATCATTTGGCAGGATTATTATATCACAAATTAACTATATTAGTCAACAAAAAAACCTTCCGTTAAATCGGAAGGCTTTTTTGTTTATTTCAGTGAAAGATACATTTCTCTGATATTCTGCTCTGTGAGCGGTATCGGGTTACGAGTCATCAGCATAGACATACTTTTCTTTGTGAGTTCTTCAATCTGTTCATCGGTTACACATCCGATTTCGGAAAGATTTGTCACCATACCCATTCTTTTTTTCATTGCCATTATCTCGTCTGCCATTTCATACGGGGTATTGAAACCGCAGTCTTTTGCAAGGGCGGTAATTCTGCCGTCGCTGTCTGCATTATCGGCATTGAATTTTATGAAATAATCAAGGGTGAAGGCACATGCCTCGCCGTGGGGAACGCCATAGATATTTGTAAGCGGAAAAGAGCAGGCGTGAGAACCTGTTGTTCGCGGATGGCTGAATGCCACACCGGCAACGATAGACGCCTCTGCCATTTTTTCTCTTGCAAGCAAATCGTTTGGATTATTATAGGCTTTTTCAAGCCATTCAAAAACGAGCCTTGCACTGTAGACCGCGCAGGCAGTGCAGACAGGCTGATGAATGGTTGCCCAGTAACTCTCAACAGCATGCGCAAGAACATCAAGACCTGTTGATGCCGTAATCTGCGGAGGAACGGTTAAAGTAAGTTCGGGGTCAATTACCGCAATTTTGGGGTACATTGCAGGGTCGTTCATCGGATTTTTAAGTTTAAGTTCAACATCGGTTAAAACAGCAATATTGGTAACCTCGGAAGCCGTGCCTGAGGTTGTGGTAACAGCAATCATCGAAATTGCTTCTTCAGGGTTAATTGCCTTGCCGCCTGTGTGATAAGAACGAATCGTATCGTTTCCTCCGGCAATCGCCGCGGCTGCCTTGCAGCAATCCATAGGCGAACCGCCGCCCAGAGCAACTGCAAAATCGGCACCGATTTCGCGCATCAGTTTAACACAGTCGTCAACATTCTGCGTTGTCGGGTTCGGGCGAACATCGCTGAAAAGCGTTTTAATAAGACCGCCGCTCATTTTTAAAAATACATCGGCAAGTCCGTTTTTTGCAAAACTGCGCGAGCAGACAAGCACACCTTTTGTGCCGCCGATCTGCTCAATATATGATTTTATATTTTTTCTTTTGCCGTTACCGAAAACAAGCGTAACAGGCAGATTGAATTCCCATTCCATTGTTATCTCCTTATTTTTTGCTTTTATAAAAACTATATTAACATTTTTTTCAAATATAGGCAAGAATTATATCAAAAGGCGATTTTTGGCTTAACCAAGCCGATGCAACTATCGGTTGCAACTGAAATTGCAAACTAAAATATGTAGCGAAACCCGGGTTGATTATGTAAAATATGGTTGTCGGGTGAGAAAAGCCCAAAACAAAAAATACATTTTAACGGAGAAAATTATGGCACAGAAAATGACAGTTATTAAAGATGAACACTTTGGTATAGCAAGAAAAATCGTTTCAAATATGACAGCAGAAAGTTGGGAAACCATTCCCCATGCAGTTATATCGTACGAACCGGAAGTAACCGAGTTTATGAAAGTGATGAAAGAAATTAACAAAGACGCAACCAAAGAAACAAAACTCACACTGAACACAATTATGTTAAGGGTTATCGTTGAAGGACTTAAAGCATGCCCCGTTCTTAACTCACACATCAACTTCAACCGCAAACTTGTAAGAGGCGAAGTAAAAACATTTGAAGAAATTCATATTTCAATGCCGATGATTTTGAAGACAGGCGAAATGATGACAATCAATATGCACGATATGGAAAAGAAAACAATCAGCCAGATGCGAGACGCCATTGCCGACAGTTCACGCAGGGCAAACAATTCAGACCTTAACGAAGTTATGTTTGAAGTTTCGCTTGATAATACGCTTCAGGGATTAAAGCAGGGCAAAATTGCCCAGACAATCAACAGACTTATCGGTTCAAAAACAGGCAAGCACAAGGTTAAAACTTTAAAAGGTGCTGCAAAAAAAGAATACTATTCTATTCCTGAAAAAGACAGACTTACAAAACACGACATTGAGCAAGGCACAATAACCGTATCAAACCTCGGATCTGTTTGCAGAAACTGGAACGGAATCTGCACCATTCTTGAAATTATACCGCCGCAGGTATGTGCAATCGCAATCGCCTCGCTTCAACTTGTTCCCATTGCAGAAAATGAAGACACAATCCGCACAGGATACAAACTTCCGCTTACCATTGCATTTGACCACAGAGCACTTGATATGGGTGATGTTACACCATTTATTGATAAACTCAACGAAATTTTTGCAAATCCCGAAATGATAAAAGAGTGGGTATAATTTAAAACTGATATCAAATTTAAAGCGGTTCTTTTGAGCCGCTTTTTTGTTTACAAAGCAGATAAAGAATGTTATAATTTCAATATACAATGCAGATGAAACAAGGAGGCATTATGAATAAAGATATTGAAAAAGTTCTCGTTACCGAAGAAGAACTGCGTAACATTTCGCGTAAACTCGGTGAAAAAATCACCAAAGATTATCAGGGAAAAAAACTGCTTATTGTCGGCGTACTCAAAGGTTCAATCTATTTTCTGACGGATCTTTCAAGATACATTGACCTGCCCTGCAATATTGATTTTATTCAGGCATCCAGTTACGGCTCGGAAACAGTTTCAAGCGGAACAATAAAAATAATTAAGGATATCCGTGATGATTTAACCGGTTTTGACGTTCTTCTTGTTGAAGACATTCTTGACACGGGCAGAACACTTAAACATATCCACGATATGCTGAGCAAAAGGAATCCGAAATCCATTGCCGTTGTTACGCTGCTTGACAAACCCGAACGCAGGGTTGCCGATATTTCGGCAGATTATATCGGCGTTGATGTGCCTAACGAATTTGTTGTCGGCTACGGTCTGGATTATAACCAGTTTTACAGAAATCTGCCCTACATAGGCATTCTCAAAAGAGAAATTTATGAAAAATAATTGACATTTTCATGATTAATGATATACTTTAATAAATTAATATTACTCACGGTTTTTATAATTGGTTTTATAAAATTAAAAGGGAATCAGGTGTGAATCCTGAGCAACCGCCATTACCGTATCTGATGAAGCAGTTACAAATACCATTGGGAAACTGAGAAGGTGTAACTGCACGCATTATGCTATATCACAAGTCGGGAGACCTGCCGTAAAAATAAATTCAGTTTTCGGGCAAGGGGAAAACAACGGATTTATACCAAGGAATTATTGCGTTTAAATCTATCCCTCCTGCCGGTGACAGGGGGGATTTTTATTTTTAAAAAAGCGAGCGCAGTATTACTCTGCGTTTTTATGTGCATTTCTTTTTTCGGCTGCAGTGCCGATAAAAAAACAGAAACAGGTGCAAACAACAGTACCGTATCAAATTCAGCCGCTGCCTCGTCTGTTTCAGAATCAGTAACAGAAAAAGCAGACGCGAAAAGCACGGTTTCACAAAATGCGGATGAAAACAAAAACCATTCATCGGGTGCAAATTCGCAAAATTCAAAAAGCACAAGCGGCGCAAACAGAAATAACGAAAACCGCACCACTGAAAAAGAAAACCGCACACAAAACACAACTGCTGCCAAAACAACAAAAGCACCTTCAAAAACAACCACAAAAAAAGTTGCAACAACTTCTTCAAAAATTTCATGCACAGTGACAATAGAATGCAAATCTATTCTTAATAATATGGACAATTTAAAAGAAGGCCACGAGGATTATGTTCCTGATGACGGTGTTATGCTCAGCAATTATTCCGTTACTGTTGAAAACGGTGATTCGGTTTATGATGCTGTTAAATCCGCATGCAGCAATAATGCAATTAACATCAATTCTCAGTCAAGTTCTTACGGCGTTTATATTGTTGGTTTTAATAACATAGATGAAAAAGACTGCGGAAAAGAAAGCGGCTGGAAATACAAGGTCAACGGTAAATATCCATCAAAGAGTTGCAATAAATATACGGTTTCAAACGGTGATAACATTGTGTTTACATACACATGTTCATATTAAACAAAATTTTCATACAGGAGGTTCATATTATGAAAAAAGTATTATCATTTTTATTTGCAATTTGCCTTATGCTCAGTATAAGCACAACTGCATTTGCAAGTGAAACCAAAAAAAGCGAAAAGGTTGCGGCACAGAGCGAGGCGGCAGCAAACTATCTTACCGAAGGCAGAGCGTCTTATACCGTTGAATCGGCTGTTGATTACCTGAATCTTACAAACGCAGGCAACGATATGTCAAAATTTGACGAAGGCTTTTTTAACAGCGTTAAAGCAAATCTTGACGCCAACGGCGGAAAACTTATTGTTTACGGAAGCGAAAGCATAACATCATATGCGGCTGTAATTCAGATTCTTTACGCACTTGATATGGATCCGGAAAACTTTTACGGCTACAACTTAAATGCTGCATTCACCGCAATGGATCCGACTGTTTCTTTAAGCAACCCTTACTATTACAAAGTTGTTATTCCCGCAACAACCTTAATTGATAATGCAGAAGATTTCGGCAAAAAACTCTGTGATAATTTTATTGAAAATTATTACAAAATGGGCAGCGGTATGGATTACTACGGTTTCGCCTGCGATAATACGGCAAACTTCATTGCTGCTGTTTCTTCTTATGCAGATGATTATAGCGATATTTTAAAGGATGCATTTACAATTCTTGAAAGTTACAAGGTTGACGGCGGTTACTGCTACAATCCTGAATACGGCAGCGAACCAAACTGCAATTCAACCGCACTTGCCCTTATGGCTTACAGTGAATATGTTATCAATGCTGACGACGGCGAAAAATATCTTGAAAAAACACATCAAATTTATGCTAATCTGTGCACTTTTGAAAATCCGAATAAAACAGGTGTTTTCACATATGACGGAGAAGACAGTGCGCTTTCCACAAGCGATGCCCTTTGGGGACTTAATTCATATTTCCGGGTTGCATTGGTGCAGGATATAATTGATGATGACAGCAAAGATGACAATAATAACAGCAGCGAAAGCACAACTTCTGCCGCTGCAACAACTAAGCCTGCCCAAAGTGCAAAAACACAGACAACAAAGAAAACAAATACATCAAAAAAGTCACCTGCAACAGGTATTAACGAAACAGGTGTTTGTGTTACAATTTCTCTTCTCGCAGCAGCAAGTGCAACTGCATTATTAAAGAAAAAAAGTAAGTAAGCAATAATTATACTGATTATATAAAAGGATAACGGCGTACAGAGTTTTCTGTACGCCGTTTGCTTTATTCCATATTATCTGTTAAAAGCATAATTGCGGTTAACGCTGCAACCGGTGCGGTCTGGGTGCGCAGAATTCTTTTACCCAGCGTTGCAACTTCTCCGCCGTTTTTCTTAATAAGTTCAACTTCTTCTTTTTCAAAACCGCCTTCAGGACCGATATAGACAGATATTGACTGAAGATTTTTTTCTATCAGAGTTTTAAGGCTCTCTCCGCCGCCTTCGTAAAAAAGAATTTTCTTTTCACAGTTATCATTTTGCACTGCCTCTTTTAATGTTATCATTTTTCCTATTTCGGGAACAATTCCCCGTCCGCTCTGCTGGGCTGCCTCAAGTGCAATTTTCTGATAACGCATCTGTTTTTTTCTCGCCGATTTATCATCGGGGCGACTGACACTTCGGTGGGTTAAAACCGGAACAATTCTGAAAACACCCATTTCAGTGCATTTCTGAATAATATCCTCCATTTTATCGCTTTTAGGCACACCCTGGTAAATCGTAACTTTAACAGTTGGTTCGCTCTTGTTTGCCTGCTTATAACAAACTGTAAGCACAACTTCTTCGCTTGTTATCCCATCAATCATACAGCCATAGTCATTGCCGTCACCGCAGCATACGGTCAGCATATCGCCTGTTTTCATTCTGAGCGACTTGCCTATATGACGAGCCTGCTCACCGGTAAGAATAACTTTTTCATCGGGTTTTGCATCAACAAATAATTTTTGCATAATTTTGTCCTTTACAGATTATTTCTGGCCCAGTGGAAAAGATACTGCTGGGCGATTCCGCCGATGCCGTTAAAGCACTCAGGCAGACCATTGGGATAATATTCCATAACTCTTTTCATCCAGACATCAACGGGAAAAGCATCATAAAAACCAAAACCAAAGAGCAATGCACAGTTTGCAACCTTAATGCCGACCCCGTAAATATTTAAAAGTTCTTTTCTTGCCTCTTCAAGAGAAAGCATTTTAATTTTTTCTAAATCTATTACTCCCGACGCAACATCTTTTGCAAGTTTTTCAAGATACTTTGCGCGGTATCCTGTTCCGAGTTTTTCAAAATCATCAACCGAAAGAGTGCTGAGTTTTTCTGCAGAAGGAAAAGAATAAAAACCATTTCCTATCTCATCACCGTATGCCTTACAAAGGCGGTCTATAATTCCTTTAATTCGTTTTATATTATTCTGCTGGCTGATAACAAACGAACAAAGAGCCTCCCAACTGTTCTGGTTAACAATTCTTATTCCGTAATATTCATCAACTGTGGGGGCAATCAGTTTATCCTGTTTCAGCCTTCTGCATATTTCAGAATAATTTTTTTCAAAATCAAAATAATTAAGCCAGATCTTTTCAAAATTTTCTCTGGTTGTATTTTTAAGTATTATTTTATTATCTTTTTTGGCTATATTCAGAAAAACACCTTCTGCCACACCGCTCCAACTGCCGTCTTCCTGCTTTTCCCATCGAAAAGCCTGACCGCAGTCAAGCGTAAGGTCGAGATTAAGACATGCAACATCTTCAAGAATTACATCATTATCGCAATAAATTACATTCATATATTTCTCCGTTTTCAGCATATGAATTCTTTATTTAAATCCTATAAAAATCACATACAAAAGTATAACATTTTTTTGTCAAGAGTAAAAGTGAAAAACAGCAATTTCAACAAAAAATTATGTCAATTTTGTAACCTTTGAAATTGTTGAAAACTATGTGTAAATTTATGAAAATTGAAAAAAACGTGTTAAAAATGAGTTTTCAACAGTGTAAAAACCGCTTGTTTAAGGGGTTTTATGCATACTTTTTAACATTTTCCACATAGTTTTCCACAAAGAAAAAGCCTGATGTTAAATATACACTTGGTTATATCATATTCCTTGTCAAGCACAAATTTATGAAAAAATAACCAAAAAACGACAAAAAGATTTTGGTATATTTATCTGATGAAATTCCTACACTAATTGTATAAAAAATGAAAGGAAAATTTATCAGATGATTAAGGGCGTCAACAAACAGATTTTGGAAGTTACCAACACCGAAAATCCTTACTTTGAAAAAATTATCTTTTTTGTAAAACCGGAATATAAAAATGAAGACAAACAGAAACTACAGAAAGAGGCGGAGGCAATTTCTGCAATTACGCAAAAACCGCCTAAAATAAAAATTGGAAAAAGACAAATAATAAGAACAGTGACAAGTTCACTTCTTTTCACCTCGGCAGGCGTTGCACTGTCGTTTATAATCAGTACATTTATATAAGGAGAATTTCAGATATGACAGTTAACAAGGCTTTTAAAAATTTCATTGCAATTTTTGTATCTTTATCAATATTGCTGTCCGTTTCGGTTGCAGGCGGAATCTGCTATAAGGTTTTTGCCGAACCTCAGAAAAGTTCATATGCCGTTTCTAAACTCGGTTCAAGCGGTGATGAGGTAAAATCAATTCAGAGAAAACTTTCTTCTCTTGGTTATTACAATGGATCTATTGACGGAATTTACGGCAGTGCAACCAAAACGGCCGTAACAAAATTTCAGAGAAACTGCGGAATAACTGCCGACGGCATCTGCGGAAAAACAACCCTGCTTTATCTCGGTTTAGGCGGCAGCAGTTCTTCTTCAAACACCACTTACTCAAATTCGGATGTTGAACTGCTTGCAAAAGTTATCAGTGCCGAAGCAAGAGGAGAATCATATGAAGGTCAGGTAGCAGTGGGAGCAGTAATACTCAACAGAGTAAAACATCCGTCTTTTCCTGACTCGCTGAGCGGTGTCATTTATCAGAACGGTGCATTTTCTTGTGTCAACGACTCTAACTGGCATGCTGCCGTTGCCGATTCGGCAAAAAGGGCCGCTGTGGATGCGCTTAACGGCTGGGACCCTTCGGGCGGTGCAATATATTATTATAATGCAAAAAAGACAAACGATTCATTTATGCATTCAAGACCCATTGTTAAAGTTATCGGCGACCACAGATTCTGCAAATAACTAAATTTTTCTGATGCTTATTTCCCCGCTGCGCAGAACAGTTTTTTCGCCGTTTTCAAGAATAACCTCTAAACCGCCCTGCTCGTCAATTTCAACAGCAGTTGCGGGAGTAACCTTGCCATTTTTAATAAATTTGATTTTTTCACCGATAACCATTGAATGGCTGCGGTAATAATCAATAAATGCTTTGTAATCACCACCGACTATATCCATTAGACGGTTGGTGATTTCTGCTATCAGAGCACTTCTGCCGATATTTGCATTAAGACTTCCTGCCTGACCGGCATCCTCGGGAAAATCAATGGTTTTAATATTTATGCCGATGCCTATTATAACACTGTCAACAACGCCCTCTTCAAAATTTGTTATTGCCTCAGTTAAAATTCCGCAGATTTTTCTGCCATCAAGATAAACATCGTTTACCCATTTGATTTTTGGTTTTTTATCACTGAGATTTTCTATTGCCTGACAAACGGCAACAGATGCTGCAGTTGTAGCCGTTACGGCATTCTGAAGGGAAGCGTGAGGTCTGACAACAAGCGAAAAATAAATTCCTGTCAGCGGCGGTGAATAAAAAGATTTTCCCTGTCTGCCTCTGCCTGCGCTCTGTTCATCTGCGGTAACAAGAAAAACACCCTCTTTGCCATCTGCAAGAAGGCGTTTGCAGCAGTTATTTGTTGAATCAACAATCGGATAATAAAGCACGTCCATATCATATGTAATTTTTGATTTTATACTTTGCACCGATATAAGGTCGTTATCCTCTCTGAGAACATAGCCCCTGTTTCTTACTGCATCAATTCCATAACCCTCGTGTGAAAGGTTTTTTATCGCTTTCCACACAGCAGTACGGCTGACATTGAATTTTTCAGCAAGCATTTCACCGCTGATATAATCATCTGCCGATAAAAGTTCATACAGAATATCGTTTTTTAAAGACATTGTTAACCTCCTTTTGTGTTATAGTTTACAATTATTATACATAAATACATATTAACAAACAAGTATATATGCAAAAAAACAGACTGTTCATCGCTGAATAGTCTGTTTTTACATTTCAGTTATAAAAGCCTTGCCTCAAGACGGTAAATCGGGCAACCCATAGAGGCAAATTTTGACTCATATTCCGTAACAATATTTCCCTCAAAATCACTGTTATGCAAATCCAGCGAAACATTGCTGAGTTTAAAACCGCAGACAGAAAAACTTTCAATAGAATATTCAAAAAAATGCATATTATCTGTTTTCTGACAGATAACACCGTTTGGTTTAAGCAGTGTTTTAAATATTTCAAGAAATCTCGGATTTGTCAGGCGGTGTGCCTTATGCCTGTTTTTCGGAAACGGACAGGAAAAATTAAGATAAATTTCTTCAACCGACTGTTTTTCAATATAGGACGGCAGATATTCCGCTGTTCCGCAGAGAAACATAATATTATCAAGCCCCATATCACGAGCCATATCAATAGCGAGTATAAGCACATTTCTGTTTCGCTCAACACAGAGAATATTTTTATCCGGATTCTGCTTTGCAAAAGTGCAGCCAAACTGCCCTTTTCCGCTTCCGACTTCAAGATAAACAGGCTGTTCTTTTTTAAATACCTTTTTAAAATCAATCAAATGATTTTCTTTATCGGCATCGTTAAAATCCAGTGAGTCATTATTCATTATAATAAGATAATCAGATGCCGCGTCAATCCTTTCGTCAAGATTTTTCTTTCTTTTCATTCTCATAATTCTGTTCCTCAATGTTCATCATCTAAAACGGCATGGGCGCATTTTACGCCGTCAACCGCGGCAGAAATGATTCCGCCTGCATAACCTGCACCTTCTCCGCACGGATATACACCCCTGATATTGCACTGCAGCAGATCATCACGAAGAATGCGCACAGAACTGGATGAGCGTGTTTCAGGGGCAGTAAGCACTGCGTCATAAAGGTTAAAGCCGTTCAGTTTTTTATCCATCTCCACAATGGCGGATTTCATTGTTGCCGCAACTTTCTGCGGAAGACATTCATCAAGATTTGTCAGCGTAACACCGGTCGGACAGGTTGGTTTAACACTGCCGAGAGATTTGCTTTCAATACCTTTCAGGAAATCGCCTACAAGTTGAGCAGGAGCATTATAATTTCCGCCTGCCATTTCATACGCCTTATGCTCAATTTCACGCTGATAATATATTCCGGCAAGCGGATGCTCGCTTGGAAAATCTTTTGTTTCAATTCCCACAAGAAGAGCAGAATTTGCGTTTTCACCATCACGGGCAAGAGAACTCATTCCGTTTACAATAACACATTCTTTTTCGCTTGCTGCTGCAACAACCGTTCCGCCCGGGCACATACAGAAAGTATACGCACCTCTCTCGTGCAGACCGTGGCAGGCAAGTTTATAATCTGCCGCACCGAGTTTGGGATGGTTTGCAAATTTCCCGTACTGGGCTTTATTTATAAGACTCTGCGGGTGTTCAATTCTTGCACCCACCGAAAAAGGTTTCTGCATAATTTCAACACCCATATTATAAAGCATTTCAACGGTATCTCTTGCACTGTGGCCGATTGCCATAATTACACTGTCGGTTTCAAAATCAAACCATTCACCGTTTTTTGAATAAGTAACACCGTGTATAAAGCCGTTTGCACAGATGAGTTTTTCAAGTTTGCATTCAAGACGGACTTCACCGCCGAGACGTTCTATCTTTTTTCTTATGTTTTTAACAACAACCGCTAAGCGATCAGTGCCGATATGCGGTTTTGACGAATAGAGTATTTCTTCGGGGGCACCGGCCTCATAAAGTTCCTGCAAAATTTTTTTGATATACGGACTTTTTATTCCTGTAGTAAGTTTTCCATCCGAAAAAGTTCCTGCTCCGCCTTCTCCGAACTGAACATTTGACTCTTCGTTAAGGTGCCTTGTTTTCCAGAAACGTTCAACATCCCGCGTTCTTGCGTCAACATCTTTTCCGCGCTCAAGAATAACAGGCTTTAATCCTGACATTGCAAGAATAAGACCGGCAAACATTCCTGCCGGACCGAAACCGACAACAACCGGGCGAAATTTGCTTACCCGTTTATTTTCAGGCAGTTCATATTTATACGGTTTAACAATCTGAACCTTATTTGACCTGCACTTTGAAACAATCTGCTCTTCATCAAGCAAAATTTCAACATCAAGCGAATAGGTAAAATGTATATCGTCTTTTTTTCTTGCATCAATGCTCTTTTTAAATATGGTATATGATTTTATATATTTTTCATTTATTTTTAAAATTTTTGATGCTTTGGATTTAAGCAGAGTTTCTTCTTCATCCAAAGACAGTTTCATTTCATTTATTCTTATCATAGACAATTACCTTTTGTTTCGTTATTTCATCAGCAGTTTTTATTCCGCTGTACCATGCAAAATTCAGGTTATACCCCCCGCAGGGAAACTGAACATCAAGCACCTCTCCGCAGGCATAAATTCCTTTTACTATTTTTGATTCAAAATTTTCAAATTCATCTGCCGATGCACCGCCCGCAGTTATCTGAGCAAAATCAAAACCTTTCGTGCCTGTTATTATCAGTTTCCAGTTTTTTGAAAATTCTGCAGTCTTTCTTATATCTCCGTCAGCCTGCTGACAGATTATATTGCTCAGTTTTTCGCCAAGAATACCTTTAAGATTCCGGAATTTCTTCAGATAATCAATAATTTCTTCAACACTCATATCGGGTATTAAATCAAGGACAGCATGGCATTTAAGGGGATTTTTCTTTTCAAAATTCCGACTTACAATTTCTGACAGATTCATGGTTACTATACCCGAAAGTCCATAATCAGCAAAAAGCACCTCTCCGTATTCCGACTTAACTTTCTCTCCGTCAAGCAGAATTGACATATTGCATTTCACTCTGCTGCCCTTAAGACTTCTGGGGTATTTGCTTGACGAGGTCAACTGCACAAGCGCCGGACACAAGGGCGTTATTCTGTGACCGAGAGATTTAAGCAAAACAAAACCGCTGCCGTCTGAGCCAAGATTCTTCTGTGCCTTTCCGCCTGCTGCAATAACAATGTTATCAGCCTCAAAACTTCCGCTGTCTGTAACAACCGATAAATTCTTTTCAATTCTCTCTACACTGCAGCGAGTTATTATTTCAATACCCAGTTCGCTGCATTTATCCGAAAGAATGTCAACAACTGTTGCTGCCTGATTTGAGTAAGGATAAATTCTTCCCTCGTCATCTGCTCTTGTAACAAGCCCCAGCGAACTGAAAAAATCAATAACTTCGCCGCTGTTTTCGGCATTAAGATTTGAAAGATTGCACCTGCCGTTTCCGGTTGCAAGTATCTTTTTTCCGACACGTTCAAGCCGTTCAAGGATAACGACCCTATCGCATGGATTATTCTGTTTCAGTCTTATTGCACAGGCAAGTCCGCTTGCTCCTGCACCTATAATAATTGTGGTCATATCAATGCCTCTACACAATAGATTGTTGTTGCTCAGTTATTGCTCTATATATAATAGTATAAAATTACATTAATTGCAAATTTTTTAGCAAAAACCCTTGACTAAAGGTTTACACTGTGCTATATTAATCATACCTCGTAGAGTAGGTTAGAGTGAGCCGATAGGCCTTATTTTTTTGCCTGCTTCTTGCTTTGCGTGGCAGCGAGGGAGATTATTTATCGAAATTTTAACGGAGGTGCTATTTATGAGAGTTAAGATTACCTTAGCTTGCACTGAATGCAAACAGCGCAATTACAACACAATGAAAAACAAGAAGAACACACCTGACAGACTTGAAATGAACAAGTATTGTCCGTTCTGCAAGAAACATACTCTCCACAGAGAGACCAAGTAATAGGAGGACGAAAATGGCTGAAGAAAACAAGACTTCAAAAAAAGCAGAGTCTGCCGACAAAGCCAAAGACAAGAAAAAGAAGTCAAAGAAAAACCCTTTTAAATCCATTGCGTCATTTTTTAAGAGCGTAAAAGCCGAAGGCAAAAAGGTTGTATGGGCAAAGCCAAAGGAAGTTCTCAAAAATACAATCATTGTTTTAATCGTATGCACAATAGTCGGATTGTGTATCTTTGGTGTTGATACTCTTCTTTCCCAGGGAATGAAGGGATTAAAAAAACTTGCAACAACAGAACCTACTTCTGTTTCACAGCAGGTTGAAGACACAACCGCTCCCGACACAACAGTTGAAGATACAACTGCTCCAACTGAATAATTCAACAAATTTTCAGTATTTTAATTCGGGAGGCATTTTTTGATGGAAGAAGCAAAATGGTATGTTGCACACACGTTTTCAGGTTATGAAAACAAAGTTGCCGGCAATATTCAGACTGTTGTTGAAAACCGTAACCTTCACGATTTAATTCACGAAGTTGCAATACCAACCGAAACAGTTGTTGAGGTTAAAGACGACGGTACTAAAAAAGAGTATCAGAGAAAACTGATGCCCGGTTATGTGTTTATTAAAATGGTAATGACTGATGACAGTTGGTACGTTGTAAGAAACACACGCGGCTGCACAGGTTTCGTTGGTCCTGAAAGCAAACCGGAACCGCTTTCAGATGAAGAGGTTAAAAAACTCGGTGTTGAAAAAATCAGCATTGAAGTTTCTTATGAAGTCGGTGATCTTGTCAATGTTATTGACGGACCTCTTGAAGGCTTCTCCGGAACTGTTGAAGAAATTGATATTGAAAACAACAGCGTTCAGGTAACTGTTTCTATGTTCGGAAGAGAAAACACAGTTGAATTTGAGTTAGACCAACTCGAAAAGGTCAGTGAATAAATTCAGTAATTCGCAGTATATCTGCTTATTATCATTATAACCGGACTTGCCGGTTCGGCTATAATGGTGGGAGAGATGAAAAATCTCGCCATTTACCACAATATTAGGAGGAAATTATTATGGCACAAAAGGTAGCAGGTTTAATTAAACTTCAGATTCCTGCCGGAAAAGCAACTCCGGCACCGCCAGTTGGTCCGGCTCTCGGTCAGCACGGCGTAAACATCATGTCATTCACAAAAGAGTTCAATGAAAGAACAAAGAATGACGCAGGTCTTATCATCCCTGTTGTTATCACAGTATATGAAGACCGTTCATTTACATTCGTTACAAAGACACCCCCAGCAGCAGTTCTTATCAAAAAGGCTTGCGGCATTGACAAAGCATCCGGCGTTCCTAACAAGAACAAAGTTGCTACAATCTCAAAGGCAGACGTTCAGAAAATTGCTGAAACAAAAATGCCTGATCTTAACGCAGCAACACTTGAAGCCGCTATGTCAATGATAGCAGGAACAGCACGCAGCATGGGTATAGTAGTAGAAGACTAATTCCCTTGTGGGAGGAAGTATCCGATTTAACCACTGGAGGTAATTTATATTATGAAACACGGAAAGAAATATACAGACGGTGCAAAACTTATTGACCGTTCAAATCTTTATGATACAGCAGAAGCACTTGAACTTTCTGTTAAAACAGCAACAGCAAAGTTTGACGAAACGATTGAAGCACATATTCGTCTCGGTGTTGACTCACGTCATGCAGACCAGCAGGTTCGCGGTGCAGTTATTCTTCCGAACGGAACAGGTAAAGATGTAAAAGTTGCAGTATTTGCAAAGGGTGATTTAGCAAAAGCCGCTGAAGAAGCAGGTGCAGACGTTGTTGGTGATGCAGACCTCGTTCAGAAAATCCAGGGCGGCTGGATGGACTTTGACGTTGCAATCGCATCTCCTGATATGATGGGCTTTGTTGGTCGTCTTGGTAAAGTTCTCGGTCCTCGCGGACTTATGCCTTCACCAAAAGCCGGCACAGTAACTATGGATGTTGCCAAAGCTGTTCAGGAAGCAAAGGCAGGTAAGATTGAATATCGTCTTGACAAAACAAACATCATTCACTGCCCTATCGGCAAGGCTTCATTCGGCACTGAAAAACTTCTTGAAAACTTCAATGCCCTTCTTGATGCAATCATCAAGGCAAAGCCTGCTGCATCAAAAGGTCAGTATATCAAATCAGTAGCAGTTGCATCAACAATGGGCCCCGGCGTTAAGATTAACCCAAGCAAAGTGGGCACAGCAACCGCAACCGAAGACTAATTTTTAATTTGGTATTGACAAGGATTTTTCCTTGTGTTAAAATACAATCGCTGTTCAGCCAAAGACAGTAGGTACCTTTCAGGTATAAGTTTATCGCCTACCGAGGAATGAACATTCAGATAACTACTTTGTTATTATGTAATGTTATGTGCATTCCGAGGTTTTCGGAATGCACTTTTTTATTTAGCTAAACAGCCATAAAGACCATGAAAATGGCAAATATTTATGGAGGTATAATAAATGCCAAGTACAGCAGTTCTTGAAAAGAAAAAGCAAATGGTTGCTGATCTTTCAGAAAGAATCAAGAATTCTTGCGCAGGTGTTGTTGTTGACTACAAAGGTATCAACGTTGAAGACGACACAAAACTTCGTAAGGAACTTCGTGAAGCAGGCGTTGAGTATACAGTTGTAAAAAACTCTATCCTCGGCAGAGCTGCTCAGGACGCAGGTCTTGAAGGTCTTGATCCGGTTCTTGAAGGCACAACCGCAATCGCAACTTGTGTTGACGACTACGTAGCATCTGCACGTATCCTTCAGAAGTATGCAGACACCCACAACAACTTCTCTCTTAAGAGCGGTTATCTCGACGGCGAAATCATTTCTATGGAAAAACTCATCGCCCTCGCTAAACTTCCTTCAAGAGAAGTTCTTCTTGCAACAGTTTGCAACGTATTCAATGCTCCTATCGCAGCATTTGCCCGCGCAGTTCAGGCAATCGTTGACAAGGGCGGTGTTGAGGCCTGCCAGAGCGAAGAAGCACCTGCAGAAGAAGCAGTTGCCGAAGAGGCTCCGGCTGAAGCACCCGCTGAAGAAACAGCAGAATAATTAAATCATATTTTACAAAAATAAATTTTATCGGAGGAAAATAAAATGGCATCAGAAAAAGTTACAGCAATAGTTGAAGAACTTAAAACTCTTACTGTTCTTGAACTTTCAGAACTCGTATCAGCAGTAGAAGAAGAATTCGGCGTAAGCGCAGCAGCAGCAGTTGCAGTTGCAGCACCGGTTGACGGCGGCGCAGCAGCAGCAGACGAAAAGACAGAATTTGACGTTGTTCTTGCAGAAGTTGGCGGCAACAAGATTCAGGTTATCAAGGCTGTTCGTGAAGCAACAGGTCTTGGCCTTAAAGAAGCAAAAGAAATCGTTGACGGTGCTCCTTCAACAATTAAAGAAGCAGTTCCAACAGCAGATGCTGAGGCTCTCAAGGCTAAACTTGAAGAAGCAGGCGCTAAAATCGAACTCAAATAATTTTAGTTTTTCTGTAACCAAAAGGAACAGTTCATCACGAACTGTTCCTTTTTATTTTTTCATAACATACTTTATCGCTCTTGTCTGCTTTTTAAATCTTCAAGAGATGTCGGAGAGGTATCAATTACCTCAATTTTTCTTGCCTGCATCCAGAGTGACGGTGTAAGGCGAAGTTTATAACCGTAGCCTGCATCCATTTGCCAATGGGCCATCGGCGCTTCGGGCAAACCGTAGCAAGCAAGTATTGTCATAAGAACACCTGCATGACCTACTATTGCAATATTATCCGTACCTGTTTTTATACAGCCGTCGATAACCTTTTCAAACGCTGCGCAGATACGCTGGGCAAACTGAGCATTGCTTTCGCCAAACGGCGTTGTTGCATCTATTCCTCCGCTGAGCCATGTTTTAAAATCTTCATTATCCTTAAGTTCTTCAGCAGTAAGACCTTCAAATTCACCGAAATTGTATTCAATAAAATCATCAATAATTAAAATATTGTTTTCGGGAAACATAATTGCCGCAGAGTCTTTGCACCTTTTAAGAGGTGACGAGAAAACAGCCGAAACCTTTGGATAATGTTCGGTTGCTTTGATATTCCTGATGGCGGATATACTATCTGTAGTGAGTGGTAAATCTGTATGCCCAATATACTGTGCGTTTAAGTTTCCTTTGGTAAGACCATGCCGAAATAAGTAAATTGAATAAGTCTTCATTTAAAAAATCTCCTTTTAAAGCCAAATATTACAAATAAATAACAAAACAAAATTTCCGCTTTACAAATAGTAATATCCGGATATATAATACTATTTGTAATAAACGGAGGAGTTTTAATGGATACGGAAAAAACAGAAAAGTTATCAAAATTTGCTGAGATACTTTCACAGTTAAGAAAAGAACGAGGAATAAGCCAAAAGAAGGCGGCTTCCGATCTTGGAATAAGCCAGGCTCTTCTCAGCCACTATGAAAAAGGAATCCGCGAATGCGGTCTTGATTTCGTTATAAAATGCAGCGAATACTATGGCGTTACCGCCGATTATCTTCTTGGAATAAGTGAAAGCCGAAACGGTGTTGACACATCATATCTGTCAGGGCTTACTTATGATGAAACCGCAGGAAATACGCTGATTGCAGGAACAAAGTTTTTACTTGATGTTATTGCAACAGCAAAAGACGAAGATGCTGCAAACTATATTTATGACTACTATACCCTTTGTGCATACAGAATTGCACTTACTCTTGCAAAGACAGGCATGTTGCCCACAGAGTTATTCAAACTGGATCTTACCCTTGGCAAAGAACTTGCATCAGCGGCAATCGCAGTTGAAGACGCAAGATTTGTTTTTATTGAGGACAAGTCCCGCACCGGTACAGATCTTGCCGAAAGAACCGCACTGCACAAAATTATTGAAAAGGCAGAAGAACAGATTCTTTCAAGTTTCTTTATGAGTTAATCAATATAGTTAAAAAAGAGCAAACTGATTTTGTTCGGATTTAATATACTCAACTATAATCGCTGTAGATATATCTGCAGCGATTTTTTTAAATGTAGGATAATCAATTGCAGATTTTTCATCGCCGCCGTCACTGATAGAGCGGATAACTGCAAAAGGAATGTTATTTGCGGCACAGGTGTGGCCGATAGCACCGCCCTCCATTTCACCGCAAATTGCATCAAATTCCGACGCGAGTTTATTTTTCAGATTGCTGTCGGCAATAAAAGTGTCACCGCTCGCAACCGTTCCGCGGTGAATTTTTTCGCCGTAATTTATTGCCGTTCTGCAGAGTCTTTCAGAAAGTTCTTTATCTGTTTTTATTTTTATAACATTAATTCCGTTAATAAAACCAAGCGGTTCACCTAAAGCGGTAATATCTATATCGTATTCACATACATCTGTAGCAATAACAACGTTTTTAACCACAACGTCTTCTGAAAGCGAACAGCCCACACCTATATTAATGATTTTATCAATATCAAAATTATCTATCATTGCCTGTGCACATATTGCAGCATTGACTTTGCCGGGCGAGCAGCGTGCAACACAGACCATTACCTCCTGAAGAAAACCGCAGACAAAATCAACACCCGCAATCCTTGTTACGGTTTTGTTTTTCACTCTGCTTTTTATTGCGTCAACTTCAACATCCATTGCTCCGATTATACCAAGCATAAAAACACCTCATTTTAATTGTGCAGTATAATAAAATGTACCCAACATATAGTGTTATTATAATATATTATAATAATAAAAACAAGATTATTCAATTTTTTATTGACAAGTATTGTACTTTTAATATATAATATCTACCGATATTGTGGAGTTGTATCCCTATCAGTAAAAACAGCCTGAAAACATCTGAAAAGGTGCCAATGGCTTTTGCCTGCACTAAACCCGTGCAGAGATTATAAAAGATTAAGACAAGTTTAGTCTTTTGAATGGAGTGAAAAAAGAGATGAAAAGAACTTTCCAGCCTAAGAAGAGACACGCTAAAAAAGAGCATGGTTTCAGAAAGAGAATGTCAACAAAAAATGGTAGAAAGGTACTTGCCCGCCGCCGTGCAAAGGGAAGAAAGTCGCTTTCTTACTAATTACCGATTGGGAGTGATTAGGTGAAAAGCAAAACCTTAAAAGAAAACAAGGATTTTCGCAGACTTTATTACACCGGAAAATCCCGGGCAGATTCATGCCTTGTTACCTATGTTTCAAAAAGCCGCCGCAATGAAACAAGAGTCGGCATTACAAGCAGCAAAAAAATAGGAAAAGCCGTTGAGCGAAACAGAGCAAGAAGGCTTATCCGTGCATCATTTTCTTTTTTTGAAAATGATTTGAATGCAAACTACGACATAGTATTTGTTGCAAGGTCAAAAACAACTAAGGTAAAAATGCAGGACGTTAAAGAGCAGATGGAAACGCAGTTAAAAGCATTGGGTGCCATAAATTGAAAGAACTAATTAAAAAGTTTTTGATTTTTCTTATAAAAACATATCAGATGACGCTCAGTCCGCGAATTTCTCACGGAAGTTGCCGTTACTATCCCACCTGTTCCAGTTATGCCATTGAGGCTATTGAAATTCATGGAATAATAAAAGGTTCTGCCCTTGCCTTTTGGAGAATTTTAAGGTGCAACCCTTTCTGTAAGGGAGGCTATGACCCTGTTCCCCCTAAAAAAACAGAAGAGGACAATTAATGAATAGTATTTTACTTGCTACTAATGCTGTATCAAATGGTGTCGCAATATTCAAACCGCTTTATTGGGTATTCGGTAAATGCATGGAATTTCTTTTGCAGATTCTTGACAACGAGTATTTTGCAGCGATTGTTATCTTTACCATACTGACTCGTCTGATACTTTTACCGTTCAATATCAAGCAGCAAAAAACAATGGCAAGAACAACAAGACTTCAGCCTAAAATACAAAAAATTCAGAAGAAGTATGCATATACCGGCAACGATCCTAACGAACGCCGCAGAATGCAGACCAAAATGAACGAAGAAATGCAGGCGCTCTATGCAAGAGAAGGCCACAACCCTATGCAGATGGGCTGCGGACCAATGGCATTTCAGATGATTTTCCTTATGGGTATCGTAGGTATTATTTATTACCCTATCTCATATGTTATAGGTTTAGGTGATTTTGCAGACAATTCTCAGCAGATACTTGATGTTATTTTACCTATTTATCAGGGTATCGTCGGAAATCCCGATGCAAAAATAACCTATATTCAGTTAAACATCATTGAAAACTTTGATGCTTACCGCGAAGTGCTTCAAACTGAATTTCCAATGTTTACAGACAGTGTGTGCTCACAGATTACAATGCTGCGTGACGGTATGAATCTGTTTGGTCTTGATATGACAGCAGTTCCGCACTGGAAAGACGGAATTATCGTTATTATTCCTATCCTCTGTCTTGTAACATCCCTCGGCTCAAGTTTTATTTCAACAAGAATTCAGAAAAAGAACAACCCTGCCGCTGCTCAGCAAAACAGCCAGATGATGATTATGATGTTAATGATGCCTTTCTTCTCATTCTACATCTCATTCAAGGTTACGGCAGCCGTTGGTTTTTACTGGATTATATCAAACCTTGTTGCCATTTTACAGCAGTTATTTATAGCAAAACAGTTCCCTCCCAAAAAGACACAGGCAAAACTTATGGTTGAAAATACCATTGAGCGCCGTTCTCGTGAGGAAAATATTAAGAAAACTAAATAATTATCGGAGGATTATATGATAAAGGAATTTATCGGTACCGGTAAAACTATTGATGAGGCAACACTTTCTGCTAAAACCGGGCTTAATGCTCCGCTTACAGCCGATATTAAAATTGAGGTTATCCAGATGCCAAAAAGCAAAATACTCGGTTTGTTCGGCGGATGTGATGCTCAGGTAAAAGCAAGTTATGATGATGGTGTTAAGGAGAAGAAAAACGCAAAAACTCCTAAAAAATCACCTGCTAAAAAGCCTGTAAATGAAGAAAAGAAACCTGTTCATAAAAAGCAGAATGCCCCTGCGAAAACTGTTTCAAAGGAAGCAAAGCCTGCTAACGAACCAATCAGCAATAGTGATATCGATTTAAATTATGTAAATTCTTATGTTAAAACAATCATTGATGGTTTTAACGTTAAGGATGCACAGGTAACATCAAAAATTGTTGATGGTGTTGTTGATATTAACATTGAATGCGACGATTACGGAATTATTATCGGACGTCGCGGAGAAACTTTGGATGCGCTTCAGTATCTTACAAGTCTTGCAATAAAAAATGTTACACAGAAATATATCCGTGTAACCATAAATGTCGGCGATTACCGCGCTAAAAGAGAAGAAACTCTTAAAGCACTCGCGATAAAAAATGCTAACTATGTTGCAAGAACCGGCAGAAGACACACTTTTGAGCCAATGAATCCGTATGAAAGAAGAATTATCCACACTGCAGTTCAGAATGTTGAAGGTGTTATTTCACGTTCGGTAGGCAGCGGAATGGACAGAAAAGTTCTTCTTGAACCGGAAGGCGGAGTTAAACGCAATTACAACAACACAAAAAGAAACTCAAGACCTGCTGCTGAAAAACGTGAATCTCAGCCTAACAGAGAAAAGCGAGTTGACAGAGCAGATATTCCGAAATTCGGTAAAATTGAGATTAATAAAGACTAATTATAAGGGAATGTCCCTTATTTATAAAAACAGCGGACATTATTTGTCCGCTGTTCTTATTTTGGAAAGGAGATAATGCATATGTCTGAAACAACAATAGCAGCCATTGCCACAGGAAACAGTGCGGCAGGAATAGGCGTAATCAGAATAAGCGGTACTGATGCCATCAAAATTGCACAAAAAGTTTTCATTGCGGCAGACGGCACTCCGCTTTCCGATTTAAAAGGTTACACTGCAAAATTCGGAAATGTATATTCCGGCGAAAAAAAATTTGACAATGCAGTTGCACTGATTTTCAAAGCACCTAAAAGTTACACAGGTGAAGACGTTGTTGAAATCTCTGTTCACGGCGGCATTTTTATTGTTGAAAAAACTCTGGAAGAAGTATTTAAAGCAGGAGCCGTTCCCGCACAGGCAGGCGAATTTACAAAACGTGCCTTTTTGAACGGAAAAATGGACCTGACCCAGGCAGAAAGCGTTGCCGCACTTATATCTGCACAGGGTGATGAGGCGGTCAGCGCATCTTTCAATATGCTTCAGGGTTCTTTGAGCAATAAAATCAACTCGGTTTTGGACCAACTTATTGGCTGCAGTGCTTCAATGGCAGCATGGGTTGACTATCCCGACGAGGAAATACCGGATTTAAGCGAAGAGTCGCTTGCAGAAATTCTTGAAAACGCGGAATTTCTTCTCTCGGATTTAATTAAAAATTACGAAAACGGCATTATTATGACACAAGGGATTGATACTGCTATTGTCGGCAGACCCAATGCAGGCAAATCGACGCTGATGAATATGCTTGCCGGAAGAGAAAAAAGCATTGTTACCCATATAGAAGGAACAACGCGCGATATAGTTGAAGAATCCGTTCGTCTCGGAACGATGGTGCTTCATCTGTCGGATACTGCAGGAATACGGAAAAGCAACGATATAGTTGAATCTATCGGAATTCAAAAAGCAATAAAAAAAATAGAGAGTGCCTCGCTTATACTTGCTGTTTTTGATAATTCTCAGCCGCTTTGCAATGACGATTTAATGATTATTGAAAACTGCAAAAACAAACCTTCTGTTGCAGTGATAAATAAAAATGATCTTGAAAACAAACTTGATACACATGAAATTGAAACAAAGTTCAGCAAAACAGTTTATATTTCTGCAAAAAATAATATCGGTTTATCTGCTCTTGAAAAAACGGTAAAAGAACTTTTGGGTATTTCAAAATTCGATTCATCCCAGCCGATCCTTGCCAATCAGCGCCAAAAACTCTGCGTTTTGAACGCACTTGAACATATAAAACAGGCACTTGACGGACTCCATATCGGAATAACCTATGATGCCATAAACGTTATGATTGACAGTGCTGTTGATGAACTTTTATCACTTACAGGAAAAAAAGCAACAGAAGAAGTTGTAAACAATATTTTCAGCCGTTTTTGTGTCGGCAAATAAAAAACATACTGAAAACTTTTTAATTATAAACAGGAAACATTAGCAAAGGAAAAATTATGGAATATTTTGCTGAAAAATATGATGTAATCGTAATAGGTGCCGGACATGCGGGAATCGAAGCAAGTCTTGCTTCGGCACGTCTTGGCTGCAAAACTGCAGTTTTTACAATAAATCTTGACTGGGTAGGAAATATGCCCTGTAATCCCTCTATCGGAGGAACATCAAAAGGTCATCTTGTAAGAGAAATTGATGCTCTCGGCGGTGAAATGGGAAAAGCGGCAGATAAATACTCGCTCCAATCAAGAATGCTTAATCTCGGAAAAGGACCTGCCGTGCATTCTCTCAGAGCACAGATTGACAGAAGAGAATACTCTGCCGGTATGAAACATACTCTTGAACTTGAAAAAAATCTTGATATGCGCCAGGGCGAAATTATCGACATAAAAAAAACAGACGATCATTTATGGCAGGTAAAAACAAAACTTGAGGCGCTTTTTACCGCTAAGGCAGTTATAATTGCTACGGGAACTTTTCTTGGCGGCCGGGTTTACATAGGCGATATTTCATACGAAAGCGGACCTGACGGAATGTTCCCCGCCACAGAACTTTCAAAGGCTTTGAAAAAACTCAACATTCCTTTGCGCAGATTTAAAACAGGAACCCCATCCCGTGTAAACAGGCAGTCTATAGACTTTTCAAAACTTGAGGAACAAACCGGTGATGAAGAAACCGTGCCTTTCAGTTTTGAAACCGAAACACCCCCTGAAAACAAAGTTTCCTGCCATATTACATATACAAATGAAAAAACCAAACAGATTATTCTTGATAATCTTCACCGCAGCCCGATGTATTCGGGAAAAATAGAGGGCAAAGGACCTCGCTACTGCCCATCCTTTGAAGACAAAATCGTGAGATTTGCCGATAAAGAAAGACACCAGTTATTTATTGAACCGTGCGGTCTGAATACAGAAGAAATGTATCTTCAGGGATTATCATCTTCACTTCCGGAAGATGTTCAACTTGCTTTTATCAGAACGATACCCGGACTTGAAAATGCTCAGGTAATGCGAACTGCATATGCTATTGAATATGACTGTGTTGACCCCACTGCTCTTAAGGCAACTCTTGAATTTAACGATATTGAGGGCCTTTACGGTGCCGGTCAGTTCAACGGCTCAAGCGGCTATGAAGAGGCTGCTGCCCAGGGGCTTGTTGCCGGTATCAATGCAGCACTTAAAATTCAGGGCAAAGAACCGCTGGTTCTTGACCGAGGCGGATCTTATATCGGAACTCTTATTGATGACTTAATAACCAAAGGCTGTACAGACCCCTACAGAATGATGACAAGCCGCAGCGAATACCGCTTAGTTTTGCGACAGGATAACGCAGATGTTCGATTAACTCCGATTGGTTACAAAATAGGCTTGATTTCACAGGCAAGATATGATAAATTTTTAATTAAGGAGGAAAATGTTGAGAAGGAATTCAAAAGAATAACAGAAAAATCAATTCCTCTCACAGATACTCTTCAGGAAATACTTATTCAATGCGGCACTGCTCCGCTTCAGCGCGGCTGCAAAATGATTGAACTTTTAAAACGCCCACAGGTTAAATATAAAGATTTAACACCTGTCGACGACGATCGCCCCGATTTGCCGAATGAAATTTTTGAACAAGTTGAAATTGCGGTAAAATATGAAGGTTATATTGCAAGACAAGAGCAGCAGATAAAAGAAATGCGCCGTATCGAGTGCAAAAAGATTCCAAGTGATATTGATTATACCGCTTTAAAGGGTCTACGTCTTGAAGCAGTTGAAAAACTATCAAAAATCCGACCTGAAAATTTAGGACAGGCAAGCAGAATCAGCGGTGTTAACCCTGCGGATATCACTGCTCTCAATATAATTTTGGAGACATTATGATTAATTATGATTTACTGAAAAACGAAACAAAAAAAATCGGACTGGATCTTGATACATACGGGCTTGAAAGATTTGATTCCTATGCAGAAAGACTTGTTCGCTGGAATGAACATGTCAATCTCACCGCTATTACCGAACCCGATGACATTGTAATAAAACACTTTGTAGACAGCCTTTGCGTTCTTAAGTATGTTACAATGAAAAAAAATGAAAAACTTGTTGATATCGGCAGCGGCGGCGGATTCCCCGGTCTTCCCCTGCTTATTGCTAATCCTCAACTTGATGTTAATTTTGTTGACAGCGTAGGAAAAAAACTCGGATTTATAAAAGATGTACTGCGTTCCTCCGGTTTGATTGGAACAGTAACTCACGAAAGGGCAGAAGAACTCGGCAAGAATAACAGCCACCGTGAAAAATATGACTATGCAACCGCACGTGCCGTTGCACCGCTTAATACTTTATGTGAATATGCTCTTCCTCTTGTGAAACAGGGCGGACTGTTTATTGCGCTTAAAGGTCCTGATATTCAGGCGGAACTCAACGCTGCAGCAAATGCAATCAAGGTGCTCGGCGGTGAAGTTGCCAAGGCGGTTGAATACAAACTTCCGAACGGCGATAATCGAAGCCTTATTATTATAAGAAAAATTTCGCACACTCCGACAAAATATCCAAGAAAGTCTAAAAAAATTGATACACGGCCATTATAATATAATAAGTATATGTCGAACTTAAAGGATTTCTCTCGATGAGAAATCCTTTTTTTCTGTTAAACAATGTGGTATAGTTATATCAAGGAGATGAGGTAATTGCAGCAGATAGTTGAAATACCTACCGAAAAACTGCTCCCTAACCCCTACCAGCCAAGAAAGCAGTTTAAAAGCGAGGACATGCTATCCCTTGCAAACTCAATAAAAGAAAACGGCGTTCTTCAGCCGCTTCTCTGCCGTCAGATAAATAACAGCGACTATTATGAGATTGTGGCCGGCGAAAGACGTTTGAGAGCCTCCATTCTCGCAAATCTGCAAAAAGTTCCATGTGTAATAATAGAGTGTGACTATGAATCAAGTGCTGTATTTTCCATTCTTGAAAATATTCAGCGAAGCGATCTGGGATTTTTTGAAGAAGCACAGGCAATAAGTCAGTTAATCAGTCATTTTGGATTAACACAGGAGCAAATAGGAAAAAAACTCGGAAAAAGTCAATCTGCTCTGTCGAATAAACTAAGACTTTTGAAACTTCCTGTTGATGTAAGATATTTTATAGAAAAAGAAGGTCTTACTGAAAGACATGCCAGAGCGCTCCTCCGCCTTGACAATGAAAAAGATATGTGGACAACGCTTAAACTGATAAGTGAAAAACACCTTAATGTTGAGCAGACTGATGCGTATATTGACACAATAACCGATAAAAAAGTTAAGCCACATCATAATGTAGTAAAAATATTTAAAGATGTACGCATTTTCGTTAATACCTTTAACAAGGCAATACAGACAATGAAAGACGCAGGTATTAACGCCGAATCAAACAAAACAGAAACAGAAGAATACATTGAATTCAGGGTGAGAATACCCAAAGACACACACAAGTGTACTAACTCTGCTTAAAACGGGAAACCGTTTTAACATATTCTCCTCTTTTCATCACGTGGAAAAAACGGGCTAACGCTCGTTTTTTCTGCTTTTATGAGAAATTATTTCCGCACTCTTTTTTTAATACTTATAATATACTTTTTATACAAATAAAAAATCGCCTTGTGTTTAATATGAAACATTAATACTATATATAGATTTTCATATAAACTATGTTTATTTTCGTCATTGTTTAAAATATATATTGTATATTACGAAAAGTTCCTATTGATTTGTTAAACATTTTCGATATTTTCCTGTTTCACGTGAAACAACTATATCTTGTAGTCATTAAAGAATTAACCACTAAAGTATAAAAATTTTGCTAATGTTTCACGTGAAACTACTTGCACCCCATTCAATGTTGTTGTATAATTGAACTCACGGAGGTGCTGTAATGGGAAAAACCGTATCAATCTTTAATCAAAAAGGCGGAGTCGGAAAAACTACTACCTGTGTAAACTTTGCTGCAGGATTAGGCTTAAAAGGAAAAAAGACTTTGCTTGTAGATATTGACCCGCAAGGAAATACAACCAGCGGAGTCGGTGTTGATAAATCAGAACTTGAACTATCATCCTATGATGTTTTAATAAATGAAGTACCAATAAATGATGCAATCATTCAGACAAAATTTAAAAATCTGGCTGTTTTGCCGGCAGATATGAACTTAGCCGGTGCAGAACTCGAACTTGCCGAAAATGAAAACAGATTTAAAGCGCTGAAAAAGGCTTTGGCACCGGTCGTTATGGAATATGACTATATTATTCTCGACTGTCCGCCAAGCCTTGGTTTGCTCAGTCTGAATGCATTAACCGCTTCTGACACACTGATTGTTCCTCTTCAATGCGAATATTATGCGCTTGAAGGTCTTAGTCAACTGCTTGGAACTGTCAGAACAGTAAAACAACATTATAATGAGCATCTTGAACTTGAAGGTGTCCTTTTTACAATGTATGACAGCCGATTGAAACTGAATCAGCAGGTTCTTGACGAAGTGGATAATTATTTTCCGAGCAAAGCGTATAAAACAAAAATTCCGCGCAGCGTAAAACTTGCAGAGGCGCCGAGTTTTGGTGAACCTGTTTTATATTATGAAAAATATTCTAAACCAAGTTTTGCATACAAAAAGTTTGTTGATGAGTTTTTAAAAGCAAACAGATGACAATAAACATCTAAAATATATACACAAACAAATATCACAAGAAAAGAGGAGGGAAATTCATGGCAAAAAAGCAATCGGGTCTCGGTAAAGGTTTAAAATCACTTATGCTTGAGAATTCCGTTGACGATATGGTAGCAACAAATACGCTGCCGATAAATGAAATTGTTCCTAATAAAGACCAGCCACGAAAAACGTTCGATGAGGGTGCTTTAAATGAACTTGCCGACAGCATTGTTCAGCACGGCGTTCTGCAACCGCTGCTTGTAAGACCTCTGCCAAACGGCGGATATCAACTTGTTGCCGGTGAACGCCGATGGAGAGCATCACGCAAAGCAGGTCTTAAAGAAGTTCCTGTTGTTATAAAAGAATTAAGCGATATCGAAACAATGGAAATTGCCATTATCGAAAACCTTCAGAGAGAAGACCTCAATCCCATTGAAGAGGCAGAAGGTTTGCAGGCGCTTATTGACCGCTGCGGATTCACCCAGGAAGAAGTTGCAACCTCAGTCGGAAAATCAAGACCGGCTATTGCCAATGCATTACGTCTTCTGAAACTTCCTGAAGAAGTTCGTCAAATGACAAAAGACGGCGAAATATCTGCAGGTCATGCAAGGGCACTGCTTGCTTTTGACAACGAGGCGCTTATATATGAGGCTGCACAAAACATAATCAGAAACAATTTAACTGTACGAGATGTTGAACGACTTGCAAAAATGACAGAGAAACCCGTAAAAAGCCGTTCAGCGAAGAGACGTGATTCATTTTATGATGAAGTTGAACTTTCGCTCACAGAAGTTCTCGGCAGAAAAGTTAAAGTATATAACGGAAGAGGAAAAGGCACTCTTGAAATAGAGTTCTATTCCGCTGAAGATTTAAAGGAAATTGCAAATAAGTTAGGAGAATAAAAATGCTTGATATTAAATTTGTCAGAGAAAACCCGGAAATAGTTAAAGAAAACATAAAAAAGAAGTTTCAGGATAAAAAACTTCCTTTCGTTGATGAAGTTATTGCGCTTGATGAAGAAAGAAGAACCATTATTTCAAAGGCAGATGAACTTCGTGCAAACAGAAACAAAATTTCAAAACAAATCGGCGCACTTATGGCGCAGGGAAAAAAAGATGAGGCAATGGCAATCCGCCAGGAAGTAAGCGCCCAGGCAGATGAACTTGAAAAACTTGCCACTAAAGAAAAAGAACTTAACGAAAAAGTTACATCAATTATGATGTCTATCCCGAACATCATTGATGAAAGTGTTCCTATCGGCAAAGATGACAGCGAAAACGTTGAAGTTCAGAAATACGGTGAACCTTTTGTTCCTGATTACGAAATTCCTTATCATACCGATATAATGGAAAGATTCAACGGCATCGATTTGGAATCAGCAGGCAGAGTTGCAGGCAATGGTTTCTATTATTTAATGGGTGATATTGCAAGACTGCACAGTGCAGTAATCAGTTATGCACGCGATTTTATGATTGATCGCGGATTTACTTATGTTGTGCCTCCGTTTATGATAAGATCAAATGTTGTAACCGGCGTTATGAGTTTTGAAGAAATGGATGCAATGATGTATAAAATTGAGGGTGAAGACCTTTATCTTATCGGCACGTCGGAACATTCCATGATTGGCAAATTCATAGACACAATCACTCCTGAAAGTGAACTGCCTAAAACCCTTACCTCATATTCACCTTGTTTCCGCAAAGAAAAAGGCGCTCATGGTATTGAGGAACGCGGTGTTTACCGTATTCATCAGTTTGAAAAGCAGGAAATGGTGGTTGTCTGCAAGCCTGAAGAATCAAAAATGTGGTTTGACAAACTCTGGCAGAACACGGTTGACCTCTTCCGTTCTCTCGATATTCCTGTAAGAACACTTGAATGCTGTTCAGGTGATCTTGCCGATCTGAAAGTTAAATCAGTTGACGTTGAAGCATGGTCTCCAAGACAGAAAAAATATTTTGAAGTCGGTTCCTGCTCAAATCTTACAGATGCACAGGCAAGAAGACTTAAAATAAGAGTAAAGGGTGAAAACGGAAACTACCTTGCACACACGCTTAACAATACGGTTGTTGCACCTCCGAGAATGCTTATCGCTTTCCTTGAAAATAATCTTCAGGAAGACGGCTCGGTTCTCATTCCTGAGGCTCTGCGCATGTATATGGGCGGCAAGGATAAAATTGTTCCCGCAAAATAATGATAAATTTAACTTTGGTTATTGCTGGTGCTGTAATTGTTCTGATTTTTATTCTTCCTGTTTTTGAGCAGGTGTTTAACTTCGGAACAGTTGCAGGCTGTCTGATCGGAAGTGCAGTAATACTTTTGGGGGTTTTTCAAAACAAACTGCCGAGAAATGATAATTCGCTGTGGTTACCGCTGGTCATTGCAGAAATCACCGCAATCACTGCACTGCTTATATGGATTTACATCAAAGGACGCGGAAAAACGCACGGCCAGCAGGCAATCATTGTTCTCGGCTGCCGTGTAAAGGGCGATAAACCGAGTCTTGCACTGCTAAAACGTGTTGATGCGGCTTATCAGTTTCTGCTCGAAAATCCAAAATCCGTTGCAATATTAAGCGGCGGACAGGGAAAAGACGAATATCTTTCAGAAGCGCTTTGTATGAAACAACTGCTTATTGCCAGAGGTATAGAAAAAAATCGCCTTTTCCTTGAAGACGAATCCACTTCGACAGATGAAAATATCCGCTTTTCAAAAGTTATACTTGATGAACTGGATTTATCTGAAGATGTCGCTGTTGCAACCTCAGAATATCATCAACTCAGAGCAAAAATGATTTGCCGAAGATACGGCTTAAATGCCTTTGCACAGAGTTCGCCAACCAAACTTTCACTTCTGCCAACCTTTCTTTTAAGAGAGGTTTTTGCACTGGTAAGAGAGAGTTTAAGAAAATAGATATTCCGTCTGATTATTTAACTAATCAAATTAAAAAATTTATGGATAAACAAATATATGATATTATTGAACTTTTCCATAATGAAAAAGTTCAGTATGAAATTAAGAAAATCCGCTCAGATGATAATGATAACCGCTGGGTCATTTTTGTTGATTCGCCAAAAGGCAAATTTGTAATAAAAATCGCAGCAAATGATTTTACTTCTAAGGAACGTGTAAATGGTTGGGTTAAAATAATAGATGCATACCGTGACTTAGGGTACTATAGCCCTGCTATTATGAAAAGCAGAAACAATAATTATGCCGAAACGGCTTTGTTTCACTCAAAAAGGTGTATCATTTGGGAAGAAGAATATGCAAAATACAATCTTCGCAATAAACTTGATAAGAGTGTATATATTGATGCAGACGGCAAATACGTGTATTACAATGATATCCTTTCATTTTTAGGAAAAGTTGCTCAGAAGCATTATGATTTTATTTCGTATAAATCCGGCTGGGTGAGATTTGAACCGTTTGGAACAAATGAAAATACGGATGAAATTACGCAATGCATTAAAACTTTCGATGCTCTGATAAGAGAAAAAACACCGCATCACATTACACGATGGAAAAAGATATATTCTTTGTTTGAAGAAAACAAAAAGGAACTTATTAAAATCTATAAAAACCTGCCTACCTCTGTTTTCCAAAGTGATCACTTCGGAGATAATCTTTTACTTGATGAAAAAGGGCATTTCAAAGGAGTAATAGATTATAATTTATCCGGAAAAGATACGGTTATAAACGTATTCCTGTATACTGTTTTATATGGTTATCGCTGCAACGGTTCACAGATTACAGATTCAAATATACTTCCTGAATACAATTCAAAGTTTCAGGATTCAGTAATACAAAACATATTGAATGCTTTAAAATATCTCAGAAAGTTTTATACATTTAACAAAGATGAAGCGCAGGCAATTTTGCCTTTATACAAATATATTTCATGCATAGAATACAGACAAATAGAGGCATTTAAAAAATATCAAAATGACGATCAAAAATTATCTTTACTTTTTGATACCATGGAAAAAGAATTTTTAAGAAAAGATGATCGTTTTTATAGTATAATGCTGAAAAAATAATAAATAAATTGAAAAAGACGGAAGACAATTTTTTACAGATTGTCTTCCGTCTCTTAATTTTTTAATAATAATGCGAAATATCTTATGCTATTGCTGAGGAGGTTTCTTCGTCTTCCTTTGTCGTAGTTACGAGTGTGGTTAACTCTCCGTAGTTTTCATTATGAATTGTTGCATATGTCGCTGCATAACCTTCTTTATAAAAACCATAGAGTTCGCATCTCAAAACATCAACCCTTGTCCGGGCAAGAGTGATGCTTGATTTTCCGTATAAAAGCATCTGCAGATTATATGCATCCTGCGGAAAATCAGATTTCCATATCCATTCGCCGTAATAAACGCCGCCTGAACCTCTTTCGTTTATACGTGCATTCGGAATGGTATTCATTACAATTTCATAATTCATCCAGCCATCGGAAAGTGCATATTTTGCTATTGACAAAATTTCATCTCCCGAAAAGCCTGTTTTAACATAGTCAATCATTGTATTGGCAACTTTAAGAAGATTGGCAGTTGATGAACCCTTTACCTGTTCAAACAACTCAACAAGACATTTTTTCTGTCTGTCTGCTCTCATATTATCGGAATCCAGTTTTCTGATTCGGCAATAGGCAAGTGCCTGTTCGCCTGTCAGTTTCATTTCTCCGCTGCTGCCCTCAAAATCTTTTTCAATCGTAACATAACCATATCTTACCTGATGATTGTTAATCTCATTTATCTCAGCACTCGTTATCTCAAGCGTAACTCCGCCGACAGTGTCAATAATACTTTCAAAAGAATCAAAGTTAACGATAACATAGTTATCAATATTGATTTTATAAAGATTTTCTACGCATCTGATATATGCGTTTATATCCCCGACAGACATAGCGCCATTGATTTTTCCGAACTGTGCTGTTGAATCATTTCCCTTTTCGTTTTCCCAAAAACCATAGGTGTCACGCAAAACAGAGGTAAGTGTTATCTGCTTTGTGTCAACATTAACACTGGCAATAATTGCCGCATCCGCCCTTGTTTCATCATCAAGAATTTCTTCGCCCCTTGTGTCTTCACCTATCAGGAGAACATTGAGGACATGGCTTGAGGAACAGGGCTCGCCGTTATAATACCAGGTTTTAATCATATCCTGAAGAGAAGAAAGTTGTGATGCATCCGTTTCCTCAATAGCAGGGAAGTTTTCGTTCAGAACATTCATTCCGCTCCATTCTTCACTCTGCGAGTCATTGTTGTTCGGCTGAGGAACAGAAATTTTGTTGAGTGCATTATGAATATATATACCGCCGAACACCGCTGCTGCAGCGATAAGCAGAACAAGAACAATAATTACTGCCTTAACTGCCTTACCCGTTTTTGTTTTGAAAAATTTAACCGGCTCATTTTCTTCAGTATATTCATTCTGCATTTCAGTATCAGGCGTATAATCAAGAATATTTACCATTTCAGAAGATTTATCGCCTTTCGGCTCTTCCTTTGGCATTTCTTTATTTGATTCTTTTGCCTGTTTTTGCACTTTTTTTTCAGCCTGTACAGGTTTTTCCTCTTTTTTCTGCGTTGTTTTCTTCCCTGTATCCGGCTGCTTTTTTACAGGCTGTTCTTTTTTTGGCTGCTCTTCTTTTGAAACAGTTTGCTTTTTTGAAACTTCTTCTTGCTTATTTCCGTTTTTTTCGGCAATAACAAAATCTTTTTCGCTCTTTTTCTGTTTCTGCGGTGCAGCCTTATTTTCTTTTTTTACATTTTCAGAAATTTTTTGAGCACTTTTTTCTTCTGTTTTCTCTTTATCTTCTTTTTTTGCATTATCTGCAGTTTCGTTTTTTAACTGCTGAGCCTGTTCTTCTCTTCTCTTTTTTACTTCGGAAAGAATTTCATCCAGACTGTACGATTCTTTCTCCATCGGGCTCACTCCTCTCTCCAAGTTGGCGGCTATCAAAAGAATGTGGTTTAGCCGCAAGCAAAGTTACAAACTTGCACAATAAAGCATTTATGACATTATACAACAAATAATATGTCAATTCTATGAATATTTACAAAACATTCTGTTATTTTGCAAAATCTGATTTTTGCAGAATATTTTTATTCCTGATCGAGATTTTGTTCTGTCTCTGAAGGTGAATCTGAGGTATTTTCCTCTTCCTCAATTTCAATTTTGTCAACAACAGAAAGCGTTGCAATCTTTTCACCATCGTTAACTCTCATAACCTTAACGCCTTTTGAAGGACGCTGGAACTCAGAAATCTGGTTTGCAGGTGTTCTGATAATAATTCCGTCTGATGAAATCATAATAACATCATTATCGTCATTAACAGGTGCAATCATTGCAACCTTGCCATACTGAGCCGTACGGTAATTTATAAGGCCTTTACCTGCTCTGGTCTGAGGACGATAATCGGCAAAGTCACTTTTTCTGCCATATCCTGTTTCGGACACGGTAAGAAGTTTGTAACCGTCACGCACAACAGCAAAACCAACAACATAGTCACCTTCGCTGAGGGTAATTGCTTTCACGCCTCTTGCGGTTCTGCCGATAAGTCTTGCATCTGCCTCTTCAAAGCAAATGCTCATTCCGTCGTGGGTTGCAACGATGAGTTTGCGTTCGCCGTCGGTAATATCAACCCATGAAAGTTCGTCATCTTCGTCAAGATTTATGGCAATAATACCTGTTTTTCTGATATGGTCATATTCACTGAGTGCCGTTCTTTTTATAACGCCGTTTCTTGTTACCATACAGAGATATGCTCTGCTTTCGTCATTCGGCACCTGAACCATTGCACTGATCTGCTCGCCGTTTTCCAGCGGAAGAATATTAACAACATTCATACCCTTGCTTGTTCTTGACGCTTCGGGAATTTCATAACCCTTGAGTTTGAATACCTTGCCCATATTGGTAAATATGAGAATTCGGTCATGCGTTGAGCAGGCAAACATAGTTTTTGCAACGTCTTCTTCACGTCTTGTCATGCCCATAATGCCTTTACCGCCTCGGTTCTGCGATTTATAGGTATCAACAGTCTGACGTTTCATATATCCTTTTTCAGTAAGAGTAAGTATGCATTCTTCAACGGGAATCAGGTCTTCATCGTCAACATCTCCGCTGTAAGCAGAAATTTCCGTTCTTCTTTCATCACCGAATTTTTCTGCGATTGCTCTTGACTCTTCTTTTACTATGTCAAATATTCTCTGTTCATTTTCAAGAATATCGGTAAAGTCTTTTATTTTTGCATGGAGTTCTTCCAACTCGTTTAAAATTTTAACAATTTCAAGTCCTGCCAACTGACCAAGACGATATGCAACAATGGCACTTGCCTGCGGGTCGTCAAAACCATATTTATCCATAATTGCCTGTTTTGCTTCAGCCTGGCCGCCTTTGCATCCGCGGATTGTTGCAATAACATCGTCAACTATGTCAATGGCCTTTGCAAGACCTTCTAAAATATGCGCTCTTTCCTGGGCTTTTCTTAAATCAAAAGCCGTTCTTCTTCTGATAATATCTTTCTGAAACGCAATATATTTTTCAAGTATTTCTTTAAGTGTGAGAACTTTCGGCACGCCGTCATCAAGTGCAAGCAAAATTGCACCGAAAGTCACCTGCATATCGGTCATTTTATAAAGATTATTCAAAACAACCTGAGCATTTGCATCTCTTTTTACGGTAACTTCAATATGCATACCGCGGCGGTCGGAATAGTCCTGAACATCGGCAACGCCTTCAAGACGCTTTTCTTTAACAAGGTCTGCAATTCTTGTTATCAGTCTCGCCTTGTTTACACCGTAAGGAATTTCGCTGACAACAATTTTAAATCTGTCGCCTCTTGTTTCAACAATTTCTGCCCTTGCGCGAACATAAATTTTTCCTCTTCCGGTTGCATAGGCCTCTTTTATACCTCTTGCTCCCATAATAATTCCCCTTGTAGGGAAGTCGGGACCTTTAATATGCTCCATCAAATCTTCAAGCGTTGCATCAGGGTTGTCAATAAGACAGCACATGCCCTCAACAACTTCACGCATATTGTGGGGAGGAATATTTGTTGCCATACCAACAGCAATACCCGAAGAACCGTTTACAAGCAGATTCGGAAATCTTGCGGGCAGAACGGTCGGTTCATTTTCGGTATCGTCAAAGTTTGGCGCCCAGTCAACAGTATCTTTCTTGATATCTTCCAGCATTTTCATTGCTGTTTTGCTCATTCTTGATTCTGTATAACGGTATGCGGCAGGCGGGTCACCGTCTACCGAACCAAAGTTGCCGTGACCGTCAACAAGAGTATGGCGCATAGAGAATGACTGTGCCAGTCTTACCATTGCATCATAAACAGATGCGTCACCGTGAGGATGGTAATGACCAAGCACATCACCGACTGTGGTTGCGCACTTACGGTAAGGCCTGTCCGGATAAAGATTGTTTCTGTACATAGCATAAAGAATTCTTCTGTGTACGGGCTTTAAACCATCACGCACATCAGGAAGTGCACGTGAAACAATAACACTCATTGAATAATCAAGGAATGCTTTTCTTATTTCAGTGCTTATCTCAACATCTACGATTTTTTGATTGTCATAACGAATTTCATTATTATCCATTTATATTCCTCCGATCCCTTAAGGGAACTTTAGATTATTTTACTTTTATATAATTTATATTTCTTTTAAGTGTTTCATTCACTTCTGTTCTGTATGAAGGCTGAATTTCAAGTTTTGGAAGTATTCTTATATCATCACCGATAACAAAATAATAGTATCGGTCACATTCAATAATTGCCGAACACAGTGCATAAGGATAAACCACCTCAATAACTGTTTCATCCTTGTTAATCGGCACACCCTTAAATTCTATTGAATCGTTATAAATTTTTACTTCATTTCTTCCGAGCATTCCAATATCATTATTTAACCTTTTTCTTACAGTAAGCCGTGTTTTTATTTTAATCATATAAATCGTGTAAAAATTGATTAATATTAAAATGATTGCACATATAATTATGCTTAAATAAGATTTGGTATAAATAAAATTCAATGTTGTCATTGCAATCAGCGAAAGACACATTAAATAACTCAAAAGCGCTGTTTTGCTTCTTTTTACTTTGAATTTTTCAAGCCTGAAAAAATCATCAAAACTAAGCGAATAAACTTTGCTGTAAATCATTTTTTACCCTCCTCAACATATGTGTTATCGTGAAGGGCACCTATGATCTCGTTCAACTGCTCACTCTGCCATTTTTCTTTATCAATAACTGCTATACCGTTTCTGAAAGAAAAAATTATAATCAGATACTTCGGCGTTTCTTTAACCGCAAAAACTCTTTCCCACTTTACATAGACCTTTTCAAAACTGTTATAAAGTTTTATTCCGTCTTCGCAAAGATGAATAGACTGTTGTGAATTCAACTGCGGAAGCATATTATAATTTCTTAATACTGTTTTTTTCTTAACTGCAATTTCGGCAAAAAGCATAATTACGGGAATAACGGCAAGAAATACTGCATAAACCATTCCCAGTTCAAACTCCATCGCCAAAAGAAACATCACAGCAGCCATAATTACTGTTGAAATCAGCATCGTATCAGGCAGTTTGCCTCTTTTTAACTTGTATTTATAGCCGATATAATATTCTTCGGCTGTCATTTTATATTTAAAAACCATAATTAAGTATCAATCATTCCATACAAATTTTGCACGCTTTTCTATAAATCACTTCTTTAACTTTCACGCCCCGGTATGCACTTACTGTGAAACAGTCCACCGGACTGTTTCTTCCAAATCATAGATTTGGAGTCACGTGCAGA
>CAMNST010000009.1 GCA_946555465.1 uncultured Clostridia bacterium
TTTGAAAATACTGAAATCGTAAACACAGCAGAAAATGCATAATAAAACAGTATTTGATTGAGATTATGTAAAAGTTATATAAATAATAATGACCATCCCCTTTAGGGATGGTCATTATTATTTAATTTATGCTCTTGTTTATTATATGTTCCGGCTTTATTTATATAGTTATTTTCTTTCTTCCTTTTAAATAGATATCAACAACTTCTGCGCTGCTGTCTTTAAGTATGTTTTTATCAAGAATGGCAAAATCAGCCTTTTGACCTGGCGCAAGCATACTGCACGAAGCACCGGGGCAATCAATCATTATTAAGTTATTGATAATGGGTATAACTGCTTTTCCGGTTAAATCAACAACTTTATCACTGTCGTAATAGATGGGTGTGTTATATCCCATATATTCAATTTCTTTACCGTGCACTACCATAACAGAATATATTAAATCATCTTCATCAAGAGATATAAAATCTCCGTTGATAAAAACAGTCGTCATAGGCTGAACTCCATTTATGAAAATAGTCTTAGTGTTACAGTCATAATATAATACACAGAAAAGATTTTGTCAAATTTTGTTCAAAAATGAAAATGCATCCGATTAATTTCAGATGCATTTTTTGCTTTATTATTTAATTTCTTCGGCGAGTTTGTCAAGAGCCTCTAAATCTGCAGATTTAACGGTTGTTTTTATTGTAACTGTATTTTCTGCAAATGTAATGTTTTTCATCTGTTCAAATTCGGCTTTCATGGTTCTTGCAGCAGATGCAGCCCATGATGCGTTTTCAACAAAGGCAACTTTTCTATTCTGGAAAGCCTTGCTCTTTAAATGGTGGATAAAATCGCTCATAGGTGCAAATACGCCGCCGTCATAACTTGATGCCATGCAAAGAAGGGTGCTGTGGCGAAAGGCATCTTCTACACATTCAGCAATATCATCTCTTGAAAGATCGGCAATAGCAACTCTCGGACATCCTTTTTCTTCAAGCATTTCTTTCATTTTATGGGCAGCCTCTGCTGTGTTGCCGTGTATGGATGCATATGCGATAAATACGCCTTCGTCTTCAGGTTCATAGGATGACCATGTATTGTAAAGTGCAAGAACTTCGGGAATGGTATCTGTAAGAATCGGTCCGTGAAGAGGGCATATTGTTTTGATATCAAGGGCAGAGGCTTTTTTGAGAACAGTCTGAACAGGAGCACCGTATTTTCCTACGATATTAAAATAATATCTTCTTGCTTCGCAGGACCATCCCTCGTCAGCATCGAGTGCACCGAATTTTCCGAATGCATCGGCAGAGAAAAGAACTTTTTCGCTGCTTTCATATGAGATAATAACTTCCGGCCAGTGAACCATTGGTGCGGTTACAAAGTTGAGGGTGTGGCTGCCGAGTTCAAGTGTATCGCCTTCGCCTTTTGTAATGATTTCACAGTCAAGTTCTGCAAACTGAGGCATCATTGCTTTTGCCTTTGCAGAACAAACAATTTTAATATCGGGATAAAGATCAACGATTGCTTTCATACTGCCTGAATGGTCAGGCTCAAGGTGTGAAACAACAAGATAGTCAGGTGTTCTTTCGCCGAGTTCGGCTTTAAGATTTTCAATCCATTCATCGGTTTTTCTTTTGTCAACTGAATCCATTACGGCAATTTTTTCATCTATAATTACGTATGAGTTATAGGAAATTCCGTTTGGAACAATGTATTGACTTTCAAATAAGTCGATGGTTTTGTCGTCTGTTCCGATATATTTTATAGTGTTTGTAATTTCAGGTTTCATAAAAACATCCTCCAAATTTAAATCTGTTATTTTCAAACATCTAAATAATATAGTTAATTATTAAACCGCTTTTACTCTGAATACCTTAACGCTGTGCTTTTCAAGCGAAGTGTTTATTGCGGTTGTTTTTGCTCTTTCATCGCTCCACAGTTCGTGTGTTTCATAGTTTGAAGACGGTGAAAAATCAAGATACGTATCTTTTGAAAGTTCATTCAAATCAAAACTGATATTCTTTCTGCCGGAAGATTTGTTGAAGAGGCACAGTGCAACATCACCGTTTGCCAGCGGACGTGCAAGAACATCAATTCCTGAAAATTTCTTTATTATTTTAGCACTTTTGCCGAGCGCATCCTGGTCGATGGCAATAAGTTGTTTGTTTGTAACAATTTTAAGGGTGGCGTTTCCTTCAACGGCATTTGAATTACCGTCAACAAATTTTCTTACATCATTGCCGAGCATGAGCGGTGCCGCCATCATACACCAGAGTGAAAAGTGTGCCTTATTTTCGTTTTCGGTAAGTTTGCCGTTTCCTACCTCAAGCATATCCGGATCGTTCCATCCGCCGGGTGCCGAGTGTTTGTAAAGTTTTACCGTGAATTTATATATGAGCATAATACTTTTCCAGTTTGCAAAAATATCATGTGTGGTTCTCCACATATTTCCGGCGTTTTTACCCCAGTGCCACGGCATTGCTGTGCCCCATTCGCAGATAGAGAATACGATGGGTCTTTCAGGTGTATTTGTAATTTTTGCCCACTGTTTTGTTGCATTTTTCAGTGCATCATACATTTTTTTGTATTGAATATATGATGAATCGGCAACGGTTGCAACCGGGTTTTGAATTTTAATTTCATTTTCGCCTGCATTCAGTTCAACTATAATCTGGGCTCGTCCGTTATCGCTGAAACCATTTGATGTAGGAAATGTTATTTCAAACATTTTTCCGTTTACGATAACCTGCATATATTGGTTGTGGCGTACAAATGTTTTTTGATAAACAACGGTGAATGCATATTCCCCCGAAACGGGAACTTTTGCAGCAAATGATGCTGTTCCTGCACCATATCCGAGGTAGCCTATTGCTTTGCCGCTGGGCAGACCCTGAATGTCAATTACTTTTGCTCTGCCTGTGAGTTCGGCATCTTCCGGAGTGAGTGTTATGCATTCGTTTGAATCTAATTTATTGATTTCAATTTTTTCAACAGCAGGGCAGTCACCGCTGATTCTCTTATTATGACAGAAATCGTATTTGAAAAATTCACAGCCCCAGGATGCAAGTGTTTTTGCATCAAGTTCCTCATTGCCCATAGAAGCAGGCAAATCTTCACAGGTCAGTGTTCCGTTTGAGGAATAGAGGCCTACTTTAAGACCAAGAGCGTTTATATCTTTAATAAGTTGCGGAATTCCGCGGCTGAAAGTTTTTAAGTCACCCTGAAGTTTTCCGTCCTTATCTCTGATTGAACTCTGCCAGCAGTCATCAAGGTTGACATATTTATATCCGGCATCTGCAAGTCCGCTGTTTTTCATCGCGTGTGCAACTTCCATAATCAAATCTTCATCAATATGATTTCTGAAAGTATTCCAGCTTGACCAGCCCATAGGCGGAGTGAGTGCAATGGTTTTTTCCTCTTCTTCTCCGATATCCATTGTTATTTTGGTTGGCTTTGTTATTTTTTTCAATGCGCAGAGAGGACATTTGCCGTTAACTTTCATAGTGAAAAACCATGAAATAAACAGCACAATCAGTATTGCAATAATTACAGCAAAGATAATCAAAAATGTTTTCATAAAAGTCCTATCTCCTTAAAATAAGCAAGTTCCTCTTTTGCAAGAGACTGCGTTTCTTCATCACCAAGTTGATTTACGGTTTTTTTCATAAATTCTTTTCTGTTTTTTAAATTAAAATAAAATCTGTAACACCATGCATATGGGGTAAGCCATGGTTTTCCGTCTATAAATTTTATATACGGAATATCTTTTAGTTTGCTGTAAGAAGGAAAGGCGAGGTGCAGCCGTGATTTAAACGACGAAAAGGACTTGCCCTCTTCAAGTTCTCTTCGCACGATTACGGCTCCTTTGTTCGTCTGCAGGCTGCCGAAAGTTCCGCAGCGGCATAAATATTCCTGTGTTTTTTGTGTGTCGTCAATATATTTCTGACCAATGCCAAACCATTCATAACACACGCTCAGTATAACCTTTGCAAAATAATCAAGGTTAACATTTTTTAATATAGTAAAAACGTTATTCATATCAATTTTGCGGTTGGTTTGGAAAACGGCAAGGTCAAGAACAAATCGTATACCTGCACCGTAAAATCTGAAATGATGGGCAATATGGGCGATTAAATATGCAAAGTGATAATTATCATCAAGTGTGCCTGTATAATTGCCGTCTTCAAAACAGGCCCTCTCAAACGCGTCAGAAAAGGCGTTTTCGCCGAATTCGTTAATTATCTTTGTGTGAACCTCAACAAGCACGTTTTCGCGGCTGTAATCAAACACAGGACCGTTCTGTGCCGTACATTTAAATCCCGCATCTTCAAGAATCTTCTTTACGTTGTTTCGGTCTTCAGGTTTTATCAGCACATCAATATCACCCATAACTCTCGCCTCGGGAATGGGATAATATTCTCTTATTACTGAGCCTTTAAAGAAAATGTGTCTGATTTTGTTTTTTTCAAAAATCTTTTTTAAATCATTCAGGCATTCGCTCTGCAGATTGAAAAGATAATATGAATCAAGAAATCTGTCACGCAGACAATTCAGAAAGGCGCTGTATTCACTGTTATCGCTTTTTTTGTCATGCAAAACGCATTGGCAAACTGCGATAAGATTGTGATGAACTGCAAGTTTCAATAACTTTTGAAGTTCAATATTTTTTTCAGGTTCTGATAATTTTTTATTATTATGCAAAAAAGCGTTACAGATTTCAACTAAATATTTTTCTTCTTTATCCATTAAAATACTACCGAACCGAAGAGCAGGCTCAATACGGTTATAATAAGCCCTGCGATGAATACGCCGATTGTGATTACACCGAAACTTTTTTTCTTGTCAAGTTTAAGAAGAGAAGCAAGGAGTGCCCCGGTCCATCCGCCGGTGCCGGGAAGGGGGATGGCAACAAACAGAAGAAGACCCCATATGCCGTATTTGTCAATTTTATCCCGCTTTTTCAAGGTTTTATCCTCAAGCCAGAAAACAATCTTTTTAATGCCGGGAACTTTTTTCAGTATTTCAAATATCCAGTTAATCAGAAGCAGAATGAACGGAATGGGAAAAATGTTGCCGATAAAACTGATTAAAAATCCGATAAAAGGATTCATCTCAAGAAGTACAATAGCGGTGAACATTCCGAGTCTGCATTCAAGAATAGGGCAGACCGAAATTAAAAATACAACCAACCAGTCGGGTATTCCGTGGGCGGATAAAAATTCCTGTAGGGTTCTGCAAATTTCCTGCATAAATCAAGCCTCTTTCTTTTTTGTATTTTTGTTTTTTTGAGTTATTTTTTTATTTTGACTCTGATTTAAATTATTATTTTGTTTTGTTTTTTGTTTACCATCAGCGTTTTTGCCTTTTTTATAACTTCGCTTTTTATCTTTATTATTTTTTGAAGGCTTTATAAAAATATCTTCGCTTAAAGGGATAATTTCATTATCAATTAAATAATGAGCCGCGCTTTTAAGAATATTTTTGTCGTTATCAAAACTCAGGCGTTCATATGCCAGTTGATACGGAAGCCATGCATAATCTTCAATTTCATCTTCCTGAATATTTGTCTGAGTGTCTTCAGTTGAGCCTACAAAGATTGAAACTTTTTTATCTATTCTGTTTCTTATTTTGTATTTTGATATTCCCTCAAAGCCGATATGCAGTTTTACATGTATACCGGTTTCTTCCAGAACTTCACGGCGTGCAGCATCTGCTTTGGTTTCGCCTTTTTCAAGGTGACCTTTCGGAAAGCCCCAGTGAAGGGAACGCTTGTTTTTTATTAAAAGAAAGCGGTATTCTCCGTAAAGCATTCTGTATACAATCGCACCGCCGCTGCTTTCATAAAGGCAGGTTAAATTGTAGTCGGAGAAATATTCTTCATAATGAATGTTCTCAATAATATCAAGATTGATATACCGCGAACTTTTGGGCGCTAAAATCCATATTCTTTGTTTATTGTCCTCTTTTTCCTTAGGTGTTAAAACCGCAACTATTCTTCCGTCAAAATTGCTTACCGGATGATCTATACCGATAATATAAGCGAACTCTTCTTCAGGGGTATCATAAATTGACGCGTAGTTGAGTGGATGAATAAAATTGTTTTTGCAAACAAAGCCAATCGGTTTAACAACCTTTGCTCTGGCACACTGTCCAAGCATTGTATCACCACCAAATCAACATATATACACTAATTATATAAAATTATAATAAATAAAACAAGTAAATAATGACATAAATATAAAAAAATAATCAAAAAAAGAATTGCCTCAACTTAATGAGGCAATCCTTTTTTATTTTAGTATGTTTTTTGTTAACTTAACATTATCCGGCAATTTCCTGAAGGAGACCAACGAGGTCTGAAATAACCTGATCTGTTTCGCCCTGAAGCATACCAAGAACAGTGTTAATCATGTCGGTAATGTTGTCTGCAACACCGTCACCTAACAATCCGCCGATAAGGCCGCAGATTGCATCAAAGTTTCCGCCTGCATTGACTGTGTCAATCAGATATCTGAGAACAGCAATCAATGTTTCTGATGAATCACCATCAACAAAGATTCTTGCACCGTAGGTCGGAGCCTGTGAAGCACTTACGATTGTTGTGCCGTGGCTTGCAAGTTGTAACCAGTCAACAGCATTAAGTTTGATGTTGAGTTTGGTTCCCTTAATGTCAATCATACCAAGAATGTTGTTTACAAGCGGGATAATAGCGTCGCCGCCGAGAACAGGCTTCAAGGTCTTGTTGATATCATAAATATCAAGTTTGAAGTTCTTAATACCAATCTTTCCAAGTAAACTGTTGAGGTCTACATTAAGTGCTGAAAGGATTGATGGAAGAAGGTCGTTCAAGTCAACGATAGGTCTGATTGAATCAAGAAGAGCAGAGATAGGAGTAAGCATATTATCAAGAATCTGGCAAAGTCCGTCGTTGCCGATGAACAATGCAAGGTTTGGAAGAACTGCTGCTACAGTCTGAAGAGGAGCGGCAAGAATATCTTCTACCTTATCCCAGATAGGATTGATGATGTCAAGAAGAATTGCATCATATTCCTTGTTAATATCTTCTCTGTATTGATACTGGGTCTTAATGTTATACATTGAGAATGCTTCCATAAGAGGAACGATTGATGATGTATAACCATTTGAACCGGGAATTCTTACGATATCAAAGATACCGAGTGATGCATCGTTAAGAAGAACATCAAGTACACCGTAGATAGGACGGAGTACAGCAACGAGTGCGTGGAAGAAACTGTCTCTGTCTGTTACACCCCATTTGAGTGATTCAACGTTTACATTCTTCCATGAACCTGCTGATCTGATAACAGATGCAGCGTTTTCAAATGTCTGACCGTAATCCTTGTCAACAAGGAGTTTGGCAACATTTGCTGTTGAGAAGTCAATGTTTGTCTGAGCAAGAAGACTTGTAAGGTTTGTATTATCGTTAATCTTAACGCCTTCAACTGCGCCGTAAAGTCCTTTTGCAAGTTTGCTGATAAGTTCATCCTTGAACAATGCCTTGCTGATGGTTTCGTTCAGGTCAAGAAGAGAACCGATTAAGCCATCAAGCATTGGAGGAAGTGAAACAAGGAAGTCAGTATCTACGCTTTCAGGATAAGTGAATGTGTACTTGCCTGTTTCATATTTTGTGTAATCCCAGAAAGCATTTTCCGGTTCACCTGCAAGGAGATAGAATACAGCAGCAACGATTTCATCAGCAGAAGCAGTACCAATCGTGTTGAATACACTCTGAAGGATTGAAATGATGAGATCTGCCTGTTTGCTGTTCTTGATTCCATCTATTGAACAGATGAGATCTTTAAGTGATGTGTGGTTATTAATAAGTACGTTTGCAACATATCGAAGAACAGTGATAAGAACCTTACCCTGATCGATATTGCCGACTCTCTTGCCGGTTAAGAAGTCACCGTCTGAACCGGTAGCCTTGCTTTCATAAGTTTCTTCAGAACCAAGGCTGATAAGCATATTCCAGTTGATATCAGGAAGTTCAATATCAATGTTTTTGCTCTTAAGGATGTAGTTAACTATCGGAATGATAGCATCTTCAAGATTAAGCGTTGTTAAGTCTTTAAGATTAATATTGAGTGTGCCTTCTTTGAGACCAATCAGACCACTGATAAGTTCATCAAGTGATTTGCCTGCGATTGCTTCAATGATTGCATCAACATCAACCACATCAGCCAATGCATAAACAATATTAGTTACAGGAGCAATAAGATTGCTTACTAACTGTGAAAGTCCGTGTGCATCAAGGTACATTGCAACATTCGGAAGAAGAACTGCAAGTTCCTTAACCGGATTAGCACAGAGTTTGTTGAGGAATGAACTGCTTGAATTTCCAACTAACGGATTAAGGATATCAAGAAGTAAGTTATCCTTAGCGTTTGCAACGTCTCTTCTGTACTGAGCGTATGTATCAACATCTGAGCACTGAAGAGCCTCAAGAAGAGGAATGATTGCACTGTTGTAACCGTTTGTACCTTCAATCTTAAGATCATTAAGAGTTTTGAGTGAAGTGAAATCAACTTTAAGTGTTGATGTTCTTGAGTAGTCACGGTTGTTAGGATCTTCTCTTACACCTAATGTAAGAACGCCGTTCTTCATTGAGTAGGTGAGTTTAGCCTTAATCGGCTTATCCTTGTCGTCTGAGATTGTGATGTATTTAACAGTTGTCTTTACATCAATTAAGCAAATTGCTTCGTATGCAGTATCACTGAGTTCAAGTGTTCCTTCATTAAGGAATACATCAAGAACACTGTTGAGCGGACGGAGGATAGCGGCTAAAGCATTTACAAAGCCCTGCTGAGCAGCATCTGTGCCGTCTGTAAAGCCCCAGTTTACATTCTTAACATTCTTCCAGTTTGACTGAGCCTTGATTGTGTTTGCTGCACTTGTGTAAGTTTTGCCGTAACTGCTGTCTGTCAGAAGTTTAGCAACATCTTTTGTTGAAGAAACAATTCCGAGAGAAGAAAGTACGGTCTTAATTGTCGGATCAAGTCCGTCGAGTGCACCGTAAAGAGCGGTAGCAAGTTTTGTGAGTAATTCATTTGTGAATAACTTGTTGTTGATAATATCCTGGAGATTGTCTCCGCCGAGGTCAACACCGAATGAACCGAGGAGTGAAAGTACACTGCCTACTGCTGAATTGAGTTGGTTAACTCCGTTATCAGCCATTTCTTTGGTGATTCCCATTGGATATTTGAAACTTTCAAGTGCTTCCTGAAGGTACTGAGCAAATGTCCAGTAAACAAGTGTAGGACTGTCGGTAACTTCAAGGATTGTATTAAGAACAGAAAGAAGATCTTTAGCGTTAACTTTTCCGCTCTTTAATGCATCAATAATCATTGTTGCAACATCGTTATTAATGAGTTTAATAAGTGCTGCAAGGTTTTCGTTTTCAAGCAATACTTCGATTACATATTCAAGAACATAAACAAGAGCAGCAGCAGGTGAATTTGCCTTGCTGAGTTTTGCCCAGTCTATCTGCTTGAGTGTAATTCCGGTAGAAGCAATATAACTATTAATAATAGGTATAAGGTTTTTGCCTGAAAGTGAGTATCTGTAGTTGCCTAAACCAAGTTTAATGGTATCGGCATTAATCTTATCAAAGAGTACATCCGCAACACCGTTAAGAATTTCCTGAAGTGATGGTGATGTTGCAAGGAGTTTATCGCTTGTAAGACCGAATATATTTCCGAGACCATCAATCTCCTTTATAAGAGGAGTTCTCACACCAGTCAGGATTGATTTGATTGTTGCACCATTGTTATCGTCAAGTATTCCGGCAATACCCTGAACTGATTTAATAAGTGTTGTTGCAGGTTTGCTGAGGAATGCATTTAACCATTCAGAAACAGGTCTCATAATTCCGAGAAGTGCTTCATCGTGGTAACCGTTTGTTAACTTTTCATATTCTTTTGCAGAGTCAATCTTAATTCCGTTAGGTGTGCAGAATGCACCGAGAACCGGCATAAGAACGGAACCGTACCAACCGGTGTCAATAAGAAGAACGCTGAGAATAGAAGTAACAAGTCTTAATGAAGAAGCAAGGCCGTTAAAGAATGCAGTCTTATCGCCGTCTTTAATACCCCAGTCGATATTGACTTTGAGTTTGCCTCTTGCAGTCGTTTCTGCTGCGTTGTGCCAGCAGTTGTATTTGTCAAGTTTCTTTTGTGCATCATCATAACCGTCAAGTCTGATTGCGATAGCATCAGGAGAAATAAGTCCTTCGATTGCTTCAACAAGAAGATTGTACTGTGCTGATGAGCCGTTTTCAAGTTCATAAGTATCGTAGAAATTCTTAAGAAGGTCTTCTGCGATGTCTTCAATTAATCTGAAGGTTTCAACAACAACTGTTGTTAATGATTCGTTAGTATAAACATCTTTGTCTTTTACATTACCGTTCTTGTCAGCAGTCTGTGTTTCCTGACCTGTGATGTAGTAAACATAGATATTTACAAGTCTCATAATATTGTTGTAACAGTCTCTTCCGAGATAGTTAGTAAAGAATGTTACAAGGCTTGCAAGAATATTATCGGTTTCACTTAAATTAAATCCGTTAAAAGTGCTGTCCGAAAGGAGAGAAGAAAGCATTTTATCGAGATTGTTAATAAGATCTGCTGCATTGCTGAGTTCAGCGGCTGAATAGTTAGCGGAACTTGCTTTAGCAGTTGTAGCAGCCTTTGGTTTATAAACAGGTGAATTGCTTGCAGCGGTTGCAGCAAGACTGTTTATGCCGCCCGCAGCGGAAACACTGCTTCCCGAACCAAAGTTTGCAATAAGGTTTGTTACAACCTCAATAAGTGTTTTTACATTTGTAATTAAGAAATACGCATGATCTTTTGTAAGACCTGTAAGGCCGTTTGCACGTTTTTCAAATGTGAAACTGAATTTGCTTTCACGGTCAAGTTGGAATACACCATTAAGGATGTCAGTGATAATACTCTGTTCGCCTAAGCCGCCGAGAGCATTAAGAAGACCTGAAACAATCGGAAGATTATTTGCAATTTCATTATCAGTTGAAATAACGTTGTTGAGAAGGCTTACGATTGCGTTGAGCCATTCTTCAACAAAGATACCTGCAAAGCAGTCAAGAATATCAACTTTTCTGTTCTTATCTGTGCTGCCGGCAAATGATTTGAATGTTTCAAGAGATGTGTTTTTAAGATTGCCGTTTTCGGCTCTTACCAATTTGCCTTCATAACAGTATACCCATTCATCCTGAGCAACGCCGTATTTGTCAGCAGCGAGGTTTTCCATAATATCAAAGAGCTGCGGAAGAGCAACAAAGATATTATTAAGACCTGAATAAAGTCTTTGTCCTGACTTGTCATATCTTGTTTCGTTTCTGAGTTCCGGTGTGTTTACAAAGGTGTCAACAGATTCTGTAAATAATGTAGCAATTTCAACGATTACTTCATATAATATAGGACCTGCAGTTGCACCGAGTGCTTTGCCGAGCATGCCTTCAAGGTCTGCAATGCTTGCATCACGGAGAGCCTTATCGGCAAGATAAATTCCTGTAAGATAAGGAACGTTATCTTCATATGTCATATAATAGGTAAATACGGAATCAGGATAGTCAGCAAGAACTTCATCCATATCTTCGCTTGTTTTGCCCATATATGTGAATGTTGTGGCATCTTCGCCGTCAACTCTTACAAGTTCGTTTCCGTTCTGGTCAACAACTTTGTAATTTCTTACGTCTGCGGTATTTACTTCGCCGGCAGGTGTAAGTTTTGTAACATATTCTGTGCCTTCAAGAACCTTAACTGCAACTGTACCGAGATTGTAATACTCAATTCCTGCAGCGTCTGCACCTTCAAGAAGCCAGTGCATCAAGTTCGGAAGAAGTGTATTAAGATCCCAACTTGTAGTATCTATACCAATATATGAACCGGATGCTGTAATATAGTCTTTAAGAAGTGTGTTACCAACAACACCCATAAGCGTGTTATTATACTGGTCGCCCTGTCCGTTGATAATGAACGGAAGGATGAGGTCGTCAAGAACAACTACGATTACAGGTAAAAGTTCAACAATCGTTCCGATAGGTGAGTCTAACAGTCTGTCTGTTGACCAAAGGTCTTTCAGTGCAGTTTCAAGTTCAACGTCTGTTTCAAGAAGACCGTTAATCAATTCGCTGAGTTTTTTGCCCATAAGGTCAGTATCTAAAAGACCGATAATGGTATCATTTAATGATTTATTAATAATAGCAGCACCGATATCGTTTGTGAAATCAACGCTCTCGATAAGTGCAATCTGCTCTTCGGTAAGTGTGGCTTCTGCACCTGAAGAAGATTCATCCATCTTCTTTTCAATATAAGCCGGTACATCTATAACAAAATCAACGTGTGTGGTTTCATCACTTTCAAAATCGGTTATTTCAAGAAGTTCTGAAACGATTGTTGAATAAGCATAAATTTCTGCTCTTGCCATATAGCCGTTAATGGATGTTTCAATATTTCCCTCTTCATCCTTACCGTTAACGCTGCCGTAGATTGGTGAATAATCGGTATAGTTGAGTTCGGGAATTCCGTTTTCATCAACTTTAACGTTTGAAAGCTGTGAGTTCGGAGGCTGGCCGTCTACCGTAACATAAAAATTGTTTCGGTTAAAATACTGCGGGTGGAATGTTTTGAGCATTTCTCCCAAAGTATTCTCCAGGCTTCCGTCTTCAAGAGTTTCTAACAGAAATGCCTGCAGATAGTCGGCAAAAGCCGTGTTAAGAACGGATTCAGGGCAAATAAGGTCATATTCAATGCCTGCTGCCTGATGAAGAGTTCCGCCGCTGAAGAAGAGATTAATCTTTTCTTCACATTCATTGGCCTCTATACCGGTCAACATTTCCTGAAATGCAAGAGTCATTATTCTGATGTCATTCTCAGAAAGTGCACAAGCCTCTTCAGCCCAGCCGTTCGGCATGATCTCTTTAACCATACTGTCGAGTTCAGCCTTTGAAGCAACTGCGCCGCTCTGAATTGCCATACCTGAAAGCGCATTAATGTAGTTAGCCTTAAGAACACCGTTCAAATAAAAAGGAATAGCATATGCTTTAAGGTACGAATAATTTAATTCAAGGTACGAATCAGTTAATTCCGCTGTACTTGAACCAAATATATCGACAGCGCCTTTTCTTACATCAATATCGCTGAAAGAATACTGATTGTTATTTCCGTCTACGAGTACAGGGTTGCCTTGTGCATCAAATACCTGATCTCCGTTATCGTCGTACTTGTAACTAACATATACATAACCTCTATCATTGCCTTCAACATCCGGAGCATATACACTTGCCATTTCGGAGTCTAAAAACATTTGTACTGCGATAACGTCAGCATATTCGGCGGGCTTGATATCAGTGATATTGAAATTTGTTACGAGTTCGATTGATAATCCGTCAGCCTCACCTTTGAAAGAAACGGTATCGGCAACTTCTCTGATTAAGTTATCATAATAGTAAGCCGTTAATAAATCTTTGCCGGCACCGAAGAAGTAATAGAGAAGTTCTCCTACGTTATCTATGGTGATGTCTGCGGCAGGAACATGATAACTTTCAAGTTGCTTATTGTATGACGGATAAATGCTTGCTAAAAATTCTTGGTCTTCATCCGAAAGTTCATAGTCAAAAGTTTCAAGTCCGTAAAGAGGTGCAGTTAAGTAATCTTCACCTGTAGGCATTACCTCGTCATATCTTGCACCGAATTCCTTGATTCTGTTTTCAAGAGCAGTAACAGCTTCTGCAATCGGCATAAGTTGATCATAAACTTCCTGCAGCTGCTTTCTTTCTTTTGCAGATAAAGGATTTCCGCCAAAGTCTTTACTGTACTTGTCGCAAAGAGCAACAATCGTGAAGTAAGACATTGTGCTGTCGGTGTTAAGGAAATCAAATCTGCTTGATTTTGTGCCGGTGAAATATGTATCAACAAATTCCTCCTGCTTTGTGCCTTCAAGCAGTTCCAGAAGCATTGGCTGAAGTGCATAAAGCACATCTGTAAGGGTAGTGCTGTTTGCAATCTCCTCACGTTCTGCCTCGGTAAGTTCCTCAGCAGTTTTGCCAAGTTCTTTTGCTCGCTTCTCGAAAATCGGGTCACCGATTGCCCCTATACCGAGAAGAATTGACGGCAGATACTCATTTGCTATGCCGTCGAGAGTGTCAAACGCATCCTGCGCTTCACTCGAGGTGTTCCATATGCTGTTTCGGTTATCCTGCGCAAACGCGGTAAAACCTACAGAGCACGTGGTAACAACCATTACTACAGCCAGAAAAAGGCTGAGTAGTTTTTTGCTCGTTCTCATATAAATCTCTCTCCTTTACATATGATTTAACGAATCATGTCGTTTACTTTGCGTTGGGATAAATATGAACTCAAATTACAGTTGTTCACACAATGTTCACATTTTACTGCTTTTTGGGTGCAAAAAACCCCTACGCACGAACAAATACAACTTATTTATACCAAATAAAACTAACTAAGTCAATAGTTTTTTAAGATTTTGAACAAACTGTTAATTTTTTCACAAAAGAACCGCTTTTTACCACTTGATTTTGTGATTTTGTTCACATATTTATTCAGATGACAGGCCGCTTTAAAATGTGCAGCAACATATAGTTTTTGCCATCAAACTATACACAATATATTGTTGGATTTTGATAAAAAACGGCAAAATAGACAGATATTGTTACTTACGTAAAGGGAAAAACTTTACACTTGCAAATTACCTGTAAAGCAACTCATTTTACAGGTGAAAAATGTGTTTTGGAATGCGAAAATATTAACAAATTGTAAATAATTAGTTAAAACTTAATGAATTTTTCGTTCGATTTGTCAAAAAAAACGAACGCTTTTTGGACATTTCAACAAATTTGCACTTTATTATGAACATTTATTGACATTTTTCTAAAAGTATGTAATAATCAAAACGTGTTTATAGGGATTTTTGTATAGATCTTTCTGCGAAATGGCAGCGTTCTAAGCCGCAAGGCTTGAGGTCAGAGAATGATGTCGTTTTATAAGATTGTTTAAAATTTGTCAAAAATCTCACACATAACAAATTTCGGTTTCAAACCGAACATTACTTTTAACGGAGGTAAAAAGATGAAAGTAAAAGCAAAGAAGTTTTCGCATAAGTTACTTGCTTTATTCATGGCAGTGCTTATGGCGTTAACTTGTTTCAGCGGTGCGTTTTCAGCATATGCTGCATCAAAAGATGTAAAATATCTTGATGATGCTGTAGAATATAACGATCTTGCATGGAACGTTTTGTCTGATGAACAAACTGCTACTGCTCTTCTCGACTATGCTGACGATATGCTTGCAGAGTTCGGCCCGCAGATTGATGCGCTCCTTAAAGGTGCTCTTCCGACCAGCGGTGTTTACAAGTATGATGCAAACAAAAGAACCATTGAAATCAATGCCGTAGTTGTTTCTGCTTCAATCAAAGTGTATACACACAGCGTTGATGAAATTCTGGAAACACTTGAAAGCGTTGAATCTGTTCTCAGAGATAAGGGTAACCTTCTCGGTGACGCAGGTAACATTCAGTTAGGTTCCACAGGCGGAATGAGAAGAAGCAATACTTCTTCATGCGATATTATTAAGGGTATTCTCGGTATTCTCCAGAAAAACTCTGCAGACTACAACGGCAAAGACGTTCTCGGCGAATTCCTTCGCGGCGGTTTTGACCTCGGTACTCTTGGTACATTCGTAAAATTAGACATTTACGGCGCAATCGGCGGTCTTCTCGGCTGCGATGCAGGATGGGAATCAAACTCAGTTTATAATATTGTTCAGTCACTCATCTTCAACAATACAAATTGGTTCACAGATGAAGAAAAAGCAAATTATAAAGCAAATCCTTCAACATTCATCTTTGATGATGTTCTTCTTGAAAAAATGACAGCAGAACTTCTTCAGAAGATTAATGTACTGGTTACATATCCTGACGGAACAAGTTCAATCTCAAGAAGAGAAGCAATCGACAAGAAAATGGATGAAGGCAATATGACCTACAGACAGGCTTGTATCGCTCTCGGATATGATGAGAACCTTGTTTACTCAAAGGAAAATACCGGCAACGTATTATTATTTGTATATGGTGCTGATGAAAACGGCGAGGCTGCTTCAAATGCAACAAAGTTAACCATCAACAAAGGTGATAACCTCTTTGATTTCGGTTACAAAGCACTTGACCTTGCTTGGACAACTGTTCTCGAGCAGACAGTTAAACTTGTTCACGTAAACAATAATGTTGACCGTGGCCACGGCTCAAACTTTGATAATGTATATTATTATTGGGCAACAAGCGACGAAGGTAAGCAAATTGTAGGTGCATGGGATCAGAATAATCTTGCTGACATGTACAAGGAATCAAACATCAATGCATGGGCTGAAGCAAAATATGCAGACTACAGTGCAAAAGATGCTGCTGAATTCTTATCTTGGGTTAGAAATAACTATGAATTTGATCGTACAGTAGCAGAAGGTGCAAAAGGCATCTGGTCAGACATTGATGAAACAACCTTATTTAATAAGGTAAGATACAGCCCTCTTGCTGACTATGGTTTCAACATGCAGACCGGTCCTATCAACCTTTATTTCATGCAGACCGGAACAAGCAATCTTGACGCTTTCTTTGAATCATACAGCAACTACAGTTCTCTTGTAGGCGGTTTCAACGATTGTCTTGTTGCTGCTGTTAAGGATATCTTTGTTCAGAGAGATAATATTGACGGTTCACTTGCTGAATTAGCAACAGTTAACCCATCAACTATTAATGACAATGCTATCATCAGCATTGTTAATACTCTTGTTGGCAATGCTCTTAAAGTTGTTCAGTATACTGCTGATGCAACAGATAAGAACATTCTTAACGGTTTCTATACAAAGTACGGCGCATCTGCCGAACTTGCAGAAGCAAACCTTGAAGAAGCAATGCTTCCAATGCTTATTGCCTGCCTCGGTCAGGTTAATCTCGGCAGCGGAAAACTTGAAAGCATTATCCATCCGGAAGACTGGGATGCTTGCCAGGATGCAGAGGCAGTTATCTACCTTTGCTTAAGAGAATATCTCTCTTACATTCTTCCTGATAAGAATTATGACGTTCTTGTAACAAAGAGCGAAACTTCAATCACACCTGCCAAGGCAGGCGCAGATATGCTTCAGGGCGTACTTCTTCCAATGGCTCGTGATGCTGTTGTTTATGTAATGCAGGGTTATGTTCCTGTTACAGGCACAGACGGTAATGAGTGGAGAGTAGAATATAAGCCTGTTGATGACAGCAATACTTTACTTCAACTCCTCAACTCTGTAATCTGCTACTACGGCGGCGAATATGATTACAAGAATTCTTCAATCGCTAAGTCAGTAGGCGCTATGGGCGTAGGTGCTCTTCTCGGTGTATGCTCACCAACAGACGGCACAAGCCTTATCACAACCGATAATACGATTTGGCAGAATATTGACCTTGTTGCAAACCAGCTCCTTCCTGTACTCGGAACTCTCCAGTATGGCGATTCAGCAAAGAAGGGTCAATTCAGTTCAGAAGATCTTATCTGGAACGATGTCGTTTTAGGTATACTTGATATTGGTAATACTTCGATTCATGACAGCGGTATGGGCGGTGTTTCTAACTTCCTTTACAGACTTCTTACAATCGTATCAGCAGAGCCAATTCAGTCAACTCCTATCGTTCTTACCATTTATGATGTAGCTGCAGATTTCCTTAACGGTCTCTTCGGTGCTCGTTATAATGGTCAGAGTTTTGACGTTGTAGTTCCTGCAAGAACATCTGCTCATCCATTTGATGATGTTCTTCAGATTAATGTTATTGCCGGTACCGGCGGAAACAACATCGGTGTAATCGGCAAATTCCTTTGCAACCTTGTAGAATTTGCAGGCTATGGCACCAGCGGTGTTAACACATATCCTGACTCAATTCTCAGAGGTCTTATGTTCGCTATCGACGCTGTAAACAGTTTCATTCCTGAAGCAATTACTTCAATCGGCGAACACGACATTAAGATGGCAACTTCTGAGTTTAAAGACAGTTCTGTTCAGGGCTGTACAACAAACAACGCAGTAAACTCATCTGTAACATTTACCAACAACTCAGTTGGTATCAACAATGCTTATGTTGATGGTCTCGGAAATGGTTCATTAAACAACGGTATGGTTGAACAGCTCAGCCGTTACTATGTTAAAATTACCAAGGCTGAAATGCCCGGTGCTACAATCACTATGCCTTCGCAGACTGTTGTTGCTCCCGGTGAATCAGTTTCACTTCCGACATCAGCAAGATACGTACCTGATGAAAACAACTCAACTTCCTACTCTGCAACGATTACATATAACATCTGCAGTGATAAGGAAGGTAAGAATGCTCTTTACTCAGGTCTTGAAACAACCTGTTATCAGTACTTAACCGGTGCTAAAGGTTGGGAAGATATTGTTTATCCTGCAGACAGAGGCGGTCAGTTAAACACTGCTCTTGAAGGCGGCAGAACAGCTCATTACCAGACCTTTACAACACAGGGTTACAGATCATTCTCAAGCAGAAACTTCCGTGACGGTAAGTTATATGTTACATATCCTGAATATATGGTTGTAACAACAAGCAACCTTGCTGCTATTGACAGATTCCAGTTCAGAGTTAACAACGAAAACCTCGTTGGTAGTTCATTCTCAGTAGATGGTTTCTACTGCTATGATGATACATCTGTTTACGATGATGTTACAGGCGCATATGTTGCTGTTAATATGAAGAACGCTATCCCTGTTTATGACAAGGAAACCGGCGATCTTATCAAGTACGGTATGTATGACTATAAGATTGACAACGGCGATTGGCAGCGTAACGGCAAGACCGGTTACACTGAGGATGAAATCAACAATGTTTACAACCAGAATCCAAATGCTAACATTGAAGTAAGAACTCACATTTCTTACACACTTCAGGAAGCAATCGACGCAGGTATCGTTGCTGCATACCACAAAAACGATGCCGGTGTTATTGAGTATTACTACATGAAGTCAGGCAGCGGTACAAATTATGATACCACACTTGGTCAGGTTTCATTAAGAGGTCCTGTTGATGGTATCTATATCAATCAGGGTAAAGTTGCTGACGTTCCTAAGAACGGTTCAAAATATACAACCGACCTCTTCAAGTATGATGGTTCAACTCCTATCCAGGCCGGTGAATATCAGGTTAAACTTTGTGTTTACAGCAGTTACAACAATGGTAACGGTTCAGGTTCTCTTGATGGCCCCGGAACATGTACCCTCGTTGTAGGTGATGATGGTTCTGCTACATCACTTAACGCTAAGTACAAAGAACTTTCAGAACTTCTTGCAAATTATCGTACAGAAGACTTTACGGATGCAACTGTTAAGACAGACGCAGAAGCAGCACTTATTAATGCTCTTTCTGCTAACTCAGCAGTAATCACTCCAACAAGTGCTATTGCACTTTCAGACCAGACTTATCTTGCTCCAACCACCACAACTACAACCAGCGAATATGGTGACAAAGCATATAAGCCTTTCAGCGAATCAAACGCAACAACTCTTAATATGCCTATCGGTGTTCGCGCTGATGCATATGTAGGTGATGGTACAAACGGTGTTGCAGGTTATTACTACTTTGATGCCGCTTGCACAATGCCAATCTACTCAAATGTTCCTCTTGAAGCATCTGACGTGACAGATGGCAAAGACCCTGCAGGCAACGCAGTTATCGAAGGCACTCAGGATGATGCCGGCAAGTTCTGGCTCAGAAATACTCCTGTATATGAAACAGAGTGGAACACAACTACATACCAAAATCCTTGGAGAGAAGTTGTAGTTGATGACAGCGGAAACAAAGTACAGGCAAAGAACGGCAGCGGCGAACTTCTTTATTCACAGGTTACATATGTATATCGTAACGCATCAAGTGAAAAAGTAAATTCAGACTTCGTATGGTTTGCTAAATTCCCTGCAACAGAGTATAAATGTATTGAAAACGATGGCGTAACAGAATATCGTGGTCTCTATACACAGGCTAATGATAAGATTGCTTGGGCTATCGAAAGAGTTTATGACTCAGTAAATACCTCTATTGCACAGGATCTCTTTGAAAAGATTTCTCTTGTTAGAAATAACATGAACAACAACAACTTTGAAGTTGTAACATACAACAAGATGGTTGATATGGCTAAAGTTGCTGAATCAGGATATACTCTTAACATCACTTATGATTACAAAGAGAATGTTCTTGACGCAGACGGCAAAGTTGTTATGGGTGAAGACGGCAAGCCTCAGACTGTAACAAAGACTAAGACAGATACAGGCGTTAGATTCAGCCAATACAATGGTTATGTAAATAACAAAGATATCACTATTACAAATACAACAACATCATCAACACTTTCATCTGTACAGGTTGAAGAATACTTACGTCTCTTCAATATTTATATGAATAAAGTAGTTGAAAGAGGTTACCTCGGCGATAAACTTGAAGCAGAAATCGCTTGTGCTTCAGGCAATGCTCATGATCTCCTCAATGCAACACCTGCTCAGTACAATGAAGCAGGCGAAAAGACAGCAGATGCTGTTGTAACAAAGACCGCAGACGCTGCAGCACCTGAATTTGGTGCTTGGGATGCAAGCGGTAAACTTGTAAATAACGGTGACGTTGTTTACGCTGACGACATCTGGACCGAGTATGTTGATGCTCTTGCTAATGCAGTTAATATTGCCAATATCGGCAATAACAATTATGCTCATGCAACAAAGGCATATTACCAGGCAGATGCTAAAGAGTCTTATACAGCACAGGTAACAGATTGTTACAGTGCCGATACAAATCTCCAGAAGGCAGAAATCAAACTTGAAGGCTGCCACACAGTAAGTGTTGCTGACGTACCTGGTGGTACCGTTGCTATCAACGGTGCAACATATGATAAACCATATGCTGTTACACCTGATACAGAAGTTGTTCTTACTGCAACTGCAGATGCAAACTACAGATTTGATGGCTTTGAAGGTATTGAACCTGACGAAGAAGGCAACTATGTAGTTAAGGTTAGAAACGCTGACGTAGTAGTTACTCCTATCTTCACAAGCGTTGCATCTTCAGGTCATACAGTTACTGCTTCTCTTGTAGTTGCAACTACCCCATCCGGTGCAACAGACAATGTTGCAGTAAACGGTGATTACACAATCACTGTTTACAACGAAGCAGGTGAAGTTGTTGCAACAGAAACATTTGCAATGGCTAAAGACGCTAATACATTCAGTTTCGAACTTCCTGCCGGTACTTACACTGCTACAATCGAATCTGCTTACTCATTAATCCGTCAGGATATAACAATTGTTGTTGGCGATTCTGATGTTACCGGTCCTGCAATTCCAATTATTGCTTGTGACTATGACGGCAGTACAACAATCAGTGGTGGTGACGCTGCAACTGTATATGCAAATGCTGCCGGTGCAGGCGGTCTCTTCTGCGACCTTGACGGTAGTGGAACAATCAGCGGTGGTGACGCAGCTGTTGTATATGCTTGCGCTACAGGTACACCTAACCTTGCACCTGTTACTATCGGATAATTTTTAAAATTATTCAATAAATTTGTGTTTATAGGTTTAAATCAAAAAATTTGTGTTTAGACCCATTTCATCCAATGTTTTGCTTAATGCTTAACATAAAACACGTTGGCAGAGAGTGAAAACTCTCTGCCAATGGTGGAATCTTTATAACAGCCGATTATAAAAGTTTATTTGTACCCAGGCGATATTAATTATTAAAACAAAAAATAAATTATATTTACTAGTACAAATTTTTCTTACCATATACCGCTTTTATATATTGTGTGTGTTATAAATGATTACTTATTTGTTCTAAAAAACGGAGGCAGACATATGTTAAAGAAAACGCGTTTGAAAGATTTTCTTATTCTTAACTTAATTTGTTTGGTAGGGATTGTTTTATTAATCTGTCTGCCTTCAACTGTCTATGGTGCCCAAGGCACCCTGGGAACTGTTGTGCCTGATATCAGTTGTGCTTACTACGATGCAGACGGAAATGAAGTCGATGGTAATGCACTTACTGCCGGTTCATATGATATGACGATTAAGTTGTCGGGAACGCAGCAGTTATCAGTTGTTCAGGTAACTGCGTCTCATACAGATGCGGTTACATTTGAAAGCACCCCCAAAAACCTGATGACTTCAGATTATACAGATATGTCATCTATGGGTTATGTTATTGACGAACAAAACCTTGTATTCGGTTTTGTATCCAATAACAGTGATACATCGCTTATCGAAGACAACGCTGTTATAGCAACTTTGGGTGTCACTTTCACTCAGGATTGTGACGCTGCGGATGTAATTCAATTTTCCACAAATCCAAATGAGACATTTGTTTTGTCTGATTATGCCGATGGCTATAATGACGAATATGCCCTTGTTTCGGAATTTGACGGATATAATGGGGTTCTTTATCAGATGACTTCTGATGTTTCTCCGGTTTTGAAAATCGGATACAATGTCAGCGGTTCTATTGTAGTAATGACAGATTCATCCGGTTCCACGAATGGCAGTCCTGTTGGTGGCGAATATGTTTTTGACATCTACAAAGACGCTGAAAGAACAGATTTGCTTAAATCTGTTAAATCAATAGAAACGATTGATGAAAGTGGTATTAGAAAAAATACCTTTAACATAGAAGAACTCAATCCGGGTACTTACTATGTAACGCTTTCGTCCAAGTATGCAATTACGCGCAGAGATATAACAATTATCGTTTCCGATTCCGATATTGCAGATTATGCAATTCCGATAATCGCCTGCGACTTTGATGAAAGCGGAACGCTCAGCGGCGGTGATGCAGCATATGTTTATGCAAATGCGGCTGCCGGTGCTGAAGAAAAATCGTTATGTTACGATTTGGATGGCAGCAATACCATCAGCGGCGGTGACGCAGCTGTTGTATATGCTTGCTCATCGGGTGAATTATCTTATGGTTCTTTAACCATACAGTAAGAATCACCATCCTGAATTATTATAATTCAAATCGAAAATTAATTTTTAAAATAATACGTATTGTTTTAAAACTCATTTAACTCAAATTTAAAGGGGAAATTTAAGTGAAAAAAACATTCAGAAGAACATTGGCTTGTCTTCTTGCTGTTTTAATGGTTGCTTTCTCAATGCCTTTTAATGCACTTGCAGCGCAGGTTTGCAGAAACTGGTGGGAAGATGATGGCATCCAATTAAAAGATATTAAAGAAGAGCCGACTTATGTTGGTTATAACACAGAAGATGAAGCTAACGATATCTTCGCTTGGTATTTAGGTTTCGGTGATACCATTTGGCTTGGCGGTCCTGATGATCCGGGTCACGAAGATCACCGTGACGATTACAAGCCTGTTATCGGTGTAACCGTAACAGATATGGGTACTGCTGATCTTTGGGGTACCTCAAAACTCTATTCAGCCAACAAAGCTTGGTACACAGATTTCTACGGCGGCAAAACTCATAAAACTTATGAAGAAGTTAAGGCTGCCGGCAGAATCCTTAACCCTGCACAACTTAAGGCAGGTCAGCGTATTGCTATCACAGTAGAATTCGGCGGTTTTGACGCACTTTACGGCGGACAGTTTAAAGGTACATTCGATCAAACTGCTCTTTCGGCAGTGAACTTCAAAACCACTCCTTCAAGAAGCGATACATGGAAACTTTATCCGGAAAACGGTGCTAACGCTTGGATCACAACAACAGGTGATATGGGCTATGGTGCTTCTGTAAGTGCTGCAGGTGCTAATACACAAATACAAAATGTTAATGGTTCTACATTCGGTTCTTTCTATATTGCTGTAAACTCAGCCGGACTTGTAAACGGAACTAAGGGCGGTAACTTCCTTGGCACCGGTCTTGATGATATTAACCAGGCAGCTCGTTCATATGGTAAATACGGTATCATCGGCGGTACAATGACATTTGAAGTTCTTAAGGACTGTGACCTTTCAGAAGTATTCCGTTTCACACCTTCAGTATTTGGTGTAGATGATGGTACTTACTTTGAACCATACGACGTTTCAACTCTTGGCGGTAGCAAAACCAATGATCAAACTCAGTGGAGAATTGCTGTTAACAGTACTTCAAACGACGTATTTGCTAACGCTGCTGTAATCTGGACTGATTACGAAGCAAAACCGGCAGATACACATACACATGACTTTACTGATGCTGTTGCTGTAACAAACAACAACGGTACTCATACAGTAACATGTACTGCTGCTAACTGTGACAAGTCAGAAGGCTATCAGGTAACATCTAATTGTACTTATGATGAAGGTAAAGTAACAACTAAACCAACTTGCGGTACAGAAGGCGTTAAGACATTCACATGTACAGCTTGCGGTCACACATATACAGAAAAAGTTGCTGCTACTGAAAACCATGCTTGGGATGACGGTACAGTAACAAAGGCTCCGACATGTACAGAAAAGGGCGTTAAGACCTTTAACTGCACAAATTGTGACGCAACAAAGACAGAAGAGATTCCTGCAACAGGTGTACATACATGGGATGACGGCGTAGAAACAAAGGCTCCGACATGCGTAGAAAAGGGCGTTAAGACCTTCACATGTACAGTATGTAACGAAGCAACAAAGACAGAAGAGATTGCTGCAACAGGTGTACATACATGGGATGACGGCGTAGAAACAAAGGCTCCAACATGCGTAGAAAAGGGCGTTAAGACCTTCACATGTACAGTATGTAACGAAGCAACAAAGACAGAAGAAATTGCTGCAACAGGTATTCATACCGAAGTTGAAATTCCTGCAGTTGCTCCAACTTGCGTAAAAGATGGTACAACAGCCGGTGTTAAATGTTCAGAATGCGGCACAGTTCTTACTGCTCCTCAGGTTGATCCTGCAACAGGTGTTCACACTTGGGGTGAAGGCGTAGTAACAAAGGCTCCTACAATGAGCACTCCTGGTACTATGACTTATACATGTACAGTATGTAACGAAGCAACTAAGACAGAAGAAATTGCTGCTCTTGGTGTAGACGTAACAGTTGACACTGCTGACCTCGGCTCTGTAACTCTTAACGGTGCTGACGTAACAGAAGGTGCAACAGTTAATGTTCCATTCAATTCAGATGTAACTCTTGTTGCTACTCCAAGTGAAGGCGCAACATTCGTTGGCTGGACTGCAAATGGCACAACTCTCGTATCTAAGGATGCAACATTCGTAACAAAGGCTCTTGCTAATGTTACTTATACTCCTGTATTCTCAACAACAGGCGCTACCTCATTCACAGTATCATTTGTTGATGTATTCGGTAACGTAATCAAGACTCAGACTGTAAAGGCTGCTGATGAGATTGCAATTCCTGATGCTCCTCAGTTTGTTGGCTACAACTTTGTTGGTTGGTCAATGACAGCTGAAGAAATCGCTGCTCTTACATCAGAAGCAGTAATCACTGCTCAGTATGAACTTGCTGAGACAACATTCACAATCACTGCTACAGACGCTTGCACAATCACTGCAAACGGCGCATCAGCAACAGGCTCACTTGCAGATGTTGCTATGGATGCTGTTGTAACAGTAACTGCTGAAGGTGCTACAGCTTGGGAAATCAATGGCGTAACTGTTGCTTATGGCGACACTTACAAATTCTTCGCTTCAGCAAATGTTACAGTTGTTCCTACATTCGAAACTGCTGTTGAAGCAACTCCAACTGTTGCTGCTGTTTCATTTGAAAGAATGGCCGGTTCACACAAAGTAACATTTGTTGCAACACGTTCAATGACTGATGACTGCACATATGTAAGTGCTGGTTTCATTTATGGTAAAGACCTTGCAGTTAAAGATCTTACACTTGATATGGTAGGTAAGAAGGGCTCTAACGCATCATCAGGTACAGTAAAGGCTATTTACTGCGCAACTGATGCTGAACAGTTCATGCTTAACTACGGTGTATCTGCTGCTACAGGTACTGCTTCTGCAAGAGCATTCCTTGCTTATGTAGATGCTGCCGGCGATACTCAGGTTGTATATGCTGCTCCTCAGGTTTATACTTATTAATTAGTTATAGCAAGGAGGACTATATAATGAAAGAGACTTATACAAAGCCAATTTCAAAGATTGACGAATTTGAATCTGTTGATGTATTTACTGCATCAAGAGCAGAACAGTTACCAGGAGAAGATGACTAATTGTCATTTATCCGATTGTTAACAGTCAATCGGGGGGACGGAGAAATCCGTCCCCTTTTTTTATTGACTAAAATGCCCTGACTGTGATATAATAATTTTGCGACAAAAAGTTATTAATATTTGTAAATTAAGTATACTATTTTTATCTCTTGATAAAAATGCATGCTTTAATTCAGTATACTTTTTTACAAGTTTGAATTAATAACTTTGTGTCGCAGCAAACGAAGCATGCGTTTTTAATGCGTGGCTTCGGCTGCGCATTTTCTGTTTTATGAACAAAAATATATTTGACTAAATTGCGCTGACTGTGATATAATAAATACGCCAAATATAATTGAATCATTTTATTGTAGTAAAAGTGTGTTTTTTTATCCTTGATAAAAATGCATGCTCTATTAAACACATGCTTTTATTGCAATATGTGTTCAATTATGTTTGGCGACAGTTGGGGCGTGCGTTTTTAATGCGTGGCTTTGGCTGCGCATTTTTTATTTTCAGGAGGGTCATAAAATGGCTGAAAAAACGTATTCATATGACATTGAGGGCAAAGATTTGCACGAATTCTTCAAACTGCACAATCAACTCAACGACAGGTTGGGTATTCTCTCCAACAAAATTGAACTGCTGAATGTTCTGCAGGGGTGCTGTGTTGAACTGGAGGCATATAACAACAAAAACTACGACCTGCTCTGTATGGCAATCGGCGATGCGCTGGATTATACTGAAGAACTGACTGCATTTTCAGATAAATGCTATCAGCATATGCAGCATATGCTCGGCAAATAAAAAAGACCTTGCAGATATGTACATATCTGCAAGGTCTTTTGCGTTTTTTTAATGTGGTTTGATCTGAATTGTTAAAAGTTAAAGTTGTTATATCCCCAGTGGTCAATCTCCGTGTATTTAACATAAACCCTGTCGGCCGAAACAGAAAGGTATTTTTCTGCAATAGAACAGATTCTTCTTGTAAGTTCATCATAATCACTGTCGGCAGCCTTGCCGAATATTTCAATTTCAAACATAGCACAAGGTGCACTGTCACCCTTGAAATACATATCAAGATTATCCTGAATTTCAACCATAAGCCATGCTTCGCTTTTACCCAGAATGGCAGTTATTGCCGAGCCGAGTTCTGATTTTAACTGTTTTTTAACGTCTGAAATATTTTGATTTGTTTTTACCTGAATAAAAGGCATAATATAACTCCTTTACATTTTTAAATATTTTTCAATCCACTCATCAAGTTTTTTGTGATATCCTGTCTCGTCGTACATAATGCTCTGTGCGTGGGCAGCATGTTCAACAAGAAAAAGTTCTTTTTCATTCTGGCAGAGGTTAAAAAGTTCAACTCCCATTTTTGTGGGCACAAAAGTATCTTTTTTACCATGAACAAAAAGCATGGGAACTCTTGAATTTATAACCGCACGGCGCACATCAGTTTCATTGAGATCAAAACCCGCAAATTTTTTGTTCATTGCGTTAAACGCGTTTAAAACGACTTTTGTGTACTTAATGCCAAATGACTTTACTGCGTATTCAAACTCTTCAAGAGCGTTTGTATACGGGCAATCGGCAACCGCAAAAACAACCTGCTCGGGAACTTTGTTTGCCATCTGGCAGATGGTTGAACCACCCATTGAAACACCGTGAATAATTATTTTTATATCTTTTCCGAAACGGGATATAAGGTACTCAATCCAGTCAAGAGAATCTTTGTGTTCAAAATAGTTGAAGCCAACCCAGTTTCCGCCGCTCTCACCGCTTGCCACATGGTCAACACTTAAAAAGTTGATTCCTTTTTCAAGATAATATCTCATAAAGTTTGCAGGATCGCCGTTATGGTCTGTTCTGTATCCGTGGGCAAAAAAGACAAATACGCGGCTTTTCTTTTTTGCCATGGTAAGATAACCTCTGAGTATGTCGCCTCTCTGAGAGGTGATGGATACCTTTTCGGTATCGCATTTATTAATCCATTCCATTTTTTTTGCTGTAAAATTGTGGAATGCTTCCATATTTTTATCGTTTGCTTTGTTGGCAAAATAACTGATTACCGACTGAACTTTCATTGGTTTTGCCATAATATCCATATAGCCGTGAACAGCCATTTCAGCAACAAGTCCTGCTGCGGCTGCACCTGCTAATATTATTTTATTCATAAGTTAACCCCTTTTATTCAACAGTGATTCCGCGGGCAGCACGCTGCTCGGCAAGTTCGTTTTCCATTCTTTCTTTATATTCACCCGTAAGTTTATAAAAAAACATCGGAATGATGCAAATCAGAAGTGAAATTGCAGGGATAAGAGAAACAACGCTGAACATACCCTGTCTTACACTTTCACTCATATCAAGCGGATTTGCAGTTACTTTGGCACTGAAAGAAGCAACATCAAGGTCTACAATGATATACATAAGAATGATAAAGGATGTGCTGAGTGCATTGCCGAATTTGGTAACAAAACTCTGTATTGCCGATCCCATTCCGGTAAGGCGTCTGCCTGTTTTCCATTCCATATAATCGAGACAGTCACCTATCATTGCAAAGGCGCAAACGTTGATTGCACCGCAGGGAATGGTTGAAAGAATAAGACACGGAACACAAGCCCAGAAGTTTTCATAGCCGATAAACCACATTGCAAAACTGCCGGCTGAGCCGATAAGCGAAGTTGCAATAATGATTTGCTTGTAACTGAATTTTTTTATCAAGGGAGTAACGGCAAGCATTGCCCCCATCATTCCTACTGCAGAACATACCGAAAAAACAGTTGAAACCGTTGAGATATTTGACTGAAGTGCTTCTTCAACCTCGGCAGCGCTTAAGCCCGTAAGGTCTTTGCCTATGTAAAAAGAATATCTCGCAACGTGAACCGCACCGGCCTGGTACATATATCTTGCTGCTGAAAGAACACCCATCAATGCGGTAAGCATAAGCGGTTTGCAGGTAAAAATCAGTTTTAATGATGATGCTTCGCCTTTTTCTTTCTTTTGCGGAGCAGGAATATTGACTCTTTCTTTTGTTTTGAAATAAACCCTGACAAAAAGGATATTTCCTATAATTGAACTTACAAGTGCCATTACGGTGTATTTTGTCTGCTCAAGTTCGGTTCCCGCAAGATTCATCTTCGGAAGGATGAATCCAAGCACCATAAATATTGCCATAGGAATTGCCGAACCCACGCCGTTTGCCGTTCGCGCTTTCGATATGATTGAACCGCGTTCGTCGGGATTTGATGTCATTATATTAGGCAGGCTCCAGAACGGAACATCAGATGCAGTGTAAATCATTCCCCATAAAACATAAGTTATGCCGGCATAAATCATTTTGCCTGTATCGCTGATGTTTGGTGCATAGAATAAAAGCATTGTAAGAATTGCAACGGGGATAGGCGTATAAAGCAGATACGGGCGCATTTTGCCTTTTTTGGGATTAACGTGGTCAACGATAAATCCCATAATAGGGTCATTTATGGCATCCCATATTCTTGCAAGAAACATAAGCAGAAGAACAAATACAGGCGTTACCTTGAGTACGTTAAGATAAAAGTCGGATATATACGAACTCATAATTGCATAAATCATGCCCTGTCCTAAAGCACCGACGCAGTATGCCATCCATTCTTTTTTAGGAACGAAATCAGTTTTTTTCATAATTTTTTCTCCGTAATTTTATTCTATCGTTTCAAATCCGGGATAATATTTAAATTTAACTTTACCTACAATTTTGCTTCTGTGAACATATTTGTTTTTCCAAAAACGTGAGTCATGGCTGGTATTTCTGTTGTCGCCCATCATAAAGTAGCAGTCTTCAGGAACTTCAAACGGGCCGAAATCACCTGTCGGTGTGCAGTTTGTAACAAATTCATCATCAAGTTGAATTCGGCTGCCGTCTGTTTTAGTAACATACACAATACCGTTTACAACTTCAACCGTTTCTCCCGGTAAGCCGACAATTCTTTTTACAAAGAACTGGCTTTCATCATCGGGGTATTTGAATATTACAATATCATATCTCTGAGGGTCTTCGTTGATATATGCAAGACGGTTTGCAATGATTCGGTCATTTTCCTGAATTGTATTGAGCATTGAGCCTGTGGGCACAACAGCATTTGCAAAAACAAAGGTTTTAAGAAGTATTGCTGCAATTATCGCTATAACAATAGGAATGCAAAATTCTATTGCGTCTCTGAGGGGAGATTTAGGTTCTTTTTCATTTTTCTTTTTTTTGCTTTTTTTAGATTCTTCTGCAGACTGACTGTTTTTAGTTTCCGATTCATTTTCATCAATATCGTCAACAACCTTTGTCGGGTTGGTAACTTCATTAACATTTATCTCGGTATCAAACATTTCTGCGCCGCAGTTGGCGCATTTATACCAGTCGTCCTGTTTGATTAATGTATCGCATCCGCACTTTTTGCATTTCATAATTATTTTTTCTTCTTTCTTTTGCCCATTTTTGTTAATACTTCTTTAAGACTTACAATTTCATCGTAAGGAGTTGCTTTTTCTTTAACGGAAAATTCTTCCGCCTCGCTTTTCAGAGAAATGTCTATTTCCGATTTGGCATTTTCATCATAACCGGAAACATCAAGTTTTTCATCAATATATATTTTAACCATTTTGTTCTTTTCCCTGACAATGGTTATCTTGTGCTCGTTTGAACTTATGATGCTGTTTGATTTTACCGTGCAGCAATCACATTTTACGTTTATAAAGCCTTTTTCAATGCTGATTTTGATATCTTCGTTTTCGCAGATTTCAACATTTTCTTCGCCTTTATAATTAAATGAAACGGTGAAGTCGGTTATGTTTTCAAGATAATCAAAGCGTCGGTCAGACTTACCAAACTGAAAAATTTTAACCTCAAAAGGCTTAAGCGTCATATCAATTTTGTCACCGTAGGAATAACTGTCAAAACTTTCCGATGCACCGATATTATACACGTTATATCTTTGAACATGGCTGAGATTTTCAGGGCATCCCATAAGTTTGTTAAGTGTAAGCGTTATTGGCGTTTTTTCGTCTGTAGGATTTCGCAGTGCGATAATTCCGTCTCCCTTTTCATTCCAGCCAAAGTAGCCGTAAATATTATTTTCTTCAGGATTTCCGCCGATGAACGAAACATTCTGCAAAATGTCATAATTGCTTTTCTGCCATCTGATAACGTTTGCAAGTGTTCGCCATTTTGATTTGTTCATCATTGAATAACTGAGATGAAGTTCATTAAGAGCCTGACCGCGGCAAGCATTGAAATAAAGATATTTTTCAAATTCTTCATCAGTATAGTTTACCTTGGCACAGGTGCCGTAAATTGGTTCGTGGTTATAGAGATATTTATTCGGAATCTGAATTGCCCTTGTGCAAAGCAGATTAAAATATCTTGCATCGCGGTAAGTTATTTCTCTGTCAAGTTGAGACTGAAGTTCAAGATTGTCCGCAAAGCCGATATCATTGCTGTTTTGCAGCCATATGCTGTTTACATACTGAAGAAACCACGGAGAAGCGTTTACGTAACAGGTCATATTAATCCAGATTGATTTGCCCTGTGCCTGACGCAGTTTTCTTACAGCCTTAAAGATTTCTATCCATCCGTGCCACATTTCGGTGATGAAATACATATCATTTTCACCGCCCACAGCGTGATTATGTTTTGGGTTGGTGCATGGAGCAAGGCAGAAACCGTCAAATTTCCAGTAGTCAATATCAAACTCTTTTGTGCATTTTAAAATGAAATCACAAACATTTTTATGATAGGTTTTATCTGCAACACAGATGTCAAATGCCTGGGCATTATATGAGCCGAAACCGCTTTTTTCGATGCGCTTTGCAAATTTATTCTGAGCATTGTATCCGCCTCTCGGGCCTAACCACATACCAAAGTCGGATGAAAAACGCTTTGTCATATCTGAAACATCATAAAACTGGTTGGGAAATTTTTTATTAAAACTCCAAAAGCCGGATTTATAGTCATTCCAACCGTCGTCAACAACATATGCATCTATAGGTGCAATGCCGTTTGAAGAAAGATGTTTTTCAACTTCAAAAAATGACTTTTCGATATTGTCGGCATCAATGTTGAGCATATGGTCATACCAACTGTTATATTGAACACGGAATTTGCACGGTGCTGCAATATCATCAATATAATTGAAAAACGCTTTCTGAACATCTGCCATCGTGTTGCTTTTTGCTCCGCCGACAACAGTTACCGGACAGTCAAATCTGCCGTTTATGCATTTTCCGAAATAGTATTTTACCTGACCTATTCCATAAACTATGGAGTTTTCCGTGGCAGGGAATTCGCATCCGAAAAACAGGCTGTCAATATAAAACGGCTGACCGAGTGCTGAATGGGCGCCGTTTAATTCTTTGCCTTCAATATCGTTAGGAACACAGAAATGTGTTTTTGAATTAATTATTCCGATATGCTCAAGCAGTATATAGTCAATAACCTTGTCACTTTTCTGAACAAACGAAATCTGTTTTTTTAATGTGTTTCCGTCCTGCCCTGCCCAGAAAGACATTGTTACGGTAATTCCTTCCTTTTCCTCAAATGTGAACGAAAGTCTGCCGTTTTCATTATTCTGAGAGCAGACTTTAAGCCCCTTTGATGAAAATTCGCTTCCGTCAGTAAAATGGAACAAAAACTCGACGCTGTTTCCGTCGGGAATCAAGTCCATATTTGAAAGCGTATTTCGTATCTGAGAAGCATAAAGATTATCTTCATGAACCTTGAATTCTCTTTGCAGTATTTTGCTTTCGAGTCTAAACATAAATTACCCCTTTAAAATTCTTCTTTAATTTGTTCAAGTGCCTGTGCAAGTTGATCCGGGCACGATGTACCGCGCATACGGCAATCAATTCCGCTTAAAGCCGCAATAACCTCATCAATAGTTTTGCCTTTTACCAGCGCTGCAATACCTTGAAGATTACCATGGCAACCGCCTGAAAAAGCAACGTTTTCAATCGTTTCGTCATCATTTATTTCAATGGTAATTTTCTGGGAACAAACTCCCGTCGGTGTATAAGTATATGTCATTTTTAAATCTCCTTGAAGTTGTATATACCTATATTATACATACATTTTTTAACTAATGCAATAATTTAAAATATAACTGAAAAATATTTATTTTTTGTTGTTTTAGTGTGTTGAATTATTGTTTTTTATATGGTATCATTTAGAATGACAAGAGTCGGGCAGAAAGTTCTTTTCTGTCATTATAATATTAAATATTTGAGAGGTAAATTTATGGAAAAACTCAAAGTAGGCATTATTGGTGCCGGTCGTATCGGTCAGGTACACGCAAAATCAATTACATACCATATTCCGCAGGCTGAAATTGTTGCCATTTCAGACATTTATGTTGATGGTGCTAAAAAAGTTGCAGAGGATTTGGGTATTCCTAATTATTACGAGGATTATCACGAAATCTTAAATAATCCTGAGATTACTGCTGTTCTTATCTGTTCTTCAACAGACACACATGCAGATATTGCGATCGAAGCAGCAAAGGCAGGCAAGCACATTTTCTGTGAAAAACCTGTTGATTTAACAATCGCAAAAATCAAATCAGTTATTGATGCAGTAAATGAAGCAGGCGTTAAACTCCAGATTGGTTTCAACCGTCGTTATGATCATAACTTTGCTCATATTAAAGACCTTGCAAACAAAGGAAAAATCGGTGAACTTCAGACAATTAAGATTACATCACGCGATCCTGAACCGCCCCCGATTTCTTATGTTGCAGTATCAGGCGGTATCTTCCTTGACATGACAGTTCATGATTTTGATATGGCTCGTTTTATCGGTGGTGAGGTTGAAGAAGTTTATGCCAATGCGGCAGTAACAGTTGACCCTGCAATCGGCGAGGCCGGTGACGTTGATACAGCACTTGTTGCTCTTAAATTCAAGAGCGGTGCAATCGGTGTTATTGATAACTGCAGAAAAGCGGTTTACGGCTATGACCAGAGACTCGAAGTTTTCGGTAAAAAAGGTCAGGCAAGTGCTGCAAATGATACCCCTACAAATGTTGAATTTATTGATGAAAACGGTGCCGTAACCGATAAACCTCTTTATTTCTTCCTTGAGAGATATATGCAGTCTTTCACAGATGAAATGACAGAGTTTATTGACTGTGTTCTTAATGATAAAGAAACAAAAACAACAGTTTATGACGGACTTGAGGCACTTCGTCTCGGTCTTGCAGCAAAACTTTCCGTTAAAGAAAACAGACCTGTTAAATTATCTGAAATTGAGGGTTAATCATGAAAAGAGAAAGACTTACAATGTCACAGGCACTTGTTAAGTTCCTTGACAATCAGTACATAGAGTGTGATGGTGTCGAAACCAAATTTGTAAATGGTATTTTCGGCATTTTCGGTCACGGCTGCGTTGTTGGTGTAGGTCAGGCTTTGGAGCAGGGCGGACACAACCTGAAATTTTATCAGGGTAAAAACGAGCAGAATATGGCTCTTGCAGCTGTCGCTTATGCAAAACAGATGGACAGAAAAGCAATCATTCCATGTGTTTCTTCTATCGGTCCCGGTGCAACCAATATGGTAACCGCCTGCGGTTGTGCAACTGCAAACAGAATACCCCTTCTTGTATTACCGGGTGATACTTTTGCCTGCCGTCAGCCCGATCCTGTTTTGCAGCAGGCAGAGTTTTTTGATAACTACGGCAGAACAGTTACAGATGCCTTTAAAGGTGTGTGCCATTATTTTGACAGAATTAACAGACCCGAACAACTTATGACTGCATGTCTGAATGCAATGCGTGTTCTTACGGATCCTGCAGATACCGGTGCGGTTTGTCTTGCAATGCCTCAGGATGTTGAGGGCGAGGCTTATGATTATCCGGAACATTTTCTTGCTAAAAGAGTCTGGCATATGGACAGACGTCCTGTTTCTGCTTCTCAACTTGAGCGTGCAACAGAGATGATTAAGGCGGCAAAAAAGCCGATTATCGTTTGCGGCGGCGGTGTTCGTTACAGCGGTGCGGAAAAAGAACTTCTTGAATTTGCTGAAAAATATAATATTCCTGTTTCTGAAACTCAGGCAGGTAAAGGTATTATTGACTGGAAACATCCGCTCAATCTCGGAGGTATAGGTGTAACAGGCGGAAAAGCAGCAAATGTTATTGCAAGAGATGCCGATCTTGTTATCGGTGTGGGAACCCGTTTCAGTGATTTCACAACATCTTCAAAATGGCTTTTCAATGAAAACAGAAAAGTTCTTGGTATAAACATATGCCCGTTTGATGCATTTAAAATGGATGCCGAGGCAATTATTGCCGACGCAAAAGAAACGATGACTGCGCTCATTCATTCCTGTGACGGATATAAGAGCGCATATGAAAATGAAATTGCTGATGCTAAGGCAGAGTGGGATGCAATCGTTGACGAATATTATTCAACCGAACTTGAAGGCGGTCTCAATCAGACTCTTGCTCTCGGTATAATCAACGAGTTTATGGATGATGATGCGATTGCCCTTGGTTCTGCCGGTTCACTTCCGGGTGATATGCAGCGTCTGTTCAGACCGAAGGACAGAGGCACATACCATATGGAATACGGCTATTCCAATATGGGTTATGAAGTAAACGGTGCACTCGGTGCAAAAATGGCAAAGCCGGAATCTGAAGTTTATACTTTCTGCGGTGACGGTTCATTCCTTATGGGCCACAGCGAACTTTACACAGCATTGCAGGAAGGTCTTAAAATCAATGTTTGTCTGTTTGACAATATGGGCTGGGGCTGTATTGAAAATCTTCAGAATAACCAGGGTACAGATACTTTCGGAACTGTTTTCAGAGCAAGAAATCCTGTAACAGGTATGCTTGACGGTGCAGAAATTGATCCTGATTTTGCCAAAATTGCTGAGGGTTACGGTGCAAAGGCTTATACCTGCCGCACTTCTGATGAACTTCGTGCCGCTCTTGAAGATGCTAAAAAGCAAACGGTTTCATGTTTGTTTGATATAAAAGTTCTTCCTAAAACAATGACTCCGGGTTTTGAATCCTGGTGGAGAGTGGGCGTTGCAGAAGTTTCAAAGAGTGAAACTGTTGCCGCTGCATATGAAGATATGCAGGCACATATTAAAGACACATTTGATTATTAATTTTATATAATAATGAAAGGTAGTAAAAACAATGCTTGATAAGAATAAAGTAAAACTTGCCATTGCGCCAATCGGTTGGACAAATGATGATATGCCCGACCTCGGTGCTGAAAATACATTTGAACAATGCATCAGCGAAATGGCTCTTGCAGGTTTCAAGGGTTCTGAAATCGGAAATAAATATCCTGCAGATGCTGATGTTTTAAAGCCGTATCTTGATATCAGAGGACTTCAGATATGCAATGCATGGTTCTCATCTTATTTAACTTCAAAGCCTTATGAAGAAACGATTGAGGCTTTCAAAGCACATTGTGACAAACTTTATAAACTCGGTGCAAAAGTGATTGGTGCTTCTGAACAGGGCAATTCAATTCAGGGTGATCTGAGCAAATCAATCCTTGATGAAAAACCGTATTACACCGATGAGCAGTGGAAAATTGTTGCAAAAGGTTTCAATGAAATGGGTGCTTATGCTAAGAGCAAAGGTATGTTCTTTACAGTCCATCATCATATGGGTACAGGCGTTCAGACAGTTGAAGAAATTGATAAACTTATGGAACTTACAGACCCCGATTTAGTTTATCTTCTCTTTGATTCAGGTCATCTTACCTTTGCAGGTATTAACCCTGTTCCTGTTCTCAAAAAATATGCTGACAGAGTTAAGCACGTTCATCTTAAAGATGTTCGCCTTGATGTTTATAACAATCAGGTTGTTCCCGAACATATGTCATTCCTTGATGCTGTAAGAGCAGGTGTGTTCACGGTTCCGGGTGACGGTGATGTTGATTTTAAGCCGATTTTTGATATCCTTGAAGAAAGCGGATATGAAGGTTGGGTAGTTGTTGAGGCCGAGCAGGATCCTGCAAAGGCTAATCCTTTTGAATATGCAGTAAAGGCAAGAAAATATATTGCAGAAAACACAGGACTTTAATCTCTATAATAGCAAAAGACTGACTCAAAACGAGTCAGTCTTTTATTATTGTTAGGTAAAAAATCAGAAAATAAAAAACCGCAGACAGAGAAGTTTGATGTAGGTATGAATAGCGTCTGCGGTTTTTTATTAACTTAAGGAGAGTTAGTCTTTTCTAACCACTTATAGGTTAGCGTAAACTAACTTAATTGTCAATACTTTTTTATATTTTTGCAAAAAAAAGGAAGTGATTAAAACCACTTCCCTTTTTTGTTTATTAATCTTTTTTCTTTTTGAAAATTACAAATTTGCTGAAGAAATAATTAAGAATAACAACAATCACTGCAAGAATAACCTTCGCTATAATCTGACCCGTAATTTCAAATGAAAGAAGGTTGAATGAAAATCTGTCAAATTTAAGTACGGTTACAAATAACCAAAGTCCGCCTTCTTCAAGTGCAAAACTGAACACTCTTGCAAGGAAAAATTCAGGTATCTCTTTAACAAGAACTTTAACTTTCCAACTTTTTGATTCAAAAACAAACAATTTGTTTGTAACATATGCAAATATCACGGAAAGAATCCATGCTATTGCATTGTTGAGCAGATAAAGTTTTTCGCCGCAGATTTTGGTGAATACCCAGAATGCCGCAAAATTTACAAGTGTTGTCAGAACGCCGAAAATAACATAGGTTATTACTTCTTTATATTTTTCAAATAGTTTTTTCATCATCGTCACCCAAATGCTTTCTGAGAATATAGACAGGTCTGTTTTTTGACTGAACATAAACTTTGGAAAGATATTCTCCCATCACTCCGAGTGAAAACAACTGAAGTCCGCCCAGAAGAAGAATAAGCACAATAATTGTTGCATAACCCGGAATGTCAATTCCGAAAGCAAGTTTCTGAATAACAACTATGATAAGATAGATGATTGAAACGAGAGAGAAGAAGAAACCAATAATGGTTGATATTTTAAGCGGGAAGGTTGAGAAAGAGATAACACCCTCAAGTGCATATTTAAAGAGTTTTCTGAATCCCCATTTGGATTCGCCGCTCTCGCGCTCTGCAACTTCATAAGGAATATATTCCGTGTTGAATCCTACCCAACTGAATATACCCTTTGAAAAACGGTGATATTCGGTCATCTGCAGAATTGCATCAACCATGCTTCTTTTCATAAGTCTGAAATCGCTGGCACCGTTTACAAAGTCAACCTCTGCCATTTTGTTTATAAGTTTGTAAAAACATGATTTGATAGCAGAAATAGCCTTGCCTTCCTTACGCTTTTCCTGATAAGCGGTTACACAGTCAAGTTCTTCATTGCTGTTCATAACATCAAGCATTTCAAGCACAACTTCGGGACGCTGCTGCAAATCGGCATCAATAAGGCAGACCATATCTCCCTTTGCTTTTGAAAGACCTGCATAAATTGCAGATTCTTTGCCAAAGTTACGGCTGAAAGAAAGTACCTGAATATTATGCATTCTGTTTTCATCATAAATGCTTTTCAGATTTTTGTAGGTGCTGTCACTGCTTCCGTCGTCAACAAAAACAAATTCATAGTCGCTTACTTTACCGAAAAAGGCTTTGTTAACTTCGTCAAAAAATTTTTTTACGTTGTTTTCCTCGTTATAACAAGGAACAATAAGTGATAATTTCATTTTGAACCTCTATTCATCAATATTTATAATCGGAATATTTAACAAATTCAAATTGAACCTGTTCATCTATACCGTGAAATTTTTTGTATCGCGTTGCCCATGGTTCTTCGTCAGGATTACCGTACCATACATAAGAATCATAAGGAAGAGTACAAAGCGTTACTTCATTGTTCTCCTGCGACTGCTCAACGGCGGTTTCGTTTCTTGCCGTGTCATATCTGTGAATCGGAACATATATATTTAAATAATAAATTCCGGAAGCAAAAATTACTGCTGCAAAAGTAAGTGACAAAAACTTTTGCAGATTATTATTGTTTGCACATTCAAGAAGATTTTCAAGAATGAATGCTGCCATCATAATCATAAGCATAAAAGGCGGGAAAAAGTTTCTCGGACCAATCGGGTTAACCACCAGCAGCGGGGCAACAATTATCGGAATGCTTATTATGAGGAATAATGCCTTATCTCTGATGCCCTCGCCATCAAGGCAGACAAGCATTACAGCAGACAGAGAAATATAATAAAGTCCTGCGGCAACAGTGAAGAATAAAACCGTAACAACCGTGCCGTATTCAGATTCAAGAAGCAGTTTCCAGTGAGAAAAGTTTGCCTTGAACAGAATCAGAATAAGTGAAAACACATGAACTGCCGAACAGAAAATAACAAGATTCCTGTATTTTTCTTTTTTTATTTTATTCAGTTTTAATCCTGCCAAAGCAAGGGTCAAAACAGTTAAGATTATAAGCAGAACAAAATTGTTTATAAAAAGTTGCGTGTATATTTTTTCAAGATGAGAGCCGATTGTTTCAATAAGATTTCCGCTGCCGAGGGCAGATGATCTGTAACCGTCTCCCTCTTTATTTGAAGCAATAATTCCGTATGATGAATTTGTAAACATCATAACAGCACCTGCCACAGTTCCGACGAAGTACGAAATATGAGGCAGAAATGCTTTTTTGAATTTTATGCCGCAGTATAGAATAACAAGAATTGCGGCGGCAATGGAATAAAGCGTAAGATTTTCCATAAACATTGCGCCGGCAAATCCCAAGATAAAGGTTAAAACAAAAATCGGCTTTGCATAAACAGGCTTGTCCTTATTGAAAATATTTTTAACCAGAAGAATGTAGCCAATCATCATCAATATCGGCGGAACATAGTTTGTATAGCCCGATGTCCACACAACTGCCTGAACAAATATTTCTTTCGGCATGGTAAAGAACATTGCAATGCTGAAAATGAAAACGGAAATTCTACTTGAAGCCGAATATTTGTATGCAAACAAGCAGGTCAGATAATATGAAACCGCCATAAATGCAATTTTCAGAACGGGAACTCTTGTGAGTGCAATTACCAGAAGATTTCCGGCGTATCTGCCGTTATATCCGTCAAACCAGTTGTTTAAACGCTCAATGCCGAGTTGGCTTCCCCACGCCCAGTCATCACCCGAATAGGGAAACAGATAGGCCAAAACGGCAAACAGTATAATTGCAGCCGTGCTTATAAGGGCAAAGGTTATATTTTTCTTTTTCTTGCTTATTGTCATCCGATAACTCCCTTTCGGTAAATTATATATTAATTTACATATTTAGTCAACAAAGGCAAATAAACGTTATTTTGTTTTATAGTATTCCTCGTAATCAATGAAATTTACTTTAACTTCAGTGTCAACACCGAGATATTTTTTATATCTGTAATTCCACATTTCAAGCCGTGCATCACCATAAACATATTCGTCATAAGGAAGATTTGGCAGAGTAATCTGATCGCTTGTTTTTGATTCTTCAATTAAAGTTTCGTTTCTTTCTCTGTCGCAAATGTAATTTGGAATGTAAATGCTGAAATAGAAAGCGGAGACTGCTATTGTAAACACTGCAAATACTGCACAGAGACTCTTTAAAACAGCGGTCTTTCTGCGACTAATTATCTGTTCAAACAGCATTACCCCAAGAACCATAAACAGGAAGTAAGGAGGGAAGAAACATCTTGCCCTTACAGGGTTGACAGCGGCAAGCGGAGCCGTAACAATGGGTATGCTGATAAGGATAAGCGCCAGTTTTTCTTTTAAATTTTTTTCGGCACATATCAGTATGATTGCTGCAAGGGATAAATAATATACTCCTGCAACGGCAGTGAAAAACAGAACAATAAGAAATCTTGGTTTTTCCGTGGTGGGTTCTGCATTTATGCTTATGACTTTTTTTACAATAAGAACTGCAAGAGAAACAACATTAGCAATCATGCAGAGAGAAGAAAACATTTTTGTTTTTTTCTTCATATTTTTTGATGCTGTTATAAACAAAATAACCGCAAGAACAGATATAACTGCAAGCAAGGCAACGTTGTCAATAAATAAATCTTCATATATAATCTGAAAATTATTTTTGATTGTATCAAACAGACTGCCGTTGCTCAGCCCTGTCGAACGGTAATCATCTTCGCTTGATGCGATTGCACTGTATGCCGAGTTTGTAAACATAAGAACGGCGCCTGCAGCAGAACCTGCAAAATATGCTATGTGCGTAATATAAGCCCTTTTGAATTTTATCGCTGTAAAAATGATTATAATTACTGCAATCACGACAGAAAAGATTGTTACGTTTTCCATAAACAATGCTCCTGCAAAACCGAGCAGAAAAGTGATTACAGGTGTTATTTTTAGGTAGTAAGGCTTTTTTTGGTCAAATATATTCTGAATAAGGCAGAAATAAGTGACTGTCATCAGAATGGGCGGAAAATAGTTTGAATAGCCCGATGCCCATGATACGGTTTGAATAAAGGTATCTTTAGGCATAATGAAAAATGTAACCAGTGCAAAAAGAAAAACGCAGAGTTTTTTAGATTTTGCATAGTTATAACATAAAAAGCATGCCCAGTAAAATGACAGCGCCATTAGTATTATTCTGATAATATTGCTTCTTGTTAAAAGAATGATAAGCAGGTTTCCTGCATATCTTCCGTTATATGCCTCAAACCATGTGCTGAGTCTTTCAAGGCCGAGCGGTCCGCCCCATGCCCAATCATCAAGAGAATAGGGAAAGAAAAAGGCGAGAGCGGCAAACCCGATAATGGTTATGACACTTGTAATTATAAATCCGGTGTTTTTCTTTTTTTCCATATTGTCCTCCGAGATTATTCAACAGGTGTAAGATTTTTCAGACTTATATCCATAATCGGTGCTGAATGGGTCAATGCACCGCAGGATACGAAATTAACACCTATTTCGGCAATTTCCTTCAGTCTTTCTTTGGTAACATTGCCTGAACATTCGGTCTGAGCCTTGTCACCAATCATTTCAACTGCTTTTCGCATGGTTTCATTATCCATATTGTCAAGCATAATTATATCTGCTTTTGCATCAAGTGCTTCCTGAACCTGTTCAAGAGTTTCTGTTTCGATTTCAATTTTGCGAACGAAAGGTGCATAAGCCCTTGCCATTTCGATTGCTTTTGTAATTGAGCCTGCAGCGCCGATGTGGTTGTCTTTTAAAAGAACGCCGTCTGAAAGGTTGTATCTGTGATTGGTTGCACCGCCAACGGTTACTGCATATTTTTCAAAAGGACGCATATTGGGTGTGGTTTTTCTTGTATCGAGAAGCGTTGTGCCTGTTCCTTTAAGTCTGTCGGCATATTCTTTTGTAATTGTTGCAATGCCGCTCATTCTCTGAAGGTAGTTGAGCCCTGTTCTTTCGCCGCTGAGTATTGCTTTGATATCTCCGTAAATAATTCCGAGAAGATCTCCTTTTTTTACTTCATCGCCGTCTTTGAAATTTGCTTCAAATCTGCTGGTATCATCAAGAAGTTCAAAAGTTCTTCTGAAAATGTCAAGACCGCATATAATACCGTCCTGCTTGCAGATGAGTTCTGCTTTGCCCTGTTTATCTTCAGGCATTACAGCGTTTGTGGAAACGTCTTCAGATGTGATATCTTCTTTTAAAGTGTTGAGAATATATTCGTCAACATTAATTTTCATTGTTACACCATTTATCATAGAATTCTTTATCCTTTCCTCTGATTTCATCCATAATAAGTTTTTTGAATTCCTTTTGTCTTTCGTCTTCACCGGGGTATGAGTCAAGATTTATTTCCGGCAAATCAACAGGTTTTTCGCTTTCGTCACCGGCAATAAGAATTGCCGCTCTTTTAGCAAAAACCAGGCTTTCAAGAAGTGAATTTGAAGCAAGTCTGTTTTTGCCGTGAACACCGTTGCACGCTGTTTCGCCAACTGCATAAAGGTGTTTCATTGAAGTCTGACCATTGATATCTGTTTTTACGCCGCCCATCATATAATGCTGAGCCGGAGTAACGGGAACTTTGTCTTTGGTAATGTCATAACCCTCGTCCATACATGCTTCAAAAATATTGGGGAATCTTTCCGATGCCTCTTTGCTGTCCATTGTGGGAAGCGTGATATAAACATGGTCAGTGCCGAATTTTGCCATTTCGTCAACAATAGCGTTTGTAACCACGTCTCTTGGCTGAAGTTCATCTGTAAATCTTTCGCCTTTTTCATTAAGCAGAATGGCGCCTTCACCGCGCACACTTTCGCTTATTAAAAATCTTCTGCCCTTCTTTTTGCTGTAAAGGGTGGTTGGATGAATCTGAATATAACTCATATCCTTAAGTTCTATGCCGTGCTTGAGAGAAAGGGCAAATGAGTCACCCGTGATGTGCGGAAAATTTGTTGAGTTCAGGAATAATCCGCCGATACCGCCTGTTGCAAGAATAATATCTTTTGCAATAATTGCGCCCATCTCGCCGTATTCATCTTCACATACAATTCCGTAGCAGGTATTGTCTTTTTCAATCAGGTCAATCATTGTTGTCTGGGCAACAAGGGTGATGTTTTCTCTTTTCTTTGCTATTCGCAGAAGCGTGGCAGTTATTTCTTTGCCTGTTTCATCTTTGTGGTGAAGAATTCGGTTTCGTCTGTGGGCACCTTCACGCGTATAGTCAAATTCTCCGTCATCGTCTGTATCAAAATCAACACCAAGTTCAACAAGTGTCTGTATTACATCGGTTGATGATTCAATCATAACACGCACCGATTCGGGATTGTTTTCATAATGACCTGCTTTCATGGTATCTTCAAAATAGCAGTTAAAATCGTTAATATCCTTTAAAACGCAGACTCCTCCCTGTGCAAGGTAAGAGTCACATTCTTTAAGATTTTCTTTTGTGATAATAAGAATATCTTTATTTTTCGGCAGGCAAAGGGCGGCAAAAAGCCCGGCAACACCGCTGCCGACGATTACAATGTCTGTTTTTATAAAATCTTTCATTTCCATAGGCGTTAATTTAGGAAATCTCCTTTAAGTTATACTTATTCTAATATATAATTTTTTTATTATATTGTCAAGTATTACCAAGGTTGATAAACGCCGGATGTTATGGTAAAATTTAAAAAGGATGTGATTATATGAATGTTTTTGATTTTGACAATACGATTTATGACGGCGAAACTTTAGTGGATTTTATAGCCTATTACATAAAGACAGATCCTAAGATATGGAAATATGTTCCCAAACTTCTTTGGATTTATTTTAAAGACACCTGTCATCTTTTTACGGTTGAAGAGGCGATAAAGGCATATGCATCCTTTCTTGAGGGATATTATGTTCATATTGATACGATTGAAGAAGATGTAAAGAAATTCTGGGATGAAAATGAAAAAAAGATAAAACCGTGGTATAACGAAGTAAGACGCGACGATGATATTATTGTTTCCGGTTCAACAGATTTTCTTCTTGATGAAATCATGCACCGTATGGGTATAAAAAACTATGTAGGCTCATCCATAGATAAAAAAACAGGCAAGTTTAAAAGACTTTGTTTTTTGGAAAATAAAGTTAAAATATTCAATGAACTTTATCCTGATGCCCATATTGATAATTTTTATACGGATTCAATGAACGACAGGGCAATGATGGATATTGCCGATCATGTATATTTTGTTACAGGTGATAAAATTGAACAAATAAAATAGGTGAATAATATGACAAAACTGACCTTTATTGCAGATACGCATCATTACAGCAAAACGCTGGGAACCACAGGAAGACAGTATAATCTCCGCTCGGGTTCAGACCAGAAATGCCTTGCCGAGACAGACGAAATAATTGATGCCGCTTTTGAAAAAATAGCCCATTCCGATACAGATGCGGTTATGATTGCCGGTGACGTGACAAATAACGGAGAAATGGTTTCTCATATTGAGTTTCGCAAAAAACTGTATAAACTTAAAGAAAAGAAAAAAGTATATCTTATTACCGCTACCCATGACTGGTGCTGTGATGGTAATCCAAGAAGATTTCACGGTAATACCGTAACACATAATGTTGATGTTATGCCAAGCGGCAATCTGCCGGAATTTTACCGCGATTTCGGCCCTGCAGACGCCTTAAGCGTGTTTACAACGCATATAGGCACTTGTTCCTATGTTGTGAATTTAAGCGAAAATGTGAGGCTTCTGGCGCTTAACGATGATAAAAATGAAAACAACCATGCCGGATTTACCGAAGAACATTTCTGCTGGATTGAAGAACAGATAAAAAAGGCACGCAAAGACGGTTGCCTGATGATAGGAATGGAGCATCACCTGCTTACTCCCCATATCAGTCCGCTTATAACAGGCGGTTCAACCTGTGTTGCAAACAGGGAATATGTTGCCTCGCGTCTTGCAGATGCAGGACTGAGATATATGTTTGTCGGTCACTCGCATATCCAGAATACTGCTGATTTTAAATCAAAAAACGGCAACATTATAACTGAGGTCAATATCGGTTCTCTGGTAGGCTATCCTGCCCCGATTGTAAATGTTACCGTTAATGATGATTTTACGCTTTCCTATGAGGTTAAGCATCTTGAAAAGTTTATCCTGAACGGAAAAGAAGTGGACGCACAGGATTATCTTGCAAAACATGCTGTTGCAATAATTCACAGACTTCTGCAATCTTCCTGCAAAGAAGAATTCGGGGACAGAGCAACGGCTCTTCAACTGAACGGCGAAAAGATTTCAAAGTATTACGCTCTTATCTCGCTGGTTTTCAGATTTGTTCAATCAGCAAAAGTTTCGGATGTTTATAAAAAACTCAGATTTATCGGTCTGTCAAAAGATATTGATAAAAAACTCATTGAAAAATATAAAAATAAAAAATTGCTTGAATGTGTTGATGAGATAATGCTCAGTGCTTTTAACGGAAGCGTAAAAAGATACAGCCGTGATGACGATTATTATAAACTGGTTATGTTTTTTGTATCTGTTCCAAGCAAAATTTTCAAAAAAAATAATGATATGAAAAAATTTATTTTTGCCATAGATAATATTCTTACCGGCGGCAGATTCAATAATCAGAAAGACACAATATGACACAAATGTTTTAATTTTGAATTTACTTTGTCTTTATATATAAAACACCTTGACTTTTGTATGACATTGTGTTACTCTTTTGTTACCTTTTGAACATACAATATTTTGAAACATTTAATTCTAATTTGCCGTCAATACAATATATTGTATTGAATAACTATGTTTTCGACAAAATATATGAAATTGTGATTGGTTACATTTTGGATAAAATATTGAAATATGATTTATTTTGTATGCTCATTTTGGTATAATATGAATGTTTGTTGGAATACATATTTTGAGCCTTTGAAACAAACATTAATTATGAATTGATTTTTTCAGACTTTTATATATGATAACCTATTAAGAGAGGTGAAAGCGCACTTGGAGAATTTTGTAATTCACGGTGGTAAAGAACTTTTCGGTGAAGTTAATATCAGCGGTGCAAAAAATGCCGCAGTTGCAATAATTCCTGCCGCTTTGCTTTCGGATGATATAGTAAGAATAGAGAATATACCGAATATAAGCGACGTTAGTCTTATTATTCAGATTCTTGACCGTATGGGAGCAGGAATCAAGATGATAAATAAAAATACGATTGAAATTGATTCACGTTCAGTTACATGTCAGGCAGTTCCTTATGAACTTGCCTCTCATTTTCGCGCAAGTTATTATCTTATCGGCATTATGCTGGGCAGATTTAAGCAGGCTGAAGTGGCAATGCCCGGCGGCTGCGATTTTGGCACCCGTCCCATTGACCTTCATGTTAAAGGTTTTAAAATGCTTGGTGCAAGTGTTGAAACAATTAACGGTATGGTGTGTGCCAACGCGGATAAACTTGTCGGTGCTTCAATTTATATGGATACTGTGTCTGTAGGCGCAACAATGAATGTTATGCTGGCAGCAGTTCTTGCAAGAGGTCTTACCGTAATTGAAAACGCTGCTAAAGAACCGCATATCGTTGATTTGGCCAACTTCCTTAACTCAATGGGTGCCGATGTTCGCGGCGCAGGTACAGACGTTATAAAAATCCGCGGTGTTGAAAAACTTCATGGCTGCACATATTCAATTATTCCCGATCAGATTGAGGCAGGAACTTATATGGTTGCTGCTGCTGCCTGCGGCGGAGATGTACTTGTAAAAAATGTTATACCCAAGCACCTTGAATCTATCAGTGCAAAACTTGAGGAAGCGGGTGCGGAAATTATTGAATATGACGATGCTGTTCGTGTAACGCGTTTTAAACCGCTTTCAAGATGCAATGTAAAAACAATGCCCCACCCGGGTTTCCCGACCGATATGCAGCCTCAGATGGCAGTTTTGCTTTCTCTGGCAAAGGGAACAAGTATTTTGTCTGAAAGTGTGTGGGATAACCGTTTTCAGTATGTCGGCCAACTTCTCAGAATGGGGGCAGATATCCAGGTAGACGGAAAAATTGCCGTTATTGAAGGCGTTGACAGTCTGACAGGCGTTAATGTTAAAGCAACGGATCTCAGAGCGGGTGCCGCTATGATTATTGCAGGTCTTGCGGCAACCGGTGAAACAACGGTTGAAGATATTCAGTATATTGACCGCGGTTATGAAGATGTTTGCGAAAAATTTTCATCAATCGGTGCCGATATCCGCCGCGTGACAATAAATGATGCCGAAATTGTATCAGATGCAGGTTAATTATGATTTGATTTTTTTAGCGTATTGGTTCGCCGATACGCTTTTTTGGTGATTGAAAATAAAAACAGGGAAATTAAATTTGTTTCCTTTTCGGAGAAAAGTATGTCAAAAGTTTGTCAGTTATATTCAGGAAGCAGCGGAAATTCAATATTGATATCGGATAAAGGGCATAACATTCTGGTTGATATTGGTGTTTCGGCAAAAAAATGTGAAAATTCTCTTTTGGATTTAGGTGTTGATCCCGACAGTATTGACGCTGTTTTTGTTACCCATGAGCATATAGACCACTGCAAGGGTGTGCGTGTTTTTTCATCACGTCACAAGGTTCCTGTTTTTGCATCTGAAATATGTCTTGAAAAAATGCTTGAACAGGGATATATGAATGATAAAACAACTTATGAAAAAATTGATTTTCATATGGAACTTTGCGGTATTGAGATTAAAACGTTCAGGCAGAGCCACGACAGTGCAGACTGCCTTGGCTATCGTCTTGATTTGCCGGGGGGCAGAAGTGTCGGTGTGTGCACCGATACCGGTTATGTGACCGACAGTGCAAAGCAGATTCTTGAAGGAACAGATTTGATTTTTATTGAGTCCAATCACGAAACATCTATGGTTGAAACGGGCCCTTATCCGTATCATCTGAAGAAAAGAATACTGGGCTTAAAAGGTCATCTTTCAAATTTTGCCTGTGCCCGGTACATAAAGGAACTTGCCGAAAGCGGAACAACAAGATTTGTTCTTTCGCATCTCAGCCGTGAAAACAATATGCCCCATATCGCAAGGCAGACTGCCCTTGCATCTTTAAGTGAGATTGGTCTTTGTGAAAATCAGGATTTCAGGCTTTATGTTTCACCGCCTGAAAATGACAGCAGGGGAATTGCCTTATGATGAATATAACGGTTATAGCAGTCGGAAAATTAAAAGAAAAATTTCTGCGTGAAGGCTGCAGTGAATATATAAAAAGACTCGGAATTTATTCAAAAATAAATATTGTTGAAATTAATGAAGAACGCTGTTCGGATAACCCTTCAGATGCCGAAATAAAAAATGTTATTTTAAAAGAAGGCGAGCGGATAATCAGGAAAATACCAAAGGGTGCAGAAGTTATTGCACTTTGTATTGAGGGAAAGGAATACAGCAGCCGTGATTTTTCATCTCTGATTGAAAATATTTCTTTAAAAACTTCACATATCTGTTTTATTATCGGCGGTTCTTTCGGACTGAGCGATGAGGTTAAATCACTTTCAAAAACAAAATTGTCTTTTGGTAAAATGACGCTTCCGCACCAACTTGCAAGAATGGTTTTGCTTGAGCAGGTTTACAGAGCGTTTTCAATTTCAAATCATTCAAAATATCATAAATAAAAGCAAAAAGAAAAAGGCATCCTTTGATTATGGATGTCTTTTTCTTTTAAGGGGTAAAAAATTTATGTAAAAAGCGTTCGTAAGTATATATAAAAAGGTTGAGAACTTTCAGGCAACTTTAATCACGGTTCGGATTTCTGTTCTTTGTTTGTGTTCTGCAACCTTGTTGACAGTAAACAAGGTTTGTTTATTGCAAAATTTCGTATGGGTTTGAGTTGATTGTTATTTTACCTTTTGTATTTTTTTCGGGAGTAAGATTTCTCAGCATTGCACCTTTTATCATAAAGAAAGCAATGTCTTTGCTGATTTGCTCATAATCAACATTGAATATCTTTGCCGAAACATATTTATTAAATATATTAATAAGCGGACCCATGCAAAAAGCAGTGATGATTGTTCCTATACCGATATTTTTAACGCCTGAAATATTTCCGTTAAATATCGCTGTTAATCCACCGCTTACTACAAGACCGATAAGAATAACGGTTAAATCGGTAATAACTCTTACCCATTTGTGTTCAAGTTTTATTCCTCTGCTGAGCATAAAACCAAGTGCATCGTAAGGACCGACGCCGACATTAGCCGTAAAGAATAATGAACAAGCAAAGCACAGGGTTATGATACCGGCAATGAGAAGGGGGACTCTTACCGCATAAGTGTAATTGTTCTGAACAAGGGGTTCAAAAATATTTTGGAAGAATTCGCATGAATATCCGCATCCTACCATATTGAATACGGTTCCTACACCTACCAAACCCCTATGGGCAACGATAATGACATAAAGAAGGATTACTGCGTTTACGATTAACTGATATGTACCAAAGCCAATGCCCAGTGTGCTTGCAATATTCATATTCATTGAGGTGAAAGGATCAACACCGAACCCCGAGACAGAGAACAAGCAAATTCCGAACCCCATAACGATAATGCTGATAAAGGAGAGAATAATACGCTTTACCATATGGTGTTGTGCAAACATATCTTTTAGATATCCGTATGCTTCCGATTTGATGTTTTCCATAAGTCTGCCTCTGTTCGTTTATGTTGATTTCCTCTCTTTGTCACTATTATATTCTTGCATTTGAAAAAATCAAGTTTTTTGTGCAACATTCTACCTATGTAATATTTTGCACAAAAAAATATTAAAATTATTGTGCAAAATCAACAAATAATCATTCCATTTGTTTACCAAGGAACGCGGCGGCAACCTGAACAAGTTTAATATCTGTTTCGCTTGGAAGTGTGTTGTTTTCATCTTCGATAAGAGCAACCGCTCCGCTGACATCCCCGCCGTAAATAATAGGGTAAACAACATTTGCCTTTCTGTCAAAACCCTCAATGGCATTCATACTCGGAACAAGATCGGTGGCAATGTGTATGGCCCTGTTTTCCATAAGTTCTTCAAGGCTTTTTGTAACTCTGCGTTCAAGAATTTCTCTTTTGCTGATTCCCGATGCCGCAATGACATGGTCGTTATCCATGATTGCAACGGGAAGTCCGCCGTTTTTATGAAGAACTTCGGCATATTGGTTGGCAAAGTTTGAAAGTTCGCCAATCGGAGAATACTTTTTAAAAATTACTTCACCTTCTGCATCTGTGAAAATTTCCAGCGGGTCACCCTCTTTGATTCTGAATGAACGTCTTATTTCTTTAGGAATAACAATTCTTCCCAAATCATCAATTCTTCTTACAATACCTGTTGCTTTCATATCTTCTACTCCTCAAAAATTGTAAATTTAACTGTAATATTTTGCACATATTTCTTTACGGTATTCTTTAAAATAACAGGTTTTATATGGAAATTTTTTTGCCGATTTTAATTTGTTTTCACTAAAACAACAACTGCCTGATACATATCATTGTATCAGGCAGTTTGCTTATTCTTCTGCATCAAGCGGGCTGTCACTTACTTCCTGCGGTTCTTTCCAGTCTATTTTAACGTGGCGAAAGTCATTTAAAAACAATGCATATTTATCTGAAAAATACATATTGTCATTATGTACTGCATAAAATCTTTCTTCATAAACATATTCTTCTATATCGGGTCCCCAGTTATAAGATGATTTATCTATATCAAACAGAATGGTGAATTCTGTTTTTTTATTTGTGACGGATATATTTTCTGATTTTGCATGCGTATTAAAATATCTTATTTCTCCGCCGCCTTCTGTTCCGCTGAGATAAATATCATTATATTCATTTGTGTCAAAAAACCATTTTTTTACAGTTCCTCTTATTTCAAATCTGTAATAATCACTGTTGTTTTTATATTGATATGCGGTTATTGAGTTGACATCTGATATAAACAAATGCCGTTGCGACCAATATTTTACAGCACATGTAAATGTGCCTGCCGGAAGAAAAATGAATACTGCCGCTATAATTATTATAGATCTTTTTTTGTTAGTCATATATTTCTCCCCCAAAAAAATTTTATTATATTTTAACAGCATCAGTAACTGTTAATTTTATACCGTCAACTTTAAAATGAATATCATAACCGGCATATTTAACACCGTAAATTCTTTCAGATGAGTTGTGATATGCAGGACGGGGATCATGCTTTAATATTCCAATCAGTGCTTTTTGTTTTTCTTTTGAAAAAATTTTTAAAATATCCTCGCTGATTTCAACATCAAGTGCATAATCAAGAAAATCCTCGGCAAATCCCTGGGTGGATTCAGGTCTGCTGTCGGTATATTTTATGTATGGTTTAATATCATAAATAGGTGTGCCATTCATAAGATCTGCACCGCTTACAATAAGGACAGTGCCTTTGTCATTTGTATGCACAATTTTCTCAAGTTTAACACAGGATAAACCTATGGGGTTTGGGCGAAATGGTGAGCGTGTTGCAAAAACGCCCTTTCGTTTTTCACCTCCGAGACGCGGCGGACGAACGGTTGGTGAAAAATTTTCTCGGATATTTTCGCTGAATTCCCATATCAGCCACAGGTGAGAAAATTCCTCAATGCCGTCGAGTGCCTCTCTGATTCTGTATTCAGGTTCAAAAACGATTCTGCCTTTTAATTCTTCTACAATTCCGCTCTGACGCGGTATGCCGAATTTATCAGGCATATCTGTTTCAATTTTTGCTATAATTTTCATCAGAATAAAAACTCCTTTATTACGCCCAGCGTGTCTCGTACATAAAAGGTGGGTGTTGCAAAAAATCCTGATTTTGCACGGATACGCTGTGCTTTCAGTCCTTGTTTTTCTGCTATCATAGTTGCTCTTTTTAAATGAAAGTCGGAAGTGACGATAATAACGTTTTCATCAAGATTGTTTTTTTCAATAATTTCTTTTGAATTTCTGATATTTTCATATGTATTTCTGCTTTCATTTTCAAGAAAAAGACGGTTTTCATCAATTCCCTTTTCTGTAAGAATGTTAAACATGCACTGTGCTTCGGATATGTTTTCTCCGTTTCCCTGACCGCCTGAAAGAATTGCTTTGGCATTTTCATTTTTTTCAAGGTATTCATATGCCGCATTTACTCTGGCAGCCAGCATAACGCTCGGCGTTTCGTTATAAACGGCACAGCCAAGAATGATAACCGTGTTCTGCTGCGATGCATTTGTTGTTGAAGCGGCGATTGTTGCACCCAGTGCAATAATAAAACTAAGTCCAATGCAGGACAGTGCTGCTGCAGCAGCGGAAAAAATTATTTTTCCTGCTTTGTTTTTTGTTATTTTTCTGCATAATAAAATGATTTTTTCAAAAAAGAAACCGCATATCAGAAATATTGCACTTATAATAAGCCCTGTTATATTTCCAATATTTAATATACCGCCGGCAAGCGGTGCTGCAAACAGCAGAAAAAGAATAATTCCGATAACTTTTAAAACGGTTTTAATCGTTTTTTTCATCTTTTCTTTTTTCATTGCAAATCCTTTCAATTTTTTTGGTTGCTTTAAAAAATATAATAACAATTATAAGAAGTATAATTGGCATTATAATGAGCGTGAAATCAAATAAAGGAGAGCAGTTGATTATTCTTGCTATAAATGTGAACGGAAAAACCGTAAGCAATGCAGACAGTGCGATTGTGCTTTTCTTGAATTTTGAATAGATTTCGCTGTCGGAATACTCAAGCCGGAGTCTTTGAATACCGATAATAAAAATCATTGCCGATGCAATACTGAGAAAAAGGGAGGCTGCAGCAAACATAATTTCCCAATGTGTGTAAAATAAAATCGGAAATGCCCATAGGCAGTAAATTTCGGTTATTCCGCCGAGAAGTGCACTTGTTGCCGCAAGACAGAATGAAATCGTAAAACAGATTTTAAAATCGTTTAAAACCTGTTTCTTACAATTTTTATTTTTTTCAGTTATAACAAGTTCGCTTCTTTCTCCTGTAAGCAGTTCGTCAATCGTTACCGAAAGTGTTTTTGATATTTCGGGCAGCAGTGATATGTCGGGAAATCCGTCACCGTTTTCCCATTTTGAAACGGCACGGTTGCTTACATTGAGCATCTGGGCAAGTTGAACCTGTGTCAGCCCCATCTCTTTTCTTTTTGTACTGATTATTTTTCCTGTCTGCCTCGGGTCCATAATCCACCTCATTTTATAATGAAAAAATAATGATTACATTTATGTGTTTTTTACAAATTCATTGTACCAAATGTTTCAAAAAAACACAATGCACAGTTAATTGAAGAATTCCACGCAGCGTGGAATCGGCGGTGTTGAGGGCTTTTTCGGCATAAAAATAACAGAGGCTGCATTTTTGACAATACAGTCTCTGCTGATTACATTTTTATTTTTATCCCTGAAGTATGCCGATAATTCCTACTCCGAGTCCACTTACTGCCATAAGTGCGGCAAGTATGATTGCGGTGATTTTAACCCATTTTCTTTGGTTCATTTAAATCTCCTTATTTCATCAGTTCATCCGCTTCGGCAAGCAAAGCATCGGCAATTTCTTTTGCCTGTTCCTTTGTTTCTCCGATTGCAGTTATGTATGCTTTGATTTTCGGTTCTGTTCCGGAAGGACGAACAATAATTTTATTTCCGCCCGTAAGCGTATAAGCAAGAACATTCGATTTCGGCAGTTCAATTTCAGATTCCGTATGGTTTGCAATATTTGCTGAAACAGAGGTTTTATAGTCATCTGCAACGGTTACTTCAAGTCCTGCAAAATGGCAAGGCATTTCCATTCTTAAATCTTCCATAATTGCAGCCATTTTTTCCATTCCCGATGCACCTTCAAAAGTATAACTTGCAACGGTGTTGAAATAATAACCGAATTCATCATAAATATCGTCCATAACCTGAGCAAGAGATTTGCCCTGTGTTTTATAATATGCGGCCATTTCGCATATAAGCATTGATGCAACAACGGCGTCTTTATCACGTGCATGTGTGCCGGCAAGATAACCGTATGATTCTTCAAATCCCATTACAAATTCTTCGGCTTTGCCCTGTGCCTCAAGTTGGGTGATAAGTTCGCCTATGTATTTAAAGCCGGTTAAAAGATTTTTGAAAGTGCAGTTGTATTTTTTTGCAATAACTTCTGCAAGGTCTGTTGAAACAAAGGATTTTACTGCTATGCTTTCTGACGAAAGAGTGCCTTTATCTTTTTTCTGTGAAAGAAGATAATTAAGAAGCATTGCACCGACTTCGTTGCCGCTCATAAGTTTGTATTCGCCGTTTTTATCAAGAACAGCAATGCCCACACGGTCACAGTCCGGGTCGGTTGCAAGAAGAAGGTCGGGTTTGATTTCTTCCGCCATTTTAAGAGCGCATTCAAATGCCTGTTTGATTTCCGGATTCGGGAACGGGCAAGTGGGGAAATTGCCGTCAGGCATTTCCTGCTCGGCAACAACATAAACATCTTTAACGCCGATACGCTCAAGAATTTTTCTTACGGGTTTATTGCCTGTTCCGTTAAGAGGCGTGTAAATGACTTTAAGGTCTGCCTTTTCGCATATTCCCGGATTAACGCATTGTTTAACAACTTCGTCAAGAAATGCATCAATCACTTCATCGCCCATATATTCAATAAGACCGCTGTTTACAGCCTCGTCAAAATCCATTGATTTTATGCCTGTGAAATAATCCACATTCTGAATAAATTCATATGTTTCTGCTGCTTCCTCGTCGGTCATCTGATAGCCGTTTGAGTTGTAGCACTTATAGCCGTTATATTTTGCAGGATTGTGTGATGCTGTGAGGATAATGCCGCTTGATGTTTTAAAATGTCTGATCGCAAAGGAAAGGCATGGCGTCGGCTGAAGTTCTTTGTAAAGATACACTTTGATTTTGTTTGCAGCAAGAACTTTTGCACATTCACGGGAAAAGTAATCCGATTTTATTCTTGAATCGTAGCCGATAGCAATAGACGGATTTTCAAAATGTTTGTTAAGAAAATCTGCAAGTCCCTGGGTTGCCCGGCATACAGTGTAATAATTCATTCTGTTTGTACCTGCACCGATAACACCGCGCAAACCCGCAGTTCCAAATTCAAGGCTGCGGTAAAATCTGTCAAATATTTCATCTTCGTTATCTTTGACAGATTCAAGTTCTGCTTTTAAATCAGGGTCTGCTGTTGCTTTTTCAAGCCAGATTTCATAAAGTTTTTTAGTATCCAAATAAAACACATCCTTAAAAATTATTTGTGATTTTTGCTGTATATACTTACTGATATTTTAAACCGATTAAATTCTGTTGTCAATATCAATAATAGTATGCTATAATTGTTTTGGTGATGATATGTATGCGAGAGTAAAAAGTTTAGGCATATTCGGGTTTGACGCATTTGATGTTACTGTTGAATGTGATTTAAGCAATGGGCTTCCCAGATTTGATTTGGTAGGTTTGCCCGATGCCGTTGTTAAGGAGAGCAGGGAGCGCGTTAGGGCATCCATAAAAAACTGCCATCTTGATTTTCCTGTTTCAAGAATTACGGTTAATATTGCACCTGCTGATATTAAAAAGGAAGGTGCACTGTATGATTTGCCTGTTTTTGTATCCATACTCAAGGCAAGCAATCAGTTAAACGGTGAAACAGATGATTATGCCTTTGTGGGTGAACTTTCGCTTGACGGTGAAATACGTCCTGTAAACGGTATTCTGCCAATGCTTATGTGTGCCAGAGAGAAAGGAATAAAGGCTGTTTTTATTCCTTATGCCAATAAACTGGAAGGCAGTGTTTTATCGGGTATTGATGTTTTGCCTGTTCAAAATATTTATCAGGTTATGCAGCATATTTCGGGCGTCAATAAAATCAGCGCCTGTTATGAACCGGAACTTACCCAAATGAAAACAACATATAATGTGGATTTTTCTGATGTAAAAGGGCAGGCAGATGCAAAAAGAGCACTCGAAATTGCGGCAGCAGGCGGTCATAACTGTATTATGGTCGGACCTCCCGGTGCCGGCAAATCAATGCTTGCAAAAAGGCTGCCGACCATTCTTCCTGATATGCGTTTCAGTGAGAAACTTGAAACTACCAAAATTTATTCAATCGCAGGGGCAATTCCAAAAGGCGAGGCAATTATAGGTGAACGGCCTTTTCGTTCCCCTCACCATACTGTTTCTGCGCAGGCTCTTACCGGCGGAGGCACATTGCCAAAACCCGGTGAGATAAGTCTGTCCCATAACGGTGTTTTGTTTATGGACGAATTTCCCGAGTTTGACAGAAGAGCAAAAGAATCCCTGCGCCAGCCAATAGAAGACGGCGTTATAAATATTTCAAGAACTTTGGGCTCGGTTACGTATCCGTCAAATATTATGCTTGTGGCGGCAATGAATCCGTGTGCCTGCGGTTTTTTCGGTCATCCTTCAAAGGAATGCAAATGTTCCGATGCAATGCGAAAAAGATATATGGATAAAGTATCAGGTCCTGTTCTTGACAGAATTGACATACATATCGAGGTTGCGCCCGTTGATTATGAACAACTCTCCTGTAAAACGCCTGAGGAATCTTCTGATGATATACGAAAAAGAGTGAACAGAGCAAGAGAAATTCAGCAGAAAAGATTTGCCGGAACAGATATTTCCTGCAATGCAAAAATGTCCCCTAAAATGACAAAAGAGTACTGCGTGCTCAGTGACGATGCAAATCGTCTTTTGAAGATGAGTTTTGAAAGGCTCGCTCTTTCGGCACGTGCTTATGATAAAATCTTAAGAATGGCAAGAACGATTGCCGATCTTGACGAGAGCGAAAATATTGAACTTAACCACATTTCGGAGGCGCTTCAGTATCGTTCGCTCGACAGAAAATACTGGAACTCGGAGGTATAGAAATGAATATAGAGAAAACCATGAAAAATCTTGAGAAAAACGGATTTAAGCCTTTTTATGTTAAAACAAAAGAAGAGGTTGTTCCGCTTGTAAAAACGCTGATAAATAAAGGGGAGAGCGTTTCAAACGGTGGTTCTGTTACCCTTAATGAAACAGGTGTTTCAGAACTTATTGCCTGCGGTGACTATGATTTTATAGACAGAACAGGTCTTCAGGGCGAAGAACTGCGTCAGTCGTATATCCGCGCTTTTGGATGTGATACATATTTCTGTTCATCAAATGCCGTAACCGAAAATGGTGAACTTTATAATGTTGACGGAAATTCAAACCGTGTTGCCTGTATCGTTTACGGACCAAGGCAGGTTATTATGGTTGTTGGGAAAAATAAAATAGTAAAGGATATTAACGAGGCTGTTGTGCGTGTCAAAGAGCAGGCGGCTCCGCCTAACACGGTAAGGCTTAATATTAATACTCCGTGCAGCAAAACAGGAAAATGTGTTTCGCTTTCTGCGGAAAATTCTGATTTGTGTGACGGCTGTGCGGTTGACGGCAGAATTTGCTGTAACTATGTTGTTTCTGCCAAACAGAGGCATAAGAACAGAATAAAAATAATTATTGTTGATGATAATTTAGGTTATTGATTTTTGTTTTACTATGTGTTATTTTTGAGTTAGTAAAAATATTGTTTATAAGGAGAATATTATGTTTGGTTTTGTTTCAGGCTTAATGTCCTATTGGCTTTTCTTGGTACTGTGCTGCCTTTTTTCACTCGTTTTTGATGTTATGATTATGCTTGCAATCGGTTTTGATCTTAAGTCAAGAGGTTCTGAAAATACAACGGTATGGATGATTCTTGCCTTTTTCTTTCCTGTAATTACGGGAATTGTATATGCTTTTAAGCGTGATGGTATTGCTGCAGATGTTCCCAAAACATGTGTTAACTGCAATCATGTTGTAAATGCAAAAGCAATGTTCTGTTCCAACTGCGGGGGAAATGCATTTACTTCTTTTCCGGTGCCGGGAAAAGAGAAAAACACCAAAAATAAGAATATTGCTCTTACAATCGGTATAGTGGCAATCGTTATTTCAATTATGTGTTCTGCTTTTGCTTTTTCATCTTTATTTAAGTCTTTCGGCAGTCTTGACGGCTTTTTTGACAGGATCTTGGATGAGGCATTTGATTATGACTGGGATGATTATGATGATTATGACTGGGAATATCAGATAGAGCGTTATGGCTATGATGTTGACGGTAAAACCGTTTATTATGATATGAAAGGCAATTCTTATTCAGATGCAAATGATGTTTTGCTTTATGATTCAAATTCAACGGCGTACAAATTTGACAGCGAAGACCAGGAGTTTGAAACCAAAGACGGCAAAGAATATAATATGTTTTGCTGTTATTTAGATGAAAACGGTTATCTTTTTTATGATGGAGATGATAAACTTTTTTCTTCCGCATATGAAGATTACTATCTTGATATAGACGGAAACAGATTTTATTATTTTGAAAATATAAGTTGGAACAAAGACGGCAAAATGGTAGATAACTACAGCGGAGAAATTATAACGCCGAAAGAAAACAATCAGCAAAATAACGGATAATGAAAAACCCGAAACTCGCAATGAAGTTTCGGGTTTTACGATGTTATGAAAAATAAATAAAACCTGCGGCAGACATTTGTGTTTGCCGCAGGTTTTGGCACCCTCAGTAGGAATCGAACCTGCATCTAAGTCTTAGGAGGACCTTGTTCTATCCGTTGAACTATGAGGGCGTGTATTAATGAAAAAAGGCACCTCGTGAGGTGCCTTTTATATGGTGACCCGGACGGGAATTGAACCCGTGTTACCGCCGTGAAAGGGCGGTGTCTTAACCTCTTGACCACCGGGCCGTTGGTGGCTTTAACTGGATTCGAACCAGTGACACTGCGGGTATGAACCGCATGCTCTAGCCAACTGAGCTATAAAGCCATACCGGATAGTGCAAGCAAAATTATATAGTAAAAAATCGGATTTGTCAACACTTTTTTTGCCAAATTTCAAATTTTTTTTAAATTTATCAAAAAAACTGATTTATCTAAAAAATTTTGCCCCAAAATTGCACGTATGTTTGACACGGCGCAGTTATAGTGTTATTATAATATAAAAATTAACAGATTAGTATTATATAGTCTGTGATTGAAATAATAAATCTTTGGAGGGAATTATGAAAGAACTCAACGATACTCAAAAAAAAGTTTTTGAATATATTAAAGAAGTCATTTCAAAACGCGGTATAGCCCCGTCTGTAAGAGAAATCGGTCAGGCTGTGGGTCTTCGTTCAACATCTTCGGTTCAATATAATCTGGATGCACTTGAGAAAGCAGGGTATATTAAAAGAGATGCCAATTTAAAAAGAACGCTGCGTGTATCGGGTTCGGCGGAAAATATAAGGCATATTCCCCTTCTCGGAACTGTAACTGCAGGAATTCCTATTCTTGCTACCCAGCAGATTGAAGATTACATTGCGGTTTCAGGTATTAGCGGTGATAATCTTTTTGCGCTTCATGTCAAGGGTGATTCAATGATTAATGCAGGCATATATGACGGCGACATAGTTATTGTTGAGCAATGCCCAACCGCAGAAAACGGTGAAATTGTTGTTGCAATGATTGATGATGAGGCAACAGTCAAAAGATTTTATATGGAATATAATCATTTCAGACTTCAGCCTGAAAATGATAAATATGCGCCTATTATAACCGAAGAATGTGTTATTCTGGGCAAAGTTAAAACTTTATTACGTTCTTATTATTAAGACAGAATCAGGAGAGTGAATTATGAGCGAATGTACGCACGACTGCTCAAGTTGCAAATCAAATTGTTCTTCAAGAAAGCCTTCAAAAGAAGATTTTCTTAAACCTATGAATAAATATTCAAATATCAAAAAAATTATCGGTGTTGTAAGCGGTAAAGGCGGCGTTGGAAAAAGCCTTGTTTCATGCATGCTTGCAAGCAAATGTGCAAAGGCAGGGCTGAAAGTCGGCATTCTGGATGCTGATATTACGGGTCCTTCCGTGCCTAAATCCTTCGGTATAACCGAACGTGCAATGCAGGATGATGAATGTCTGCTTCCTGCAGTAAGCGAAAATGGTGTTAAAATAATGAGCATAAATCTTCTGCTTGAGGATGTTAACTCTCCGGTAGTGTGGAGGGGTCCTGTTATAAGCGGTGTAATTGAACAGTTCTGGAGCGATGTCCGCTGGGGCGAACTGGACTATCTTTTTGTTGATATGCCTCCCGGAACGGGCGATGTTGCGCTCACTGTTTTTCAGAGTCTGCCTGTTGATGGTATAGTTATTGTTTCAACACCTCAGGATCTTGTTAAAATGATTGTAAACAAGGCATATAATATGGCAAAAATGATGGATGTGCCTGTGCTTGGTTTGGTTGAAAATATGAGTTATTATCTTTGCCCGGACTGCGGCAGAAAAATAAATATTTTCGGTGAGTCACGTATTGACGAAACTGCACAGGAACTTGGTGTGCCTGTACTGGCAAAACTGCCTGTTAATCCGCAGATTAACAAACTGGTGGATGACGGAAAAATTTATGATGTTGAGTGTGACGAACTTGATGAATTTGTCTCTGTTTTGGCAGGAAAAGACTGATAATTGAAACGTATTTCAGATGTATGTTTTCTTATGGGAGATTAAAATATGGCGAAAAGAGATAATTATATAAACTGGGATGAATATTTTATGGGCGTGGCAATCCTTGCATCGCAGAGAAGCAAGGATCCCAATACCCAGGTTGGTGCCTGTATTGTTAATGACGACAATAAAATTATGTCTGTAGGGTATAATGGTTTCCCGAGAGGATGCAGTGATGATGAATTTCCGTGGGAAAGAACGGCAGACCGTGACAGCAACACAAAATATCCTTATGTGTGCCATGCCGAATTGAATGCAATTCTAAATTCAGGCGGCAACAGCCTGAGCGGGTGCAGAATTTATGTTGCGCTTTTCCCCTGTAATGAATGCGCAAAAGCAATTATACAGAGCGGAATCAAAGAAGTTATTTACATAAGTGACAAATACAGTGATACAGATTTGGTTCAGGCAAGCAAGAGAATGCTGAACTGTGCCGGTGTAAAACTTACTCAGTTTGAGTCTGAAAAATCAATTATTATTGATTTTAATAAAGAGGAAATATAAATGAAGGTTGATATTTATGATTTTGATAAAACATTAGTTCCGTTTGACAGCGGCTCGCTGTTTATGGGGTATTGTCTTATTCATTATCCGTGGACTGTTATTACCCTTCCTTTGCAGGCAGTCGGCGGACTTTTGGCACTTCTCGGAATCATTGATTTTACTGCTTATAAAAAAATATGTTTTTGTTTTGTGGCTTTAATTCCGCTTGATAAAGCGGTAAACGGTTTCTGGCAAAAACATGAGAAGCAGTTACATAAATGGTTTTTTGAAAAAGAAAGGCATTCGGTTGTTATAAGTGCTTCACCCGATTTTCTTTTAAATGCAGTAAAAGATAAGTTTAAAATTGACACTTTGATTTGTACAAGACATAACAAAAAAACGGGTGCCATAATCGGCAGAAACTGCCGTGACGAGGAAAAGGTTAAAAGATTTTACGAACTTTTTGATGAAAATGAAACAGAGGTTTGTGATGTTTATTCTGATTCTCTCAATCATGACAGACCGATTTTTTCTCTTGCAAAGAAAAACTGCTATCACATCGTAAAGGGTAAAAAGATAAAGTTCAAGTACGGTGATGTTTATCAGAAGTAAGCGTTTTACCTCTGATTTGTGAAAGGAACATTATGAAAAAAACAATAATTGCAACGGTTGCAATTTTGATTGCTGTTGTGGGAATTTTTGCTTTTTCAATTCAATACAGAAATAAAAAAGAGACTGAAGATATAAGGTCTGTTTCAACCGGACAGCACACTGCAAGGACTGAAAAAACTACAGTTGCTATTGAGGATAACGCCGGAAATCTTATTGCAGAAAATAAAGAAGGCGACTATCAGTTGTATTCAGACGGTGATAAAGTTGTTCTTGTCCATGGTGATTATCGTCATGAGTTCACTTCGTGGAACTGGTCTGTTATGCAGGAAACGCCGAAAATGTTTTATAAAGATTATGACGGCGACGGTGCAAAAGAACTTTTAATCAGAATTGTAAACGGTGTTACGGAAAACAATAAGGTTTACACATATGCGCTTTATCTGTTTAAACCTGCTGTTACGGATAACGGAGCAAAAGATTTTAAAATTATAACGGCATCAACAGACACCTGGAAAACACCTTTTGAGCAGGCAATAAAATGCGAGATTATCCAACTTAACTGTAAAAAATATATTCAGTTTACAATGGATGATATTTATGAAAAAATAGTCTATGATGAAAAAACGGGTATAACGCAGAGTGAATATGCCGGATATGCCAAGGCAATGACAAGCATAAAAAAGGAATATTACACGCTTGACAGATGGAGCAAGGGAGCGGGAATATACCGTGTCGATGATGACGGAAATATATCACTTGATATTCAGGTGCTGGTGAATTATAAAGAGGTAAAAGATACGCAGTATATCGGTGATATACATTGTAACCTTGAAATGAAAAACGGCGTGTTCGATATTGTTCCTAATACGATTGTGTTTTTGGCTGCTGAACAGTATGCAATTTTAGATCCGAGGGATACTGCCCGGGAGGCGTGGAGTGTATCAATCACGAACAGCAGCAAAAATACCAATTTCCAGAGTTCCGAAATTGACTGGATAGAAACCGAATTTGATCTCAGCGGTAATCATACGGAAATATCTGAATCATTTGAAAAGCGAAAAAGTAAAATCAAGTATGTTGATAAAGTGGAATTCACGGAAGGAACACTTACTCTTACGGCAAAAGACGGTTTTGAATTTCAGCAGAGAATGGCTGATAAAGGTTCCTATTCACTGATAATTAAAGATGATAAAAACAAAGAAATTGATATATGCTATACCTGTGAAATAAAAAAAGTTTCCGGTAAAAGTATTCTTGTTTATACATTTGACAAAACTTATGATAAAGAAGATTTAAACAATGCAGTAATTAAATTCGGAGTTTAGGCAATGCGCGGAAATATAAACAAATAATAAAATCAAATATCAGTTTGTTGCTTAAAGTATTTCCTTATGATATACTTTTTCAACGGAAGGTGAGATAATATTGAAAGAAGTTGTAATTACAGCAGATTCAACATGTGATTTACCCGCATATTTAATTGAAGAAAATAATATCGTGATTTTTCCTCTTTCTGTTCTTTTGGGTGAAGAGGCTTATCAGGACGGAGTGGATATTTTTCCTGACGATATTTACAAATATGTTGAAAAAACAGGAGTATTGCCAAAAACAGCAGCAGTTTCTCCGTCACAGTATATTTCGGTTTTTGATGAAATTACATCTCAGGGAAAGGCTGTTGTTCATATCGGTCTTTCTTCTGCAATATCTTCAAGTTTTCATAATGCATGCCTTGCCGCTGAAGAGTTTGATGATGTTTACTGCGTGGATTCAAAAAATCTTTGCATGGCAATGGGGCTTTTGGTTTTAAAAGCATGTGATTTCAGAGCAAAAGGTTTTGATGCAAAAAAAATCGCAAACAGAGTAAATTCCATAGTTCCAAAAGTCTGTTCAACATTTATTGTTGATAATCTTGAATATCTTCACAAAGGCGGAAGGTGCTCCGGTGTTGTAAAATTCAGTGCAAATATTCTTGGTATTAAACCCAGTATTGCCGTGGATTCCAAAACAGGTACGATGGATGTTGCTAAAAAGTACCGCGGTAAGATGGATGTTGTCTATAAACAGTATATTAATGACTGTTTGAAGGATATCGGCAGAATTGATACTTCAAGAATTGTAATTGCCGACAGCGGCGGCATAAACAGCGAAACCATCGCCTTTGCAAAAGGATTGATTGAAGGCAAAGGAAAATTTGAAAATATTATCAGATCAGAAGCCGGCTGCACTATATCATCACATTGCGGACCGAAAACCTTAGCAATTTTTTATATCAAAAAATAAGAGCATAAACAAAAAAGATACCGTTTTTTACGGTATCTGAATCTGTAGAAAAACCCTGTTTGAGCGAAAGTTGAAACAGGGTTTTTGTGATTATATATGAAATAAATATTGATAAAATGTGTTGAGATATAGTGGTTCTTATCTTTCAGGGCTTCGGCAACCGTCATTTTCCCGACCGCCAAAGAGCCTGCGATTATTACTAAGTTTGCCATTTCATTGTTCCTTATTTAATAATGTCTCAAGGCTTTTATACTCTTTCGAACTATCAAGCAATTTTTCAATGTATTCATTACCGCTCCAATAGGCTTTTAAGCCATATGCTTTAATGCCGTAATTGGATGCATCATCTGTAATAATTCTGTATTTGTTATCTATAATTTCAATCGCTGCACAATTTGACATTGCTATTCCGACGGAATTGTTGTTTTTCAATGATTCTTTCATATGCTCTAAACGTCCGTTTTCGTTGCAATGGGGTGTAAAAAATGCAGGAACAAAATTCAGGCAATTAAGCATAATCATAGGTGCGTTATCATTATTCGTCTGTATTTTTAATGAATCGGAACTGCAAAACTCAAACCAGCAGTTTGCACCTGCCGACAGACCACACATCACCTTGCCGCTGCACCAAGCGTTGTATAATAACTTATCAAATCCGGTTTCCTGCCAAACTTTAATCATACTGTCAGTATCTCCGCCGCCCTCATAGATAATATCTGCCCACTCTATATCTTCCTTTGCCTTCTGAAAATTACAGTATAGTTCGGATTTTTTCAGCCACCTGCATTCACAGCCGAATTTGTCACCGTAAATTCTTTTCATGGTTTCAAAATATCTTGCTTCAAATTCGAGTTGATTCTGTGAATGAGCAAGCAAAAGAAAATTAGGTCTTTCTTTGCCTGTGAGCCTGATTATTTCTCTGTCTATGGTTTCCGTTTCATAAGGGGTGTATGTACCGTTATTTCTTAAATGACCGTTTTCACCGCCGCCGATTGCTACTATTTTTCTCATAATCTGATTCCTTTCAATTTCTTATGTTTCTTTTTGAGAGCCATATAAAGAACAAGTCTCAAAGCTGCCTGAATAATCAATTTGATGTAATCCGTCACCATTAAGCGCACATCTGATTAAGTTTTTTGTTAAATCGGGAACATCATCCCTCTGCAATGCTTGGTCAGTATTCATCCAAAGCACCTCGCTGTTTTCATCGTTGTCAGACTGTGCATTATCCGAAATGTAATCTGCTGAAAAGGCAACATACCAATCGTGCATATTAAAGCGGACACCGATTATCCGATGCGGTTCAATAACAATATTCGTTTCTTCCCTGAATTCTCTGACAACCGCCGCCTGCGGTGTTTCTCCTTTTTCAACATATCCTCCGGGAATAATCAGCTTGCCTTTGCCTTTTCCGTATGTATGCCTTGCAAGCAGAACTTTTCCGTCCTTAATAACAACCGCCGTAACACTGTAATTCCAATTCGTATTTTCCGTATTCATACCTGCTCCCCCCAAAAAAAAATTAAGCCGTTGATGAGCACTCATCAACGGCTGTTTGCTATTACAAAAACTGCTATTGTGAAAATGAGTGCAACAAAAGGATACCGTTTGAATCACAAGCGGCATTAAAATCTTTATCCATTTTTGCACAAACAAACATTTTCATAATTGCTTTCCTTTTCATATTTTACTTAATAGTAACAAAGAAAATTTAATTTGTCAATTAAATAATACATTCATATGTATTAAAGCATACTTTTCCGATTCGTTCAATAAACTCACATTTTTCACCGGTGAACTTAAAGCCAAATTTAATATAAAGTTTTTCAGCAGGTACGTTTCCTTTAACAACATCAAGAATAATTTTCTGATTTTTCCGTTCTTTGGCAATTAGAAACAATTTCTTAATCAAATTTTCGGCTAAATGCTGCTTGCGGTAATTGGGGTGAACAGTTAACAAGTGCAGGGATGAATGGGCAATGTGATTTTCAACTGCCATTGCCCCGATGATTTTGTTATCGGATATCGCAACATACAAATCTTTGTTGTTTATATGATTCTCTATATCCTCAACACAAGGATAATTGTCAATCTTCCATAATGGTGTGTATTTCGCATCTTCTAAAGAAATACATATCATTTTGTAAAAATCATATATCAAACAGAGTTCTTCAGTTTCTGCAAGTCTGATTTCATAATTCATAATACTATACAAATTAAAGCAAATACTTGTTGTTTATTAACCAGTTCATGATAATCTCTGCTCTGCTTTCAAGAACGGGTAATTCGTCTTTACCAAAATATTTCAGTTCAAAACTTTCATTATCGGTAATCTTCAAGTCGCCGGTTACGCCGTCAGCAATGTAAAGTGCAACTACCGAATAGAGTTCATCCTGATTCGGATATTTAAAATAAAAATCTTTGCCTGAAAAAACATTTAAAAGAGTGAATTTTTCAGACTCTAAATTCGTTTCTTCTTTTAACTCACGGGCGGCGGTTTCCTCAAGCGTTTCTCCAAGTTCAATCGCACCGCCGGGAATACCCCATGTGTTTGTATCCGAACGCAGATTCAAAAGGATTTTGTTATCTTTCAAAACAACAACGGTTGCACCTGCCGACAGCATCGGAGAATGACCGATATATTTTCTTATTTCTTTTATGTAACTCATAATCTGTATTTACCTGTATACATATTCTCTTCCTGCAATAATATCATCAAGTGCATCCTGATGCTGTTTACAGAATAAAGGCGGAATTTCGTTTAAATCAAAATATTGGAGTTCGGCAGTTTCATCGTTTTTATCAATCAGTTCGCCGCCGATAATTTTGGCTTTGAATAAATGCACAATCGGCTGTGCCTTATCACCATTTGTAAATTCTGCAAAATATTTTGAATAGACACCGTATAAGGAAATTATATCAACATCAAGTCCGCTTTCTTCTTTAACTTCTCTTATAGCAGTTTCTTCGACCGACTCACCAAATTCTACCATACCGCCGAGAAATCCCCATTGATTGCAATCCGCACGTTTTTGTAACAGCAGTCTGTCTTGTTCATCGAATATGATACAGCCTGCGTAATTTAAAATCAGTTCATCGTGCCCAAACTTTTTTCTGACTTTCTTAATATAATTATCCATAATCTATTTAGCCCTTTTTGTAAAAATCAAATGATTAAAAAATGCAATATTTTTGTATTCATCCATATTGCAGACTTTCATTTCCAGTTCAAGCATATTTTTATACCACATATCCGTATACTTGATTTTATTGTTTGATGAAAGTGCAAAGAAAGTTCTTATTCCTAAAATATTCTCACATGTTAATCCAAAATCATCAGAAGACTTTAATAAAAAATCATTATCATATGTATCACGGTTACCAAACATATTCCGAGCATTGTCAAAAGAATTATTTAATAATTCAAGTGCTGATTCAGGCTCATCTTTTAATACTGCATTTGATAGAATTCTGCCTTTCAGATTATGCTTAACGATTGATAATTTGCCGCCCGGTTTTACTATGCGGGATAATTCTTTGAGTATCTCTGCTTTATTATCCGCATATTCCAAAACATTGTGGCAAATGACAACATCATATTCTTCATCCGCAATGTTTTTTAATAATTCAGATCCACCGGACAGAAGGGAATATTCATTGTCATTTACTCTCAAATCACGCATCTCGGCATTTGGTTCAATGGCGGTTACATTGTGGTGTTCAGCATAGTGATTGGCTGTTACGCAAAATCCTGCACCATAGTCTAAAATATCAAGTTCAGGGCTGTCAGAGAGTTGCAGTTGCCTGTATATCATTTCATAGAACATTCGCCCCCACGGCTGTTCTACTAATCGGCGGTATTCCTTTATTGAATTTGGCATATTATATCCTTGTTCTTTATAATCATTTTTCTTTTATTATAACGAATATATTTATTCATATCAAGCATTGCGGAAAAAACAATCCCAAGGTAGTGAATACCTTGGGATATAATTTTGCAGATTATCTCTTTGAGAACTGTGGTGCACGACGGGCTTTTTTGAGACCTGGCTTCTTTCTTTCCTTCATACGTGGGTCACGGGTAAGGAAGCCTGCTTTTTTGAGTGCAGGGCGAAGATTTTCGTCGTACTGAAGAAGTGCTCTTGCGATACCGTGGCGGATAGCACCTGCCTGGCCGGTTACGCCGCCGCCGTTTACACGGCAAACGATGTCAAACTTCTCTGTTGTTTCTGTAAGATTGAGAGGCTGACGAACGATAAGTTTAAGTGTTTCAAGACCAAAGTAATCGTCGATGTCTCTGTCGTTGATTGTGATTTTACCGGTACCTGCATAAACACGTACACGTGCTACGGATTCTTTTCTTCTGCCTGTTCCGTAGAAATAAGGATTTGTTTCGTACATAATTCAGATACCTCCCTTATACTTCGTATGCTTCAGGCTGTTGAGCCTCATGCTTGTGATCTGCACCCTTGAAGATGCGGCATCTTGTGAGTTGCTTTCTGCCGAGTGTTGTATCAGGAATCATTCCTTTTACAGCAAGTTGCATAGCAAAATCACTTTTTTCATTCATAAGTGTGCCGTATTTAACTTCTTTAAGGTTACCGATGTAACCTGTGTGGTGCTGATAAAGTTTCTTGTTAAGTTTGTCGCCTGTAAGAACTGCTTTATCTGTGTTTACGATGATTACGAAATCGCCGCAGTCAACGTTTGGTGTGAAGATTGGCTTATGCTTGCCTCTGAGAAGGACAGCAGCCTGTGCTGCAACGCGTCCGAGAGGTTTGCCGGCAGCGTCAATAACATACCATTTGCGCTCGATTTCATCAACTTTTGGCATAAATGTTGACATAATGTTTTCCCTCCGTATAGTTTGTCTGAAAATATTTAACTGCACAAAGCGTTTTGTGGCAGTCGTTTTTTCTATTGCCCGAATATAATAGCATAGAGAAGATAGATAGTCAACAAAAAAATGATGAGAATTTTATTTAAAAGGTAACTTTCTCACTTTTTCTCGCTTTTTTTAACTTAATCATAGCAAAATCAAATTTATTATTTACGAAAACGGAGGGAGAATATGGATGGTTGTTCGCTCAATATGACAGTCTCGGCACTTGCCTGTGCAATTTCAAAGGGAAAAAGTCCTGATGAACTTGCTCTTTTGTCTGCATTTTTTGTTCAACTGGGTGATTCGCTTGAAACAATAGCGACGGCTGATGCTGTTTGCTGTAACGGCGGTGAGGCAGATTCTGTCGATGCAGTATAAATATTTCTTGAATTCCTACCATAATGGTAGTATAATACAATATATTATTATAATGTATTTAAGGAATAAAGGTTATGAAAATAAGTGATATATTAAAGAGTAAAAAAGTAACGGTTTCTTTTGAGGTTTTTCCGCCGAAAGAATGGGTAAAGATTGCAGATACAAAAGAAGTAATAAAAGAAATGGTAAAAGATAAACCGTCTTTTATGAGCGTAACTTACGGTGCGGCAGGCACATCAAGCGGTTATACAATGGAAATTGCAAATGAAATCGCCCAAGGCGGTGTGTCACCGCTTGCTCATCTTACCTGTCTTACTTCTACCAAAGAAAAAATTAACAGCGTTCTTGATGAATTTGAAGCAAATAATATTGAAAATATACTTGCTTTGCGTGGTGATATTCCCAAAGATTTTGTTATGAATGAAAAACAGTATTATCACCATGCATATGAACTTGTAAATGAAATTAAAGCGAGAAATAAGTTTTGCATAGGCGGTGCGTGTTATCCTGAAATTCATCCTGAATCATCAAACAGGGTAGAGGACATTGCAAGACTTAAAGAAAAGGTTGACTGCGGTCTTGATTTTATAACAAGCCAGATGTTTTTTGATAATGAGGCATTCTTTAATTTCCGTGAAATGTGTGCGATAAAAGAAATAAATGTGCCTATAATTGCAGGCATAATGCCGATTACCAATGCCAAACAGATAAAAAGAAGTGTTGAACTTTCAAACTGTTCCATTCCTAAAAAGTTTCAGAAAATTATGGAGCGTTTCGGAGAAAACCCCGATGTTATGAAGCAGGCAGGCATTATTTACGCCACAGAACAGATTATTGATTTAATGGCAAATGGTGTTAATAATATTCATATATACACAATGAACAAACCTGATGTTGCACACCAGATTATGAAAGGATTGTCGGCGATAATTCATGAATAAGGCTGAAATACTTCGATATCTTCGCACATCTTCAAAAACAGATGATGAAAGACTGCTTTCGCTTATCGATGAATGCTGTGAAGAGGTAAACAAATGTGTTCGTCCTAAAACACTTCACCGTATTTTTGACTGCAGCGTAACGCCGGACAGGCTTGTTATCGGCGATTATATTTTTGAAAGCGAAAGGCTGGCCCAGAATCTGAGCGGATGCAAAAAAGTGTGTGTGTTTGGTGCTACGCTCGGAACAGAGTGTGACAGACTTCTCAGAACATACAGTGTTAACAACATTTCAAAATCCATGGTGCTTCAGGCGTGCCTCGCCTCAAAAATTGAAGAGGTGTGTGACACGCTTGAAGATGAACTGAAAAAACAGGGAATGACACTCAGACAGCGCTATTCACCCGGATATTTTGATCTTGATATTAAAGAAAACAAAAAAATTTTTGATTTGCTTGAACTGACAAAACGTATCGGACTTACGCTGACAGATACTTATCAGATGGTGCCGACCAAGTCCGTTACGGCATTTATAGGTGTTGAAAATGATTAGATTTTTTGATGGCGGAATGGGCAGTATGCTGCATTTGGCAGCGGGAGAAATGCCCGAAAAACTGAATATAACAGACCCTGAAAGAGTTTATGCGATTCATCGCGCCTATGCCGAGGCAGGGGCAGAGTTTATTTCTACAAATACCTTTGGCGCAAATTCTCTTAAATATGATAATGTTGACGAACTTGTAAAGGCAGGCATTGAACTTGTTAAAAAAACAGGCAAAAAGGTTGCTCTTGATATAGGTCCTACCGGCAAACTTCTTAAACCGATGGGCGATTTGGAGTTTGAAAAGGCTGTTGAACTTTTCAGCGAAGTTGTAATTGCAGGGCGTGACGGTGCCGATATCATAATTATCGAAACAATGAGCGATACGTATGAACTGAAAGCGGCTGTGCTTGCTGCAAAAGAAAACAGCACGCTTCCTGTTATAACATCCATGATTTTTGATGAAAAGGGCAGACTTCTTACCGGTGCCGATGTAAAAACTGCCTGCGCAATGCTTGAAGGGCTGGGGGTCGATGTTATCGGCCTTAACTGCGGGTTAGGACCAAAGCAGATGATTGCACTTTTAAAAGAAATGCGAAATGCAACTTCTCTTCCGATTATCGTTATGCCCAATGCGGGTTTGCCGGAATCGGTAAACGGAAAAACCGTTTATAATGTTTCTCCTGAAGAATTTGCCGGGGATATGCTTGAGATTGCAAAAATCGGCGTTTCCTATCTCGGCGGCTGCTGCGGAACAACACCTGAACATATCAGAGAAATGATATCTCTTTGCAGGGATATTCCCGACAGTGTGCCGGAAAAGAAGAATGATACGGTTGTTGCGTCTTATTCAACTGCGGTTAATATAGGCGATAAACCTGTTGTTATCGGCGAAAGAATAAATCCTACGGGCAAAAAACTTTTTAAAGAAGCACTCAGAAATAATGACATGGATTATGTTATAAAAGAGGGGCTTTCACAAATGGATAAGGGGGCAGATATACTTGATGTTAATGTCGGTCTGCCTGAAATTGACGAGGTAAAGTGGCTTACAGATGCTGTTTATAATCTTCAGAGTGTTCTTCCGCTGCCGCTTCAACTTGACTCGTCTGATCCTGCGGCACTTGAAAGTGCACTGAGAATTTATAACGGCAAAGCCATGATTAATTCGGTAAACGGAAAGCAGTCATCTATGAAAGAGATTTTTCCGCTTGTAAAAAAGTACGGTGGTGTTGTTGTCTGTCTTTGCCTTGATGAAAACGGAATTCCCGAAACTGCACAGGGCAGAATTGATATTGCCGAAAAAATAATCCGTACTGCCGCCGAGTATGGTATTGATAAAAAGAATCTTGTTGTTGATGCGCTTGTAATGACGATTTCAACAAACAAGGATAACGCAAAAGAAACACTCAAAGCCGTAAATTATATCAGAAATGAACTTGGAGTGGGAACAGTTCTCGGCGTTTCAAACATCAGTTTCGGTCTGCCCAAGAGAGAGGCAATCAATACTGCCTTTTTTACTCTTGCACTTGAAAACGGGTTATCGGCAGGTATTATCAATCCGCTCAGCGAGCCTATGATGAATGCATATTATTCTTTTAATGCGCTCAGAGGGTTTGACGATAACTGTACGCAGTATATTGAATCAGTTACATCAAATACACAGGCTTCAGCCGCTAAAGAAACGGTTTATGACCTTAAAACCGCTATCATAAAAGGTGTTAAAGAAGATGCCTCTGCCTGTGCAAAAATTCTTTTAAAGGATATGGCGGCACTCGATGTTATTAATGAATATATCATTCCTGCACTCGATGTTGTCGGCGACGGTTTTGAAAAAAATAAAGTCTTTCTTCCGCAACTTCTTATGAGTGCCGATTCCGCAAAAGCGGCTTTCGACGTTATCAAAGAACATCTTGTTCTGAGCGGCGAGGATAAAAAAAGTGAAAACAAAATCATTATCGCTACCGTTGAGGGTGATATCCACGATATAGGCAAAAATATTGTTAAAGTGCTTTTGTCAAACTACGGTTTTGATGTGATTGATCTTGGGAAAGATGTAAAGTGTGAAAAAGTGCTTGAGGAAACAATAAAATATGATGCAAAACTTGTGGCGCTTTCCGCTTTGATGACAACAACTGTTCCGAATATGGAAAAAACCATTAAACTCATTCACGATAATACCGATGCAAAAGTGCTTGTCGGCGGTGCGGTGCTGACAAAATCATATTCAGAAATGATAGATGCCGACTTCTATGCAAAAGATGCAATGGAAAGCGTAAGAATTGCAAAGGCATATTTCGGAGGTGACGGACAATGATGATTTCAACAAAGGGCAGATATGCACTCAGAATTATGGTGTATCTTGCTGAGCATACCGGCAAACCGGTATCCCTCAAAGAAATTGCCGATAATGAGGGTATAGGCATAAAATATCTTGAAATAATTGTTGCGTCACTGAACAAAAGCGGTCTTCTTTCAAGTTCACGCGGAAAAAACGGCGGATATGCGCTTAATAAAAAGCCGGAAGAATATACCATCCTTTCCATTCTGCATGCTGCCGAGGGCAGTCTTGCTCCCGTTTCCTGTGTGGAGGGGCATCATTGCGAAAATTCCGCAAACTGCAAACCCTATAAACTCTGGAAAGAACTCGACAGCGTGATAGAAGATTTTTTAACCTCAAAAACGCTTGCTGATATTGTTTGACAGATGTAAAATACGTATGCTCTATTTAATCATGCGTTTTTATCATACGTTGTTTAAGTATTGATAATCTTGATTGTGTTTGGCGACAATAGGGGCATATGTTTTTTCTTGTTAAAAATACATGCTCCTAAATTAACATGCTTTAACATGCTTACAAGCGGAAAGTATTTAATTGGTTTGGCGACTGTCGGAGTTATGTGTTTTTATGCGTGGCTTCGGCTGCGCATTTTTTGTTTTTAGGGGGGATAAAAATGAAATGAAGTGCATATTGCATGGCTTCAACCGTCGTCAAATGAAGCAATAAACAAAAACTGTCCCGACAAAATCGGGACAGTTTTTTTAATAATTTATCTGCGCAATGATTCCGAAATGGTCCGATACATATCCGTTTGACAAATCATCAAGAACATCATATGTTACAGGCGTCATATCCGTAAAAATAAAGTCGATAGGTTCACCGGATGTATCCTGCAAATTTCCCCAGTCGGTATATGTATTGGTTTTGTTTTCCGGGTTTGCGGATGAACAACTTGTCAGTTTTTCGGCAATGAGCGAACAGGGTTTTCCGCTTTCGATATCGTTAAAATCACCCGATAAAACAATCATAGTACCGCTGTAGTTTTGGCTTATTTCCTCAAGTTTGTCAAGAATGACCGATGCACCGAAAACCCTTGCCTCGTCACTTGCGTTATCAAGATGCGTGTTAAAATGAATATATATTCTGCCGTTTTCATTATTCTTTAAAACAACGTATGAACACACTCTGTTGCATCCGGCACCTTCATATTTGCTTTCTGTTTCAGGTGTTTCAGACAGCCAGAATGTGTTTTTATCCATACAGGTGTATTTGTCTTTCAGCCAGAAAATACAGTTCATTTCACTTTTGTTTTCGTTATCGTCGCCGCCGCGTTTTACGCCGTATGAATCGTAGTCGGTCATAAGAGAAGACAGTTTTGTCTGCCATTTTGCATTCATCTCCTGCGTTCCGATGGAGTCGGGCTTAACTGCATTCATATATGCTGCAAAGCGTTTTACTCTGCTTGCCGAAGATGTTTTGTCGAGAATATTTCCCCAGGGGGCAGCGCAGTTGAAAGAAACAACCGTTAAATCAGCAGCAGTATCGGGTTTTGCGTAAGTATATTCTGTTTTTGAGCAGCCTGCAAAGAATAAGCCTATGCATAATGCGCAGAGGAGTACGGACAATATTTTTTTCATATCAGTTCACCCTGTTTTTTAACGGTTCATTATTCATATATCTTTGAATATTTTCCCATATATTTTTATAGATTTTTTTAACTGTCAGGTTTGTTATTCCTGCAATGTGCGGTGTTAAAATAAGTTTGTCTTTTATGCTTCCGTCAAGCAGAATGTTGTCGGCTGTTACCGGCTCGGGTGATATAACATCAAGCCCTGTGCCTGCAATTTTGTTATCCAAAAGGGCGCCCAAAAGTGCCTCATTGTCAACCAGATCACCGCGTGATGTGTTTATAAGAAATGCATCATTTTTCATTTTGCTAAAGAAATTTTCATCTGCCATTTTAACCGTATCTTCTGTAACGGCAACGTGAAGAGAAACAAAGTCAGATTCTGCAAGCAGCGTGTCCATATCCCTGTATTCAACATGGTATTCTTTTTCTATGTCTTTATATCTTGTACGGTTTGTATAAATAACCTTAGCCCCGAGTGCAGTTGCAAATTTTGCAGTTGCCTTTGCAATATCGCCGAAACCGATAAGACCCACCGTGCACTGGCTGAGTTCTTTTATAACCCCGAAGGATGCCTTTTTTACTTCAATCTGCTTTCCGTCATATACACTTTGGTGCCCTGTTATGATTGATTTCAGGCAGGCAAGCATAAGCAGAACGGCATCTTCTGCAACAGCAGTGTCGTTTACGCCTTTATTGTTGCACACAATGATGCCTTTTTCACTTGCATATTTTATATCCACGCCTTGATAGCCAACGCCTTCTGAATGAATAAGTTTAAGATTGGGCAGTTTATCAATGATATCTTTATCAAGTCTGCCCATGGCATCAAGCAAAAGAATTTCGGTATCTTCTGCATCTGTTATCAGTTTTTCAGCATCTTTCAGTCTGAAGAATTTAACATTGTGGTTTTTTAACTGCGGGAGTTCTTTTAATGTTTTCTCCCTGGTTGTTACATTTGAGTAAAAAGTTATATTCATTTTATTACTGACTGCTTCCTTCTGCATTATTTCTGCGTTTTTTCTTTATAACTTTAATGATTGCTGCAGTTAAAACAAGAATAACAACTCCGCCCGCGATACCGCACGGAACGCCGATTTTTATTGCGGGTGGATAATACTGTGTTGTATCCGGCATGGTTTCAATAAAATCAGGCAAAGCGTAAAGTTCTGCACCGCTGTTGCTTGCATAAGCAATACGGAGAACGGTTATATCGTTTTTCTCCATATTTACGGTTACGCTGCTGCTTGAATTGTCATACTGCAAATCTTCCTCAACAGGATAAACTGCATTTGTTCCCGTTTCATTGCAGGCTCTTGCGTATGGGCTTTTTAAGGACTGAGCCGAAACACGGTTTATAGTTCCGAAATCGTTCAGATTTACGGTTACATTCTGTTCTTTTTTGCTGCTGTTGACAAGTTTAACATAAAGCACTTCGTTTTCTTCATCAACCGTAACGGATTCATAAACACCATCCTGAATGGTTTCTCCGTTTTCAAATACAGATTTAATATATTTTGAACCGTAATTGTTTGAAAAAAGCATCTGCGTGTAATAACTCGGGGTAAGAACCACTTCCTGTGAGTCAAACCATATGAGATTTATGTTCCAGCACTGTGCGTTTATTTTTGCAAAAGTGGGCGCGTAGGATGCCATTTCAACAATGTCGCCGTTTCGTTCAATGCCTGTAAGGTAACTTGCCTCTTCAACTGCCTCCCATATATTTGATTTGGTCTGAAGCGTTCCGTAGCCCTGTGACGTGGCGGCATATTCGCCTATAAATATGTGTGCATCGTTTCGGTCAAAACTGTCGTATCTGTTATTATTTGAAAAAAGATATCCGTCGCCCGTGTAATAGTGTTCGTCTATTATTGTGTCAGAGTAATTTTCGTTAATCCAACTGCGGTTATAATCGTATGCCTCACCTTCAAGCCATGCTCCGCTTGAGGAGATAATTGTTATTTCGGGATATGCTTTTTTTACTTCTTCGTACAGAGCCTTGAAGTTGCGTTCGTAAATTTCGCCCCAGTTATCGTTGCCGAGACCGATATATTTAATGTTGAACGGTTCTGTGCTGCCGTTTGCCGCACGAAGTGCACCCCAGTAAGTTGATGTTGAATCGCCGTTTGCATACTCTATTAAATCAAGAACGTCCTGAACATATGCATCCCATTCTTTTGTTCCGGGGCGGAGTGCTATGGTGTCCAGCCAGTTTTCAAAGTCTTCACGGCTGTTTATGTTCATATCAGCAATATATTTTGTATAGTCATTGCGCCATTCGGTGTTGTCTTCGGGCATATTGCGCACTTCTGTCATATATGTTTCCCATTCGCTGTCACTCATATCGGATTTTAAAAGAGCAACCACATGGTCGTCATAGGCACATCTTCCCTGACAGGTGAGCCCAACGTTGAGAATAGGGAGTGCCTCAGCATGCAAATCTCTGCAGAGTTGGAAATATTCGTGATAGCCCATTGAATTTGTATTGATATAATCTCTGCCGTTATCATCTCTCCAAAAGTTATATGTTTGCCTGCGCTCTTCAAGCGGACCGATAGTTTCTTTCCAGTTGTAAAGATTTTCAAGGCTGTCACCTTCTGCAAGGCAGCCTCCCGGAAAACGTATAAAAGCAGGATTAAGTTGTTCAAGTGATTTGTAAAGATCGGGGCGCAGCGAGGTATATTTCCATTCATCACTTGCGTAACCGTAACTGTTTTTTGAAACAAGCGTAACAAAATCAAGATAAAGCGTGCCTGTGCCGTTAAATTCAATGGTAAGTCCGCCGTCTTCATCAGCAACAGATGTCAGCGTGGTTGAGATTTTGTTCCATAGTCCCTTGCAGTTTGAAATATCAAGTTCCGTGATATTTGATTTGTTTTTTGCGGAATCAAGATAAACAGAAACCGTTCCCTCAAAACTTTTATTGTTTATATAACAGGAAAAATCATATTCTGTGTTTTCCTTAAATCCCATATCAGGGGTGGATGCCAGTTTTTCATTTCTGTCATAAGTTTTGTAATCGTACATTTCGGGAAAACCTATATTTGTAATTCTGCCGATACCGTTTGCGCTTATAACGGCATATGTTTGATTTTTGTTATTCATAGGAATTTCGTCTGCAGTTGAAAATTCTGCAAGATTTTCATAGTTCCAGCCGGTGGTTTTGTTGAATTCATATTCAAATGAATTGTTATTTACAAGGTTGGAAACGAGTCCGCCGTCGCATGCATATGAGATGTCTTCAATAAAAAGTCCGTAAAGATGGTCTGATATTTCGTACGATTCATTATTTGCAGAAATATGAAGTACTTTTGAATCATCTGCACTTGCCGGGGCAGCAAACATGGTTATAAGTATTACGGTTGCCGCGAGAAAGGCTGTAAATTTTTTCATAATTATCACCCGATTTTTGTTGAATATAAACTTTTGTATGGCGTTATTATAACATTATATTAACAATAATGTCAAAAATTTGTTTTGGGTCTTGAAATATGATTGATTTTGTGCAATAATATATGAGCAATCAGAGATAATATCGAGGTGTGGCTCAGTTTGGTAGAGCACCACGTTCGGGACGTGGGGGCCGCAAGTTCAAATCTTGTCACCTCGACCAATAAAAAAGGATACCATTATGGTATCCTTTTTTATTTATAGAAAAATGCAGATTTGAACTTGCGGCAACGAGGTTCCAAATCTGTGATTTGGGAGAAACAGTTCAGTGAACTGTTTCGTAACGAGTGAAAGCAGGTTGCTTATGAAAAGAGATGAAGGATACCATGTGGTATCCTTTTTTATTGCATGCAATGTGACAATATTGTAATGGAAATCAACTATAATATATGATAAAATTAATCAGGGGGATAAAGATAATGAATGTATTTGTTTTAGAAGATGACGAGGCTATCGGTATAGGTTTAACGTATTCTCTTCAGAATGAGGGGTATGATGTTACGCTTGCAAAAACTGTAAGTGAGGCAGAGAGGATTCTTTCAAATCAGGATTTTTCGCTTCATATTCTTGATTTGACACTGCCTGACGGCAGCGGGTATGATATTTGCAGACTTATAAGAAAAAAGGGAGATTTGCCTGTTATTTTTCTTACTGCGTTTGACGATGAAGTGAATGTTATTATGGGTCTTGAACTGGGTGCAGATGATTATATATCAAAGCCTTTCAGAGTAAAAGAACTTATGGCAAGAATTAAAAGTGTTCTTCGCAGATATAATAAAGAAAATAATGAGACTGTTGTGAAACTGGCGGATGTGACGGTCAATACAAACGAGGCAAAAGTGTATAAAAACGGTGAAGAAATCATTCTTACCGCAATGGAATACAGACTGCTGCTTATTTTTATCAATAACCGCGGGATTGTTTTGTCAAGAAATCAACTGCTTGAAAATATCTGGGATGTTGACGGCAGTTTTGTTAATGATAATACGCTTACGGTTTATATTAAAAGGTTAAGAAATAAAATAGAGGACGAGTCCAATAAACCTAAAATTATAAAAACGGTCAGAGGGCTTGGTTATGTGATTGAAAATGAAAAATAGAGAACTGAAAAAACTAACTGCTGTTTGCATATGCCTGTCCATTCTTTTATCGGCAATCCTGTTTTTTATCAATAAGTGGTGTGCATTTATCTGTCTGGCATTCTCATTGTTAATTTCTTTTGTTTTTATTTATTATACCAAAAAGAGATATGACGAAATTGAATGTTTAAATGATTATTTAACGATGGTTTGCTCGGGGAATTATAATCTGTCGATTGATACAAATAAAGAGGGCGAACTTTCAATTCTTAAAAATAATCTTTATAAAATAATGATTCTTCTGCGTTCGCAAAATGAGAGTTTGATTCATGATAAAGCGTATCTTGCAGATTCGATTGCCGATATATCCCACCAGTTAAAAACGCCGTTAACTTCAATTATGATGATGACAGATTTGATTAAAAATACCGAATGCAGTGAAAAAACGATTGAATTTGCCGATATAATTGAAAATCAGACCGATAAAATGAAATGGCTGATAATTACACTTCTTAAATTGTCTAAACTTGATGCAGGAACCGCAGACCTGAAAAATGAGGAAATAAATATAAAAGAAATTATTTCGGAAAGCCTTAAGCCGTTTATGATAACGCTTGATTTGAAGGGGATATCATTGAAAACAGATTTAACTGATTTTTGTTTTAACGGTGACAAAAACTGGAGTATAGAGGCTTTTGCAAATATTATAAAGAACTGTATTGAGCATACATCTCAAAACGGAATATTAAAGATAAGTTCCAAAAGCACAACACTTTATAATGAGGTTGTGATAGAAGATAACGGCTGCGGAATTGCAGAAAAAGATTTGCCCCATATTTTTGAGCGCTTTTATCATGGAAAAAATGCAGATGCCGACAGCGTCGGAATAGGACTGGCACTTGCCAAATCCATACTTGAACAGCAGCACGGCAATATAAGTGTTAAGAGCGAAGAAAGCAAAGGAACTTCATTTACCGTAAGGTTCTATAAAAGTATTGTGTAAGCAGAAAATATTTTTATATGACAAAATTGTAATTTAAAAGTCACTGTGATGTAATTTTAAAACGGTAGTATACGCCTTGAAAGGAGATAAGATTATGAAAATTTTAGAAATCAAAAACTTATCAAAGATATACGGACAGGGAGACGTTAAGGTGCATGCACTTGATAATGTATCTTTTTCTGTTGAACAAGGTGAATTTGTTGCTATCGTCGGGCCAAGCGGTTCTGGCAAGTCAACACTGCTTCATATATTAGGCGGTGTGGATACCGCAACCAGCGGTCAGGTTATTATCGGTGATACTGATATTTCAAAACTCGACGAAACGGCACTTGCAATTTTCAGACGCAGGCAGATTGGGCTTGTTTATCAGTTCTATAATCTGATTCCGATTTTAACTGCCGAAGAAAATTTGACGCTTCCCCTTCTTCTTGACGGAAGAAAGCCGGACAGAAAGTTAATCGATAATCTTGTTAAAAAACTCGGTCTTGAACATCGTCTTAACAATTTGCCCAATCAACTTTCAGGCGGTCAGCAGCAGAGGGTTTCTATCGGAAGGGCATTGGTAAACAACCCTGCACTTATGCTTGCCGACGAACCTACCGGCAATCTTGACAGGGCAAACAGCAAAGAGATTATTTCACTTTTGCGCTGGTTTAATAAAGAATACAAACAGACAGTTATTATCATTACCCATGATGAAAAAATTGCCTTGTCGGCCGACCGTGTAATTTCTATTGAGGACGGCAAAATTGTACGGGATGAGGTGAAGGTTTCTTGAATATAGTAAGAAAATTAACCCTTCGCCATTTAAAGGAAAATAAGGGCAGAACAGTTATTACTACGCTGGGTATATGTGTTGCCATTGCTATGATAACCGCCGTGTTTGTCAGCGTGGCTTCATTTATGAATTTGTTTGGCGAACTTTCAATGCTTGAAGGCGGAAATATACACGCAACCATGGTTGTAAATGCAGAACAACTTGAAAAACTGAAAGCGGATGACAGAATAAAAAATGTTGGAATTATTCCGTTGGATGCAAGCGGAGAAGATGCTTTTCACCTTGAAGAATGTGTGTCTGATCGTATGGGAACAGGCGGGATTTATATTGGTGACGAAGTAAATCTTTCTCAAAAAGCAACCTCGCAGTTTGAAGGGAATCTGCCGAAAAACGAAAATGAAATTGCCGTTGAAAAAGAACTGATTGATAAAAATAATCTTGATTGGAAAATCGGCGATACTGTAAAAGTTCCTGTGGGTACACGCTATATTATTGATGAAGATGGTGAAGAAGCAACTTTTTCAGGCAGTTATTATACGGGCGAACAGTTTCGGACTTCAGAGATAAAAGAATTTAAAATTACTGCAATTTTTAATGGAAATCTTCCGACTATACGCTATAGTATTGTAAGAGGAATGAGCGAATCCGAAAAGAGCGGAGAGATACAGGCAACCGTTGAACTTGAAAAGGTGAATTATAAATCGCTTGAACTTATCAGATCAATGATTGATGATTATGGAATTGAAGAATATGACATAAATACGTCTTATCTTCAGACAAAGTTTGCTATTGATCAAAACAGCAGTCTTGCATTAACCATAATTCCCATGGCTTTGATTATTCTTGCAATTATTATTGTTGCATCGGTAATGCTGATATATAACGCCTTCGGAATGTCTCTTTCCGAGCGTGTGCGTTATCTCGGTATGCTGGCAAGTGTTGGCGCTACCCGTTCGCAGAAACGAATGTCTGTATATTTTGAAGGTGCTGTTCTGGGGCTTATCGGAATACCGGTCGGTATTGCAGCAGGTATTGCCGGAATAAGCATAACATTAAAGGCTGTTGGTGACAAAATTCTTTCAACCGGAATGATTATGGGCATCGAAGACAGCGGTTATGAAATGAGAACGGTAGTTCCGCTGTGGGCAATCATCGGAATCGTAATTTTCAGTGTGTTCACAATTTTTATTTCATCATTTATTCCTGCCAAAAAGGCTTCTGCAATTACACCGATTGATGCGATTAAGCAGAACAGCGTGGTAAAAGTTAAGGCTAAAAAACTCAAATCACCTAAATTTATTCGTGCGCTTTTCGGTTATGAAGGTGAACTTGCCTATAAAAGTTTGAAACGAAACGGTAAAAAATCAACCATGATAACGGCTTCCATTGCACTTTCGGTAGTTCTGTTTTTATCTGTAAATTATTTTTGCCAGATATTTGTTCAGAGCAACGGAAACATTCAGGATATGCCTTATGACATAAGTGTTACTGTTGATTATGATGATAAAGATGCAATCGCCGAAAAATTCAGTGAAGTCAGCGAGATTGACAGTTTTACCCCATGCGGCAATAGTTTTTTTACCTATAACAATAATGATGAGTTGATTGACGGATTTTTTGTTGAAGAAAATCTGACAAGTGCATATAAAAATATGGCAAAGAACAAGATGTATGTATTTGTCAACTATGTTAAGGATGAAGATTTTAATGCACTGTGCAAAGCAAACGGTATTGATGAACGCGATTTCTACGGCGATACCCAAAACGCACTTCTTCTTAATAATGTCAGCCATAATGAAGGCGGTAGCAAGGTTTTCAATGATGATGTAATAGGCAGCAGAATCGGTTATACGCAGTATGGCGATGACCAGACTGTAACCATAAAAAACCTTGTTGATTATGATAAAAATAATGCTTTGTTTGATCTTAACAGCAAAAATACAATAAGTGTTTATGTTCCAGAAAGCACACACTATAAATTACTTTTTAACAATGAAGATGTTGACGGTGTGCCATATATTTGGGGTATTACTGCCGAAGAGCATGCGGCGGCATATGAAAAGATAACTGCTATAATTGATGAAAATAATTTCAGCGGTGTTTATGCAGTTGATATTGTTGACCAAATGCAGGTTATGAATACGTTGGTATTTGTTCTTCAGGTGTTTGTATATGGTTTTATTGCACTTATTACACTTGTAACACTTGCAAATATAATCAATACAATTTCAACAGGAATTCAACTCAGACGAAAGGAATTTGCAATGATTAAATCTGTAGGCACAACGCCTAAAGGTTTTGGTAAAATGATTTGCCTTGAAAGCGTTTTCTATGGTTTAAAAGCACTTGTTTTTGCAATACCGATAAGCCTTCTTCTGAGTTTTGCAATGAACAAGCAACTCGGCGATTCGGTTATTCCGTTTGAAATTAATTATCTGATGTATCTGTGCGTTATTGCGGCAGTGTTTGTTATCATTGGCATATCTATGCTGTTTTCTATCAGACAACTTAAAAATGATTCCATTGTTTCAACACTTAAAGATGAAATAATTTAATAACTTTACTCCTCATTCCACCCCCTGTTTTTATGGATGTTATGTCCATTTACAGGGGGTATTTTTTGTTTCTATGTAATTAAAAATATATATTTATGCTTAAAACTTTGTATATATGAATAAATATGCAATAATATTGCGAAAAATTGAATTTTTTTGCGTTTGGCTATTGATTTATAAAAAAAGAGGGCGTATAATGTGTAAGTACAGACGGTTGTACAAATGCGTACAGCCGTTTTTATATTTTGTAAGTATCGGGAGGATTAAAATGGGAAGTCCGAAATATATATTTATAACAGGCGGTGTTGTTTCAGGTCTGGGAAAAGGTATTACAGCGGCGTCACTGGGCAGACTGCTCAAGGCAAGAGGTCTTAAAGTTACGGCTCAGAAACTGGATCCGTATCTTAATGTTGACCCGGGCACAATGAATCCTGTTCAGCATGGAGAGGTTTTTGTTACCGATGACGGTGCAGAGACGGATCTGGATCTTGGTCACTATGAAAGATTTATTGATGAAAGTCTTTCTCAGAATTCAAACCTTACCAGCGGCAGAGTATACTGGAAAGTCATTTCCGATGAGCGAAAAGGCGTTTACGGCGGGCAGACAATTCAGATTATTCCTCATGTTACAAATGAAATAAAGCGTTCTATTGAAAAAAATGCGGATACAGGTGCAGATGTCTGTTTTGTTGAAATCGGCGGAACGGTCGGTGATATTGAGTCACAGCCCTTTCTTGAAGCAATCCGCCAGTTTGCTCTTGATGTCGGCAGAGAAAACTGCCTGTTTATTCATGTAACACTTGTGCCTTATCTTGCGGCATCTGATGAACTTAAGTCAAAACCGACGCAGCATTCAGTTAAAGAAATGCTTTCTATCGGTATCCGCCCTGACATAATTGTCTGCCGAACGGAACATCCGCTTACTGAGGATATAAAATCAAAAATTGCTCTTTTCTGTAATGTTGAAAAAGAATGTGTTATTGAAAATAATAACTGTGATATTCTTTATGCTGTTCCAATGATGCTTCATAATCAGAATATGGACGGTGTTGTTGTAAAAAAACTCGGTATTGAATGCGGTGAACCTGATTTAACTGACTGGCAGGGTATGCTTGATGCACTGAGAAATCCTCTTCAGACCGTTAAAATAGGAATGGTTGGCAAATATGTTGAACTTCATGATTCATATATATCCGTAAACGAAGCACTCAAGCACGGCGGAATTGAAACAAGAAGTGCGGTTGATATTAAATGGATTGATTCCGAAACACTTGAGGGTGATGATGTTAACCTTGATGAAATCCTTGGAGATATGAACGGCATTCTTGTTCCCGGAGGTTTTGGTTCAAGAGGAATTGAAGGCAAGATTAAGGCTTGCGAATATGCCAGGGTAAACAAAATTCCGTATCTCGGAATCTGTCTTGGTATGCAGATTGCTATTATAGAGTTTGCAAGAAATGTGCTGGGAATGAAGGGTGCAAATTCTGCCGAGATTAATCCCGATACCCCTTATCCTGTTATTGATATTCTGCCTGAGCAGAAAGGTATTACGGATATGGGCGGAACAATGCGCCTGGGTAAGTATCCGTGTGTTCTTAATACCGAATCAAGGGCATACGCTCTTTACGGAGAAAAAGAAATCTGGGAACGTCACAGACACAGATATGAAGTCAATAACGATTATCGTGACGATTTAAAGAAAGGCGGAATGATTTTTGCCGGAACTTCACCCGATAATCATATTGTTGAGATGGTGGAAATACCGAATCATCCGTGGTTTGTTGCAGGGCAGTTTCATCCTGAATTTAAATCCCGCCCCAATATTCCGCATCCGCTTTTCAGAGGCTTTGTTACCGCCGCTGCGGAAAACAAGAAGAATAAGAAATAAATACGGATTAAAGGTTTCATCTGTTTTAAAGCAACAAAAAACGCTGTGCATTTTATTTATGCACGGCGTTTTGGTTTGAAATGATATATTAAATTCTTTTTTATTTAAGCAAAATATATTTAAAGCCATCTTTTTTTTCTGAACCATAAATACAATATGCTTACAACAAAAACAGAAAGGCTTATAACAAAAAGATATCCGTATTTCCAGTTGAGTTCAGGCATAAATTTAAAATTCATGCCATACCATCCTACAATAAGGGTGAGGGGAAAGAAGATTGTTGTCATAAGAGTAAACACTTTCATGGATTCATTAAGGCGCATATCAAGATAAGCCTGATATGCATCCCAAAGGTGAACAACGCTGTTTCTCAGCAAATCTGCATTGTCTTTTAAACGTTTGGCTTTTTCAATAAATGTTTTAAAACTTTTTATATTTGCAGTATCAAAAATTTCGTTTTCATTTTCTGCCAGAGTTTCACCGATTTCGATGAGTTGTTCATAATAACTTCTGAGAAGAAGCAGTTCTTTTTTCATATTCAGAAGATGAATATTAAAATCATCACCCGCTTTGTTTGTAAGAACGTCTTCTTCAAGTTTGTTGATTTTTAACTGTGCGTTTTCAAGGTGTTTGCTGTCTCCGTTTATAAGTTCATCAAAAAAGAAACAGACTATTTTTTCAAGGCTTGAGATTTGGGTGGATATGCGTGATAAAAGTTTTAAAAATATATCTCTGTTAGAGAAATTATTTTCCTTTATATTTATTATCAGCACAAGGTTTTTTTTAACATAAAGTGCAAGGCAGTTTTTTTCAATATGGCTGTCGGCGTTAATATCATTAATTTTTATAAAACTGTAGTTATCAAAAACTTCAATGGTGCAAGTGGATAAAGCGTGTTTTTCCTTGCATCTTTCAACGGTCTGGATAGAAAAATCAAAATTTCGGTATATTTCTTCAAGTTCATCAATATTTATATAGCCGATTGTGAGCGTGCTGTCATTAATTTCATGTAAATCAATACCTGTTATTTCGTCGTCAAATTGGTAAAACAAAAAATCGCCTGCCATATTTATTTGCTATGATTGTTTTTACCTTATTTTTCAGGTGTATTCATTTTCAGACAAATAAAAACCGCTGCAAATAACAAGTTTACAGCGGTCAGGGTTTAATATATAATTTTTTTCTTTGTTACCGGGGTGCAGGTTACACGTATTCCAAGTTGCTTAAGAACATTTTCATCAACAGTTGAAAGAAGCACCGACGAATGCATTTCGCAGTTTTTGAGTTTTGAAACCTGCTCAAGTGCAAGGGCTGCATTTTTATCTGTAACTGCCGAAATGGAAAGCGCAATAAGCACCTCATCAGTATGAAGTCTCGGGTTATTGTTTCCAAGGTGGTTTATTTTAAGTTCCTGTATAGGTTTGATTACCTCGGGGTCAATAAGCAGAACGCTGTCGTCAATGTTCCCGAGTTTTTTCAGTGCATTAAGAAGCATGGATGATGCACAGCCGAGAAGTTCTGAAGTTTTGCCTGTAATAATTTCGCCGTTGTTCAGTTCAATGGCTGCGGCAGGAGCATCTGTATTCTGCGCAATTTCTTCTGCAACTTTCGTGCAGAGACGGTTTTCCGATGAAAGACCTGCATTGTTCATAAGAAGTTCAAGAGTGTAAATTTCATCTTTTTTATTCTGACCTCTTAAATTTGCACAGCAGGCATTGTAATATCTTCTGATGATTTCCTGGTTTGCGGCATCTTTCACCGCCTCATCGTCAAATATACAGTTTCCTGCCATATTTACACCCATATCTGTTGGTGATTTATAGGGGCATTCACCGTATATCTTGTCAAATGTTGCTTTCAAAACAGGGAAAATTTCAACATCACGGTTGTAGTTTACGGTTGTTTTTCCGTATGCTTCAAGGTGCCATGGGTCAATCATATTAACGTCACTCAAATCAGCGGTTGCAGCCTCATAAGCAATATTAACAGGATGTTTGAGGGGAATATTCCAGATAGGGAAAGTTTCAAATTTAGCATAACCTGCTTTGATTCCGCGTTTGTTTTCGTGATAAAGTTGTGAAAGGCAGGTTGCCATTTTTCCGCTGCCGGGACCCGGGGCGGTAATAACAACAAGGGAACGTGTGGTTTCTATATAATCATTTTTGCCGTAACCTTCATCGCTTACAATTTTTGAAATGTTTGACGGATAGCCGTCAATTATGTAGTGGCGGTAATGTGCAATGCCGTTATCATCAAGTTTTTGCTCAAAAGCGTGCACTTTCGGCGTGGAAATATATTTTGTAAGCACAACGCTGCCAACCATTAAACCTCTTTCTTCAAAAGCAGATATAAGGCGAAGAACATCAATGTCATATGTAATGCCGAGGTCACCTCTGATTTTGCTGTTTTCTATATCAGATGCGCTGATAACGATAACGATTTCAGCCTGATCTTTTAACTGCATAAGCATTTGCAGTTTGCTGTCGGGTTCAAAGCCGGGAAGAACACGAGAGGCGTGATAATCATCAAAAAGTTTTCCGCCGAATTCAAGATAAAGTTTTCCGCCGAATTCCCCGATACGTTCCTTGATTCTTTGTGACTGCATCTGCAGATATTTATTATTGTCAAAACCTGTTTTAAACATATTATCCTCACTTACGGTAGTTATTTATAAAAAATAATAAAAAACGGCTGCACGAAATGTACAACCGCCTGTACTTAGATATTATACAGCATCGTTTTTTATAAATCAATAGAAAATGAAGCAGAAACATTTATTTTGTGCAAATTTCTCTTTACTTTTTAATAAGATGGTATTAGAATTTTATTAAACAATAATTTGCTGAATTTGACCCGGAAGTATATCGTTATTCGGTTTGGCAAATTATATTTCAGCGAGGTTTGGAAATGAATCAAAGAACTTATGCAAAAATAGATTTGGATGCAATTAAATATAATACCGACAATGTTTTAAAAAAGATTGGTAAAAATACAAAACTGCTTGCCGTTATAAAGGCAGATGCTTATGGTCACGGTGCAGTTGAAATCGGCAGGGCGCTTGAAAGCAGATGTGATTTTTTCGGTGTTGCCTGTATTGAAGAGGCACTGGAACTTGTAAATGCGAATCTGAAAAAACCGATAATCATACTCGGTACAGTGCTGCCTTTTGATTTTGAAAATGTGGTAAAATATGATATAAGAATTCCGATATTCACATATGAAGAGGCAAAGGCACTTTCAGATGAGGCTGTAAAGCAGAATAAAACGGCAAAATTTCATTTCTGTGTTGATACGGGGATGAGCCGTATTGGTTTTCAGGTCTGTGAGGAGAGTGCGGATTTATGCGAAAAAATTATCACCCTTCCCAATATCGAGGCAGAAGGCCTTTTTTCCCACTTTGCAACAGCAGATGAAAAAGATCTCAGTAAAGCAGAAGAGCAGAAAAGAAAATTTAAAGAATTTGCTGATATGCTCAGCCAAAGAAATATTGAGGCACCAATAAAACATATCAATAATTCAGCAGGAATTATGGTGTTTGATGAATTTTTCAATATGGTTCGTATGGGAATTGTTACTTACGGTCTCTATCCCTCTGCAGATGTTGATAAAAGACTTCTTGATATTAAGCCTGCCCTTGAATGGAAAACCCATATCAGTTATGTAAAAACGCTTGAAGCAGGCAGAGAAATTTCTTACGGCGGTACGTATAAAACAAAAAAATCCACTGTTGTTGCAACCATTCCCGTTGGTTATGCCGATGGATATCCGAGATGCCTTTCAAATAAAGGCAGGGTAATTGTAAACGGCGAATATGCTGATATTATCGGCAGAGTTTGTATGGACCAGTTTATGGTGGATGTCAGCAACATAAAAGGTGTTCAAGTGGGGGATGAAGTTACCCTTGTCGGAAGAGACGGTAATGCTTTCCTTTCTATGGAGGAGGTTTCCGAAGCGGCACATTCGTTTAATTATGAACTGCCGTGCAGAATTTCACGCCGGGTTACAAGGGTTTATACAGAAAATTCCAAAGAAGTTAAATCAGTAAATTACATATTATAAAAGAAAAGAGCATTCCCAAAAGGAATGCTCTTTCTGCTATTAACGGTCAGATAAATAAAGATTTGATGAAATTTATGATTTTATTAATCAGTCCGAGGAAGAAATAAACAATACGGTCAAGAATATTCAGTTTTTCTGCACTGCTTTCTTTTTCCTTTTTCTTTTTATTTTCGTCTTTTGTGTCAGCGTTTTGTTCTTTCTGTTCAATTTCCTGTTCTGATTTCTGCTCTTCCGTTTTTGGGGTTTCGTTATCCTTTTTATTATCGGAAGTGTTTTCGTTTGCGGATGATTTGGCCGAATTTGCTTTGCTGTCTGTACTGTTTATAACATCTGAATTTTTGGATTCGGATTTATTCGTATCTGAGTTGAAAACAGAGTTTGAAGCGATATACAGTTTTCAAAAGCCTTTTCCTTAATGTTTTTTACATTGTTCAGTTCAATGCAGGAAAGGTTCCGACAGTCTGAAAATCCCTGCTTATCAATTAACTGAACGGTTTTCGGAAGAACAATATTTAGCTTGCTTTTTCCATCGCCGGGATCGCCCTGCAACAGCGTAACCTTGCCAAACGGAATATACGGATACCATAGCCATTTCACTTCTTTCGGCTCGATTTCGCTCGCCTTGACAACTTCAAGAGACACGCTGACAGTCATTTCATTTTCAATCATTTTTCTTTGTTCTCCTTTTCGATAAACATTTCGGGCAAAGCACTACAATACAGCGGAAACTCTGCTTACAGTCATTCCTGCATTTTCTGCAAAGCTCGTTGTAGATAATGCGGTTTCGGTCATTCAGAAACAATGCCCACTCTTGTTTCCGTTTCTTGCTCATTCTCGGCATATCAATCCACCTTTCCAGTTAAAAATAGAAAAAACCACAGGGAAGATACATTAAGCCTTGTTTGTGTCATTTCTCGGGGCGAAAATCGGGGTAAATATCCCTTTCTAAGCCTTTCAAAAAATCACATAAGGTATTTGCACTAACCTGTGGTTATGTATTGAATTGTGGGTTTTGGGTAACAAAAAACACCGTATTGCTACGATGTTTTTTGTTGTTCATATTCTATTTTTGATACTGATAAACTGAAAGTTGTTTATTAAACCTTTTTAACCTTAACCAACAACATCATAGGTCTACGCAT
>CAMNST010000010.1 GCA_946555465.1 uncultured Clostridia bacterium
TGTTTTTTTACAACATCTTTTTATTTTTAGACTTGACTTTTAATAGTTAGTCTCTTTAATATTCTGCCCTGCAGAGATGATTTTATAGATTTATTGAAATTTTTTATGATTAATATGTATGCCGATAGGAACGATATTCCAAACAGTTTCAATATTTTGTTTTTATTTTTTCCACATCATTAAATATTCTTTTTCCTTTGTTTCAGAATCAATATTTTCCTCCATGATTTTAAAGCCGTTTTTCTTATAAAAATTAAATGCCTTTAAATTCTTTTCATATACATTAAGCGTTAATTGCGTATTTTTATGTTTTGCTTTATTAAGCAGGGCTGTTCCGCAGCCTTTATTCTGACTGCCCGACTTTACAAAAATTCCTTCAATGTAACGGCTGTTTAAGCCGATAAAGCCGGATATTTCATTGTTATTTGTATAAACATATATTTCAGCATTTGGCAAAACAGATTTTACATAATCATAGTTTTTTCCCCAATATTCCTTTGAAATGAAACTATGAGCATTTATATTTTCTTCTATCCAAATCTGCATTATGGCATCTATATCACTGCTTTTGAATTTTCTTATCATAACCAATCTCTCTTTTACAATTATTTTTTATTATTAACAGATTTCACGCCCATAACAGAGCAGAGCAGCGGCATTCTTACGCATATTTCACAACTTATAAACGTTGCGCCATATGCCAGCAATACGGAAATTATATACAACAAAAATGTATGCTTATATAATATATCCGCCATAAAATACTGAACCAAAACAACCCAAATAAAATGCAAAATATAAAAAGCAAACGACCTTTGAGACATATATATTGATACTTTTGAAGTAAAATTCAAATAACCTTTACCTATTCCGGACAATGCGGCAAGCATAAACCATTCAGATACATATTTTAAAACCGAGTTAAACAGCGGATACTGTGCGTCAGACCAAATAAACAGATATATATTAAGGATTGTTGCAGTTAAACCGATAAACAGGAAAAACCATTTGTATTTTTCAATCTTACAGATTACATCTTCATTTGAAAAAATATAATAACCGATAAGGAAAATGTATGTATATTCAACCAGGCTTTTTCCGCCTATTGAAAGCAACTCGCTTAATAATGGCAATGGCAATCCGAGAATGCAGATTAACCATATTGAGGTTACCTTTTTTGGCTTGGGAATTATCTTTTTCAGCAAAGCAATTACACCGATTGATATAATTGAAACAACAAAAAGATACAGAACAAACCAGAACTGCCCTACAGAAAATCCGCCGTCAGCACCTGTTAAATCAGTGAATTTTGTAAAAAAAACACCGTAATGCTGAAATAAATTCCCGCTGTAACCAAAGTTGAATTTATTTGCAACATATGTCATTACCGGCATAAGGAGCAGTGTCCCGGATATAAAAGGAATTAATAATTTTTTTGCTCTTTCTAAAATATATTGTTTTACTGTTCTTTTTTGAAAGGCAAATTTTGTGCTTATTCCCGCCAGAAGAAACAAAAGGGGCATAAAATAAGGACTCAAAAACACTATAATACTGCTGATTATCTTATTGCCTTCAAAAAATATATAATTCGGTTCTCCCCATACATTCCAAGCCATTGCAGCATGATACGGAATAAGGAGCAAAATCGCGATCCATCTTAAATTATCAATATAGTGTTTGCGCATAATTATCAATCATCCTCAATGCTTTAATAATCTATTATAATACGCCCATTGAAATAATTATAAATTTCATCACATAGTTTGTCAATTATCGACTATATTGTATTTTTTGACTTAAGAGAAAAAATATGCGATTTTAATAAATTAGATGAATTGACATTTGAACTAAAGCGGGAACTTGCAAATGCAGTAATCAAAAAATTATGCCGCGGGTGATAAAATTGACATCATCCGGAATCTGTAAATGAATACAAATTTTTTTAAATCAACTCAACTTTTATACAGCAGATAGTATTTTACAATTATATTTTATTATGATATTATATATAAAACTGTTTAAAAGCGTGGTGAAAAGATGAAAAAAATTGTTATCGGCATTCTGGCTCATGTTGACTCCGGCAAAACGACCCTTTCAGAAGCACTGTTATACTGTTCGGGAAACATAAACAAACTCGGCAGAGTTGACCACAGAGATTCTTTTTTAGATACATTTTCACTTGAGCGCGACCGCGGAATAACAATTTTTTCAAAACAGGCGGTTTTAAAATACAGCGATGTTGAATTTACCCTTCTTGATACACCGGGGCATGTTGATTTTTCTGCCGAAACAGAGCGCACACTGCAGGTTCTTGATTATGCTGTTTTGGTTATCAGTGCAACAGACGGTATTCAGAGCCATACGCAGACACTCTGGAAACTGCTTTCAAAATACAATGTTCCCTGTTTTATTTTCATAAATAAAATGGATCTGGAAAGTGCAGATAAAAACCGCGTTCTGACCGAATTAAAAACAAAATTCAATGACGGCTGCGTAAACTTCGGATGCAGTAATAAATCTGAAGTTTACGAGAACATTGCACTTTGTGATGAAACGCTTTTAGACCGTTATTACGAAAATGAAACACTTGAAAAAAATGATATAATAAACGCTGTTAAAAACAGAAAAGTATTCCCCTGTATGTTCGGTTCTGCCTTAAAATTAGCAGGCATTGAAGAATTTCTGAAATGCTTGTATGACTACACCCAAATGCCCGAATACGAAAATGAATTTGCAGGAAAAGTATATAAAATTTCTGAAGATAAAGGTCAGCGCCTTACATTTTTAAAGGTTACGGGCGGAAATCTTAAAGTTAAAGAAATACTGCAGTCAGATAAAAATCAGGGCAATGAAAAGATAAATCAGATACGTATCTATTCCGGTGAAAAATTCAGCACGGCAGACGAAGTACCTTCCGGAACAGTCTGTGCAGTAACCGGAATAACATTTACTCGCCCGGGTGACGGACTCGGCAAAGAAAAAAACACAGTTCTGCCTGTACTTGAACCCGTGCTTACCTACAGGCTGGAACTCCCCGAAAACATTGACGCGCATATCGCCCTGGACAAAATGAAAATTCTTGAAAACGAAGATCCGCAACTTAAAGTTGTATGGAATGAGAGACTTGGTGAAATTCAGATTCAGTTAATGGGCGATATTCAACTTGAAATACTGCAGTCCATACTCGCAGAACGCTTTGGCATAAACGCAACTTTCGGCAAAGGAAATATAATTTATAAAGAAACCATAGCAGATACAGTTGAGGGCATCGGTCATTTTGAACCGCTCAGACACTATGCCGAAGTTCATTTGATTATGAAACCTGCCAAGAGAGACAGCGGAATTATATTCAGAACCGACTGCAAAGAGGATTTGCTTGATAAAAACTGGCAAAGGCTTATATTAACCCATCTTTATGAAAAAACACATATAGGTGTTCTGACGGGCTCACCCGTAACAGATATGGAAATTACCCTTGTATCGGGAAAAGCCCACGCAAAACATACCGAGGGCGGAGATTTCAGGCAGGCAACATACAGAGCAGTCAGACAAGGGATGCGTTCGGCAAACTGCATTCTGCTTGAACCTGTTTATGAATTCACATTAGAAGTACCGACTGAAAATATAGGCAGAGCGATGACGGATATTCAGCGTATGTTCGGCAATTTTAACACACCCGAAAACATTGGCGATTTTTCGGTTATCAGCGGAACTGCACCCGTTTCGGAAATGTACGATTATTCAAAAGAAGTTATGCAGTATACGCACGGCAAAGGCAAATTAATGTGCAGTTTAAAGGGGTATGAACCCTGCCATAATACCGAAGAAGTGATTGCAGATATAGGCTATGACTGCGACTCTGATACGGATAATCCTGCCGATTCCGTATTCTGCTCACACGGTGCAGGATATATTGTTAAATGGAATGAAGTTAAAAGCCATATGCATCTGCCAAGTGCTTTGTCTGCACCGAAAAGCGATTATACGGATAATGATGCAAAAAAAGCATTTTCAAAATCAGGAAACAATGACAATCTGTTTGCCCTTGATAAAGAATTAATGCAGATTTTTGAACAAACTTACGGACCGATTAAAAACCGAAACTACCCGAATCAAAATCACTTTACCTTTACAAAATCTTCCGATAAAAATACAGAGACTAAAAAATATAAATCTGCACGTTCTCCAAGATATGACGGAAGCGAATACCTTCTTGTTGACGGGTATAATGTTATTTTCTCGTGGGACAACCTTAAAAAATCGGCACAGGATAATATAGAAGGTGCCAGAAATACGCTTATAAATATTTTGTGCAATTATCAGGGTTACAAAAAATGCGAAGTAATTCTTGTTTTTGATGCATATAAAGTGAAAGGAAATACACGCGAAGTTGAAAAAATAAATAACATAAATATTGTTTACACCAAAGAAGCTGAAACTGCTGATATGTATATTGAAAAAACGTCTCACAAACTTGCAAAAAACAACAAGGTGAGAGTTGTAACCTCAGATGCACTTGAGCAACTTATAATATTAGGCGGCGGTGCACTGCGTGTATCATCAAGAGAATTTCTTTTTGAAGTGAAACAGGCGGAAGAAGATATAAGAAATATAATTTACGAGACCTTTTAATTTTGAAAATTGAAACGTAATTAATAGATTAAATTTTGATGGAAGATGATAAGATTATGGCAAGATTATTAAAAAATAAGGAATTAGTGAATACAAGATTAGCGGCTAATTATGGCGGATGGATATATTGTGATAAATGCAATGAAAATATAGGCTATTTATGTTATTCGACTTATGATAGATTAGAATTAAAATATAAATGTAATTGTGGAAGTCAGGGTTGTGCATTATTGGATTTTGAAGACAGCAATCCAGGTAAAGATTGCAATGATGAATTGCTTCTTATTAAAAATAGATTTTGCTGTCCAAAAGATAATGAACCCTTAATTACAATATTGGATAAAAAAGTGGCTGCTTATGAAATGAAAATTACTTGTAAATCTTGTGAAAACATTTATGCAAAAGTAAAATATCAAAACAGATAATAAGCAGATGAAGTATAAAAGGAGAATGTTTATGAAAAACGCTATTGAAAAAACAAAGGTGTTATTATCCGATTGGTGCTGTGATGAATTAAAGGAAGCAGGGCAGGCTTGGCTCGATTCTATCGGCACAGCCAAGCAAAAAGAAGCAGGAGAAAGATATGTTGCCAAACTTCAGGATTCTATCGTTTCTGTTGACGGAATGCTTGCATTTTTGCCGAGCAAAGAAGCCAAAGCAAAATTTGGTGAGGAAACGGCAAATAAGTTTTATGAGCACGCAAAGGAATTAAAGGCTCAAGGTGTTGCAAATTGTGATTGCCCGGCATGCATGGCAGCGTTGGCTGTATTAGAGTTAAAAGATGAAATTTTGAAATAAGCGAAAATATTAGCAGGCCGCTTTGCCTTATTGTCAAGTTTTCGCAGTGCAACAACCTTAGAGGTTTCCTTCGGTGCGTATTCCTTTGCGATGGATTCTGCATAGATTTTGTCTGTGTTCATAAAAACAACTCCTTTTCTTTTGATGGTTTTATTATATCGGAGTTAATCTTTTATCTGAACAACACAATTTTGCATTTCTGTTGTTTTCAGAATCATTATAGCATAAAAACCGATTTGTGAAACGAGATTATTTATGGTAATTCAGTGTATTGAATTGATAGAATCTGCTTTACATATTTTCAGTCAGGAAGTATAATGAAAACAGAATACAATCAGAATCGAGATGTATATTTATGTGGGTAGTGTTTGCAATACTTTCGTCCATATTTGCAGCGGCAACATCCATACTCGCAAAAATCGGAATTGATGATATTGATTCCAATCTTGCAACCGCAATAAGAACCGTTGTGGTTGTTGTTATGGCGTGGGGTATGGTGTTTATAACCAATGCCCAGTCAGGGCTTACATCAATAAGCAGAAAAAGTTGGATATTTCTTATTCTTTCAGGTGCGGCAACAGGGCTTTCGTGGCTTTGCTATTATAAAGCCTTAAAAGACGGTGCGGTATCCGTTGTTGTGCCGATAGATAAATTGAGCGTTGTAATCACAATGGTTTTTGCCGCCGTATTTTTGCACGAGCAGTTTACGCCAAAATCCATTATCGGTTTGGTTTTAATCAGCGTCGGCACGCTTTTAATGGTTTTGTGATGACTGAATAGGAATAAAAAGCGTTGGAAGTTAATTCTTCCGACGCTTTAAATATTTGTATAAAAATAAAAAAACGCTTGACTCTTACGTTTCGTAATAGTTTATACTTGAATTACACGAGGTGCTACAGGAATGAAAACAGTGAAAGAAATCAGCGGCTTAACGGGGATTAGCGTGCGCACACTTCATTATTACGATGAAATAGATTTGCTGAAACCGACAAAAATAACCGGTTCAGGGTACAGATTGTATGACGATAAGGCACTTGAACGGCTCCACAGAATATTGCTTTTTCGTGAATTGCAGTTTCCGTTAAAGGAAATAAAAATGATTCTTGATAACCCCGATTTTGATGCCGGGTCAGCATTAAAAGAGCAAATTAAAATGCTTGAGATGCAAAAAAACAGACTTGATGAAATCATTCATTCTGCCCGTGAATTATTAGTTAAAGGAAGTGAAAATATGGACTTTTCAGTATTTGATAAAACGGAAATTGAAAATTACACTAAAGAGGCAAAGCAAAAATGGGGGCATACCGATGCTTATAAAGAATATGAGCAAAAGCATTCTGCTTTTGCCGGTAATGCAGCCGAATTTATGCGGATTTTTGCAGAAATCGGAAAAATAAAGCACCTTCCGCCAAATTCTCAGGAGGTACAGGCGTTAATCCGAAAACTTCAGAATTTTATTACGGATAATTATTACAACTGCACAGATGAAATTTTAAAAGGATTAGGTCAGATGTATATTGCAGATGAACGGTTTAAAAATAATATTGACAAAGCGGGCGGCAACGCAACAGCAGAATTCACTGCAAATGCAATCCGCCACCTCAGTGATGCATGATAAGCCTTAATTTTATGTTGTTTCAGTTAAAGAAAAAGCGTTGGAGATTCATTTTTCCAACGCTTAATTTATTTGTGCTTTAAAAATAATATGTTTTTATAAACTGGTTTATATCTGTTCCGCCTTCTATGTATCGTAAAAGGATTTCTGCACAGGCAAGGCTGTCGCTGCCCGCGTGATGATGGTCAAGTTCAATGCCGTAATAGTCACAAAGTGAATTGAGTTTGTGGCTCATTTCAGGAAGAATGCGTCTTCCAATCTGTACCGTGCAGAGATATGGCACGTGCGTTTTCCAAGTTATTCCATAATCCCGCAAACAACTTTTGAGAACACTCATATCAAATTGTGCATTGTGTGCAACCAAAATACCACTGCTCATAATCGGTTCGATTTTACCCCAGATTTGCGGAAATGCGGGCTTATCCTGAACCATTTCTTCACTGATTCCTGTTAACTGTGTATTGAAATAATCAAAGCCTGTTTCAGGATTGATGAGGGAGTAGAGTTTTCTTGTGATTATTTCATCTTCAATTATCGTAATACCGATTGCACTCATACGATTGTTAAAACGATTCGGCGTTTCAACATCAAAAGCAATATATCGTGACATTTTTGTTCCTGCCTATGTGTTTTAATAAGTAAATAATATCATATTAAAATTCCAAAAGTCAATGAATGAAGAGAGAAGAAATAATGGCATAGGGACAAGATACTTTTGCATAAATTTCGTTGAGGCGAATCAAATGAAAACAAAAGTTATTCTGGAAAGTCAAAACAAATATGCAAAACAGGAAAACAAAAAATTTGAAAAAGCGTATATGAGGGCAATGCTGATTGCTCTTCTTGAGGATAAAAAAATCAGTAAGTCGCAGTATGACGAGTGCAAAAGACGGATGAAGATTGAATAAAAATGAAATTTCTTCATAAAAACCAGACATCCGAAACATTGTATATATTGTGTGTCAGAAAAAGGCGGATATCCGCTGATAGAAAGGCGTAAAAATATGTTTGAAATTGATGACAAGGTTAAGCGTGTTGCTGCCTATTGCCGAGTATCAACTGATAAGACAGATCAGGCAAATTCGCTTGAAAGCCAGCAGCAATTCTTTAATGAATATATAAGGCGAAACCACTTGTGGGAACTTTATGATATATATGTCGATGACGGAATTTCAGGCACGAATACGAAAAAACGTGCTGCATTCAATCAGATGATTGAGGATGCAAAAAGCGGAAAATTCGATTTGATTATCACAAAGGAAATCAGCCGTTTTGCGAGAAATATTCTTGATAGCATTGGTTACACAAGAGAACTGAAATCTCTTGGAGTTGGTGTGATTTTTCTCAATGACAACATCAACACTCTTGACAGTGATGCAGAAATGAGACTGGCATTTCTATCCACAATGGCACAGGAAGAAAGCCGCAAAACAAGTGAGCGTGTGAAGTGGGGGCTTCGCAGGCAGATGGAAAAGGGTGTCGTTCTCGGCAGAGATATGCTGGGCTATGATGTACGTGACGGCAAGTTGATAATCAACGAAGAGGGTGCGGAAACAGTAAGGCTGATTTATCATAAATTCCTTGACGATGGCAAGGGCGCACATAGGATTGCAAAGGAACTGCGTGAAGAAGGTGTCAAGACATCTGCTCGAATGAAAGACTGGTCATACACAGTGATTCTGCGCATACTGCGAAATGAAAAATACTGCGGTGATTTAGTTCAGCAAAAGACCTATACGCCGGATTATCTCACGCACCAAAAGAAACGGAATTACGGCGAGATTGAAACGGTAACAATCAAAAATCATCATGAACCGATTATTTCGAGACAACGCTTTGAGGCTGTGCAGAGAGAACTTGAAAGACGAAAACCGTCACAAAGCACTGTAAAAGCCTTTGCAAACAGATATGCGTTATCCGGCAAAATTATCTGCGGTGAATGCGGGGCAGGTTTTGTCAGACGGCAGAAAAAGCGAAAAGACGGCACGATGAATGTGAAATGGGTGTGTGCCGAAAGTCAGAAAAACGGCGGCAAGCACAAAGAAAAAGACGGAACTGCTGTGGGATGCACAACAAATTCCATCAATGACAGGGATATAAAAGAGATTTTGCAGACCGTGGTTGCAGATACAATGCTGAGCCGAACAAATATAATCAACACGCTGTTGCAGACTGTAGAAAGCGTTGTGAAAAGTGTGAGCGATAATGATAACACTGCACATTTTCAAAACGAAATTTCTCGGTGTGAGGACAAGAAAAAGAAACTGCTTGATATGTGCCTGAACGGATATATTGAGGCTGAGGAGTATAAGGAAGCCTGCGATGATTTAAACAGTCAGATTGCGGACCTTGAGCAGAAATGCATTAAAGAACAAAGCAATCAGCAGATGATTGCAGACAAGGAAAAAACAATCTGCGACATACGAAATTATGTAAATTCCATATCAACAGGCGCGGAATGGAATGATACATTCTACAGAAACATCGTTGACAGAATCGTTGTTTACAAAGGCAGGAAAATGGATATTTACCTGAAACTGATACCTGAAAAATGGCAGGGCAAAATTCTTGCAGGAACAAAGGAAATTGAGGCGTACGAGAATGAAAAACGCTCTTGTGTGTGCTCTAAACCTATATCAGTCAGCAAGCCTTTCAGTTCGGGATATGGCATTGAGTAGCGCTGGGAAAGGTATCTGAGTGATGCTCCGAGTTCACCGTCCGGACCGCCATACTGACTTATGATTATAGAGGCGGCTTTGGGGTCGGGATTTTTTATATTTATCGGGTATTGTAATTTTTTTACGTAATTAAACATAAATTCAACTCCTATTATTTCTGCTTTATTCTATGATGAAGTTGAATTTAGGTCACTGAATGGTTATAATTAATTTATTCAAGCACAGGCAGAGCAAGTTCGTCCAGTTTTTCGTTAGTCTGTATTAAATCAAGTTTGTTTTCAATGCAGAAGATAATGGCACTGTCCCTTGGATTTCTGACATAAAGGTCTGAAACATTTGATATTTTAAGCAGTTTTCTTGTTTCGCCGAGATTAAGACCCATGCCGAAAGCAAGCATTATGAGTTTGTCGCGGGAGGGATTTGTTTTATTGCCGTTAAATATCTGATAGGCATAGCCTTTATCCAGGTTTGCCTTGTTTATAACTTCTCCCTTTTTTAACTTTTTCTGTGCAAGCAGCATTTCAAGGTATTCACTGATTGATGCAAAATAAAGTTCATCTATATTTTCTTTTAAAAAATCGGAATAGTTTCTTTTGGATTTTAAAATATTAAGTAATTCATCAGTTGTCTTTTTCATTTTATTACCCTGCTTTCAAATATAATTTACAAAAAGGAGCATTGATTTGTCAATGGATTATAAGATTTTAAAAAAATTTAATAATTCAACAACTCTTATTTATATTGGCAATGAAATCAGAATTGTTAAAGAAATAACCGCCGCAGATGTTTTGATTTACAGAAAATTAAAAAATATTGAAAATGATAATCTTTCGGCAGTTTATGATGTTGTGGAAAACGGCGGCAAAATTTATGCAGTAGCAGAATATGTTCAGGGTGAAACCATAGAAGAATATATTCGCAAAAACGGTCCTGCAGATGAAAAAACCGTTATAAGAGTAGCGAAAGCAATATGCAGCGGACTTGATGTATTGCATAAAAATGATATTGTTCACCGTGATATAAGTGCAAATAATATAATTATTAATCAGAACAATATTAAATTAATTGATTTCGGAATAAGCAGAATTTACAAGACCGAAAAGGGAAGAGATACTCAGATTTTGGGTACTCAGGGCTATGCTGCTCCCGAACAGTTCGGCTTTAAACAGTCTTCACCGAGAAGTGATATCTATTCAATCGGTGTTTTAATGAATTATATGCTTACAGGCAAATTTCCTTATGAAGAATTGTATTACGGAAATTTGTCGAATGTAATTAATAAGTGTATTGAGATTGATGAAGCCATAAGATATCAGTCTGTCAATCAGTTAAAAAGTGTTCTTGCCAATAAAAAATTTATGAGCGGTATTTATGCTGTTCCGGGATTTCGCTCAAACAAACTTTATAAAAAAATAATTGCAACCGTTTATTATATTGCGGCAGTGTTTATGTGTTTTACTCTGCCTTGGGATGACCAGATGCATATTCCGAGTTTTAAGCATTTTATCTGTTGGTTTTTAATCGGTTTATTTACTTTAATAATTCCGGTGTTTCTTATATTTAATTACTGCAACTGGTCAGACAGACTGATGAAAAATGCAAGCCGCCAAAATAAAATAATTATAAGAATCTTTGCAGCGGTTCTATGCTATATTATTGCTTTTATAATACCATCACCGATGTAAAAAAGTGTGTGCCGACAGCACACCAAAACAGAATTCTTTGATAGTATAATTTTATAAAAATTTATATTAAAGGAGAATTATTATGAAAAAGAACGAAAACAAAACTGCAGCGGTACCCATACCGAAATTAAAAAAATTTATGGTGTTTTGCATCATATTTTTTGTTGTTTCAATTTTTGTGTCAGTGATTTCTTTTTTCAGCGCAGATGATGAATACAAACTTATTAATGCTGAAACTGCCGAAAATATTACAGATATCAATGCAAATCTTATGACAACTGATGTTGTTCAGTTCAAAGATCTGATTATAATTGATAAGTATGCAACTTACGGAAATGAGAGCAATGATAAAAATGATGAGTTTGCATATTATCTTGCTGCATTTAAAAATAACGCATCAGGTGAGGAAAAATTATATTATGCCTCAATTTGTTATGATGTGGGCAGTGAAGGATATAATCAGATAGAAGCATATATTAATGATGAAAATCAGCAGATAGGTGAACTTTCTATGCCGGTCTGTGCAATTTCTTTCAGCGAAGATGAAAAAGCAAAAGAATACTATGCGCAGGCTATGAATTTGTATAATGAAACTTTCGGTGAAAAAATACCTGATTCAAATCTTCGACTGAAATATGCTTTTGATGATGAAAGCCAACTTGAAGATTATCAGAACAGCCAGAATGACTATTTTGTTTATGTTGCAGTCGGCTGTGCGGCTATGGCTGTTTTTTGCCTTGCCGGTTTTATTTCATCAAAGAAAAAAATCAAAGCATATAACAAAAACAACGCTTCATTACCTTTTGACAATACTGAAGTAAAATATTAAAATTTTTATACTATAAAACTTTATTCAAAACAAAAATGCTGTACAGAATTTCTGTACAGCATTTTTTATCTGAAATTTTTTCTGTTGAAGTTATCAATTACTACCTGATATCTGTCATACGCTTTTCTGACTGCATCTTCCCAACTTATGTAAATATTGTTTTGCGCATTTCTGCCGACTGTTTTCAGCAGTTCTTTATTATGCATAATTTTACTGAGAACCGCGGCGATGGAATGGGCAGATTCCATACAGAAAAATCCTGTTTCGCCGTCGGTTATGCCTTCTGCGGCACAACTTCCTCTGATGAGCAGGCTCGGGGTTGCACATGCTGCGGCTTCTCTTACGACAAGACCGTTTGTGTCAAATACCGACGGAAAAAGCAGAATATCTGCAATGCCGTAGTAACCCTGTATTTCCTGACGGTCGAGTATTTTTCCTGTCCAGATAACGTAATCTTTAAGCCCTGATTTTTTTATGCGCAATTTTATGGCGTTTTCATCAGCGCCGAAACCGAGCATAATAAGTTTGAATTTTTGGCCGTTTTTTGCAAGCTTGCTGCAGGCATCAATTATAAGTTCAATGTTTTTGTACCATATCATTCTTCCGGAATAAAGAAATACAGGCACGTTTTCAGGCACGTTGTGCTTGCGCTTTATCAATGAAATATCGTTGTCAGACACATTCATAACAGGCAGATCACAGCCGTTGGGCATTACTATGTAATCACCTTTATAACCTATTTTTCTGAGTGAATCAACGGTACCTTCGCTTGTTACCCACACCTCGTCTGCCGCATTGATATTGTTTGAAAGAAATTTATATGCAAAATCTTTAGCGGCTTTGGTGGGAACACGCCGGTCGATATCGTATTCATATTTTGTGTGGTAGGTTAAAACAACGGGGATTTTCTTTTTCTCTACAACTCTTCTAAAATAGTAACTTGTTGCCAACGGAGCGTGAGAATGAAGAATATCAAAATTCATATCTATAATCGCCCGGTGAAGTTCATCTTTAAACGGCCAGCCTATGCTGTAGCCCTCTTTAGAAGGAATCCACCAACTTTTATATCTGAATATTTCATAATTGAATTTATAATCGGTCTGGTTTGGATTTTTTGGGGTTATAACAACCGCCTCGCCCAGATTTTTATTAATCTGACAAGCATAGTTCTGTGCAACATTGCTTATTCCGTCTGTTGTGGGGGGAAAAGCATCTGTGCCTATTGCAACTTTAAGTTTTTTATTCAAGTTCATTCCTCAATTATCGGTAAGATTGCATATTTGTATCTAAAATGAATTGTTTTTTATATTGATAAAACCTTTGCTATTTTAGCATATTTTGCTGTGTTTGTAAATATTGTGCATAATAATTAATGTTGATTTAATATTTAATGATTATTTTGTAAAAAATTCTTGATAATAATTTGTTAATAATCTATAATGAAAATGTATAATTTTGTTTTGCCGCATATTAATATTTTGAATTTTAGCAATATGCAGTGCAGATTTCTGGAGGGAAATATATGGCCCAAAACTATGCTGTTTCGCTTGAAACAATAATTGAGTTTCATAAACTTGAAGTTGTGTATTTGCCAAAACCGGCGGAGGAAATACTCATAACCACAAGTGAAATAAACAGACCCGGTATTGTGCTTACAGGATATACGGATTATTTTGACCCGCTGAGAATTCAGATTCTGGGGTGGACGGAACTCGGCTTTATGCGCAATATGAGTTCTGAAGAACGGGATAAGGCTTTGGGATACTGGCTTGGGATGAAACCTGCTGCTGCAGTTATTACCCGCGGACTCGATATTCCCGACTATTTTATAAAGGCGTGCAGGGAATACGAAGTGCCGCTTCTTAAAACAGAAGAGGAAACATCGCCGTTTCTTGCAGCGCTTATTGCCCAACTCAACAAAGAACTGGCTCCCAGGATAACAAGGCACGGCGTTCTTGTTGAAGTTTACGGTGAGGGCGTTCTTATTACAGGCGAAAGCGGAGCAGGAAAGAGCGAGGCGGCTATCGAACTCATAAAAAGAGGACACCGCCTTATTGCAGACGATGCCGTTGAAATAAGAAAAATAAGCGACAAAACGCTTATGGGCAATTCTCCGAGCAATATCCGCCATTTTGTTGAACTAAGAGGTATCGGAATAATAGATGCAAGGCGTATTTTCGGTATGGGTGCTGTTAAGCCCAGTGAGAAAATAGATATGGTTATTGTGCTTGAGGCTTGGGATTCAACAAAGGCATATGACCGTTTGGGTCTTGATAACGAATATACAAATATTCTTGATGTTCAGGTGCCTGTTATAACTGTTCCGATTACTCCGGGGCGTAACCTTGCGGTAATTGTTGAAACGGCAGCGATGAACAACCGTCAGAAAAAGATGGGTTATAACGCTGCAAAGGACCTTATGGCAAGTCTCGGAATGGAAGATGTTCAGCCCGAGAACAAAGAAATTGATATATGGCAAAACTGATTTTGCTGTTTCAAATAATAAAAATAAAATGATAAAAACGGATGACGTAGGGGGATTTTATTATGTATACAATAGGAATTGATTTGGGCGGAACAAACATTGTTTCTTCAGTTGTTGATGATAAGTATAATATTGTTGCTTCATCAAAAACACCGACCAATGCAATAAGAAGCGCAGAGGAAATTTTTGACGATATAGCAAAAGTTACAAAAGAGGCTGTTGAAAAGGCAGGCATTGAAATGAGTGATATTGACTCAATCGGCCTCGGAACGCCGGGTACCGTAAACGGTGACGGTATAATTGAATTTGCAAACAATCTTGGTTTTAACAATGTTCCTGCAAAGGATATGCTTGTTGAGCGTCTTGGTGTTGAAAAAGTATTTATTGAAAATGATGCAAACTGTGCCGCTCTCGGTGAAGCATATGCAGGGGTTGGCAACGGAGCAAAAGATTTTGTTGCCGTAACTCTCGGAACAGGTGTCGGTTCGGGTGTAATTGTTGACGGCAAAATTGTAAACGGCGTAAACTTTGCCGGCGGTGAATGCGGCCATATGGTAATTATGGTTGATGGTGAAGAATGCACCTGCGGCCGTAAAGGATGCTGGGAGGCATATGCTTCTGCAACTGCTCTTATCAGGCAAACAAAAAAGGCTATGGAAGAAAATCCCGATTCTGTTATGCACCAACTTGCAAAAGAAGAGGGCAAGGTTTCGGGAAGAACCGCTTTTGATGCAATGCGCAAGGGCGATATTGCGGGTGTAAAAGTGGTTGATAAATACATAAAATATGTTTCCTGCGGTCTTATCAATCTTGTAAATGCTTTGCAGCCGGAAATTATCTGCATAGGAGGCGGCATATGCAATGAGGGCGAAACGCTTATGAAACCGCTCAGAAGATACGTTCAGGCCGAGAGATATTCAATCCACAGCAAAATTCAGACAAGAATTGTTAAGGCTGAACTCGGTAATGATGCCGGTGTTATAGGCGCTGCTATTCTCGGCAAAGTTAAGTAATTTAAGTATTGGTGATAGTTTGACACGTTTAATTGAACTTTGTAAGAAAATAAATTGTGATTATGCTGAAAATGAACCCATGAGCAGGCACACTACTTTTAAAATAGGCGGCAATGCCCCTCTTGTGGTTTATCCCGAAAATGAAGAACAGATAATTCAGATTGTCAAAACAGCAAATGAAGAAAATATAAGGCTTGTTACAATCGGCAACGGTTCAAATCTTCTTGTTGATGATAATGGTATTGATGCCTGTGTAATGATTCTTGATGATCATATGGCTGATATAAAACTTATCGGTGATGATATGATTTATGCCCAGGCCGGTGCAATGCTTATAAGAGTCTGCCGTTTTGCGCTTGAAAACAGTCTTTCCGGTCTTGAATTCGCTTATGGTATACCGGGTTCCTGCGGCGGCGGAGCATTTATGAATGCCGGTGCATACGGCGGTGAAATGAAAGATGTTTTGGTTAAGTGCAGTCATATCGACAGAAACGGAAATAAAGGTTTTCTTGAAAATGAAAATCTTAATTTGTCTTACCGCCATTCGGCATATTATGATAACGAATGCATTATTACGGGCATTTATCTTAAACTGAAAAAAGCAGACAAGACCGAAATAAAAGCGGAAATGGAAGATTTCATTTCGCGCAGAAGAAGCAAGCAGCCTTTGGAATACCCGTCGGCAGGTTCAACATTCAAGCGCCCTGAAGGTTATTTTGCAGGCGCACTTATTGAAGAATGCAATCTTAAGGGCAAAAGTGTCGGCGGCGCTCAGGTGAGCGAAAAACACGCAGGTTTTGTTATTAACAAAGGCGGTGCAACCTGTAAGGATGTGCTTGATTTGTGCAGAATCTGCAGTGAAACCGTATATGAACAAAAAGGCGTAAAACTTGAAATGGAAATCAGAGTAACAAAATAGGCGGATAAAAATATGGAAAATGAACTTATTGTTTTAACCGGTGTAAGCGGTGCCGGAAAGTCAACCGCTATGGGCTTTATGGAAGATGTAGGCTATTACTGTATTGATAATATGCCGCCCGAACTTATGACAACTTTTATAAGCCTGCTTGCAAAGGGCGATAACTATCCTAAAGTGGCAATCGTTGCCGATGTTCGCTCCAGCCAGATTTTTCAGCAACTTATCGAAAGTATTGAAGAAATAGAAAAGTATAATTATATCGTTAAAATCGTTTATCTTGATGTTAAAGATAAAGAGGCCCTCAAAAGATATAAACTTACAAGAAGAAAGCATCCCTTTGCTGATAAATTCAACGGCAGTATAAGTGATGCCATTGCATATGAAAAAGAAATTTTATCACCGCTCAGAGCAAAAGCAGATCATATTATTGACACAACAGATATAATTTCGCCGAAACTCAGAGAAAGACTTTCGCAGATTCTTCTTGGCGGAGATAAAGAAGTTATGAATATTCACTGTATGTCTTTCGGCTTTAAGCACGGTATTCCTGCCGAAGCGGATTTTGTTATTGATGTACGCTGTCTGCCTAATCCGTACTGGCTTGAATCATTAAGGACAAAGACAGGACTTGATAAAGAAGTCAGCGACTATGTTTTTTCGTTTGAGGAATCAAATGAACTGCTGAGGAAACTGATTGATTTTCTTGATTTCCTTAACCCTTTATATATTAAAGAGGGCAAAAGCCAGATTGTATTTGCTATCGGCTGTACAGGCGGAAATCACAGAAGTGTTGCTATTGCCGAGGCACTTAAAGAACATTTTTCAAAGAAGTGGGATAATGTTTCATCTCACCACAGAGATATAGAACGTAAGTAGAAAAAGAGAGCAGTATAAATGTCATTTTCCCAACAGGTAAAAAAAGAATTACTTGAAACCGAATACGAAAAAAACTGCTGCGAAAGAGCACTGTTTTATGGTATGTGCATTTTTTCAAAAAGTTTTTCGTCATATGAAATTATGTTTCAGAGCGAAAATGAAAACTGTGCGCTTCTTTATAAAACATTGTTAAAAAGGCACTGTAATGTTGACAGTGAACTTAAAGTGTCGCCCAAAGGCAGAAGTTTTTCAATACTTATTGAAGATAAAACAGAATGTAAAAAAATAATGGGGGCTTTCGGTCATGGTGATGCCGGAAGCCTCAGAATAAATTTTTCAAATTTTGACTGTGAGGATTGCAGAAACTCTTTTCTGGCAGGTGCGTTTCTGTCGTGCGGAACTGTATCTTCACCCGAAAAGGATTATCATCTTGAGTTCAGCGTTTCATATATGAATCTGTCCAAAAGCCTTGTTACTCTGCTTGAAGAATTTGAACTGAGTCCGAAAACTTCAACAAGAAAAGGTTATAATATAGTATATTTTAAAGACAGTAAGGCTATTGAAGACTGCCTTTATATTATGGGTGCTGCATCGTCAATGTTTGAGATGATGAATGTTGAAATTATAAAAGACATAAGAAATAAAGCCAACCGAACCGCAAACTGCGAAACTGCAAATATCGAACGAACGGTAAAAGCAAGTTATTCACATATTGAAGCAATTTCAAAAATTGAAAAAACAAAAGGTTTAAATTATTTGAAAAATGATTTAAGAGAGATGGCGGTTCTCAGGCGGGACAACCCCGACGCATCTCTTGCCGAACTTGCAAAACTCAGCGGTCTTTCACGATCGGGTGTTAATCACAGATTGAGAAAAATTGTCGAAGCGGCACAGAATATTCAGGAGACAGAATAAAAATGTTTACTCATTTGCACACACATACAGAATTTTCACTGCTCGACGGCGCCTGCCGTATCGGGCAGTTGGTTCGTTATGCCAAAAAAATGGGTATGACATCGCTTGCTATTACAGACCACGGCAATATGTATGGTGCTGTGGATTTTTACAAAGCGTGTAAAAAAGAGGGGATAAAGCCGATTATAGGCTGTGAGGTGTATGTTGCCGCACGATCACGTTTTGATAAAGATAAGGTGCTGGATAAGGATTATAATCACCTTATTCTTCTGTGTGAAAATGAAACAGGATATAAAAATCTGATAAAAATGGTTTCAAAATCCTTTACGGAAGGCTTTTATTTTAAACCAAGAATAGACCATGATTTGCTTGAAAAGTATCACGAGGGGCTTATCTGCCTTTCTGCCTGCCTTGCAGGTGAAATTCCGCAGCATTTGCTGAAAAAAGAATACGAGGCAGCAAAGAGTACGGCTCTGTGGTATCGCGATGTTTTTGGCGAAAATAATTATTTTCTTGAAATTCAGGATCACGGACTTAATGAGCAAAAGTCGGTAAATGAGGGTATAAAGAGAATTTCAAGAGAAACAGGCATTCCTGTTGCGGCAACAAACGATGTTCATTATATTGAAAAAGACGACGCCAGAATCCAGCAGGTTTTAATCTGCATTGCCACAAATCATGTTATAGGCGAAGATACGGGACTTGAGTTTCATGCAAATGAATTTTATCTTAAAAGCGAAGATGAAATGCGTGAAATCTTTTCCGATATTCCCGAGGCTATTGATATTACACAGGAAATAGCCGACAGGTGCAACTTTGATTTTGATTTCGGCACAACAAAACTTCCATATTATGAAACGCCTGATAATATGAATCATTTTGAATATTTTAAAATGATTTGTCTTGAAGGGATGAAGAAACGCTATGGTGAAAATCCGCCGCAGGAGTATTATGACAGGCTGGAATACGAACTTGAAACTGTCGAAAAAATGGGCTATACGGATTATTATCTGATTGTTGCGGATTTCGTTTCGTTTGCAAAAAGCAAAGATATTCCCGTAGGCCCGGGCCGAGGTTCCGGTGCCGGTTCAATAGCGGCATATTGTATGGGGATAACAGACCTTGATCCGATGAAGTACAATCTTCTTTTTGAGCGCTTTCTCAATCCTGAGAGAGTATCTATGCCTGATTTTGATATAGACTTCTGCTATGAACGCAGGGGTGAAGTTATTGATTATGTTACCGAAAAATACGGTGCCGACCATGTGGCACAGATTGTTACTTTCGGTACGCTTCAGACAAGAGCAGCCATCCGTGATGTCGGAAGAGCAATGGGAATGTCTTACGCTTCTGTTGATGCTGTGGCAAAACTTGTGCCGAATGATTTTCATATAACCATTGATCAGGCGGTTAAAAAGTCAAAAGAACTTGCTGCTCTGATGGCGGAAAATTCTCAGGTGAATGAACTGATTGAAACAGCAAGGAAAGTTGAGGGTATGCCGAGAAATACCTCAACCCATGCGGCAGGTGTTGTAATAACACACGACCCTGTTTCAAGTTATGTTCCGCTTGCAACAAATGATGGTGTACCTGTTACCCAGTATATAATGACAACCCTTGAGGAACTGGGTCTTCTCAAGATGGATTTTCTCGGACTCAGAACTTTAACGGTTATTGATGATGCCTCAAAAGCGGCAGGCATTGATATAAACAGCATTTCCATAGAAGATGAAAATGTTTATAAACTGTTTGCGAGAGGGCAGACCGAAGGCATTTTTCAGTTTGAATCATCAGGAATGAAACAGATGCTTATGAATTTAAAGCCGACTGCACTTGAAGACTTGATTGCGGCAACTTCGCTTTACCGCCCCGGTCCGGCCAAGCAGATTGATACATTTGTTGAAAATTCTCATAGCCATTCAAAAGTTGAATATATTACAGATAAACTTAAACCTATTCTTGAAAACACTTATGGTTGTATGGTTTATCAGGAACAGGTAATGCAAATTTTTCGTGAACTTGCAGGTTACTCTTATGGCAGGGCTGATATTGTTCGCCGTGCAATGAGCAAAAAGAAAATTGATGTAATGGAAAAAGAGCGCGAAACATTTATTTCGGGATGCGAAAAAAACGGTATTGAAAAATCTGCAGCAAATCAGATTTTTGATCAGATGTCTGATTTTGCAAAATATGCTTTTAATAAATCCCACGCTGCTTGTTATGCACTTGTAGCATACAGAACGGCTTATTTGAAATACTATTATCCTGCTCAGTTTATGGCGGCGCTTATGACATCTGTGCTTGACCAGTCAAATAAAATAGCACGCTATACTGCCGAATGCAAAAGAATAGGACTGAGGCTGGGACCGCCTGATATAAACACATCTATGAAAGGTTTTACCGCAAAAGGCAAAATTATTAATTACGGTTTGCTGGGTATAAAAAATATAGGTTCGGATTTTATAGATGAAATTGTAAAGGAACGAAAAAACGGCAGATTTACTGATTTGATGGATTTTTGCAAACGTATGCAGGAGGGGCGTTTTAACAGACGGGCAGTTGAAAGTCTTATCCGCTGCGGTGCAATGGATTGTTTTGATACAAACCGCCGACAGATGCTTCAGGCTTTGCCGTCTCTCGTATCAAATCTTGAAAATTACCGTCAGAATGCCAAATACGGTCAGGTAGGTTTTTTCGATTTGGGTCAGGGAGAAATTATGACGATGGATTTTGACGTTCCCGATGTTTCCGAATTTCCTAAATCAGAACTGCTTAAAATGGAAAAGGATATGACAGGGCTTTATCTTTCGGGTCATCCTATAGATAAATACAGCAGTTTATGCAGCCGTCTCGGGTATGCAAATACGATTGATATTATTGAAACAGGCAGTGAGTCTTTCGGCAATTCCATGTCTGAATATAAAGATAAAAGCCGTGTTAAACTCTGCGGAATTGTTACCCGTACAACCCTGAAACAGACAAGAAATAATGAAACTATGGCGTTTGTTACCATTGAGGATTTATATGGCAGTATTGAAATTATCGTTTTTCCGAAAACTTTGGAAAAGTATTCTGAATTTCTTTATAACGGCAGTATTATAACTGTATTTGGCAGTTTGTCGCTGGAGGAGGAAAAAGACGCAAAGGTGCTGGCAAATGAGATAGGTCCTCCGCCTTCGGAAAATGAGATGAAAAGTTCTGATGCTTCCGGTGAAGAACCTGAAAGAAAGAGTACGAAACGTAAAAAAATAGGCCTTTTCCTCAGATTCGAAAGTGAAAACGACAGCAGAATACCGCTTGCAAAGAGGGTTACAACTATCTTTGACGGAACAATTCCTTTGTATTTTTACTATATTGACAGTAAGAAGTATGAACTTCAGCCGAGAGACGAATTTGTGGAGGTTAATGAAACCGAACTCAGGGAACTTAAAAGAATTCTCGGTGATGAAAATGTTGTTTTTACAGGGTGATATAAATCTGCAATTTACTGCGGATAAAATTACATTATATGTCAATTCAAAGTCAATACTTGACATTTTTCTCTTGTAATATTAAAATATATTATAAAATTACAAACATTCTGGCAATGAGATAAAATCGGCTTTCACTCAAAATTGAATGTTCGGCTCTTATTGCATATTCATTTAATCTTTAACGGAGGATTTGATTATGAAGACTATTGCGGTGTTAACAAGCGGCGGAGATGCGCCGGGAATGAATGCGGCTGTTCGTGCAGTTGTTCGTACGGCCTGTGAAAACGGAATGAAAGTTTACGGCGTAGTACGCGGATATAACGGATTGATAAACGGCGATTTTATTGAAATGGATCTGCGTTCTGTTTCTGATATAATAAACCGCGGCGGCACAATTCTTTATTCTGCACGTTCTGTTGAATTTGCAACAGAAGAAGGCATGCGCAAGGCTGTTCGCACCTGTCAGGAATGGGGCATTGAAGGTGTTGTAGTTATCGGCGGTGACGGTTCTTTCCGCGGTGCAAGAGATTTATCCGAAAGAGGAATTCCGTGCGTAGGTGTTCCGGGTACGATTGATAATGATATTGCATGCTGCGATTATACAATCGGCTATGATACCTGCCTTAACACGATTATGGAAATGGTTGACCGTATCCGTGATACTGCCGAGTCTCACGACAGATGTTCTGTTATTGAAGTTATGGGCAGAAGAGCAGGTTATCTTGCGCTTAATGCAGGTATTGCCTGCGGTGCAACTGCTATTCTTATTCCCGAAGTTCCTTTTGATATTGAAAAGCATGTTATTGAAAGAATGAAAAAAACACAGCGTACCGATAAGAAGCACTTTATCATTATTGTCGCAGAGGGCGTTGGCGTTGATGTAAAGAAACTTGCAGAAGAGATTCAGGCGAAAACAGGTGTTGAGTCACGTCATACCGTTCTCGGTCATACGCAGCGCGGCGGTCATCCAACAGTCAAAGACAGAGTTATGGCAACACGTATGGGTAATTACGCTGTAAAACTTCTTATGGAAAATGTGGGCAATCGTGTGGTTGCTGCTCAGAAAGAAAAAGTTCTTGATTTTGATATTTTTGAGGCACTCAATATGACTAAGTCAATAGATATGGAACTTTATAATGTTGCTCACGAAGTTTCAATTTAGGATACATAAAAGTAAAGGATTGTGCAGGTTTTGCGCAATCCTTTTTTGATGTAAAAAACTGTGATATAAAAATCTAAAAGTTAAAAAATATTTAATAAATAAGTTTTTGTTAATGGTTGAAATTTATTATTTTTATGTTTATAATAACATTTGACAGGAGGTTTTTATATGAAAAAAGTATTAAGTTTATTTTTATCATTTGTAATGCTTTTGAGCATTACAGCAGGATTGCAGTTTTCTGCGGATGCTGCAAATCCTTCAATTAATGTTAATGTGAATAACGCTGTGTATGATTACGATTATGCAAACGAAGTTCTGAAACTTGTAAATGCAGAAAGAGCAAAAGAAGGTGTGCAGCCGCTTAAAATGGATAGCAGTCTTCTTGACACGGCAATGCTCAGAAGCGTTGAATGTTCAATGAATCTGGACCATACACGACCGGACGGCACTATCTGCTTTACGGCAAACAGCAAGATGAACGGCGAAAATATTGCAGCGGGATACAGAACACCTGCTGATGTTGTTGAAGGCTGGATGGGTTCGGAATCTCACAGAAGAAATATACTTGATCCTCAGTTCAAGTGTATCGGTGTAGGCTGTGTTGAAATAGGTACGCTCTACTGGAGTCAGTGTTTCAGCAGATCGGACGGTGACGGCAAAACAAAAACAGGAACTGCCGTTAAATCTTTAACAATAAAAGTTGACACAGGCTTTATTAAACTTCGGTATTATGGTATTGATAATGTTGACGGTACCAACTATCCTGATGGATATCAGACTATGATACTTACCGAAAATGCAAACTGGGATGTTGTAAGCACTCCGTTAAGCCCTGATTTATTCGATTTTTCAAGCAGTGATGAATCCGTATTCACTGTTGACGAAAAAGGAAAAATTTATGCTAATTCACAGGGCAGAGCAGTATTTAAGGCTACCCTTAAAGCAGACAAAACAAAAACTGTTTCTAAAGAAATTTCAATCATATCCGCTCATAAGTATGAGGTTGTTACCACTCCGGCAACACTTACATCAGACGGAAGCGTAAGCAGAATATGCACGGATTGCGGTGATGTTCAGGTTATAGAGAAAATCTCTTCGCCAACATATATGGCTCTTGGGTCAACATCTTATGAATACACCGGCAAGGATATCGGTCCCGGTGTAACTGTTAAAGACAGAGACGGAAAAACACTCAAATATAAGACCGATTATTCACTTGTGTATGATTCGGGCAGAATAAATGTTGGAACATATGGCGTAACAATTCATTTTATGGGTAAATATTCAGGTTCTCAGACGCTTTATTTTGACATTACACCGATTGGTTCGGAAAAATGTACAGCAAAGTTATCAAAAACCGAATATGATTATACCGGCAGGGATATCGGACCGGGCGTAACCGTAACAGACAGCAACGGCAAAAAACTTGTTTATAAAACAGATTATACGCTTACTTATGATCAGGGCAGAGTTGAGCCGGGCAGGTATTCGGTTACGGTAAATTATATCGGAAACTACAGCGGAACAGAAACTTTGTATTTCACAATTAAAGAGCCTTCAAAATTCAATGCGAAACTGTCTGCAACATCATATGTATACACCGGAAAGGATATCGGACCGGGTGTAACCGTAACAGACAGCAATGGTAAAAAACTTGTTTATAAGACGGATTATACACTCGCATATGCACAGGGCAGAACAAATGTCGGCAGATATGGTATAACCGTAAATTATATAGGTAAATATGCCGGTACACCGAGTGAAACGCTGTATTTCAATATAACACCGAAATCATTTTCTCAGTGCACACCGAAACCGAGTGCATGGTCGTATTATTATACAGGCAAGGCAATCGGTCCCGGTATGTCGGTAACCGATAACACCGGCAGAAAACTTGTTTACAGAACAGACTATACACTTACCTATGATCAGGGCAGAATAAATGTTGGCAGATATGCAATAAAAGTTAATTTTATGGGTAACTACACAGGTTCAAAAACAATCTATTTTTACATTATTCCGAAACAGGTTTCTATAAAATCGGTAACCCCTTTAAAGCAGGGCTTTACAGTTAACTGGAATACACAGTTAAAAGAGATTACGGGTTATCAGGTTCAGTACAGCCAGAACAGCAGTTTCAGCGGCAGTGCGGTTCTTACATTTACAAATCCGTCAGCCTCAACAGTTACAAGAAACTATATGGGCGCAAACAAGAAGTATTATGTAAGAATAAGAACATATAAATATGTCACCGTAGACGGCAAAACAACAACGCTCTATTCAGGATGGAGTGATGTTAAAACCGTTACAACAAAAAAATAAAAAATTAAAAATATTTAAGGACATCTTTGCGATGTCCTTATTTTTTTGGTTAATAATATATTAGGTGATTTTATGAAAAAAATTATAAGAATTGCAGATGTCTGTTTTGCTTATCTTACAGTTGTTATTTTTGTTTTGGTGGGGCTTGGAAAATATACTCTGCCCGGTGAAATTTCATCATATTCTTCAAAAGAAATAAAATATAATCATATTTACACTGTTGATGCAAATGATGATGCAAAAGTTGATTTTCAGAATAATCAGCGTGTGTCATCGTCAGAAAGTGAAATAAAACTGTTTGGTGCAATTCCCGTAAAAACTGCTACCGTTTTGCAGGTGAATAAAAGAAATGTTGTTGTAAGCGGTGAAAGTTTCGGCATTAAACTTTATACCGATGGTGTGATAATCGTCGGAACAAAAGATGTTGAAACCAAAGACGGTAAATGTAATCCGGCGGCTGATGCAGGTCTTGAAAAGGGTGATATTATTGTCAGCATAAACAATATAAAAATGCTTTCTTCAGAGCAGGTTGAAGAGGTTTTTAATGATAATAACGGAAAAGCATATGAGGTTAAAGTTAAACGCAACGGTAATTACAAAACTTTTACACTCAATCCTGTATTTTCTCCATCTGAGCAAAAATATAAAGTGGGTGTGTGGGTAAGGGATTCCACAGCAGGTATAGGTACAATAACATTTTATAATCCCGATAATAATTCAATAGCGGCACTCGGCCATCCTATTACAGATGTTGATACAAACGAAATAATGCCGATATTAAACGGTGAGGCTGTTAAAGCAAATGTTACAAAATTATATAAAAGCGTCGACGGAGAGGCAGGTTCTTTATGCTGCGATTTTACAAATGACACAATAGGAACACTCACTCTTAACAGCCGGTTCGGCGTTTACGGAAAATATGAAAATGAAATCGCTTCCGGTCTCATTTATGAGATTGCACCTGTGCAGGAAGTTGAACGCGGAACCGCACAGATTTTATGCACTGTTGATGAAAACGGTCCGCAACTCTATACTGTTGAAATTACAAGAATTTCTTACAGAACAAACGGCGGTGAGAAAAATATGGTAATAAAGGTGGTTGATGAAAATCTTATTGAAAAAACGGGCGGAATCGTTCAGGGAATGAGCGGTTCACCAATAATTCAAAACGGAAAACTTGTCGGAGCGCTTACCCATGTGATTGTTGATAATCCTGAAAAAGGTTATGGCATATTTGCCGAAAAAATGGTTGAACAGTCGGATTTAATCGAATAAAATTGTTTTTTATGTGAAAAAAAATGCAGAAAAATAGTAAAGTGAAAAAAAAACACAAAAGTTTGTGAAAAACCCTTGCAATTACTTTTCAAAAGTGGTAATATGTGGAAGAGATAACAAAGGAGGGTTTTTCTATGAAAAACAATTTAAAGGTACTTATTGCCGATGATTCTGCACAATTCGGTAAAGAATGTCAGAAAGAACTGAAAAATGCAGGCTTTGAAGTGATAATTACCCCTAAGGACGGTTCTCGCGTGATTACCGTTTTGGAATCGCAGCATATTGATGCTGTTGTTTTAGATGCTTTTATGGCAAACGGTGATGGAATAGATGTATTGGAGCATATAAATGAATCTTTGACGGAAAAACCTTTGGTTGTACTTCTGTCGTCAATAGATTCTCAGGATTTTGAAGAACAGATGATCAGTGCAGGTGCAGATTATTACTTTATCAAGCCTGTAACTGCCGTTTCTGTAGCAAAGAGAATTGTTCGCCTTGCCTCATGGAAAACGGAAAAGAAGAAAAGGGAATTATCACCCTTCACTGACAGCGATATGGATGTTGTTATTTCGGATATTATGCGTCAGATTGGTGTTCCCGCCCATATTAAAGGTTATCAGTATTTAAGAACAGCAATAAAACTTTCTGTTAATGACAGTGAAATGCTTGGTTCTGTAACGAAACTTCTTTACCCTACTGTTGCAAAAATGTATAACACAACTTCTTCAAGAGTTGAAAGAGCAATCCGTCATGCCATTGAGGTTGCATGGGACAGAGGCGATGTTGATGTTCTCTCGTCATACTTTGGTTATACGATTCAGTCTCAGAGAGGAAAGCCTACAAACAGCGAGTTTATAGCAATGATATCGGATAAACTTAAACTTTCTATGAAATCCGCATAAGTAAGTAAAATAAACTAAAACAGGTTGTAAGTTTGAATTCAGCCTGTTTTTTTTGTTGTGCAATTTTACAGAATTTTTAATTTTATTTTCGTTAATTTTGCACAAGAAAATTTTTTTACAAAGTTTGCAGAATTTTCTTGACAAGCGGGTTTATATAATATATAATAATTGAGCGTGTGAACAAGGGCTTATTATATATTATTATATACCGAGATTCACACAATAGATATGCGATGATGTATGAGGTTGCGTCTTAACCCATGGCGGTAATTCATACGGAGTATGTCCGATTTTAAACCGGGCGAAAAACACCGATAGGTAACCACTTCCAAGTCTGTGACTTGCGAACGCAGGCTGCGTGCGTTTGTTCTTATGCCCGAATGTTATATTTTGCATTCGGTTTTAATTAAAGAACGGGTAGAAACACACGGGAGCGTGGCGAACTTTTCGGAACTCGCACCATAATTTTTCAGGAGGAAATAAGATGGCAGCAAGTAAAGTCAAGATCCGTATCAGACTTAAAGGCTATGATCACAGTCTTGTTGACAAGGCAGCAGAGAAGATTGTTGAAACTGCAAAAAGAACAGGCGCTCAGGTTAGCGGTCCTATTCCGCTTCCTACCGAAGTTGAAAAAGTTACAATCCTCAGAGCCGTACACAAGTACAAAGACAGCCGTGAACAGTTTGAACAGAGAACACACAAAAGACTTATAGACATCCTCAGACCTTCAAACAAAACAGTTGAAGCGCTGACAAGTCTTGATCTTCCAGCCGGTGTAGAGATTGAAATAAAACTCTAATCGCTGCAAAGGTCATGTTGGGGAAACTCAACCAATAACCAAAAGGAGGAAATAACTTATGAAAAAAGGTCTTATCGGTAAAAAAATCGGCATGACACAGATTTTCGACGAAAGCGGAAACGTAATTCCTGTAACAGTAGTTGAAGCAGGTCCATGCACAGTTACTCAGATTAAGACAATGGAGAACGATGGCTACGAAGCAATCCAGGTTGGTTTCGGTGATGTTAAAGTATCACGTGTAAACAAGCCAATGAAGGGTCACTTCGATAAGGCAGATGTTGCTCCAAAGAAAACACTTAAAGAATTTCGTCTTGAAAGCATTGAAGGTATTGAGGTTGGCAACATCCTTAAGGCTGATGTTTTTGAAGCAGGCGAAATTGTAGACGTAAAAGGAACAAGCAAGGGTCACGGAACAGCAGGCGCAATTAAACGCTGGAACTTCTCAAGACTCAGAATGACACACGGTACCGGTCCTAACCACCGTCACGCCGGTTCACTCGGCGCTTGTTCAAGCCCTTCAAGAGTATTCAAGGGCAAGAAGATGGCCGGTCATTATGGTCACGAAACAGTAACAGTTCAGAACCTCAAGGTTGCAAAGGTTGATGCTGAAAACAATCTTATCGCAATCAAGGGCGCAATTCCGGGTCCTAAGGGCGGAATTGTTGTTATCGCAGACGCAGTTAAAGCCTAACGAAAGGAGAGATTAGAATGGCACAGGTTCAGGTTTATAACCAGGAAGGTAAGAAAACCTCAAAAATGGATCTTGATGATGCAATTTTCGGTATTGAACCAAACGCATCAGCAATGCATCTTGCAGTAGTTAGTTATCTTGCTAATCAGCGTCAGGGCACACAGTCAACTCTCACTCGTTCAGAGGTAAGCGGCGGCGGTGCAAAGCCTTGGAGACAAAAAGGAACAGGTCGTGCAAGACAGGGTTCAACACGCAGCCCTCAGTGGACACACGGCGGTATTGCTCTTGGTCCTAAGCCAAGAAAGTACAAAGTTAACCTTAACAAGAAAGTTAAGAGACTTGCAATGAAGTCTGCTCTTTCTTCAAAGGTTGCTGCAAATGAAATGATGGTTATCAACAAGGTTGAACTTGAAGAGATCAAGACAAAGGCTATTGTTGAAATGCTTACAAAACTTAAGGCAGCAAAGAAAACTCTTATTGTTACAGAAAACAGTGACGAAAAGATTTACAAGAGTGCTCGTAATATTGAGGGCGTAAAGGTTGTTACAGTAAACACTCTTTGTGTTTATGATATTCTCAACTGTGACTCTTTCGTAGTTCTCAAGGACGCAGCAAAGAAAATCCAGGAGGTATACGCATAATGAAAACTGCTCATGACGTTATCTTAAAGCCAATCATCACTGAAGAATCAATGATGGGCATTATGATGAAGAAATATACCTTCAAAGTTGCAAAGGATGCAAATAAAATTGAAATTGCTAAGGCAGTTGAAGAAGTTTTCCCCGGCACAAAGGTTGCTAAGGTAAATACAATGAATGTTCGCGGTCAGAAACGCCGTCAGGGTATGCACGAAGGCTACACTCCATCATGGAAAAAGGCAATCGTTACGCTTACTGAAGATTCAAAAGAAATTGAATTCTTCAACGATATGATGTAATTACATCCCTTATATAATAAGTATAGCAATAAAATGATTTCGGATGATGAGGTATGAAAGGTGCCATCCTTTCGCAAAGTTATCCGGAAAGGAGAAAAATAATAATGGCAATAAAGAATTATAAGCCGACTACTCCTTCAAGAAGAAATATGTCGGTAACAGATTATTCTTCTCTCTCAAAAGTTGCACCTGAGAAATCTTTGCTTGAACCACTCAACAAAAAGTCAGGTCGTAACTCATACGGAAGAATTACAGTTCGTCACCGCGGTGGCGGAAACAGAAGAAAGTATCGTGTAATCGACTTCAAGAGAAATAAGTTTGATATTCCTGCAACTGTTCTTACAATCGAATATGATCCGAACAGAAGCGCTCATATCGCACTTATTCAGTATGAAGACGGTGTTAAGAGTTATATTACCGCTCCGGAAGGTCTTAAAGTTGGTGCTACAGTAATGTCAGGTCCTAACTCAGACATCGTTGCAGGTAACGCACTTGCTCTTAAAGATATGCCTGTTGGTACAATCGTACACAATGTTGAACTTTATCCCGGTAACGGTGCGCAACTTGCTCGTTCAGCAGGTAACAGCGCTCAGTTGATGGCTCTTGAAGGTCCTTATGCACTTCTTAGACTTCCATCCGGCGAACTCCGCAACGTACCGAGAGATTGTATGGCAACTGTTGGTGTTGTCGGCAACACCGATCACGCTAATGTAAAAATCGGTAAAGCAGGCCGTAAACGTAATATGGGCTGGAGACCGACAGTCCGCGGTTCTGTTATGAACCCGAATGACCACCCACACGGTGGTGGTGAAGGTAAATCACCTATCGGACGTCCGGGTCCTTGCACACCTTGGGGCAAACCTGCTCTTGGTTATAAGACTCGCAATAAGAAAAAGGCATCTAACAAGATGATCGTTCGCCGTCGTAACGGTAAGTAAGAAGAAAGGAGAAGATTTAAATGAGTAGAAGTACCAAAAAAGGCGCTTATGTTGAAGAAAGCCTTTACAAGAAGGTTGAAGCACTTAATGCTTCTGGCGACAAACAGGTTATTAAAACCTGGTCAAGAAGTTCAACAATCTTCCCTGAATTCGTAGGACACACCTTTGCTGTTCATGACGGAAGAAAGCATGTTCCTGTATATGTTACAGAGGATATGGTTGGACACAAACTCGGTGAATTTGCACCGACAAGAACTTTCAGAGGCCATGCCGGCTCAAAGACATCTAAGTAATCGAAAGGAGAATTATTATGGAAGCAACAGCAAAAGCAACATATGTCCGTATCTCTCCTCGAAAGGTGCAGATTGTTCTTGATCTTATCAGAAATCAGCCTGCTGACAAGGCTATGGCTATTCTTCAGTACACACCAAAAGCAGCATGTGAGCCTGTTATGAAGGTTCTCAAATCTGCAATGGCTAACGCTGAGAACAATAACAATATGGACGTATCAAGATTAGTAGTAAGTTACTGCAATGCAACTCCCGGTCCTACTCTTAAGAGAATTCAGGCAAGAGCGCAGGGCAGAGCATACAGAATCAACAAAAGAACATCACACATCACCATTACCGTTAAGGAAATGGAAGACTAAGCGAGGAGGAAAAGTTAAATGGGACAGAAATGTAATCCAACCGGTTTAAGAATCGGTGTTATCAAAGACTGGGACTCCCGCTGGTATGCTAAGAAAGGCGAGTTCGGCGATACTCTTGTTGAAGATTACAATCTTCGTAAGTATCTTCTTGACTCTCTTTCAGGTGCAGGTGTTCCAAAAGTTGAAATTGAAAGAGACGCAAAGAGAGTAAGAATCAACATTCACTGTGCTAAGCCGGGTATGGTTATCGGTAAGCAGGGTGCTGAAATTGAAAAACTTAAAACTCTCTGCGCTAAGAAGTTAGGCAAGAATGCGAATGAAGTTTTCATCAACATTGTTGAAATCAAGCAGCCTGACCTCAACGCAACACTCGTAGCACAGAGTATTGCTCAGCAGCTTGAAAGACGTGTATCTTTCAGAAGAGCAGTTAAAGGTGCTATCAGAAATACTATGAGACTCGGCGCTCGCGGTATTAAGATTATGGTTTCAGGAAGAATCGGCGGTGCAGAAATCGCTCGTTCAGAAACATATAAAGAGGGTACAATTCCTCTTCAGACACTTCGTGCTGATATCGACTACGGTTTTGCAGAAGCAAAAACAACTTACGGCAGAATCGGCGTTAAGACTTGGATTTACCAGGGCGAAGTACTTCATGAATCTCGCAATAAGAGAAGAACAAATCGCAAGGAAGGGGGAAGAAAATAATGCTCTTACCTAAGCGTGTAAAACACAGAAAGCAGCACAGAGGCCGTATGACCGGTGCAGCAACAAGAGGTAATAAGGTAACTTACGGTGAATTTGGTCTTCAGACTACCGAACCGGCTTGGATCACAGCAGCACAGATTGAGGCTGCCCGTATCGCAATGACACGTTACACAAAGCGTGGCGGTAAGGTATGGATTAAAATTTTCCCTGATAAGCCTATTACAGCAAGACCTGCTGATACCCGTATGGGTAAAGGTAAAGGTAATGTTGACTACTGGGTAGCAGTAGTTAAACCGGGCAGAGTTATGTTTGAACTCGGCGGTGTTGACGAGACAATCGCTCGTGAAGCAATGCGTCTTGCAGCAAATAAACTTCCTGTAAAATGTAAGTTTGTTAAGAAAGAAGAAGAGGGGGGCGAGCAGTAATGAAAGCATCAGAAATCAAAGCACTTTCTGCAGATCAGAGAGCAAAAAAACTTGCAGAACTTAAAGAAGAACTTTTTAATCTTCACTTTCAGCAGGCTATCAACCAGCTCGACAACCCTATGAGAATTAAAGCAGTCAAGAAAGATATCGCTCGCATCAAAACTGTTGAGAGAGAAATCGAACTTGAAAGCGCTAATTCTTAATGAAGGAGGTAACTGAATAATGGAAAGAAACCTCAGAAAAACAAGAGTAGGTATTGTATCAAGCGACAAGATGGATAAAACTGTTGTTGTAACAATCAAGGACAGAGTTCGTCATCCGCTTTACAATAAGATTGTAAACCGTACTGTTAAGTACAAAGCACACGACGAAAACAATGAATGCGGTATCGGCGATAAGGTTCAGATTATGGAATGCCGCCCATACAGCAAGGATAAGAGATGGCGTGTGGTTGAAATCATTGAAAAGGCTAAATAATCGTTGCGATTTACGGCTTTTTTATAATTTAGTCAAATAAAATAATAACTGCAACTTAGCAAAGTGTTATTTTGCAGTACGAAGGAGGAAAACGCTGTGATACAACAGGAAAGTCGTCTTAAAGTAGCAGACAACACAGGTGCTAAAGAACTTCTTTGCATTCGCGTACTCGGCGGTTCTGGCAGAAGATATGCCAACATCGGCGATGTAATCGTTGCAAGCGTTAAGAAAGCAGCACCCGGCGGTATTGTTAAAAAGGGCGAAGTTGTTAAAGCAGTCATCGTTCGTACAACTAAAGGTGTACGTCGTGACGACGGTCAGTATATTCGTTTCGATGAAAATGCTGCCGTAATTATCAGAGAGGATAAAACCCCTCGAGGCACTCGTATTTTTGGACCCGTAGCACGTGAGTTACGTGAAAAGGATTATATGAAAATCCTTTCTCTTGCTCCGGAAGTACTTTAATGGAGGTGCAAGATTATGAGTAAAATGTTTGTAAAGACCGGTGATACCGTAATGGTACTCAGCGGAAAATCAAAGGGCGTTAAGGGCGAGGTTATCGCAGTAAGCCCGTCAGAAGGCAAAGTCATCGTTAAAAAGGTTAACGTTGTTACAAAACATGTTAAACCTCGTAAGATGGGCGAAGCAGGCGGTCTTATTCAGGTAGAATCAGCACTTTATGCTTCAAAGGTTCAATTAGTATGTCCTAAGTGCGGCGAGGCAACTCGTGTCGGCCACAAAAAGGGCGGTATCCGTGTTTGCAAAAAATGCGGCAATGAATTTTAAGTAAGGGAGGAACATAACAATGGCAGCAGTTTTAAAAGAAACTTATAAAAACGAGATTGCGCCTGCATTGATGAAGAAATTCGAGTACAAGTCTGTTATGCAAATCCCAAAACTTGACAAGATTGTTATCAATGTTGGTTGCGGTGAAGCCCGTGAAAATTCAAAGGTAGTAGACGCTATCGTAAATGACCTTCAGATTATTACAGGTCAGAAGCCGGTTATCTGTCGTGCTAAGAAGTCAGTTGCTAACTTCAAACTTCGTGAAGGCATGCCAATCGGTGTTAAAGTTACCCTTCGTGGTGACAGAATGTATGAATTCCTTGAGAGATTTTTCAATCTCGCACTTCCAAGAGTTCGTGACTTCAGAGGTATTAATCCAAACTCTTTCGACGGCCGCGGCAACTATGCTATGGGCGTTAAAGAGCAGTTGATTTTCCCTGAAATCGAATATGACAAAATTGATGCTGTACGCGGTATGGACATCATTATGGTTACAACAGCCAACACAGACGAAGAAGCACGTGAACTTCTCAGACTGTTAGGCGCACCGTTTTCAGAGTAAGGAGGGATTATCGTGGCTAAAACATCTATGAAAGTTAAGGCAGCAAAGCCTGCTAAGTATTCTACAAGACAGTATAACAGATGCAAAATCTGCGGTAGACCTCACGCTTACCTTCGTAAGTACGGTGTATGTAGAATTTGTTTCAGAGAACTTGCTCACAAGGGTGAAATTCCCGGAGTAAAGAAATCTTCTTGGTAAGAACTGAGAATTGCTAATCTAATAAGGAGGAATTATCAATGCATATTACAGATCCTATCGCTGATATGCTTACAAGAATTCGTAATGCAAATTCAGCAAAGCACGATACAGTAGATATTCCTGCGTCAAACATGAAGAAGGCAATAGCTCAGATTCTTGTTGATGAAGGTTATCTTAAAAATTATAAAATTATTGAAGATGGCAAACAGGGTGTTATTCGTGTAACCCTTAAATACGGCGAAGGTAAGAGCCAGGTTATCACCGGTCTTCGCAGAGTATCAAAGCCGGGTCTTCGTATTTATTCAAACGTTGAAGATATGCCAAAAGTTATGAAGGGACTCGGTGTTGCAATCGTTTCAACTTCAAAAGGCATTATGACAGACAGAGAAGCTCGCAAACAAAATGTTGGTGGCGAAGTTTTAGCATTCATTTGGTAAGGAGGAACAGTCAGGATGTCACGTATCGGTTTAAAACCAATTACAATTCCTGCCGGCGTTGATGTAAACATTGATGCAAATACTGTTACCGTAAAGGGTCCGAACGGAACTCTTTCAATGGATGCTCATCCAAATATGGCTATCAGTGTTGAAGGCAGCGAAATTATCGTTAGCAGACCTAACGATGCAAAAGAAAACAGATCTCTTCACGGTCTTACACGTACACTTGTTGCAAATATGGTAACAGGCGTAACAGAAGGCTTTAAGAAGACATTAGAAGTAAACGGTGTTGGTTACCGTGTTCAGTTACAGGGAAACAGCCTTGTATTGAACCTTGGTTTCTCTCACCAGGTTATTATGGAAGCTCCGGAAGGCATTAAAATTGAATGTCCGTCAGCAAACTCAATCGTAATCAGCGGTGCTGACAAGCAGAAGGTTGGTCAGTTCGCAGCACAGGTTCGCGAAAAGAGACCACCAGAGCCTTATAAGGGCAAGGGCATCAAGTATGCTGAAGAGCATATCCGCCGCAAAGAAGGAAAAGCAGGTAAGAAGTAAGGGAAGGAGTGAAATACTATGGTTTCAAGACAAGACGCCAATAAGGCAAGACAGAAGCGCCACACAAGAGTTCGTGGTAAAATCAGCGGTACTGCTGAATGTCCAAGACTTAACGTATATCGCTCTCTCAGCAATATTTACGCTCAGTTAATCGACGACGTTGCAGGTGTTACCATTGCATCGGCTTCAACAGTTGAAAAGGACTTCGCACAGTACGGCGGAAATGTAGAGGCAGCAAAGGCTGTCGGTAAAACATTAGCAGACAGAGCCAAGGCAAAGGGCATTGAAGAATGCGTATTTGACCGCGGCGGTTACGTTTATCACGGTCGTGTTGCAGCAGTTGCTGACGGCGCCCGTGAAGGCGGACTTAAGTTCTAACGAAGGAGGTAATTTTTTATGGCAAAGATTGACGTATCTTCAATGGAACTTGAAGAAAGAGTAGTGGCTATCAACCGTGTATCAAAAACTGTAAAGGGCGGTAGAATTTTTAAGTTCTCTGCACTTGTAGTTGTTGGTGACGGCAATGGTATCGTAGGTTTCGGTATCGGTAAATCAGGCGAAGTTCCTGATGCTATCCGTAAAGGAATCGAAGACGCTAAGAAAAATGTAATTAAAGTTGCTCTTAAGGGAACAACAATTCCTCATGAAATTAAGGGTAAATTCGGTGCCGGTGAAGTATTGCTTATGCCTGCTCCAAAGGGTACCGGAGTTATTGCCGGCGGTCCTGTTCGTGCTGTTGTTGAAACAGTTGGTATTCAGGATATCAGAACAAAGGCTATTCGTTCCAATAACCCTTGCAACGTAGTAAGAGCAACTATTAACGGCTTGAGCCAACTTCGTACAGCAGACGAAGTTGCAGCAATTCGCGGCAAGTCAACGAAAGAAATTTTAGGTTAAGGAGGGTGGAACAATGGCAGACATTAAAATCGAACTCAAAAAGAGTTTAATTGGCAGTAAAAAAGACCAGATTGCCACCGCCCACTCACTTGGTCTTCGTAAAATCGGCAACGTAACAGTTCAGCCGAACAACGCACAGACACAAGGCAAAATCGCTAAGATTGCACACCTTGTAACTGTAACAGAAGAATAAGGGGAGGTGCAGATATGAAATTACATGAACTTTCTCCTGCAGAAGGCTCTAAAAAGAGCGTAAAGAGAATCGGTAGAGGTACTGCTTCAGGTCAGGGTAAAACTTCAGGTAAGGGCCAGAAGGGTCAGAAATCCCGTTCAGGTTACAGCCGTAGATTCGGATTTGAAGGTGGTCAGATGCCACTTCAGAGACGTGTTCCTAAGAGAGGTTTCAACAACATTTTCGCTACAGAATATGCAATCGTAAATCTTTCTGACCTTAATGACAGATTTGAGGATGGTGCAACAGTTGATGCACAGAGCCTCATTGAAGCAGGTCTTATCAAAAAAACACTTGATGGTGTAAAAGTTTTAGGTAAAGGCGAAATCACAAAGGCACTTACCGTAAAGGTAACTGCAGCAAGTGAAGCGGCTAAAGCAAAGATTGAGGCTGCCGGCGGTAAGGTGGAGGTGCTTTAAATGATTAAAACCATCGTAAATGCGTGGAAAGTGGCAGATATCCGTAAAAAGATTTTGTTTACTGCATTTATTATCCTCGTTTTCAGAATAGGTTCAGTCATTCCGGTTCCTTTCCTTAATATTACAGATGCTATTGATGCTGATATTAAGGGTAACACCATTATCACTTATATGACATTGATGACAGGTAATGCTTTCACATACGGAACAATTTTCGCTATGTCAATCACGCCTTATATCAATGCTTCAATCATTATGCAACTTCTTGCAGTTGCAATTCCTGCACTTGAGAGATTGCAGAAAGAAGGCGAAGAGGGCAGAAAGAAGATTGCTTCTATGACCCGTTTTGTTACTGTTGCACTTGGTTTGCTTCAGTCACTCGCTTATTATTTCTATCTCCGTGCAAACGGCTACCTGATGATGGATGTTAACGGTGAAGCATTCACCGGTTTCAACGCCGTATTCCAGGCAGTTGTAATTGTGCTTGTTCTTACAGCAGGTACAGCAGTAATTATGTGGCTCGGCGAACAGATTACAATCAGCGGTATCGGCAACGGTATTTCAATTATCCTTTTTGCAGGTATCGTTTCACGTTTCCCAACACTTATTACTCAGTTATTCAATTACCTCAAGACAGGCAGAACAGTATACAAAGTTCTTGTTCCGATTGTATGTGTATGCTTCCTTCTTATGATTGCATATATCGTATTTATGGACAATTCAGAGAGAAGACTTCCTGTAACATACGCTAAGCGTGTTGTTGGCAGAAAGATGATGGGCGGCCAGTCAACTCATATGCCTATGAAGGTTAATATGAGCGGTGTACTTCCTGTAATCTTCGCTTCATCAATTCTTTCTCTTCCGGGAACAGTTCAGATGTTCCTTTCATCAGATAAGTATGAAGGCACCTTCTGGGAAAAATTCTTTGATGCTTTCCAGAGTGATTCATGGTGGTATGCAGGACTTTACTTCTTACTTATCATATTCTTTGCTTATTTCTACAGTACAATTCAGTACAATCCGATAGAAATGGCAAACAATCTTCGCAAAAATAATGGTGCAATTCCGGGATTCCGTCCGGGTAAGCCAACTTCTGATCACATTTTCAAAGTTCTTTCAAGACTTACCCTTATCGGTGCGTTAATGCTTTCAGTTATCGCTTTATTCCCAATCATTTACACTCTCATCTGTGACCTTGCAATTCCGCCTCTTGAAGGTGCTTCGGAAGATTCGGGCGGTATGACAATTTCACTCGGCGGTACTTCACTTATCATTATGTGCGGTGTTGCTCTTGAAACTGTTCGTCAACTTGAATCTCAGATGATGATGCGCCATTATAAAGGTTTCCTTGACTAATACAAAAAGGAGTATAAATTATGAAACTTATTCTTCTCGGCGCTCCGGGTGCCGGCAAAGGTACTCAGGCAGAAAAGATAGTAGAAAAATATAATATTCCGGCAATTTCAACTGGTAACATTCTTCGTGCTGCCGTTAAAGACGGCACTGAAATGGGCGTTAAGGCAAAATCTTATATGGATGCAGGCCAACTCGTTCCTGATGAAATTATTATCGGTATTATTCAAGACAGAATCAAAGAAGATGATTGTGCTAACGGCTTCATCCTTGACGGTTTTCCGAGAACCATTCCTCAGGCTCAGGCGCTTGAGGATATGGGTATCGAAATCGATAAAGTTCTTGATATTGAAGTATCTGATGAGGCTATAACAAAAAGAATGAGCGGTCGCCGTGTTTGTGCAAAATGTGCAAATTCTTATCATCTTGAGTATAAGAAACCTCAGGTTGACGGTGTTTGCGATGCTTGCGGCGGCGAACTTATTCAGCGTAAAGATGATGCGCCTGAAACAGTACAGGCAAGACTTGCTGAATATCATGAAATGACAGAACCATTAAAGGATTTCTATCAGAATATCGGCAAACTTGTTATTGTTCAGGGTCAGGAAGAAGTTGCAGATACAACTGCACTCGTCTTTGCGGCATTGGAGGATTAACATGATAGTGCTTAAAAGTAGCCGCGAACTTGAACTCATGAAAGAGGCATGTCAGATTTCGGCTGAAGCATTAATGGTAGCAGGAGAGGCTGTAAAGCCCGGCGTGTCAACAAAAGAAATTGATGAAATTGCATACAAGTTTATAAAAAAGCACGGTGCAACACCAAACTTTCTTAACTACGGCGGTTTTCCTGCTACTGCATGTATATCTATAAATGATGAAGTTATCCACGGTATTCCTAAGGCTGACAGAATTATTAAAGACGGTGATATTGTCAGCATAGATTTGGGTGCTGCAAAAAACGGATATAACGGTGACAATGCTGCCACATTTGCTGCAGGGACTTGCTCTCCCGAGGCAAAGCGGCTGATGGATACTACCCGCGAGAGTCTTTATAAAGGTATTGAGCAGGCAGTTCCCGGCAACAGAATCGGCGATATAGGCTTTGCAGTTCAGAGTTATTGCGAGGAACGCGGATTCGGCGTTGTGCGTGATTTTGTCGGTCACGGCGTCGGAACAAAACTTCATGAAGAACCAAGCGTACCAAACTTCGGTCACGCAGGTCGTGGTATCAGACTGTTACCCGGAATGACATTGGCAATTGAACCAATGATTAATCTGGGAACCTATAAGGTTAAACAACTTTCAGACGGTTGGACGGTTAAAACCGCTGACGGAAAGTTATCGGCTCATTTTGAGCATACGGTTGCTATTACCTCTAACGGTCCCGTCATTTTAACCAAAGTCTGAAATTAAATCAATTGCAGGCGATTACGCCGTAATGTGATTCCAGTTAAATTAATAACATCAATCCTATAAACAGTTTTTAGCGAGGTATAAGATGTCAAAGTCAGATATGATAGAAGTTGAGGGTACAGTGGTTGAGGTTTTACCTAACACAACATTCAAGGTAACACTTCAGAATGGCCACATTATAATTGCCCACATCAGCGGAAAACTCAGAATGAACAACATTCGTATTCTTCCCGGTGATAAGGTAACGATTGAGATGTCTCCGTATGACCTTTCAAAGGGTCGTATAATTTGGCGCTCAAAGTAATATTTAGGAGGATATTCAAAATGAAAGTTAGACCTTCTGTAAAGAAAATTTGCGAAAAATGCAAAGTAATTAAGCGTAATGGAAAAGTAATGGTTATCTGTGAAAATCCAAAGCATAAACAGCGTCAGGGCTAATCCTGAACTAATAATCGGAGGTAAACTGTAAAATGGCACGTATTTCAGGTGTTGACTTACCTAATGACAAAAGAGTAGAAATTGGCCTTACCTATATTTATGGTATCGGTCTTACTACTTCTAAAAAGGTAATCGAAGCAACAGGTGTTAATCCGGACACACGTTGCAGAGATTTAACAGAAGACGATGTTAAGAAACTTAGTGATTATATTACTAATCATCTTAATGTTGAAGGTGATCTTCGCAGAGATATCGCTTTTGACATTAAAAGACTTATCGAAATTGGTTGCTATCGTGGTGTAAGACACAGAAAGGGACTTCCAGTAAGAGGTCAGACTTCTAAGAACAATGCACGTACACGTAAAGGTCCTAAAAAGACCATAGCAAATAAGAAGAAATAAGTAGGAGGAAACAAATAGTATGGCTACTAAAAAGACCACAGGCTCACGCAAACGTCGTGAAAAGAAAAATATTGAGCGTGGTGCTGCCCATATTCAATCAACCTTCAACAATACAATCGTAACAATTACAGATACGAACGGCAATGCTGTTTCATGGGCTTCAGCCGGTGAAATGGGTTTCCGCGGTTCAAGAAAATCAACTCCTTTTGCTGCTGCAACTGCTGCTGAAACTGCTGCAAAAACAGCCATGGAGTATGGTATGAAAACTGTTGAAGTTTATGTAAAGGGACCTGGTTCAGGTCGTGAATCAGCGATCAGAGCCCTTCAGACAGCAGGTCTGGATGTAAGTCTTATTAAAGATGTTACTCCTATTCCGCACAATGGCTGTCGTCCACCAAAAAGACGCCGTGTATAGTTATTAATTGGAGGTTACTTGATATGGCAAGATATACAGGACCTGCTTGTAAACTTTGTCGCCGTGAGGGTAAGAAACTCTTTTTGAAAGGTGACAGATGTTACACAAGCAAATGTGCAATAGAACGCCGTTCATATGCACCAGGCCAGCATGGTCAAAACAGAAAGAAGACTTCAGAATACGGTCTTCAGCTTCGCGCAAAGCAGTCAGCACGCCGTTACTATGGTATTGCTGAAGGACAGTTCCACAAATATTTCCTTATGGCAGAACGTAAAGCAGGCGTAACAGGTACTAACCTTCTTCAGTTATGTGAAAGCCGTTTGGATAACGTTGTTTATACAGCAGGTTTTGCAAGTTCAAGAGCACAGGCTCGTCAGCTTGTTAACCATGCTCACTTCACTGTAAACGGTTCAAAGGTTGATATTCCATCATATCTCCTCAAAGCCGGCGATGTTGTTGCTGTTAAAGAAACAAGCAAATCAACAGATGAGTTCAAAACTCTTGTTGAATCAAATGCAGCACGTCCAATTCCGCAGTGGGTTGACGTAAACAAGGATGCTATGGAAGCAAAGGTTGTTAAACTCCCTGAAAGAGACGAAATAGCAACACCTGTTGAAGAGCATTTAATCGTTGAGTTCTACTCTAAATAATAGTTAATCTGTTATTTAGCGAAAACAAAATACAACATTTTTTAGGAGGCTTTTAAATGATCGAAATTGATAAGCCTAAAATCGAGATTGTAGATGTGTCTACTATCGGAAGTCGAAGCACAGGCAGATTCATTGTTGAACCGCTTGAAAGAGGTTTTGGTACAACATTGGGCAACAGTATGAGAAGAGTTCTTCTTTCTTCTCTTCCGGGCTATGCAATTACTTCTGTAAAGATTGACGGTGTTTTACACGAATTTTCAACTATTCCTCATGTTAAGGAAGATGTTACTGAGATTGTTCTTAATCTTAAAAATGTAATTCTTAAGATTCATGATGAAAATCCAAAGACTCTTTATATTGAGGTTTCGGGTGAGGGTGAAATTACTGCCGGCGATATTAAGCACGATGCAGATGTTGAAATTCTTAATCCGGATCTTCATATTGCTTATCTTGATGAGGGTGCCAATGTTGTTATGGAACTTACCGCCGACAATGGCAGAGGTTATGTTCCGTGCGACCGCAACAAGCAGTTAATGGAATTGCCAATCGGCACGATTGCTATTGACTCAATTTATACACCTGTATTAAAGGTGAATTATACTGTTGAAAATACCCGTGTAGGACAGCAGACTGATCTTGACAAACTCATTCTCGACATTGAGACAGACGGAACCATTCCGGCTGACGAGGCGGCTTCTCTTGCTGCTAAAATTCTCAATGACCATCTTATGCTCTTTGTTGATCTTTCTGAGGAAATCGGAAATCAGGACATAATGGTTGAAAAAGATGACGACAGTAAAGAAAAAGTTCTTGAAATGACGATTGAAGAACTTGATCTCTCAGTTCGTTCATTCAACTGTCTCAAGAGAGCAGGCATTAACACAGTAGAAGATTTAATCGGTAAATCAGAAGAAGATATGATGAAAGTCAGAAACCTTGGACGCAAGTCACTTGATGAAGTCGTTGCTAAACTCGGCTCACTTGGTTTCGGACTTAGTCAGGAAGAGGACTAAAGGAGGGAATTTCAATGCCAGGTAGCAGAAAACTGGGCCGCCCTACTGACCACAGAAAGGCTATGCTCAGAGGTATGGTTACTTACCTTTTAGAAAACGGCAAAATTGAAACAACCGTTACAAGAGCAAAGGAAGTTCGTGCTATGGCCGAGAAAATGATTACTCTCGGTAAAGATAACACACTTCACTCAAGAAGACAGGTTCTTTCTTATGTAACAAAGGAAGATGTTGTTAAAAAACTTTTTGATGAAATTGCTCCGAAGTATGCAGACAGAAACGGTGGTTACTGCCGTATTATCAAAACAGGACCTCGTCGCGGTGACGCAGCAGAAATGTGCATCATTGAGTTAGTTTAAGGCTTGTTTTTAAGATAATATAAATAGAATGAAGGGACTGTTTTTCACAGTCCCTTTTTTATAATTTGAAATTTCGTGTGATTTAAAATTATTGTAATTCAATTTTGTTTTGTCGATATTGGTTAAAAAAAATATTTTTTATTTGTTTTAATACATTTATTGTTAAAATATCTTGACTTTTGTTTTGTTTTTGTATATAATTTTGCTCGGATAATGAAAGATGTATCAAATACCCCCGAAAAGGTCGGAGGGAGGGAATTGAATGAGCCAGGTAAAAGTTAAAGAAAATGAGTCTCTTGACAGCGCACTTAGAAGATTTAAGCGCCAGACTTCTCGTGATGGTATTATCCAGGAAGTTCGTAAAAGAGAACATTATGAAAAGCCTTCAGTCGCTCGTAAAAAGAAGAGCGAGGCTGCTCGTAAAAGAAAGTTTAAATAAGAACATATTTAAAAAGGAGCAATATTCTGCTCCTTTTTTGTTTTTTTATTGACTGTAAATGTTTTTTTTATTAAGATATATTATATATGTTTCGGCAATAGTATAAAAAAACAGATTTATTATTTATTGTCCGCAGTTTTAAACTTCAGAAAGGCACTGATTTGAATGAAAAAAATATTGGTAATAAACGGTCCTAATCTTAATATGACGGGAATAAGAAAAAAGAATGTCTACGGCGGAGAAACCTTAAAGCAGATTAATGATGAACTGAAACTTTACGGTAAGGCAAACGGCGCTAAAATGTCATTTTTTCAGTCAAATCACGAAGGTGATATTATTGATGTTATCCACGAAAGCAAAGATGAATTTGACGGTGTTGTTATAAACGCCGGTGCATATACTCACTATTCATATGCAATACGCGATGCTATTGAAGCAGTAAGTGACTACACTCCTTTTGTGGAAGTTCATATGTCGGATATTCATAACAGAGAGGATTTCAGAAAAATTTCCGTAATAACAGATGTTTGCAAAAAGCAAATATGCGGCTATGGAAAAGACAGTTATAAAATGGGTATTGATTTATTGCTTGAAATAATATAAAATAGATAAGTAATAAATTTAATATAGGTATATCAGTCAGTTTAAACTATGTTTCAGATTGCTTTTATTGCCTATACAATTTGGAGGTATAAATTATGGTATCAGCAGGCGATTTCAGAAATGGCGTTACATTTGAAGAGGATGGCAACGTTTTACAGGTTATAGAATTCCAGCATGTTAAACCCGGTAAAGGTGCAGCATTTGTAAGAACAAAGACAAAGAATGTTATTACCGGTGCAGTTACAGAAAAGAGTTATAACCCATCAGCAAAATTCCCGACAGCATTCATCGAAAGAAAAGAAATGGCTTATTCTTATAGCGACGATGGTCTTTACTACTTTATGGATAATGAAACATTTGAGATGGTTCCTGTATCAGAGGCTGATCTTTCAGACAACTTTAAGTTTGTAAAAGAAAACGAAATTTGCCGTATTCTTTCATACAAGGGCAAAGTTTTCGGTGTTGAACCACCTACATTTGTAACCCTTGAAGTTACAGAAACAGAACCCGGTCTTAAGGGCAATACTGCAACAAATACTCTTAAGCCTGCAAAAGTTGAAACAGGTGCTGAAATTCGTGTTCCGCTTTTCATTAATGAAGGCGATATGATCAGAATCGACACAAGAACCTGTGAATACATGGAAAGAGCATAAGTAAATATTATAAGGAGTTTTTAATTATGGAAACAACAGAAAGTTTAGGCTATCTCAAAGGTTTGCTTGACGGACTTGATTTAGATGCAAACAAAAAAGAAACAAAAGCAATTCATGCTATTGTTGATGTTCTTTCAAATATTATTGAAGATATTGATGATATGACTGAAGGAATGGAAATGCTTGCAGAGCAGATTGACGCTGTTGACGAAGATCTTGCAGAAGTTGAGGATTATCTTCTTGATGATGACTGCGATTATGATTGTGACTGCGGCTGTGACGACTGCGACGATTTTGACGATGAAGTTGAAATGTTTGAGGTTGAATGTCCTCTCTGCGGTGAAAAAATTGATGTTGATGAGGATACTGTTCTCAGCGGAACAATTCCTTGTCCTAACTGCGGCGAAATGCTTGAATTCGAAGTTGAAGAATGTGACTGCGAAGATTGTGAAGATTAATCTTCATTTTCTGAAGGAAATTATATTATGAAAAAGATATTAGCAGTATTAATTGCTGTGATGATAATTTGCACTGCCTTTGCCGGATGTTCAGGTAAAAGCAATTCAGATACCACAAACCCGAATGCAATTCCTACCGAAGGTGCGAAAATAAATGAAAGTGATGCGATTACTTTCTTTGAAGAATCTTATACCGCCGAGGAACTTGGTCTTGCAGATGTCGAAGAAGAGTATTCGCTTATGGTGAGTTCTTTAGGTGTTGAGATTGACGGCAAAAAGTATGTTAAAGTTGCAGCAAACGTAAAAACTCTGAGCAGTGTAACCACTCCTGAAGGCAAATCCACTTTTCAGTTGAAAGAAATCGGTGCATACTTTATTTCATTTGACGGCAAAAAAGTTCTTATGGAAAATAAAGAGACCGGTGAATACGTAGAACTTGAAAACAGATATGAAGAATTTTCTTCAAGGAGTGAATCTGCGACTGAAACAGAAAAATAAAACTTATTTAAGAAAAGGTTGACAGATTATTTTGTCAGCCTTTTTTATATTAAAATATAGCAGGAGAACCGATATGGCAGATAAAGAAAAACGATATGTCAGCGTAAAAGAAAACCTGGCCTATGGCTTTGCAAACGCAGGGCAGGTTTTCGGATATAATCTTAATTCTTATTATTCTCTTTTCTTTACAAAAGTCTTTCTTATTCCGCAGAAAGCGGTTTCAAGAATGATTCTTTTGCTCGGTATTTGGGATACAATCAATGACCCTATTATGGGTGGTATTATAGACAAAACAAGAACAAGATACGGCAAACTGAGACCTTATCTTCTTATCGTTCCGATTCCTCTGGCAATAGCAACTGTTATGCTGTTTTCAGGGCCGCTCATTATGCAGGATGTAAAATCAATTACGGCAAAAATTGTTTATATGTATTTGTCGTATTTTGTTTGGGAATTGCTTTATACACTTGGTGATGTTCCTTTCTGGGGAATGAGCAGTGCAATTTCACCTCTGCCGTCAGACAGAACAAGGGCAATTTCAACTGCACGCTTTATAAGCAGTCTTATCGGCGGTTTTTCAACAACCATTCTTGTTCTTATGATGGACGGAAGTGAAAATAATATTATTTCTCTTTCACTGCCGGAAGTGTTCTGTATCATATCAATTATAGCGGCCTGCTTTATTATCTGCCTGTTTTCGCTGGCAGGCATCAAATGTAAAGAAAGAGTTGTTCAGACGGTTAAAGATCCCAGTGTGCTTGCCGGTTTTAAGGTTCTTGTAAAAAATAAGCCGCTTTTTATGATTGTTATCGGCAATGTTTTAAGCACGATTATTGCTATATCAGGTGCATTTGAAACATATTATTATGCCGAAGTTATTAATCTTAATTCATTAAAGATTGTTATAACTCTTCCGGGAACAATTTTTGGCTTTGTTACATATCTTCTTATTCCGAAACTGAAAAAACGCCTTGACAACAGGCAGATTGTATTTTTAAACGGCATTACAAGAGCGGTTGTCAGCGTAATTGTATTTCTTATCGGTATGAAGCACTATAACGATTTTAAGGTTGTTGTTCCGCTTCTGTTGATACAGAACTTTATTTTCTCATTCTTCAACACAATAAACCTTGTTATTCCAACCGAAATGATAGCCGATACGATTGATTATATGGAATGGAAAACAGGCGAAAGAAATGAGGGTGTATCATTCTCTGTTCTTACTTTTGTCGGTAAACTTACAGGCTCTGTTGCATCTTCTGTATGTACGGCAATCCTTCCGATTATCGGTCTTACCTACAGCAGTTCAGGTGCAGAAAGAATTACAATGAAAGGCGATAACACCGATTTGTGGATATGGGCGTTCTTTACCCTTATTCCGTATGTTATAGGCTTGGTTGCTCTTATTCCTTATTTCTTTTATGATCTTACGGGGAATAAACTTAAAAAGATTCGTGAAGATATGGAAATCAGAAGAGCAGAAAATTCAAGAGCAGTTTCGGGAGGTGCATCAAATGAATAATAATGTATGTCCGAACTGCGGTGAAAAACTCAGTCCGTTTTATATGAAAGAAAACTGCCCTAAATGCAAAGTTAATCTTCTTTATTTCGGTCTTGAGCAAAGACTTGCAGAAGATGAGGCTCAGGCTCGGAAAGAGGTTGATGCAGTAAACAGATTTGTAAATATTCTGAAAAGTTCGTCTGTCGCATCTCCCATTCTGATAATACGGCTTATTCTTTTCTTTACGCCGCTGGCATCCATGTGCCTGCCAATGTATGGTGATATAAATCTCATAAGTCTTATTATGGGGCTTATCAAAGGCACACTTGAAATAGGAAATGTGATTATGCCGCTTGTGAGTATGGCACTTGTTATTGTGCTTTCACTTGCCGTGATTATATCCTCTCTGTTTTCATCAACAAAAAACGGTTTTATAAGAAATATGATATTCAGTGCGGTTAATACGGCTGTGTTTGTTGCACTTGGTTTATTTATCGGCGGTATTGGTGTGGGATGGTATATAACTCTTGCTATTTATATTTTTGAAATGGTTCTGCACATAATATGCAATAAGAGTATACTTAAATCAAATAAATAATAATAAGTCCGAGATGTGAAATCATCTCGGACTTATTATTTGTTTCTTTTCGGATTGTCAGTAAGATCAAGCAAATAATCTATACTGACTCCATAAATGTTTGAAATTTTTATCAGTGTTTCAGGCGTCATTGAATTTATACCATTTTCATATTCTGCATAGGTTCGTCTGTTGATAAATAGCATATCAGTAACATTTTGTTGCGTTAAATCTTTATCTTCTCTTAAATCGCGAAGCCTTCTGTATCTCATATTATCACCATTTTTATTATAAATGCCATAAATTCTGCCATTGACTTTTGGCAGGATTAGTTGTACTGTGTGTAGGTATTTTAGGCAGTGTTTCTTCAGATGACGGAGAAGCATCAAGTTCAGAAATAACATCCGCTGCCGAAACAACGAACGAACTGACGCTTAAATCCGATGAAGAAAAATCTACTGAATCAACTGCTGAAACCTCGGAAACAACACAAACAACTACTCAATCCATGTCTTTAGAAGAGAAAAATGCGCTTTCTATGGCTAAGCAGTATTTGAATTATACTGCCTTTTCAGAATCAGGCTTAATCAAGCAGTTGGAATATGAGGGCTTTTCAACTGAAATTGCAACATTTGCAGCCGAAAATTGCGGTGCAGACTGGAATGAGCAAGCGGCAAAAATGGCGGAGCAATATCTAAACTATACGGCATTTTCAAGATCGGGTTTAATTGAACAACTGGAATATGAAGGCTTTACAAAGGAACAGGCAGAATATGGTGTAAGTGCTGTGGGTTATTGATTTAATATATAATTTACAAAATTTTTTTATTTATGCGAATAAATTAATATTCAGATAATAAAATATTTTAGGTTGACTAATTGATGTTTAAATGTTATTATATTTGCGATAATAATAAACGTTGAACAGGCGAGTAGTTATTTATATTTGTTTCAGAGAGTTGCCGTTTGGTGCAAGGCAATACGGTTAAGTAATGAAAAACACCTGTGAGTTCCCGAAAGAAAGCACTTGCAAGTAGACTCGGGCGTGTAAGAGCGTTAATCTTTTGAGTGAGCCGTTTCGGCTAATTTAGGTGGTACCACGGAAGCAGTCTTTCGTCCTATTGGACATAAGGCTGCTTTTTTGCATTTATTCAGTTAAGGAGAAGAAATATGGAATTTTCAACCGATTACAGAACAAAAACACTTGATAAATTCACAGAGGCTGATATTGACAGCGAAGTAAAAGTTGCAGGCTGGGTGGAGAATATTCGTGACCACGGCGGTGTTTCTTTTATAGATCTCAGAGATATGAACGGCATAATGCAGGTTGTTATGCGTGATACAACTCTTCTTGATGGCATTTCAAAGGAAGATTGCCTTTCAATCAGCGGTAAAGTTGAAAAGAGAGACGAAGAAACGATAAACCCTAAAATCGCAACAGGAACGATTGAAGTTGAGGCACACAGTGTTAAAACTCTCGGAAAAGTCCGTCAGCCGCTTCCTTTTGAAATTCAGACTTCAAAAGAAACAAGAGAGGATAAACGTCTTCAGTATCGTTTTCTTGATTTAAGAAATCAGAAAGTTAAAGATAATATTGTTTTCAGAAGCAAGGTAACTTCTTTCCTCCGTCAGGAAATGACAGAGATGGGATTTCTTGAAATTCAGACACCTATTCTTTGTGCATCTTCTCCCGAGGGTGCAAGAGACTATGTTGTTCCAAGCCGTGTTCATAAGGGCAAGTTCTATGCTCTTCCTCAGGCACCTCAGCAATATAAACAACTTCTTATGGTTTCGGGTGTTGATAAGTATTTCCAGATTGCACCTTGTTTCCGCGATGAGGATGCAAGAGCAGACCGTTCACCCGGTGAATTCTATCAACTTGATTTTGAGATGAGTTTTGCAACACAGGAAGATGTTTTCAAAGTGGGCGAAGAAATTCTTACAAAAACATTTAAAAAGTTTGCACCTGAAGGTTACTCTGTTACAGAAGCGCCTTATCCTGTTATCAGTTATAAAGATGCAATGCTTAAATACGGAACTGATAAACCCGATTTGAGAAACCCGCTTGAGATTATTGATGTTACTGAATTTTTCCAGAGATGTTCATTTAAACCTTTCCATGGTCAGACTGTAAGGGCAATTAAAATTCATGCCGAAATTTCAAAAGGCAAGCATGAAAAACTTCTTAAATTTGCTCAGTCAATCGGTATGGGCGGTCTCGGTTATCTTCTTGTTCAGGATGATAAGTCTTATAAAGGACCTATTGATAAGTTCATCCCTGATGATATGAAAAATGAACTTGCTGATTTGGCATCACTTGAAATCGGTGATACAATTTTCTTTATTGCCGACAGTGAGGCTATGGCTGCAAACTATGCGGGTCAGATAAGAACAAAACTCGGAGAAATGTTTGACCTTATCGAAAAGAATGCTTACCGATTCTGTTATATAAATGATTTCCCGATGTTTGAATATAAGGAAGAGGAAAAGAAAATCGGATTTACCCATAACCCGTTCTCTATGCCTCAGGGCGGTCTTGAGGCTCTTGAAAATGAAGATCCTCTTACCATTCTTGCTTATCAGTATGATATTGTCTGCAACGGTATTGAACTTTCATCAGGTGCCGTTCGTAACCACGATATTGATATTATGAAAAAAGCATTTGAAATTGCAGGCTATGACGAAGAAGTGCTTAAAGAAAAATTCGGCGCTCTTTATACTGCATTCCAGTTCGGTGCACCTCCTCATGCAGGTATGGCTCCCGGTCTTGACCGTATGATTATGCTTTTAAGAAATGAAGAAAATATCCGTGAGGTTATTGCTTTCCCAATGGACGGAAAGGCACAGGATCTGATGTGCGGTGCTCCGAATGAAATTACCGAGCAGCAGTTAAGAGAAGTACACATTAAATTAAGAAAATAATTTAACAATTATAGCGAGGAGTAACAATGATTACCAAGGACGAAGTATTGAAACTTGCAAATCTTGCCCGTCTTGATTTTTCAGACGATGAACTTGATAAAATTATCAAAGATATGGATGATATTATTGCTTTTGCAGACACAATCAACAACTCTGTTGAAGGTGACGCCGATAAAATCAGAAATGTATCTTTGTCTGCAATTCCTGCCGAAGAGTGCAGGGAAGATGTTGTTAAAGACTCTCTTCCTAATGAAAAAATTCTTTCAAATGTAAATGCCTCAAAAGGCTGTTTCTGTGTAAAAGGAGGAATATAAATGAGAGAAATAATTTCACCTTTATCACAAATGCTTAAAAACGGAGAAATTTCTTCCGTTGAACTTACAAAAAAATATATTGATGCCATTGAAAAAGAAAACCCGAAATATAATGCTTATGTTTCAACCACATTTGAAAAGGCACTTGACAGCGCTAAGGCAGCAGACGAAATGATTGCCAAAGGCGAAGCATCTTTATTGACCGGTATTCCTATGGCGCTTAAAGATAATATCTGTTCAGATGGCGATCTCACTACCTGTTGTTCAAAAATTCTTGAAGGTTTTCGCCCATATTATGATGCAACAGTTTGGAGCAAACTGAAAACACAGGGTGCAGTTATGCTCGGCAAAACAAATATGGATGAGTTTGCAATGGGTTCAACCAGTGAAACAAGTTGTTACGGCGCTCCCCTTAATCCGAGAAATGTGAATCATGTAACAGGCGGTTCCTCAGGTGGTTCCGCTGCAGCAGTCTGTGCCAATATTGCACCATATGCTTTAGGTTCCGATACAGGCGGTTCGGTTCGTCAGCCTGCATCATTCTGCGGCGTAGTAGGTCTTAAACCAACATACGGTGCCGTTTCGCGTTACGGTCTTATCGCTTATGGTTCATCACTTGATCAGATTGGTGTGCTTGCTCAGTCGGTTAAAGATACTGCCATTGTTTTTGATACAATATCAGGAGTGGATGCAAATGACCAGACAAGTGTTGATTTCGATTTCGGAAGTATTGCCGAATCTCTTGAAAACACCGATATTAAAGGACTTAAAATCGGTGTTGCAAAAGAGTATTTTGACGGTATAAACGATGAACTTAAAGATGCTATATTTGGCGCAATAAAACTTTTTGAAGAAAACGGCGCTGAAATTATAGATATCAGTTTACCGGTTTTAAAGCAGGCTCTTCCTGTTTATTATATTATCGCCTGTGCCGAGGCTTCTTCAAATCTCGGAAGATACGATGGCATACGCTATGGTTACAGAACAGAAAATTTCAGCGATGTTGAAGAAATGATTTTAAAAACACGTACCGAAGGTTTCGGCGACGAGGTTAAAAGAAGAATTATGCTTGGCACATATGTGCTGTCTTCAGGTTATTATGATGCTTATTATAAGAAGGCATGCCTTCTTCGTCAAAATCTTATTGCAGATTTTGATGAAATTTTCAATACCTGTGATATTCTGATTGCCCCGACTGCACCGAATACAGCGTTTCCGCTTGACTTTAAGAGCGCTTCTCCTGTTGATATGTATCTTTCTGATATTGCAACAGTGCCGATTAATATTACAGGTGTTCCTGCAATCAGTGTTCCTGTTAAAAACGACAGTCAGGGTCTGCCGATAGGAATGCAGATTATCGGTAAAAAATTTGATGAAAAAACAATAATGAAGGCTGCATATTTTTATGAGAAGAATTCTCAGGATCTTGTAGGTAATTTTGAGGGGGGTGCAGTGCTTTGAGTTACAAATTGGTGTGCGGTATTGAAACGCATATTGAACTTGCCACAAAAACAAAAATATTCTGCGGTTGTACTACACAGTTCGGCGGTGAACCGAATACGCACTGCTGTCCTGTTTGTACCGGTCAGCCGGGTGCACTTCCTGTTTTAAACAAGCAGGTTATAGAATATGCCGTTCGTGCCGGTCTTGCTGTTCACTGCGATATTAACAATAATTCGCATATGGACAGAAAAAACTACGTTTATCCTGATTTGCCTAAAGCGTATCAGATTTCACAGTTTGATGAGCCGGTGTGCATAAATGGTTATGTTGAACTTGATTCGGGCAAAAAAATCAGAATTGAGCGTATTCATATTGAAGAAGATGCAGGCAAACTGATTCATGAAAACGGTTATACTTATGTTGACTATAACCGTGGCGGTGTTCCTCTCATTGAAATTGTTTCAATGGCAGATATTGAAACACCTGAGGAAGCAAAAGAATATGCTGAAAAACTTCAGTTGATTATGCGCAATGTCGGCGTTTCCGACTGCAAAATGCAGGAGGGTTCAATGAGATGCGATGTCAATGTTTCCATTCATCAGCCGGGTGAACCATGGGGAACAAGAACTGAAATAAAAAATATCAACTCTCTTTCAAACATTGTTCGTGCAATGGAACTTGAAATGGAAAGACAGGAAGATATTCTTGAGGCAGGCGGAAAAATTATTCAGTCAACAATGCGTTATGATGCAAACAGTGACACTGTTTATGTTCTTCGTTCAAAAGAAAATGCTGATGATTATCGTTATTTCCCTGAGCCTGATATTTTAAGATTTTATATTTCACCCGAAATGGTAGAAAATATCAGAAAATCACTTCCTGAACTTCCCGATGCAAAACTCAAAAGATATGTCAATGATATGGGGCTGCCTGAAAATAATGCCCGTCTTATCTATAAGTACAGAAATGTTACAAGATTTTTTGATGATGCAGTAAATGAGGGTGCAGGTGCCGGAAATGTTCTTAATATGATAATCGGTACCATTTATGCAACCCTTCAGACAGAAGAAGACAAAGAGAATTTTGAAATCAAAACCACAGCATCACAACTTGCAGCCCTGGTAAAACTCATTGACGAGAAAAAAATCAGAGCCAATAAGGCAAAAGAAGTTCTTTCCCGGATGCTTGAATCAGGTAAAGATGTTTCTGAATATATTAAAGAGGATGATCTTGCAGGTCTTTCCGATGATGATTTGAAAGTTCTCTGCCAGGGTGCTATTGATGCGAATCCGAAAGCCGTTGAAGATATTAAAAACGGAAAAGATAAAGCAATTAACGTTATGTTCGGCTATGTTATGAAAAATTCACGCGGAAAGGCAGACGTTAAAAAGGCAGAAGAAATTATCCGCAGCCTGATTGGATAATTTTATAAAAAATCTCAATAAAAACAACGACTCCCGTCAATAATATTGATGGGAGTTTTTTTCATATTATTTATCTGTTTTGCGAAAGGTTTTATATCCTGACAATTTTAACTGATTATACATATCTAAAAGTAAAGGAAGATTTTGTGCAGTATAATAAGGTTGAAATTTGCGGTATTAATACAAGCCAACTCAAAGTTCTTAAAGAAAATGAAAAAATGGAACTGTTGAGAAAAGCGCATAACGGTGATAAAAAGGCAAGAGATGAACTTGTTGAAGGAAATCTTCGCCTTGTGCTTTCGGTTATACAGCGATTTGCAAACCGCGGTGAAAATATGGATGATCTTTTTCAGGTTGGCGTAATCGGTCTTATTAAGGCTATCGACAATTTTAATCTTGATCTTGATGTAAAATTTTCTACCTATGCGGTTCCTATGTGCATTGGTGAAATCCGCCGTTTTTTAAGAGATGATAATGCTGTTCGTGTATCAAGATCAATGCGTGATACAGCATATAAGGCAATGCAGGTTAAAGAGCAACTTATAAACGAAAACCAGAAAGAGCCGACTGTTGAGGAAATAGCAAAAGTGCTTGGTATGAAAAAGTCGGATGTTGTTATTGCACTTGAGGCTATAGTTGACCCTGTTTCTCTTTATGAACCGGTTTATTCAGACGGTGGTGACACAATTTATGTTATGGATCAACTGGGTGACAGCAACAGCGATACGGATTGGATAGACGAAATTATGATTAAAGACGAAATCAGCAAACTTGACAGCAGAGAGAGAAATATTATGTATCTCAGATTTATGCAGGGGAAAACCCAAATGGAGGTTGCAAAAGAAGTCGGCATCAGTCAGGCACAGGTTTCTCGCCTTGAAAAAAACGCAATGAAAAGAATAAAGGGTCATAAATAATTGTTTGAAATAATATAATTATAGGTAGGAATACTTGAATTTTAAGTGTTCTTACCTATATTTTTTGTCCATTATCTTAAATAATTGTTAAAATTATAACGATATGGTTGACGAATGTTGAAAATTATTATACAATATGCACAAAGGAGTGTAAAATTATGGCTATTCATAAAGACAACATAAGAAATATTACAATCACAGGGCACGCCTCAAAGGGTAAAACAACTCTTTGTGAGGCAATGTTAAATCTTGCAGGTGCAACAGACAGAATGGGCAAAATTGCAGATGGAAATACCGTGTGTGATTTTGATTCTGAAGAGAAAAAAAGAAAAATAGGCATTAACAGTGCAGTTGCTTCAACAACATATAAAGGAAAAACAATTAATTTTGTTGATACTCCCGGTTTGTTTGATTTTGCAATGGGTGCTGCAGAGGGTGTTCGTGCGGCTGATACGGCAATTATTGTTGTTTCTGCACGTTCGGGTCTTGCAGTAGGTGCAGAAAAAGCATTTAAAAATGCAGGTTCCCGCGGTCTTGCAAGAATTTTTGTAACAACAAAAATGGATGATGAGCGTGCGGATTTTTATAAGAGTTTTAATGCAATCGCAGCAAAATTCGGCACACAGGCATGCCCCGTTGTTATTCCTGTAATTGCAGGCGGAAAGGTTTGCTCATACTACAATATGGTTGAAGACAAAGCCTATGAATATAATAACGGTGCAAAGAAAGAAGTAACCCCGTCACCCGATGATATGCCTCGTTTTGATGCAATTAAAGCGGTATTTGCCGAAGCCGTTGCCTCAACCGATGAAGAACTGATGGAAAAATATTTTGAGGGTGAAGAATTATCAAAAGAAGATAAAATTAAAGGTCTCAAAATCGGTATTGCAGACGGGTCAATTATTCCTGTATTTGCTCTTTCCGGCGCAACAGGTGTTGCCTGTGATATGCTGCTTGATTTTATTGCAGATGTTTGCCCTTCTCCGTCTTCTGAATATGCTATTGATTCAAATGGTGAGCCGGTTGAACTTACTGCTGATGAAAACGGCCCGCTTGCTGCCGTATGTTTCAAAACAGTTGCCGATCCGTTTATTGGCAAACTCAGTTATTTTAAAGTTGTAAGCGGCAAAATAACACCGTCAACGCCTGCATTCAATGCTTCAACAGGCAAAGAAGAGCGTATGGGCAAAATCGTTAAAATGTTTGGTGCCAAACAGATTGATGTAAGCGAACTTTCCGCAGGAGATATTGGTGCGGTAACAAAACTCAGCGGTTTTTCAACGGGTGATACACTTTGTTCACCGGATAATGTTGTTAAACTTGATGGTGTTAATATTCCTGTTTCAACATATAAGATGGCTATTAATGCAGTTAAAAAGGGCGAAGAAGAAAAGATTGCATCAGGTCTTATCCGTCTTTCGGAGGAAGATCCGTCACTTGCATTTGCAATGAATAATGAAACAAAGCAGCAGGTTATTTCGGGACTCGGCGAACAGCAACTCGAGATTGCTGTTTCAAGACTCAAAGATAAATTCGGTGTGGATGCAAAACTCAGCGTTCCTAAGGTTGCATACAGGGAGACAATTACGCGCAAGGTTTCTGCACAGGGAAGACATAAAAAGCAGAGCGGCGGTCATGGTCAGTTCGGTGATGTATTTATTGAATTTGAACCGTTTGATACTGAAAAACTTGTGTTTGCAGAAAGAGTTGTTGGTGGTTCTGTTCCTAAAAACTTTTTCCCTGCAGTTGAAAAAGGTCTTAACGAATGTATGGAAAAGGGTGTTCTTGCCGGCTATCCTATGGTTGGCGTTAAAGCAACGCTTTATGATGGCTCTTACCACCCCGTTGATTCAAGTGAAATGAGTTTCAAAATGGCAGCAAGTCTTGCTTTTAAAGAAGGCATTACAAACGCAATGCCTGTTCTTCTTGAACCGATTGTTACGCTGAAGGCAATCGTTAATGATGATGCAATGGGTGATGTTATCGGTGATATTAACCGTCGCCGCGGCAGAGTTCTGGGTATGACACCTAATTCTGACGGTACGCAGGAAATTATCGCAGAAGTGCCTGATGCAGAAATGACCACTTTCTCAACATCAATGCGTCAGATTACGCAGGGCAGAGGCTCGTTTACAACCGAATTTGCCCGCTATGACAGAGCGCCTGAGCATATTGCTCAGAAGGTGATTTCGGAGTCAAATCTGTAAATCCGGTTTTCAGTTCATCTGAGATACAAAAACTTAAAAAGGGGCTGTAAAAAACGAAAGTTTTTTACAGCCTCTTTTTAAGTTGCGAAAATTCTGAATATGTGCTACTATTTTTACAGAAGAAAAAAGGAATGATAATTTGAAAATAGCAATATGTGATGATGATAAAAATTTTCTTGATGATTTAAAACTTCATATTGAAACGTATATGGATGCGCGTTCTATCAAAGCAGAGTTTTTTACTGCAACCTCAGCAAATAAAATTCTTGAAAGTGATGAGGTATATGACCTTGCATTTCTTGATATTCAGATGCCTGAAACAGATGGAATAACGCTTGCAAAAGAATTAAAAAATCGTAATGGCAAGGTTATACTTTTCTTTGTTACAAATTTTGACGAATATCAGGACGAGGCAATGGATTTGCATATATTCAGGTTTTTTGAAAAGCCATTTGATGTTCAAAGATTATATACGAGTCTTGATAAAGCAATGGAATACCTTGATAAATCATATATTGACGTTTATCTTGAGAATGGCAGCAGGCATATAAAGGTTCCTGTTGATGACATTAAGTATATCAAACGTGAAAACAGAAAGAATACGGTTTTTACTTATAACGAAAATTATACAGTGCGGTGCAAGTTTGATGAATTGATAAGCAAACTGCCAAATACATTTTTCTATTTAGTTCACAAATCCTTTTATGTTAATCTTCACTATATTACGCAGTACAGTTATAAAGAGATTTATATTGACGATGCAAGAATCCCTGTTGCAACAAGAAAACAGGCAGATTTTCACAAGTATTGGTTTAATTATGTTAAAAGGAGATAATTATGGCAGGTAATATTATAGCATTCTTTTTAGAAATGCTTATTGCATATATATTCTTTTCGCAAATCGGAGAAAGAAAATATAATTCATGGATTTGCTGCCTTATCGGAACCGTTGTTTTTGAAATAGGTGCTTTAGGTGATATTGTATTTTCAAATACGATTTGGCTTAATATACTGCTTACATTTATAATCAATATTTTATTTGCATATTTCTGTTTCAAAATAAACATAAAGAAAATTATATTTTATTCAATACTGCTGGTTATATTCAGTTTTGCACTTGAACTTATTACAGTTTTCATAATATCAACTGTGACAAAATCAGAGATAAATGCTTATGTTGATAATTTAGCATTATTTGTTATTGATTGTTCCATCAGCAAAAGTCTTTATTTTTTAACCTGTCTAATTCTGTCAAATTTTATAAAAAAAGAAAAAAGCAGTATTAAAATTCCTTTTGCATTATATATCTATCCTGCAGTGATTGTGTCTGCATTGGTTTTGTTCTGGAATATTTGTGTAGATTATGATTTAAGCAATATGCACCAAATATTATTGTCAATTATTAGTGTTGCAATGTTCTTTTCAGCAGCAATACTGTTTATTGTGTATCAGGACAATGTTGCTAAAGAAAACCAATATTTAATCATTGAACAGGAAATAGAAAAATCAAATATAGATAAAAAGTTTTATGATATTCTTGAACAGCAAAATAAGCAACTGATGATTTACGCCCACGATACAAAGAATCATCTCAATGCAATTAAAGCGCTTAATAATAATGAACAGATTGATGAATATTTAACGAAAATGACAGATGAATTGAAAGCGCACAGCAGCACCTGCCACAGCGGAAATCATACACTTGATGTTATCATAAATAAATATGTTACCGAATGTGAAATGAAAAATATCGGTTTTGACTTTGATATAAGACTATCAAATCTGAAAATTGCAGATGATTATGATTTGGTAACGATTTTAGGCAATGTTCTTGATAATGCAGTTGAATCGGCTTATAACGCACAAAATAAAAATATTTCATTAAGAACAAATAAGGTGAACACCTATGATTCTATAATTGTTACGAATAGTTGTGATACACCGCCCCAAAGTGTAAACGGAGAATTAAAGACCACGAAAAAAGATAAAAAATCACACGGCTTGGGAATACAGAGTGTTATGAAAATATTGAAGAAATATAAGGGAGATCTGGATTGGGAGTATAGCAGCGAGGAAAAACAATTCACAACTACAATCATATTAAAATAACAATTATTTAAAGCGGCTTGACATTGTCAAGCCGCTTTTTTCTTGCGTTTCGACGCAAAATTCTTGCATTTCGCCATTTTGTATTAACTATTTATTCTGAAAATGATAAATTAAATCTATATCAGAAGATATGTTAATAAAAAGATTATTTGCTTTTTAGTTCCATATTGTCAAGAGCATAGCGCAAAGCCATGCTTATAAGTTCATTTCTTGAACGGTTGGTTTTTGATGCCAATTCATTGTATTCCTCCTGCAATGTTCGGTCAATACGAATGGTCATAGTAACGGTTTTAACATCTTTAGGTGTTATAACAAACATATCCATAATGGTTAAATCCTCCTATTATTTATGATTACATTATAGAATGTATAGTAAATTTAAACAATATCACAAAAAAAAGTAAAAAAATAATGTACATTTGTGTTACATTCTGATATAATAAATTTGTCGAAAAAAGTAAATTGTGAATTTTTTAAAATTCAATAGTTAATTGAAAGGAGTAAAAAATGAAAAAATTTATTTCTGTTCTTCTATCTGCAGTGCTGTTATTGGCTGTTTTTGCACCGTTTTATACAACAGTTAATGACTGCTCACAAAGAAAAAATGTTGCCCGATTTTGTGCTGAAGTTGCTGCACTCACCCAAAAATATGACAGCAATCTGTCTTATGTGATGTATGATGAAGTTGATGAAACAAGTTTTGTAAATACGTCAGTAAGCACCAACCGCCTTATTATTAAAACTGACGACAAGATTAATGATGCGAATGCGGTTGACAGTGTGTACGGTCTTAACTATGCTGTTTTGCAGTATAATAGTGAAGGCGATATGCTGAATGCTTATAAAAAATTTACCGCTATGGGATATACAGTTGATGAAGACTGTGTTATAAGTATCAGTGATACCGAAGAGCCCTATGAGGAAAACAAAAGTCTCTCTTCAGATAACATCACTCCTGCCGCAGTTCAGGGTTCCACAGGTTATTATGAGAACTGCGGATCTAACATTACAAAGAATTTGTTTGCCGACTGCACAGAGGAAATTGTGGTTGGCATTATGGATACCGGTATAGATTATAATCATGAATTTTTTAAAGACAGATATGTTCACTGTGCAAAAAATTTCGGCTCTTCGGGAAATGCGGATGATCCGATGGATGATCATTATCACGGTACCGCCTGCGCAAGCATTGTGCTTGGCAATACACCTGATAATGTTAAAGTTAAACCGTATAAAATTCTGAACAGTGATGGTTCGGGTTCGGAAGTCAATGTTATTGCCGCCTGCGAATATATTCTTTCGGAAAAGGATAAGCCCGATGTGGTGAATATGAGTTTTGGCGCACATACAAAAGACGGCAGTTTTACACTTGTTAATGAAGGCGTTGAAAAACTCTGCCAAAACGGTATTGCCGTAAGTGTGGCAGCAGGCAATGAGTCTCTTCCGTCCGATTTTATGAATCCGGCAAAATGTGAAGGTGTAATTACCGTGGCATCCTGTAATGATGAGAATGTATTTTCGTCTTATTCAAATTACGGCAAGGTAATTGATGTCACTGCACCGGGTGAAAACATCTGGGTTGCTATCCCCGGTAACGATTTTTCAACAGATTATTCCGGCACCTCTTTTTCAGCACCGTGCGTCAGTGCTGCATGTGCTTATGTACTTATGCAGAATCCCGCAGCAACACCTGCAGAGATTAAAGAAAAAATAAAATCAACAGCAGTTGATATGGGTGAGGATGACAGATTCTATTATGGTGCAGGCGTAATGAGTTTTGTGAATTTAGCATGCGAATTTACCTGTCAGGCGCCGACACCTAATGTAACAGGCGGATTATATCATGATACGCAGACAATAGATTTTGGAAATATCCCGCAGGGCAGATTGATGTACACAACTGACAGAACCATACCGAGTGCAAAAAACGGTACAGAGTACACAGGACCGATTACGATTGACAGAGATACGCAGATTAATTATGCACTGGTATCGGAAAATGATTATATAAGCCCGATTGCCTCGCAGTATTATACCATTCAGTATTATGCACCGAGCAGCGATTTTACTCTGATTGCAGGCACCATTATGAAATATAAAGGGGATAAAACCAACTTTGTTGTTCCGGATAAAATCGGCGGGCTGAAGCCTACCGGGATTTATAAAGAACTGTTTAAAGACAGTAATCTTACCGGAATTGTTCTTCCTGAGTCAGTTACTACTCTGGGAACCGGCTGTTTTCAGGGTTCTTCCAAACTTAAACATATTGTTGCTCCGGGTGTTACCAAATTAAACGGTGACAGTGTATTTATGGATTGTTCGGATTTACGGGATGAGGTAATGCCGAAACTTAAAACGGTAACGCAGTCTGCGTTTCAGGGCTGCAAAAGGCTGCATCAAATAGACTTCGGAGAGAATTTAACAGAGTTTAAAAATGATTTATTTTCCTCAGCAGGATTGATGTATGGAAACTTTCCTAACGTAAAGGAAAATAAAAGTGAAGGCGTATTTAAAAACTGTCCGCTTTTTACCTGTAATATTCCGAAATATACAAAACTTTATACGAATTTTTTCTATGGCTGCAATTTACTTTACGAACTGAATATCGGACAGGTTACGGAAATATTTAATTCTGCACTTTATTACTGCTCTTTTTTAACAGAATTTGATACGTCTCAGATTGTGAAACTGAATACAAGTGCACTCAGCGGATGCTGCATTGATACTTTTTATGCGCCCAAATGTACGTCTATGCCTGACAAATTCGGTTCGTATTGCCATATACGCGTGATAGATTTGCCTAATGCCGAGGGTGAAATAGGTTCCAATTTATTTAACTGTTCAACAACCGAGGAACTTTATCTTGAAAAAGTTACAAATGTGTCAAAAACAGCGTTTAAGAATGCAATCAAATTAAATGTGCTGTATTTGCCCAATGCGCAGCAGTATTATGCTCCGTTTACTAATGTTTCTCAGTGGGATGAATTGCTTACAGGTGATTACTGGAAGCAGAATGCGCCTCTTGAAATAATCTGGGTGCCAAGCGCACAACTGCCTGAGAAAATCAGCAGTTACGGCACAAAATTAATTTATGCACCAAGCACATCAACACTTATCCTTGATGTTCAGAGCAATGATATTATGCCGAATATTGTTGTGTCAGACAAAGTAACAGATGGTAATATTACGGTTACCAATTCCGGCAAAGGTGCGGTTATTGTTGCACCGGATGGCTCTTATGCTCAGCGGTATGGTTCGGATGAAAACTGCGGATATACATTTGTAAGTACTGATGATGTTCGTTACAGCAAACTTGATGAAAGAAATTATTTTACATATGTAACGCAAAACAGTGATTTTTCAGTTCCGTACAGATTTATTTCTTCATACTGGAATAACAGTGTTATAAATAAAAACAGGAGCGAAATATTCCACGGCTTTCTGATTGATTTTGCAAACGACAATGTCCTTAATGCAAAGGATTATGCAATTTTGCAAAAAGCGATATAAACGGCAGCGTAACTGCATATTAAAATTATTTGTTTATCTGAAGGGATGCACCTTACTTTTTCAAGGTGCATCCTATTTATATTATAGTTTGATTTACTCAATTCCAACAGTGTGGTGATGTAAAACTATTATTTGCAATAGTAATTTTAAGGGTGTATAATGATATTAACAAAATATCAGGAGGTAAACATATGTCAGGCACATTAACCAAAAAGAAAAAAGTCGGCTATGCGTTCGGTATTTTCACCGAATCACTGATTTATAATATGTTTTATACATATTATCTGGCTTTTCTTATCGAAATTGTCGGAATAAAGCCTATGTACAGTTCAATAGTGATTTTTATTTCTATTGCGTGGGATGCGGTGACCGACCCGATTATAGGCAACTATACCGACCGTGGCGGTGTGGACAAACGCAAAGTTATGAAATTTTCACTGCTGCCGCTTGGTATAATTTTTATTGTTGCGTGGACCGCTATAGGTGCAGGGTTTACAAGTCAGACAGTTAAAATATTGGTTTATACAGTATTATCAATGCTGATATGGGTGTTCTATACCATGTATACAATTCCTTACTATGCAGTTGTTGCCGAACTTACAGAGGATTATGACGAGAGAACTAAAATCCGTTCGCTTGCATCACTTCTGAATGCCGGTGCGGTGGGACTTGGCAATATTCTTCCGGCACTTGTGCCTACAGTTGCAATTATGCTCGGCAGCAGATATTCAAGCAATTCCTATGCTGTTATTGCTGCAATAATCAGTGTTATGGCCGTTGCGCTGGGATTTGTTTGTGTTAAATCTCTCGGCGGTGTTTATCAGCCGAAACCTGCCGGCGGCGAACAGAAAGTAACTCTCAAGGATACATTCAAATCTTTTTCCCAGATTTTAAAACTAAAACCTGCAAAGTTCTTTTTGTTTTTCGTGTTTTTCTTTCTTACTGCATCATCAATGATTCAGTCAAATCTTACATATATGGTTGTTGACTGTATCGGTATGCCTTATGATGACGGCATTGTTTATGTTATAATTTCAATGGTTGTTTCAATGGGTATAGTTGTACCTATAGTTGAAAAAGTTGCAACAAAAACCGACAGACGAACAGCGTGTCTCATTTTTCTTTCTATTGCAATGGCCGGAGAAATCGTTGCCAAAATAGTGGGACTTGATGCAACCGTAGGCAACTTTAAAATTATGACAGTTGTGTGTGCCGCCCTTCTCGGTATGGGAGCAGGAACCTTTTGGACTTTCTTCTATTCGATGGGTTATGACCTTGTTGAACTTGATGAATTTAAAACAGGTGAAAGACGTGAGTCAATTATTACCGCATTGCCGCAACTTGTTCAGAAGTTCGGTTCTGCATTCGGAATTCTGCTTGCCGGTCAACTGCTTTCTGCTTACGGATATGATTCGTCAAAAGATACAGCAGGCAAGGAGTCACTTATTGTTCAGATAACCGATCCTGAGATTATTGACGGAATGGAAAATATTTCAACGCTTATTCCTGCTGCTTTTCTGGCACTTTCGATTCTTGCACTTTTGTTTTATCCTATGACAAGAAAGAATATCAATAAACTTATGATTGCTTTGAAGGCAAAGCGTGACGGAAAAGAGTATTCTACAGAAGGACTTGAAAAGTTATTATAAAAAACTTAAATCGCTGCAGATTCATTTGCAGCGATTTTTTGTAACCTTTTTTTATTTTGTTTTGTTATTATAATGAAAGGACCTTTCAGATGATGACAGAGAATGAATTTATTATTGCAGTAAAACGCAGCAATCAGCGGCTTTTTCTTATTGCCTTATCATTTACAAAAAACAGAGATGATGCAGAGGATATTCTGCAGAATGTGTTTCTGAAACTGTGGAAAAACACAAAGCGTTTTGAAAATGAAGAGCATATGGATAAATGGCTGACGGCTGTTGCGGTAAATGAAAGTAAAAACTATATAAAATCACCGTTCAGGCGAAAAAGTGTGCCTCTTGAATATGCAGAAAATATGTATACTTTCAATGATGAAAGCGATAATGATTTGTTTCGTGTTATTATGAAACTGAAACCAAAGGAAAGTGCGGTTATACACTTGTTTTATTACGAAGATATGTCTGTAAAAGATATTGCAAAGGTTCTAAAAATTAAGGAATCTGCTGTGAAAACAAGATTATCGCGTGCCAGGGTTCATTTAAAAGAAATGTTAGGAGATGAATGGAATGATGAATAAAGATAAATATAAAAAGGCTTTTTCAAATGTTTCCCCCTCCGACGAAGTAATTGAAAGGATTTTTGATATGACAAAAGAAAAAAAGAAAATGGGTTTTGCTAAAAAAGGTCTTATTGCCGTAGTTGCCGCTCTTGTTGTTATGCTCTGCGGCTCACTGAGTGTTAATGCTGCTACGGACGGTGCATTATTTGAGGGTCTGACGCTGATGATAAACGGTGAAGATGTTAACATGATTGATTATCTCAAAAAGCATGAAGAGGGCATTGACGAAAACGGAAATGAATATGAAATGTATGAATTTGAATTTTCAGATGGTGAAAGCAGTGATATTAAAGTGAAGGAATTTACTTTTACTGAAGATGAGAACGGTGATGTTTCTTATGAGACAAAAACGCCCGAAACCACAACTGCCCAAACCGACTGATAAAGAAAACCCTGTCTGAGGTTGCTCGTCAGACAGGGCTTTTTCTTTATAATTTGTTAATCTGAATGTTTTTATCTAATTTTATAAATGCATTTTTAAAAGTGAAAATCAGATATGCTGCACCAAGGCACCAACTCAGCGGTTCTGCAATACAAGCACCTGTATATCCCCAAAGCGGAATGAAAACAAACGCGGCAAGTATTTTTGAAATGAGTTCCATACTGCTTGAAATAAGCGGGGGAACTTTTTTATTTATAGACTGAATTGAGAATCTATAAATAAACAGTATTGAAAGCACAAAATAAAACGGAGCATTTATTTTTAAATACATTTCTGCATTTGAAATAACTGCAGGGTCATTTGATCCTGTAATCAGTTGTGCAAGGTTTTTGCCGAAAAAGAAGAGCGCGGCAAAAGAGATGACCGACCATATTGCCGAGTAGATAATGCTGTATTTTATGCCTTCTTTTATTCTGCCGTATTTTTTTGCACCGAAATTCTGACCGACAAAAGTAGAACAGGCAAGACCTATTGTTACAAGGGGCTGCATAAACATTTCGGCAATTTTTCTTGCAGCGAGATGAGCAGCGATAATGATACTTCCCAAAGAGTTTATTGCACTTTGCATTATAATTGAGCCGATTGAAAAAATGCTGTTCATCATTGCCATTGCCATTCCTGCCGACATCATATTTGAAAAAAGCAGTCTGTTAAATCGGAAACTTTCTTTTTTCAGTCTTATAACCGCAAAATTCTTTTTTATCACAATAAAACACAAAATTGCTGCCGACAACTGTGCAATAACGGTTGCAAGTGCGGCGCCTTTTACGCCTGTGCCTAAATATTTGATGAATACATAGTCGAGGGCAATGTTCAGCATGCTTGCAAATATAAGAAAGTATAACGGCGTTTTGCTGTCGCCCAAAGATCTTAAAACGGTTGATTCAAGATTATAGAGCATCGGAACAATTATTGCTGCAAGAATTACGATTATGTAACTGTATGCATCGTCAAACTGTGTCTGCGGTGTGTTCATCAGTTTCAGTACCGGTTTGATTAAAAATATACTTGCAATGCAGATTATAATGCCCAAAGCAAGGTTTATGATAAGAGCATGTGCAATGGATTTTTGCAGTTTTCTGCTGTCTTTTGCACCGAAACACTGAGCCATTATGATTCCGAAACCGCCGCTCAGTCCGTTGGCGAATGTTATTACAAGACTGTATATTGAAGAGGTTGCCCCGATACTTACAAGGGCGCTGTCGCCCAGAATGTGACCGGCAATGGAAGTGTCGGCAAGATTATAAAACTGCTGAAAGAGATTGCTTAAAAGGGTGGGAAATGCAAATGAAAAAAGTAATTTTCCGGTGTTTCCCGATGTTAAGTCACAAATCTTTGCCATAGTGTTGCCTCCAATCAGTTCTTTAGAATATCATATTAATATAAATTTAGCAACAAAAAAATCTTTCCCATAAAAGAGAAAGATTTTTTGTTGTATTCAATTTATTCCTTGTTTGCCTCTTCGCTTGTTTCTTCCGCTTTTGTATAAAACGCAACAATCCAGTAAAAAATTGGAATGATCAGGAAAAGCAGCCACAGATATCCCCAAAGGTGTGTTGCAAATCCAAGAATAAGAAATGCGGTTACTACTATTTCGGGTATCGGCAAAAGAAGTTTAAACACTTTTTTATTGTTTGCCTTGCATGCAATGGCAAATCTGTAGTAAATAGGCAGCGTCATAAAGATAATCCACAGCGGATGCCATATATCAAAAATAATCGAAAGGGCAATGTAAAGAATAACAAGAATAATAGGATAAGGAAATTTTAGAAGACTGATTGCAAGTTTTGGATAAATTCCGAAATCATTTGCTTTTGAAAGTATTGATTTTATTTTTCCGGAAAAATCAATATTCTTTTTTCTTTTTGGTTTCTTTACAATTACAGTGTCGCCTTTTGTGTTTAAAAGTTCGTCTACCGATAAACCGTAAAGTCTTGCAAGTGCAATAAGGTTGTCTGTATCAGGTGACGATTCGGCTCTTTCCCATTTGGATATTGCCTGTCTGCTTATTCCGAGTTTTTCAGCAAGAACATCCTGGCTGTATCCGTTTTGTTTTCTCAGTTGCTGAAGTCTGTTTGCTGTCATTAAATCCATTTGTTGTTCCTCCTGACTGGTTTCTGTATTAATATTAGCAGAATAATGAAAATTTTTCTATATATTTTGGTTGCATTTTTATGCTTTGGCAGAAACTTTTGGTTGCAATTTGAATTTTTAAACTTTTTTTCAACATTTTGTCTTGTTTTTATGCAAATTTGTTAAAATAATTTTGCTTCGACTGTATATTTTATTAATGTATACGAAAATCAGGTTTGCTTGTTTTTTTAGTGGTTTATTATTGACATATGTTATTAATGATGTATAATGATAATCAAGAAGCCGAAAGAGAGGTGCGATATGGCAAGACCCAAAAAAAGCAGGCGTATTTGTGCTCTTCCGTCAGTTATCAAATTTAAACCTGTCGGAAAAACTCAGGGTGATGTTAACCTTTCGTTTGATGAATATGAAGCAATAAGGCTTATAGATTATGTAGGGCTTAATCACGAAGAGTGTGCAAAGCAAATGGATGTTGCCCGTTCAACCGTAACATCGGTTTATGAAACCGCAAGAAGAAAACTGGCAGAAGCCATTGTCGACGGCAAAGTTATCACTGTTAACGGCGGTGATGTCGAAATTTGTGAAAACTCAGACAACTGCTGCGGTCAGTGCGGTAAAAATAAATGCGGCAACTGCAATCACGGAACCTGTGAAAACTGTGATGGTAAATGTGATTCGCAAAAAAAACAACTGCACTGCAGATAATGAATTTGATTGTATTTAATATTTTTATATAAGAAATCAGGAGGAAAAACGAATGGATGCATGGAGAAGTTTTAAAGAAGGCGTGTGGTGTGATGAAATCAATGTAAGCAATTTCATCAAACTTAATTATACCGCTTATAACGGTGACGCTTCTTTCCTTGAAGGCACAACCGAAAGAACAGATATTGTGCTTGATAAGGTTAAAGAACTTTTGATAAAAGAAAATGAAAACGGCGGAGTGCTTGATGTTGATACCGAAAAGGTGCTTTCAATTCTTTCTCATGAGCCGGGTTATATTGATAAAGAAAGAGATATTATTGTTGGTCTTCAAACGGATGAACCGCTTAAAAGAGGCGTTTCACCTTTTGCTGGTTACAGAAATGCCGTTCAGGCCTGCCGTGCATACGGTTATGAAATTTCTGATAAAATTAAAGATGAGTTCACCTACAGAACAACGCACAACACAGGTGTATTCCGTGCTTATACCGATACTATGAAAAAGGCCCGTCACGCAGGTATTCTTACAGGTCTTCCTGATGCTTATGCACGAGGAAGAATTATCGGCGATTACAGACGTGTTGCTCTTTACGGTATGGATTACCTTATTGAACAGAAAAAAATTGACAAAGTTAAAGTCGGCGAAGCAGATGTTTTGGATGAGGAAACCATTCATCTTCTTGAAGATTTGTCAAAGCAACTTGATTTTATGAACCAACTCAAGGGTCTGGCTCTTGACTATGGTTATGATATTTCAAAGCCTGCAACAAATGCAAAAGAAGCAATTCAGTGGCTCTATTTCGGTTATCTTGGCGCCATCAAAGAACAGAACGGCGCTGCAAACTCTATCGGCAGAATTGCAGAATTTATTGACTGCTATATTGAAAGAGATTTTGCGGAAGGCACGCTTGACGAAAAAGGCGCTCAGGAACTTATTGATGACCTTGTTCTTAAACTCAGACTGGTTCGTCATCTTCGTACGCCTGAATATAACGACCTCTTTGCCGGCGACCCTGTATGGGTAACTCTTGCCCTTGCCGGGGTAACAGGTGAAGGCAAGTCAATGTGTTCAAAAACATCTTTCCGTGTTCTTCAGACGCTTTATAACCTCGGTCCTTCTGCAGAACCTAATATTACTGTTTTGTGGTCTGAGCATCTTCCTCAGGGATTCAAGGATTTCTGTGCTCAGGTTTCTATCGACACCGATTCTATTCAGTATGAAAATGACGATGTTATGAGAAGAATGTTTGGCGATGACTATGCGATTGCCTGCTGTGTATCTGCTATGAAAATGGGCAAGCAAATGCAGTTTTTCGGCGCAAGATGCAACCTTGCAAAAGTTCTTCTTATGGCTCTCAACGGCGGTAAAGATGAAATCGGCGCATATCAGATTGCTCCTGAAGGCCCTGTTTTTGAAGAAGAAGTTCTTGATTATGACAAGGTGCTTGCAGCATATAAAAAATATCTTTCATGGATGGCAAAACTTTATGTTAACACAATGAATGTTATTCACTATATGCATGATAAATATGCTTATGAAAGACTTATGATGTCGCTTCACGATACGGATGTTGAAAGACTTATGGCTTTCGGTATTTCGGGTATGTCTGTTGCAACTGACTCTCTTTCGGCAATTAAATTTGCTAAAGTAACGCCTATTAAAGATGAACGCGGAATCATTACCGATTTCAAGGTTGAAGGTGAATTCCCTAAATACGGTAACGATGATGACAGAGTTGATCTCATCGGAAAAGAAATTGTCTCATATTTCTATAAGGAACTTTGCAAAACCCCTGCTTACCGCGGCGCTAAGCATACTCTCTCAATCCTTACAATCACATCAAATGTTATGTATGGAAAAAAGACAGGCTCAACACCTGACGGACGTAAGGCAGGCGAGGCATTTGCTCCGGGTGCAAACCCGATGCACGGCAGAGACTGCGAGGGTGCTCTTGCATCTCTTAATTCTGTTGCAAAACTTGATTATGCTTGTTGTCAGGATGGTATTTCAAATACTTTCTCCATTACGCCTGACACACTCGGCAGCAGCAAGGAAGAACAGATTGAACATCTTACTACAATGCTTGACGGCTATTTTGCTCAGGATGCGCATCACCTTAACGTAAATGTTCTTAATCGTGAAAAACTCATTGCTGCTATGAACGATCCGACTCTTTATCCGTCTCTTACTATCCGTGTAAGCGGTTATGCAGTAAACTTCAATAAACTTACCCGCGAAAAGCAGGAAGAGGTTATTGCAAGAACATTCCACACTGCTATGTAAAATGCAGAATAAGCATTGATCGTGTTTTCGGTCAATGCTTATTTTTATCTGTTCTTTTGAGTATATAATTTGTTGATGTGTTATATAAATCATCAGGTTTTATTAAACGGCTCTTGCAATCAGCGGCGGGAGCAGGTATTATGTATTAAGATATAATTTATATTTTGGTGGTTAGTATGAAAGCAGATATACATTCATTTGAATCTATGGCGGCGCTTGACGGCGACGGAATACGCTATGCAGTGTTTCTTACAGGCTGCCCCCTTCGCTGTGCCTATTGCCACAATCCCGACACTTGGTTTAAATCAGGCAGAGAATGGTCGTCGGAAGAACTTGTAAACAAAATAAAGAGATACAAGCCTTACTTTAAAAACGGCGGCGGAGTTACTTTTTCAGGCGGTGAGCCGCTGCTTCATGCTGCATTTATCAGCGAGACGGGAAAACTTCTGCGTGAAAACGGAATTCATTATGCGGTTGATACATCAGGAAGTGTGCCTTTAACCGATGATGTGAAAACGGCGCTTGACGGTGCTGATCTTGTTATTCTTGATTTGAAATTCTGTGATGCAGATAATTATAAAAGATATACCAAGGGTGTTTTTGATCATTTTGTAAATGTCGGAAAATACTGTTGCGAAAAAAATATCAGGTTATGGCTGAGAACCGTTATTGTTCCCGGAATTAACGACAGCGAAGAGCATATAGTAAAGTATGCTCAATTTGCAAAACAGTTTAAGTTTGAAAAATACGAACTGCTTGCTTTTCATACGATGGGATTTTTTAAGTATGAAAATTCAGATATTGATAATCCGCTGAAAAATACACCGCCGCTTGATAAGGAAAAATTAAAGTTGCTGCAGTCTGTTTTAGATAATAATATATAATTTTTAAGGGTCCGGAATATATTAATCCGGGCCCTTTTGTTTGTGCAGTCTGATTATACAAGTTGGTGCAATGTGGAAACAAAACCTTTGGCGATTGCTTTTGACAAATCGGTCAATAATTTTCTCGGTATTAATGTTTCTTTGTTTTTCAATGTGAATCGTACAATTTTGAAAAACACATTTGTATCTATATCCTGCTTATGTGATAAATTAAATTTATCAATAATATTGTTCATATAAAAGTTGACAACGGATAACTCATCTGAATCGATTGAATTAAGGCTTGATGATATAAAATTATCAAGTATATCTGAAGTAAGTGAAAAGTCAGATGTGTTTTTCAGTTTGTTGTTTTCCGTTTTCCATGTGAAAACATTATGCTGTTTTATAAGATGAGCCTTGCTTTCAACAATCGTGTATTGTGCGTTAAAAAACATCAGTCTTCCTACAATGGAATCCTTTGGGGCAATAAATTTTACCTTGTCAAATGAAATTCTGTCTGAATATAAAACCGAATATTCCTTTGGAAAACCCGGTCCGTCATTATTGTACACTTTAATCATTTTATCACGAATGGTTTCATTTGCAAAAACATAACTGAACAGGGCAAGGTTTCCGCCCTTTGAATATCCTCCGATATAAAACCGGTCAGAGTTATGTGAACAATAATCCTTGATATAATCCAATGCTTTTGTCTGGCTTAATATCGGAAATTCGTTGCTCATTGCTACGTCTTCGTATATTGATGCCATAGAGTCGTCAGTGCCTCTGAATGCAATGTAACTGGTTTTGCCGCTCAGTTTAAATGTTACGGCAGAAAATGAATATTTGCTGTCGTCTGTTTCGTTGGTGAAATCGGAAATTATGATGTTTCCGTATCTTAATGATTTGCCTGCCATTTCAAGCAATCGATATGTGCAGCGCTGCATTTTGTTTTTTTGTTTTTCTGAAACGTTATTTAAAATGATTTTTGCAGCATCTTTTAACAGTGCGTCTGTACAGTTGTTAAAATCAATATATGCAAGACGGCTTAAAACTAAATTGTCTATATCATTGAACTCTTCAATATCAAAAGTACAACTTTTATATTTTTCAATGTAACCAAAGATATCAGACATTTTTTGCTGTTTCCTCCCACATTAATTTTGTTTTTGAAAATATGTATTCGGCAACAATTTTATGATTGTTATGTTTTTCAAAAACGTTTTGTAATTCTTCATATGGTATTGGTTTGCCGTAAGATATGATTATTCTTTTAAAAGGCAAAACCTTTCCTTTGCAATATATGCAGCAGGGAAGAACATCTGCATGAGAATCAAGTGCAATTCTTGCAACACCGCTTTTTGCATCAAGCGGATTGTAAGGTGCAGTTTTGTTAATTGCACCTTCAGGGCAGATTGCTGCATTAAAACCTTTTTTCAGAAGATTTACGGCATGTTCTATTGCCTCATTTGCCTTTCCGTTTCCTCTTTCAACAGGAAAACAATTTAATGATTTAAGAAATGCTGCCTGAAGCGGTTTCTTAAAGAGTTCACTCATTGCAAGAAAATGAACATCATTAACCTTTTTTGAAAAGGGAGCAAAGATGAAATCAATATGCGAAATGTGATTAACAGACAGCAGAAAATTTTTGCTGCCGATGTTTTCCTCTCCTGAAACTTCTATTCTGAAAAGTGTTTTTGCAAGAAAACGAAATATACAATGCCATATTCTATAAGATTTTTTATTTTCATAAACGTTGTAATCGTACATTTTTACTTTTCCTTTGTGTATTCAGCAAGTGATTTAATATGAATTATTACTTCGGATATCAACTGACATTAAAAAACAACTTGATTCATTTTTGGTAAAAATCAAATTGCATTACTTTCATAAGTGGTTTTTATTCATTTATTTGTTTTTTAGGATCGATTTAAGCATAAAATAAAAATGGTATAAATTATAATACTTATACTGTTATAACTGAATTTTAATTGATTATATTTGATAAGCAGGTCTTTGTCAAGAGAGCAATAGTTAAATCAATTAACAATTTTGTTAAAAATTTCACAAATAAGTGGAATGCGAAAAAATATCGCACAAAAATATTGTGAAAAAAATATCATTTTTATTATAATCGTAGAATTCAGGCAAAAAGAGTTGAAAAATTAATAAAATGATATTATTATAATGTCAATCAATTTGTGAATTAATTAACAATGATTATTCAGATAATATATGGAGGCAAAGAAATGGCTAAAGAAATTATCGACAGTGTTGAAAAACTTGAGGAAGAACTTGCACGCGTTCGTGCAGCGCAGAAAGAATTTTCAACCTATACACAGGAACAGGTTGATAAAATTTTCCTTGCAGCGGCTATGGCTGCAAACAAGGCAAGAATTCCTCTTGCTAAAATGGCAGTTGAAGAAACAGGAATGGGTATTGTTGAAGACAAGGTCATCAAAAACCATTATGCTGCCGAATACATTTATAATGCATATAAAGATACAAAAACCTGCGGTGTAATTGAAGAAAACAAAGCATACGGAACCATGAAAATTGCAGAACCTATCGGTGTTATTGCTGCGGTTATTCCGACAACAAATCCGACTTCAACTGCAATATTCAAAACGCTTATTGCTCTTAAAACAAGAAACGGTATTATTATTTCTCCGCACCCGAGAGCAAAGAAATCTACTGCAGAGGCTGCAAAAATTGTTCTTGAAGCCGCAGTGGCAGCAGGTGCACCTGAAAACATCATTTCATGGATAGATGCACCGTCGCTTGATATGACAAATCTTGTTATGAAAGAAGCAGACATTATTCTTGCAACAGGCGGACCAGGTATGGTTAAGGCTGCTTATTCAAGCGGTAAGCCTGCTCTCGGTGTTGGTGCAGGCAACACTCCTGCAATTATTGATGAAAGTGCAGATATTCTTAAGGCAGTAAACTCTATCATTCATTCAAAAACTTTTGATAACGGTATGATTTGTGCGTCTGAGCAGTCTTGCATTGTAGATAAAAAAATCTACAAGGAAGTGCGCAAGGAATTTGAGGACAGAGGATGTTACTTCTTAAAGAGCGACGAAATTGAAAAGGTTCGCAAAACAATCATTATTAACGGCGCTCTCAATGCAAAAATCGTTGGTCAGAAACCTGTAACGATTGCGGCTCTTGCAGGTGTTAAAGTTCCGGAAGAAACAAAAATCCTTATCGGTGAAGTTGAATCTGTTGATATCAGCGAAGAATTTGCACATGAAAAACTTTCTCCTGTACTTGCAATGTACAAGAGTGAAAACTTTGCGGATGCTCTTGACAAGGCTGCTCAACTTGTTGCAGACGGCGGTTTCGGTCATACATCTTCAATATATCTTAACGAAACAACCGAAAGAGCAAAGATTGACGAGTTTGCAGCACGTATGAAAACCTGCCGTATTCTTGTTAATACGCCTTCATCACACGGCGGTATCGGTGACCTTTACAATTTCAATCTTGCACCTTCACTTACACTCGGCTGCGGCTCTTGGGGCGGCAACTCTGTATCGGAAAACGTTGGTGTAAAACACTTGCTCAATATTAAAACCGTTGCAGAAAGAAGGGAAAATATGCTTTGGTTCAGAGCACCTGAAAAGGTTTATATCAAAAAAGGCTGTCTTCCTGTTGCTCTTGACGAGTTGGGAAGTGTTATGGGCAAGAAAAAGGTATTTATTGTTACCGACTCTTTCCTTTACAACAACGGCTATACAAAGGCTATAACAGATAAACTTGACTCAATGGGTATTACACATTCAACATTCTTCAATGTTGCACCTGACCCGACTCTTGCCTGCGCAAAAGAAGGTGTTGCTCAGATTAATGCTTTCCAGCCTGACTGCATTATTGCTGTCGGCGGCGGTTCTGCAATGGACGCAGCAAAGATTATGTGGGTTCTTTATGAGCATCCGGATGTTGATTTCTTTGATCTTGCAATGCGCTTTATGGATATCCGCAAGAGAGTTTACACATTCCCTAAGATGGGTGAAAAAGCATATTTCATTGCTGTTCCTACATCAGCAGGTACAGGTTCGGAAGTTACGCCTTTTGCTGTTATTACAGATGAAGTAAGCGGAACAAAATATCCTCTTGCCGACTATGAACTTATGCCGAATATGGCAATCGTTGATGCCGATATGATGATGAATGCACCTAAGGGATTGACATCTGCATCCGGTATTGATGCTGTTACGCACGCACTTGAGGCTTATGCTTCAATGATGGCTACCGAATATACCGACGGTCTTGCTATTGAGGCGCTTAAAAATATCTTTGAGTATCTTCCAAGAGCATATGACAATGGTCCGAATGACCCTGTTGCAAGAGAAAAAATGGCCAATGCTGCAACAATGGCAGGTATGGCATTTGCAAACGCCTTCCTCGGTGTATGCCACTCAATGGCTCACAAACTCGGTGCTTTCCACCACCTTCCTCACGGTGTTGCAAACGCACTTATGATTAATTACGTTCTTGAGTTCAATGCTGCAGAAGTTCCTGCAAAAATGGGTACTTTCAGCCAGTATGACCATCCTCATACGCTGAACAGATATGCTCAGGTTGCTGATGCACTCGGCATTAAGGGCAGAAATGACGAGGCTAAACTCAAGGGTCTTATGAAGAAGATTGATGAACTTAAAGAATACTGCGGCATCAAAAAGTGCATTAAAGACTATGGCGTTGACGAAAAATACTTCCTTGATACGCTTGATGATATGGTTGAACAGGCATTTGATGACCAGTGCACAGGTGCCAACCCGAGACTTCCTCTTATGAGCGAAATCAAGGATATGTATCTCAGAGCATATTACGGCAAGTAATCAGGGGCTTTATCTTGAATGTTAAGGTATATTCAGGTATAATTATTAGGGGGTGTCATTATGACAACGATTAAAAAAAGAGATAATAAGGAAATTTACCGCGAGGGCGATAAACTCATTAAAGTTTTTGATGAGAGTTTCAAAAAAGCAGATGTTTTAAACGAAGCACTCAATAATGCAAGAGTTGAGGAAACAGGTCTTAAAATTCCAAAACTCCTTGATGTAAGCAAAGTTGAAGGCGGCTGGGCTATTACAAGAGAATATATCGAAGGCAGAAGCCTTTCCGAAATTATGGCCGAGAATCCCGACAAAGAGGATGAATATCTTGAAAAATTTGTTTCGCTTCAACTTGAAATTCATTCAAAAAAGTGCCCTCATCTTAACAAGATAAAAGATAAGATGCATGCAAAAATCAGTGCGTCGGATTATGAAGCAACCGTTCGTTATGACCTTCATAACCGTCTTGAGGGTATGAAAAAGCATACAAAGGTTCTTCACGGTGATTTCTGCCCGTCAAATATTATTGTTACACCTGACAATGAGTATTATATTATTGACTGGGCACACGCAACACAGGGAAATGCTTCTGCCGATGCGGCAAGAACATATCTTGTTTTCTGCCTTCAGAATAACAAGGCACTTGCTGAAAAATATCTTGACCTTTTCTGCAAAAAGGCCGATATTCCAAAACAACTTGTTCAGCAGTGGATGCCGATTGTTGCCTGCTCACAGAGCACAAAGAATGTTGAAGGCGAGAAAGAACTTCTCGATTCATGGGTAAATGTTTTTGACTTCCAGTAAAACCTATATTGCAAAACCTGCCGCAGTCTTGTATTGCAGCAGGTTTTGTGCTATATTGAATAAAAATAAAATCAGGCAGGATAAAATAAATGGATGATATTAAAAGAGAGAAAATCAATATCGGCGAAATGAATTCCGATGATAACAAACGATTTGAAGTGGATACAGAACTCAGTAATGATAATGTCAGAAATCTGTCGAAATTTATATGGTTTAAGTATTATCGTAAGGGCTATGTGCTTGTTCTTTTATGTATAATTGTACTTGTGATTAATTGTATATATAATATAATTTCAAATTATACAACTACCGGTTCTTTATCAAAAAACTCAATTCTTTATTTTGTTATGATAGTTGTTTCTTTTGTATTTTTATTTATGGTTCCGCGGGCAAAAATGAAAAATGATGCACATGTTTTATATAATTACAGTTTTTATGATAATCGCATGGTTATAAAAATTTCATCAAGCGCAAAATCTGTTGTTGAAATTATGTATTCCGATACTTCGGTAATTAAAAATGTTTGCAATACAAAGCGATATGTCTTTTTTATGGTAAGCAATAAATCCGGCTATATGCTGGATAAAAATAATCTTCCGTATAACAGCGAAGTTGAATTTTTAACTTATCTTCAGCATAAATTTGCTTTTAAATATAAAAATTACGTTCACTGATAAGCGGCTTGGATAAATAATATTCTGTATATATCTTTTGTTTCTGTAAATAATAAATTTGAAAATAAAAGAAAGCAGGGATATAGTATGGCAGATATCAGCGGCGCCGACGGCGATACCGTAAAACTCTTAAAAGAATGCGACTCGGGCATTAAAATGGGTATTGCATCAATAGAAGATGTTATCGATGATGTTAAAAACAATGAATTTCGCACGCTTCTTCACGACTGCAAAACCGAACACGAAAAACTGGGAAATGAAATTTTTGACCTTTTAAACGAGCATAATGATGACGGCAAAGACCCTACTCCTATGGCGAAAGGTATGTCGTGGATTAAAACCAATATGAAAATGGCGGTTGATGATTCGGATAATACCGTGGCAGACCTTATCACAGACGGCTGCAATATGGGTGTAAAATCACTCAGCAGATACCTGAATCAGTATAAAAGTGCCGACCATAAATCAAGAGATATTACTTCACGCCTTGTCAAGATTGAAGATAATCTTGCAACGGATATCAGACAGTTTTTATAAGAAACAAAAAGAACCTGTTACACCGAACAGGTTCTTTTTTCTTGACGGATTACTGCATATATGATACAATAACCCTGCGAAGTAAAATCTGAATAGTTGTCTGAAATCAAGTGTGATATTTTTATATTTTGATAAAAATACATGCTCTTTTAATCATACTTGTTTTTGGACATTGTTTTAGATTTTGCTTCGCGGCTGGAGTCATGTGTTTTTTATGCGTGGCTTCGGCTGCGCATTTTTTATTTGAGGGAGGATTTGTGTATATGAAATGAAGTAATCTGAACACATACTCCAACCGTCGCTAAAGGTTAACTGTCCCTGCTTGTGCAGGGGCGGTTTTTCTTGACGAATTGTTACATATATGATACAATAACTTTGCGATGCTAAATTAAATTATTTTATTGTAATAAAAGTGTGCTTTTTTTATCCCTTGATAAAAATGCATACTCCATTTTCACATGCTTTTATTGCAATATGTGTTAATTTAGTGTCGCAACTATCGGAGCCGTGCGTTTTTTATGCGTGGCTTCGGCTGCGCATTTTTTATTTGAGGGAGGATTTGTGTATATGAAATGAAGTAATCTGAACGCATACTCCAACCGTCGCTAAAGGTTAAACTGCCCCGGCTTGTGCAGGGGCAGTTTTTTTCTAATTTTTTGCTATTTTATCACAAAGTTCTTCATAGGATATATCTGCGGCTTTTGCCTCCTGAGGCAGCAGGCTTTGCGGTGTCATTCCGGGCAGGGCGTTCGCCTCAAGAAAGTATGGAATGCCGCTTTTATCAATGATAAAATCTATTCTTGAATAGTATTTCAGGTGCAGAAGATGATGAATGGCAAGTGCAGTTTTCTGCACGGTTTCGGTTATATCGGGACTTATATCTGCAGGGCAGATTTCAACCGTCATACCTGACTGATATTTATTTTTATAATCATAAAAACCCTGTTTCGGGGCAATCTCGATAACAGGCAGCGGTTTATTATCAAGTATGCCGACCGATACTTCCGTTCCCTCAATTTTTTCTTCAATCAAAACCGTGCTGTCATATTTTTTTGCATTTTCAAGGGCAGTTTTTAATTCATTATCGTTATGAACAATAGATACGCCAATGCTTGAACCGCCGTTTGACGGTTTTACAACAAGAGGGTAACTGAGATTATCATCTTTGTGATTTATGCTCCACGCGGCAGTTTTTATTTTGCTGTGCGAAACAAGCATTTTTGAAATGTTTTTATCCATGGAAAGCATGCAACCGTCGTATCCCGAGCCTGTATATTTTATATTATTCAAATCAAGCAGTGACTGAATTTTTCCGTTTTCACCGATGTCGCCGTGAAGTGCAATGTAAATGGTATCTGCCATTTTGCAGGCAGGTATGATGTTGGGTCCGATAAGGTTTTTATCGTTTAATATTTCGGGTGCATTGCTGTTTATTTTGTAGTTTTTTATCTGCTTTTTGTCATTGCAGAAAGTCAGTTCGCTTAAATCGTTTATTCCTTTATAAAGGTCTAAAATAAAAACGCAGTGTCCTTTGCCGATAAGCGCCTTGGCAATCTGAGATGCCGAGACCAATGATACTTCTCTTTCAGGGCTTAAGCCGCCTGCCAATATTATTATTTTCATGATTTTCCTCCGTTTTTGTGATGTGTTAAAATTATACTGTGTAACAAATGCAATTAAAATGGTAAATAATGCTTTACAATATGCAAATTGTGCGGTAAAATCGAAATATGAAGAATAATAATGAAATAAATATTCCTGACGGCGAATACAGCAAAAGGGGATATCTGAAAGAAAATTACAGAGTTTTTAAAATAAACGACAAAACGGACAAAACGTTTGATTTTCATTATCACGAGTTTGATAAAATTGTTTTCTTTTTATCGGGAAATGCAAAATATATGATTGAGGGAAAAGAATATATTCTTAAACCTTATGATATTCTTCTTGTTCGGCATGGTGACATTCACAAGCCTGTTATCGATTCAGATGTAAATTATAACCGAGTGATAATCTGGGTTAATAAAAACTATCTGAACAGGGAATATGATTTATCATATTGTTTTGAAATTTCAAAGAAAAATAAAATGAATCTTATGAGAATAGACGATGCCGAAAAGCAGCGCGTGTTTACTCTGCTTGAAGAATTAACCGCTGAAAGCAAAAATTTATTTGCTGATGACTATTATAAAGAATCCGTTTTTACACAGTTGATGATTTTACTGAACCGCTGCGAATACAGTCTGCACAATGCAGCAGGTTATAAAAGCGATAAACATATTGATAAAGTAATTGATTATATAAATAACAATCTTTTTGATAATCTTACTATTGATAAAATTGCAAATGAACTTTTTATCAGCCGTTATCATTTAATGCATAAGTTTAAAGATGTTACAGGTGAGAGCGTTTATTCTTACATAAGCAAAAAGAGGCTCTTTTATGCTGCGGATCTTTTGAAAAACGGAGCATCGGCGAAATGTGCCTGTTTTGAAAGCGGTTATAAGGATTATTCCGTGTTTCTTAAAGCCTTTAAAAAAGAATTTGAGATTACGCCTGCCGATTATAAAAAGCAATATTATGTTGATTGTTAACCTGAAAAATAAAAATGGTTGACAATCAACTTCTTTTCTGCCATAATTTTGAAAAAAATATCGGAGGAAATTATGGACGAAAAAATTACAGAAAAGAAAAGCAGAAAATTAAAGGTTATTGATATTGTTTATATAGGAATTTCGGCGGCACTGATTGCCGTCTGCTCGTGGATTTCTATTCCTCTGACGGTTCCGATATCTCTTCAGACTATGGGCATCTGTCTTGTTGCAGGTATTTTCGGAATGAAAAAAGGAACGGCTGCCACGCTGGTTTATATCCTTCTCGGTGCGATAGGTGTTCCTGTTTTTTCCGGATTTACAGGAGGAATGAGCATTATTCTCGGCTCTACAGGCGGTTATATAATCGGGTTTATTTTTACGGCACTGATTGTCGGCTTTGTGTCTGATAAATATAAAGGCAAAATGATTCCGCTTGTGCTTTCAATGGTGGCAGGTATTCTTGTCTGCTACGCTTTCGGTACGGCATGGTTTGCTTTGGTATATGCAAAAGGCGGCAACAGCGTAACGCTTTCGGCTATACTCGGCTGGTGTGTGATTCCGTTTCTTTTGCCTGATGCCGTGAAAATTGCGCTTGCCGCCTTGCTTACAAACAGACTCAGGAGATTTGTAAAATGAAACTGAGATATCATCATCTGATGTGCATTCCACGCTTTAAAGGCGAGGGTTACAGCAAAGCGTTTTGCGATAATCTTGACAATATAAAAAAATCATTTGAAAACGGAGATGCACAACTTGTTTCGGAGTGCGATGACGTGTGCCGCTGCTGCCCGAATAATATCGGCGGCGTCTGTCGTGATGAGGAAAAAGTTATCAGATATGACCGCCTTGTAAAAGAGCGCCTTGAAAGGGGAGAAAAACCGCAGCCGCAGGATATTTGCAGTGATTGCCGCTGGTATGAAATATGTCGTTATATTGAAGTTTGAATTTATTATTTCTTTATGAATTTTTGTCTTGTATTTACATAAATATTGTAGTATAATACCGCCGAAAATATTTGATATTACGGAGAAAGACTATGCATTTACTTGAAATTGATAAAGAAAATTATATCGGTCAGGCAGATCCGTTTGTTTTTGAAAGCAACGGCAGATTTTATATTTATACTACCGGTGACGACGGCATTTATGCCTATGAGGCAGATGACCTTTTCGGTAAGTGGAACTTTGCGGGAAGAGTATTTACTTATCCTGATGTAGAGGATTTCTGGGCACCGTCTGTAATAGAAATAGACGGAACATATTATATGTACTGCTCTTTTGAGTTTTACGGTGATACACCCGATAAGGGCGGACACAGGCAGACGATGCACGTGTCAAAAAGCAAAAGCCCTTTGGGTCCTTTTGAAGATGCAAAACAACTTCTTCATCCGTTTTCAATAGACTCTCATGTTGTAAAAAATGAAGACGGTCTTTTCATTTTCTATTCAACAAATAATTTTGAAGGCGAAAGACCGGGAACATATATTGTTGTTGACCGTCTTATTGCCCCTGATAAAGCCGAAGGAAAACCGCACACGATAATTGTTCCCACTCTTGATGAAGATGTTTATATGAAAGACAGATATGAAAAGGGCGTAAACTGGCATACAATCGAGGGTGCTTTCTATTTCAGAGAGGGCGACTGGCAGTATGTTATGTATTCCGGAAACTGTTATCAGCAGCCTACTTATTATATCGGCTATGCAAGAGCAAAGACAGATGAAACCGATTTAACCAAAATCAATTTTGAAAAGTATCCTGATGATAATACTTATCAGCCTGTTATGGCTGCCAATGAGTTTGAAGAAGGCACAGGTCATCACTCAATGATAAAATACAAAGACCAGTGGTATGCCGTTTACCACGCAAGAGATATTGAAGATGACGGACTTTCGGGTGACAGAAGAAATGCAAGAATTTGCAAACTCCATGTTAAAGACGGCATAATCACCGCAGAAAGATATAAAGACAAAGTTTAATATGCATAATAAAAGGAGATATCTCGTCTGAGATGTCTCCTTTTTCTGTCAGAATATATTTCCGAAAGATACTTTCTGATTTTCTCTTATTGCTTTAATCTGATTTTTGGCAGTTATAAGTTCATCTTCAAGGCTGTCGCTTTCGTTTTTTGCCATATCTTCAAGTGCTCCTATTGTGATTCCTGTTTCGTCAAGCGTGCCATGCTCAATCATAGCGGTAAGAAAAGGCAGTTTTTCCTGCCAGTAACTGTTAAGGGTTTTGCAGGTTTTTTCGGCCGCCTCATAATCTTCTTTTTCAACTTCCTCTATT
>CAMNST010000011.1 GCA_946555465.1 uncultured Clostridia bacterium
AATCTCCGCCCATAGCGTGACCGGCTGCCTCAAAACCGCATAATCCGTTGATGCCGCTGAAAAATTCTATTTTAATCATTACGCATTAATCTTGGTGATCTCAACCTTTGTGTATGGCTGACGATGACCCTTTTTGCGCTTTTCGTCTTTCTTTGGCTTGTAAGTAAATACAGTAATTTTCTTACCCTTGCCGTTTTTAACAACTGTTGCATCAACAGTCGCACCTGCACAGTCTTTACCGGCTTTAAAACCGTCTTCTGCGCCTACTGCAAGAACTGTATCGAAAGTGATTTTTTCATCAGCCTCAGCATCGAGTTTTTCGATGTAGAGAACATCACCTTCAGAAACCTTGTACTGCTTACCGCCTGTTACAATAACAGCGTACATAGTTAAATATCTCCTTCATAAGTCTCGCTACGATAGGTGTATACATAACATAGTATAACTTCCCGACCCATAATATGCGGCGTAATGATTATACCATAAAAACAGATATTGTCAAGCATTATTTGGTGATACATAAATAAAATATGAATAATAAAATAATTCTTTACATTTTCTTACAGTTATGATATAATTCCTTTGCTGAATACGAAGTACACGGATAAGGGTTTAAGCCCGACGGGCAATCACCTACCCTTTTCTGAGTTTTTCGATAATCGGCAAATAATATAAATGAGGTGAAATTATGACACAGGCAGAAAAACAGGCTATTATCAAAGAGTATGCGACTCACGAAGGTGACACAGGTTCTCCTGAAGTTCAGGTTGCTGTTCTTACAACAAGAATCAACGAACTTACAGCGCATCTTAAAGTTCATAAGAAAGACCACCACTCAAGACGCGGTCTTCTTAAAATGGTAGGTCACAGAAGAAACCTTCTTGTATACCTTTACAAAAAGGATATTGAAAGATACCGTTCACTTGTTAAGAAACTTGGTATCCGTGATACTCTCGACAGATAATGTCACTCAGGCAGGCAAAGTTTTCACTTTGCTTGCCTTGTTTGCTTTTTTATAATACGGCAAACAAATCAACCGCTAATCTAAGGAGGGGCAGACAATAGTAGTAAACTGAGTGCATATTATAACTAAATATGCATTGAATTTATTACTATTGCACCTCCTTTCATTAAATATTTTTCAGAAATGAGGTAAAAAAATGTTTTTTAAAAATTTTAAGGTTTGGGAAACCGAACTCGCAGGCAGAAAACTTACCCTTGAAACAGGTAAAATGGCAGGCCTTGCAAATGCATCAATTATGGCACGCTACGGTGAAACAGAAGTCCTCTGTAATGTAACTGCATCTGCAAAACCAAGAGAGGGCGTTGACTTCTTCCCTCTTTCAGTTGACTATGAAGAGAAGATGTATTCTGTGGGAAGAATTCCCGGTTCATTCTTAAGAAGAGAGGGCAGAGCAAGCGAAAAAGCAATTCTCACATCACGCTGCATCGACCGACCAATCAGACCGCTTTTCCCTAAAGATTTAAGAAATGACTGTTCAGTTGTTGCAACAGTAATGTCTGTTGACCCTGACTGCTCACCTGAAATAACAGCAGCAATCGGTGTTTCCGCTGCTCTTGCAATTTCAGATATTCCGTGGGATGGTCCTATTTCTTCAGTAAATGTCGGACTTGTTGATGGTGAAATCGTTATCAACCCTACTCTTGAACAGAGAGAAAAAAGCGACCTTGTTCTTACAGTTGCTTCAACAGCAGACCTTGTTGCTATGATTGAGGCAGGCGGTAATGAAATTGACGATGATACAATGTTCAATGCAATTATGGCAGGTCACGAAGAAAACAAGAAGATTGTTAACTTCATTCAGGGTATTGTAGATGAAATCGGCAAGCCTAAGTTTGCTTATGAATCATCTGACCCTGATCCTGAAATCATGGCAGAAATTGAAGAATTCTGCATTGAAGATGTAAAAAAAGCACTTGATACAGACGACAAACTTGTGCGTGATGAGGCTCTCCTTCCTATCTACGCAGCCGTTCATGAAAAATTTGACGAACGTTTTGAAGGAAACGAAGCAAAACTTGACGAAATCATGTATCTTGTTCAGAAGCACGTTGTTCGCGCTTGGCTCAAAGATGAACATAAGAGAGTTGACGGAAGAGGAATTGATGAAATTCGTCCTCTTAATGCAGAAGTTGATTTACTTGCAAGAGCCCATGGTTCAGGTCTCTTCACCAGGGGCCAGACTCAGGTTCTTTCTGTTACAACACTCGGTCCTATAAGCGACAGCCAACTTCTTGACGGCCTTGACGAACAAACCGAAAAGAGATATATTCACCACTATAACTTCCCGTCATACTCTGTCGGCGAAACAAAACCTTCAAGAGGACCGGGAAGAAGAGAAATCGGTCACGGCGCACTTGCTGAAAAGGCACTTGTTCCCGTGCTTCCTACTGTAGATGAATTCCCATATGCAATAAGAGTTGTATCTGAAGTTCTTTCTTCAAACGGTTCAACATCACAGGGTTCCATCTGCGGCTCAACCCTTTCACTTATGGCTGCAGGCGTTCCGATAAAAGCACCTGTTGCAGGTATCAGTTGTGGACTTATCACCGGAGACGAAGGTGTTTACGGCGACTTTATGACAATGGTTGATATTCAGGGTCTTGAAGACTTCTACGGCGATATGGACTTTAAAGTTGCAGGTACCAAAAAAGGTATCACAGCAATTCAGATGGATCTTAAAGTTCATGGTCTTACTCCTGAAATCATCAAAGAAGCATTTGCCAAAACACATGCTGCAAGAGACTATATTCTTGATGAAATTATGCTTCCGGTTATCAGCGAACCAAGAAAAGAACTTTCAAAATTTGCTCCGAAAATGTATACGCTTACAATTAATCCTGATAAAATCGGTGATGTTATCGGTAAGGGCGGCAAAGTTATTCAGGAAATTCAGGCTGACTACGATGTTAAAATCAACATTGAGGAAGACGGCAGAGTTTTCGTAAGCGGCGTTGATGCTGAAAAATGCGAAGGCGCAGTAAGCATTGTTAAACTTATTGCAACCGACCCTGAAGTTGGTGCTTTCTACAACGGTATTGTAACAAGAGTTATGAACTTCGGCGCTTTTGTTGAAATTGCTCCGGGCAAAGAAGGTCTTGTTCACATTTCAAGACTTGATGTTAAGAGAACAGAAAAAGTTGAAGACGTTGTAAACATCGGTGATTCAATCATTGTAAAATGCATTGAAATTGATGATCAGGGCAGAATCAACCTTTCAAGAAGAGATGCACTTATTGAACTTGAAGGCATGACTCCTGAAAATGAAATTGACGAAACACCGAGAAAGCCTCGTCGTGACAATCGTCCAAGAAGATAAAATTTTATAAAACAAAAAACCGTTCGGAAAGTTTACTTGCTTTTCGGGCGGTTTTTTGTTACAATTTTTACAGCACTATCTCACACGGCAATTCATCCATTCACGAATTTAAGGAGATAACCATGAATAAAATCAGTGTTGAGGGCAACCGCTTTGTTGACGAATACGACAGAGAGCGTATATTTTACGGTATTAATTTCGGTAATAAAGGTTTTACACTTTCATATTTACACGAAAAATTTGACAGTGACGGTGTACTGGGTGACAATATTGATTATCTGAAAAATCACGGACTTAATATTGTAAGATACTTCCTAAACTGGTCATATCTTGAACCAAATCCCGGCGAATACAACGAAAAAGCGTTTGATGACATAAAGCGATTCCTTGATATGTGTGTCAAAAAAGGGATGTATGTTATTATTGATATGCATCAGGACCTTTACAGCAGTTTTGACCTTATACCCAAACTGATGTCTGCAAAGAAAAGACCGAAATGGGCAAACAAAATGGGTGACGGGGCACCGGAATGGGCGTGTATTACAGACGGTCATTCTTTCAGAACTCCCCTGTTTGTCTGGGCTGAAGGTTATTTTATTGACAAAGCAGTTCATCATTGTTTTGACAATTTCTGGAATAACACCGAAGTTTTCGGAAAAGGACTTCAGGATTATTTCTGCGATTTGTGGAGAGAGATAGCAAAACGTTTTTCAGATCATCCTGCACTGGTGGGATTTGACCTTTTCAATGAACCGTTTCAGGGCAGCGATAGCGGAGAAATATACAGAAAACTTATCAAATCCGTTGTAAAAACAACAATAAAAGATGAACGCATAAACAAGAAAAAACTGTTGTCATCTTTATCGCAGAAAGAACCTGTACCAAAAATTCTGGAACAGTACAATGCAGATATGCTTAAAGCAATAACTTCACCCTGCAAAGAAATTGTTGAGAGATTTGACAAAGAAACTTACTCCCCTTTTATTAATAAAGTTGCCGCAGCAATACGTCAGGAAACAGATAAGGGAATTATTTTTTTTGAACACAGTTATTATTCAAATCTCGGTATCCCCTTTTCTGCACCACCGATAACAGTAGGCGGAAAACGTGAAACCAATCAGGCTTTTGCTCCCCACGCATATGATTTCATGGTAGATACTCCGATTTATAAATATGCCGATAACAATCGTGTGGAATCCATCTTTAACCAAAGAAGAAAAGAGCAGAACGAAAATCTCAAAACACCTGTTATGGTTGGCGAATGGGGCGGAGGTCATTATCCGTTTGACTGGATTCCTCACGCTGAATTTCTGCTTGATTTATTTGATAGTTACAAATGGAGTCATCTTTACTGGTGTTTTTACCAAAATATGAAAAACACACCGATAGTTGATATGCTTTGCAGACCGCACCCCGTTGCAGTCTGCGGAGAGATTGTTTCATATAAGTTCAATAAAACCGAAAATAAATTCACACTTCAGTTTGAACAGACTAAAACATATCCTGTTCCGACCGTAATTTTCTGCCACAGAGAAATTAAAGAAGTTATAACGAACGGAAATTACACGGTGGAAAAAGCAGGTGCACATACATATCTGTTAAATCTTAAAACTGAAAAAGGCACAAACAAAATTGAAATTATGTTCAAATAATGTCCTTTAAAAAACAAAAACCACGAACAATTTGTTCGTGGTTTTTGTTTTAGCGCATATATGTTTTTACATTTAAATTTTTAAACGGAAACAATTAAATTACCATGTAAAATCTCCGCTCCATTTTCCGCAGTAAGGACATCTCCAACCCTGATAACCCTTTGGACAGTTTTCAACATACTGGCGTGCTGTTATCTCGTTATAAAGATATTTAGCCATCCAATCCATTGCTTCGTTTTCTGCATATTCAATAACTTCTTCTTTTGTATCAAACCATTTGCCCATATTGCCGCATACAGCATAATGAGTTGCATTATTTGAACAAGAATGCATATTTGCAGCAGTTTTTACGGTTTTAACACTGCTCCAGCCTGAAAACAAAGTGGTCTGCTTTCCGTCAACAACTACCTCTTTATAAGTTCTTATTCTTACATAATAGTTTTTGTTGATACCCATTTTTGTTCTGCGCAGCGAATATTCATTTACATCAGACAAAGTAACTGTTCTTGAATTGGAGAAATTGCTGTACTGGCTGTACTGCACCTGATAGCCTGACAACTCTGCCCAGTAATTTTTCCACTGAACAGTAAATCCCTGAGAGGTTGGAAGAAGCGAAACAATGTAAGTCTGCTTAGGTATAATATAAAAATAAATTGTTTTTGAACCTTTATAACCGTTAATATAATTTACTTTTATTGAATATCTGCCAACATCTGTTCTGCCCTCATCATAAGTAAGGGTATAGTCTTTCTTATATACAAGTTTTCTTCCCTTAAAATCGGTTACCGATACACCGGGGCCGATATCTCTTCCGGTATAATAATATGACCATGCACTTGGTTTTGCAGTACATTTATCTGCAGGAATTTCATTAATATTAAAATAAAGCGTTTCACTGCCGCTGTAATTACCCATATAATTAACAACTATTGCGTATTTGCCGGGGTCGGTTCTGCCTTCATCATAAGTAAGGGTATAATCGGTTCTATAAATAAGTTTTCTGTTATTTTTATCAACTATACTTACACCCGGACCAATATCTTTGCCTGTGTAATAATATGAATTTGAAGAAAGTTTTGCTGCGCAATCGTCGGAATTTATCGGGGTAATATCAAAATACAAGGTTTGCGAACCGGCATAATCGCCCATAAAATGAATGGTTACCGCATAAGTGCCGACATTTGTTCTGCCCTTATCATAAACAAGTTTATAATCGGTTTTATATTTCAGAGTTTTGCCGTTTTTATCTTTTACGGTTACGCCGGGGCCGATATCTCTGCCGGTATAACTGTAAGATGTTCTGCCAAGTTTCATATCGGCAGGCGCAGCAATAGTCTTAGTCTCTTTAACATAGCCGCAGACGGAACATTTATATTCGGTAAATCCATCTTCCGCCGTTGTTGCAGCAGCACCGAGCGACCATACAAATTTATGGCTGCAGTTTGCAATCGGTGATATCTCATCTGCCATAACGGCAAAATTAACAGCCGCAGTTATGCCAAAAAGCATAAATACTGAAAATAATAAAGAAATTGTTTTTTTCAAGTTTCTCACCTCATTTTAATTATAACACAGTTAAAGTGTATTGTAAATCAATATTACCATATTCTTACAATAATCGCAATACATTTGTTATGCATATATGTATATAAATTTTTAATACAATAATATATACAGTTATATTGCAAAGGAATAAGAATATGAAAAAATTCAAAATACCAAGTACACCACCCACAACAAATAAATGCATACGTTTTCCAAATGATGTAATCGAAAATGTTGAAAATGCCATTAAAGGAAAAGACTGCACCTTTACCGCCTTTGTCGTTGAGGCTGTGCGTGTTGCACTTGAAAATCTGGAAGACGGCGAATAATAGCAAGAAAGCAAAATCCCTCTATGAAATATCATAGAGGGATTTTTTTATCTATTATAATTGTCGATTATGCGGTTGAGCATATTGCACACATTGCCATGATCAACTCTATACGGCGAAGCAAACTCAACAATAGCCGAAGGACAGTTGTATGTATTATGAACATATCCGATAACATAACCGCTGTCTGCCCCGAAACGGTCAGGTTTTCTTCCGTTAAGACCAAGCGCAGGGGTTATGATGTTGCAAAGGTCAGGTGAGCCGATTGATTCATTATCCCAGCCATGGAAATTAAGATACACATCAGGCTGATAGTTATTAAGGAAATTTACATAACTTCTTGTTTCCGATGCCTTAAAAAGACCGCTGCCGAAATCTCTGTTCATATCAACATGGTTTGCATTGCATCTGCCGAATGCATTCGGATTTGCACGCTGATTATTTAAACCTGCTATTGTTCCGTCGGGATTAAGACACGGAATAATTACAAGACGCATATTTTTAAGTTTAGATGGATTTTTTGAATAATATTCAATCAGTTTATTTGCCTCTTCAACAAGAACCTGACCATCTCGGTAGTAGTTATCTTCAAAACCGTGAATAGCAAAATCCATTACAAATGTTTTGGTATATTTTGAGCCGTTTGTTATGATATATGCTTCAAGCGGTCTTCCCTGAACCGATGTTCCGAATCTTGTATATGAAACATTATTACTGCTGCGTGAAATCTGATATGCGCTTCTATTGAGTGAAAGGCACTCGTCAACAACAACAGATTTTACAGCGCTCCAGCCCGAGAAAAGCGTTGTCTGCCTTCCGTCAACAACAACATTTTTATATGTTCTTACTCTTACATAATATGTTTTGTTTTTACCCATCTTTGTTCTCGTTACCGAAGAAGCGGACGGATTGTCAAAAGTAAGGGTAACGCCGCCGCTGAAATCACTGTGCTGACTATACTGAACATTATAGCCCGTTATTTCTTCTTTCTGAGTATACCAGTCAACGGTAAAACTTTGGTCAAGAAGATTTTTGGTAAGTGATTTTATAGAAACCTGTTTTGGTATGATGTAAAAATAAATGGTCTGCGAACCTGAATAGTTGCCTATATAATTGACAGTTATTGAATATCTGCCAACCTTTGTTCTGCCTTCATCATAAGTAAGGGTATAATCGGTTTTGTAAACAAGTTTTCTGCCCGAACTATCAGTTACGGTTATTCCGGGGCCGATATCCTTGCCCGTATAATAATAGGACCATGCAGACGGCTTTACGGTAAATTGCGAAGCAGGTTTGTCCACAATATCAAAATAAAGCGTTTCGCTTGGAACGCCTGCATACGCACCGATATAGTTAACTATAACAGAATATGTTCCGACTTCGGTTCTGCCCTCATCATAAACCAGCATATAATCTGTTTTATATTTCAGTGTTTCTCCGTCACTCGTCTTAACTGTTACACCGGGACCGATATCTTTGCCGGTATAATAATAAGTCTGTGCAGAGAGTTTTGCAATCAGAGTTACAGGCTCTTTAATAATAAAATAAACTCTGACACTGCCGCTGTAATTTCCGATATAGTTTACATCTATATAATACTCTCCGGGTTCTGTTCTGCCCGGCGCATATGTAAGCGTGTAATCAGTTTTATAAATAAGTTTTCTGCCGGTATCATCAACAATACTTACACCGGGGCCAATATCTTTGCCGGTATATGCATATTCTGTTTTTGATAATTTAACAGTACATTTTGCCGATGATTTAGGAACAATATCAAAATAAAGCGTTTCGCTCGGAATGCCTGCATATTGACCTATATAATTTACTGTAACACCGTATCTGCCGGCATCGGTTCTGCCTGCTGCGTAAGTAAGCGTATAATCCGTTTTATATTTGAGCGTATTTCCCTTTTCATCTTTAACGCTTACACCGGGACCGATATCCCTGCCAGTATAAACATATGAAGTTGAAGAAAGTTTTGCTGTAAGCGAATGAGATTTTTTGATAGTAAACCAAAGGGTTTGCGATCCCGCATAATTGCCGATATAATTTACGGTAACACTGTAAGTACCCGGCAAAACTCTGCCATTGTCATACGTAAGCGTATAATCCGTTTTATAAACAAGTTTTCTGCCGGTATCATCAACAACACTTACACCGGGTCCGATATCCTTACCTGTATACTCATATTCTGTTTTGGATAACTTTGCTGTGCATTTTTCAGCAGGTTTAGGAGTAATATCAAAATAAAGAGTCTCAGAACCGGCATATTTGCCCATAAAATGAATGGTTACGCCGTATCGGCCCGCATTTGTTCTTCCTGCATCATAAACCAGAGAATAGTCTGTTTTATATTTAAGCGTATTGCCGGCACTGTCTTTTACAGTCACGCCGGGGCCGATATCTTTGCCTGTGTATTCATACGCCGTTCTGCCAAGTTTCATATCGGAAGGAGCGTAAATAACACCTGTCATATTTTTATAACCGCAGATTTTGCACCGTGCGGCAATTTCACCGTTTTTATCAACAGTTGCAGGGCTGAGAATTTCGCCCTCTTCATATGAACATTCAAACGATTCTGACACTTCTGTGTATGTAACATCATCGGTTACATCCGAAATTTCAGGAGACCACTTATATACAGAATGCGTACCGTCTGAATTTGATACGGTCTGACTCTGCTTCGCAACAGCAATATCAGCAGCCTTTGTTCCCGGTGCATATTCTGCCATAACTATTTTTTCGTCAGCACTTTTGAATATAACAACAGGAAAATTATCAAAATTCAGCGAATTATTTTTTGCGTAAAGATGAGCAGGTGAATTTGTGTAACCATGAAAAGTTACTGCACTGCCTTCTGTCACAACTGAAGCACCGATTGTAAGGTCTGTTTTTGAATAAAAATATATATCTTTAAGATTATCGCATCTTGCAAACGCTTTTGCACCTATAACCGAAACACTTTCCGGAACAGTTATCTCGGTAATTTCAGAACAACTTACACCTGACTGCTGCATTATACTTGTGACAGTTGAAGGTATCACAAGTTTTGATTCTTTGATTGATGATGGAATCTGTATAAGAACGGTTTTATCTTTATCATACAAAACCCCGTTTTCGGAAGAATAATATGCATTTGCGCTATCAACATAAATTGCCTCAAGATTTGATTTAATAGATTCGCTTGCCGTTCTGAAAGCAGCATTTCCTATTGAAGCAACAGATGCAGGAATATTTATCCGAACTATACTTTTTGAACCTGAAAATGCTCTTTCACCTATGTTTTTTACAGTATCGGGTATCTGAACACTTTCAAGAGAATACATATTTGAAAACGCCCAGTTGCCTATTGAAGTAACACCGTTTTCAATAACAACTTTTGTAAGTCTGTCAAATTTATAATTATCGGTCCACGCAGGGGCTGAGGCTGAAGTATAATCTGCCATGGCACCACTGCCGCTTACGGTAAGTACACCTGTATTTTCATTATATTTTACGGTTGTGCTGCCCGATGTCCAACTGTTTTCAAGTGCATAAGCATTTACCGAAAAACCGCCGAACACACCGAGAAGCATAACAAATGATAATAATAATGATATTGACCTTTTCACGAACATACCTCCTTGACTAATATATAAATTATATCAAACTGAAGTTATTTTTTCAATAGTTATAATATGCCATTGAAGAGACACATCTAATTAAACAAAGCCACATCTGATATAACCTCAACGAAAGAAACTTCTCCCGAAACAGCATTAATATAAACCGTAAATTTCAGACAATGAGAAGTGGAACTGCTGAGTGCTTTCAACTTTATTCTATAACAGTAATCAGGCGATTTTTCATATACAAACCTTCTGCAGAAATCATCTGATATATCTGCATCACTGCGCCACTGAGAATAATGCAGACACGCAAAATCGGGTTTTTTATAAATAATTGTTTCATCAGAAAAACTAAAATTATACTCTTCTTCCGATAAATTGTATTTGCTTTTTTCTGCCTCTTCTATCGCCTTCTTTTCGGCATAGTCCGCTTTTATGGCATTATCCGGAAGATTCTCATAATCAAGCCGCGGTATATTATATCTTGAATCATATAATTCCTGACAGGCACCTGTTCCTGTATCAAGTTCTTTATAAATACTGTCCTGACCGACAAAAATATTGAGAATCATTTTATTATTTTCTTCAATAAAGGACGGCATTACAAAACATTTGGCAACCAGTGAAAAAGAATCTTCATCATAATTCCCTTTTTCATCAACCGCAAGTCTGTAAAGTTTCTGATATTCAAGTTCACTGCTCGGGTCTTTCTCATAATCAAAAACAGTTGACAGATAAACGGCATCTTTTATGTAGGCAACCGTTTTCAGGTCTGCATTGATTTTAAGCACATCCGTTGTTTTTCCGTCTGCATCCTTAAGCAAAAGTTTACCGTTTGTAAATCTGAATTTGCAGCCGTTTATTTCGCAGTCATAACTTACATAATCATCGGGTGAACATTCAAAAGATTTGAACGTTTCGGGGAGTTCAAGCGTTTTTATACTTTCTGCCGACTTTGAAGAAGGCTCTGCAATAGTTTTATCTTTATCTGAAAATGAGCAGCCTGACAGCGAAACGGCTGTAATTGCTGCAATCAGAAATATAGCAGCAAATTTTTTTATATTTATCATAACAAATATCCTTTCATATATAACACTTTTATAACACTTTAAATATAACAATTTTCCGGAAATTTTCTCTCTCCTTTCTCTTATCACCACTAATATTGGTTGCATTTATAAGAATAAAAGTAACGCTTTTTCAAAAAATTTTGCGCTGTACTTTCAGCACGAAAATTGCTATAATAAATATAAATCAAACGTGCAAAAAAGAGGTAAAAATCCATACTGATGAACAGTGAAGAATTATGCAAAACCCTATGGTATGAAAATGAAGCGGGCATAAGAAAAATATGCAGCATTAAACTGCGCAGTTGCCCGGAAGAAATAGACGACACCGTAAGCGAAGTATTTTTGATATTATGCAGAAAAATATCTGAAAACAATATTCCGCAAAAACCAAAAGCCTTTCTTTACGCTGTGCTCAATAATGTTATAAATCAGAAATACCGTGAGATATATAAAACAAAAGAAAAAGAACAGCCCATATCCGACAAAGAATATGAACTGTTTCTTGCATATGACACTATTGATGAAAAAATCGAAGAAATATACAACAGTGAAATAAAACAAAAACTGAAAATTTTACTCAATGAAGATGAATACGACCTTATCACCAAGATTCATTTTGATAAAATGAAGATGAAAGAAATTGCAGTTTTATATCATTCAACCGAAGCGGCGGTGAAGCAGAAGCATTACCGCATATGCAGAAAACTGCAAAAAATAATCAAAGAACCCAAAAATTTAATTTAACGGTGAAATCAAGAGGTAAAATATGAAAAAAGATACACTGCTTGAAACATTGAAATCAAATTCAGTTTCTTTAACGGCAGGAGAAATTGAAGCAATTATGAATGAAGAACTTGCAAAAAGTCCTGATGAAATGGACTGCGAACTGATAGACTTATGTTCGGATGTTCTTGAAAAAGCATACGCAGATAAAGATACCGCAGCAGAAAAACCTGCCGAAAAAAAGAAAAGAATTAAATTCGGTAAAATTATGATGATTGCCGCTGCTGTCATAGTTATTTTAGGAATTTCAATTCCCGTATGTGCAAAATTTGTTCATACTGAGGCATCAAACGAAATTGTTCAGTATTTTAATGACCATTTTACAGTAGACAATTCCTCACGAAAAACGGAGGCTGACATTCATTCTGATAAAAACATTGATTTGGTAAAAAAACTGAATGATTTCGGATTTGAAAATGTCATCATTCCGGCAGAACTTTTCAGTGATGATTACACAAAAGAAATTGAAATCACTCAGGATGACGAATCTTTTATAACTGTATGTATTTCGTTTGAAAATACTTCAGCAGACCTAAAGTGCGATATGTTTATTACAAAGCACAAAACCGAAGAAACTCAATTTATAATCGGAACAGGTGAAATGGGGGCGCAATTCACCAGCGTAAAACAACTTACCGTAAACGGAATGGACGTTCTGATTTTTGAAACAGATGATAATTATGCATTCATAACTTACGCCGATACCAATACCGAATACGATATTCATATCCGGGACTGCAATATGGAAGCAGCAATCAGAATTGCAGAAACATTAGAAAATTGAAAATAAAAAAACTGTCTGAACAACAATATTCAGACAGTTTTTTATTTTCTTTACGTTAATTTTATTTTCTTCTTGCTGCAAGTTCTGTTGAGATCTTTGCTTTCTTTTCACCAACAATGTCATATTTAAACATAGGAATTATTGAAAGAAGAGCAAGAATACCCGGAAGCGCAGTATAAGCAAAGAAGATAATATCTTTTGTACTGTTTGTAAAAGTACCGGCATCAAGTGACTCATAGTAACCTGATTTTTGAACAAAGATGAGACCGACTGCTGTACCAAGAGCAAGGCAAACCTTAATTGTAAGCGTAAGAATTGAGTAGCACGCACCCTCCATTCTCTTGCCTGTTTCATATTCATAATAATCAACGGCATCGGCAGTCATTATCATAGGCATAAGTGTTACGGCGCCGAACTGAAGACCGATAAGGAACAATGAAGCATAAAAAAGAACGGTAAGAACCATATTTGAAGGATTGCTGAACCAGAAATGACCGATTACAAAAGAGAATATTGAAGCGGCAAATCCGTAAACCGAAAGAAGAATATATGCTTTCTTTTCATCAAGTTTTTTAATAAGAAGCGGACAAAGAGCCATGCTTATCATTGAACCGACAGCGGTTACAATGCCGAGAACGGCAACAAGATTCTGTGAACCGAGAATAACCGTTGCAGCCTGAACCTGAATACCCATAGCCATCTGGCGGCCGAAACCGAGAAAATAAGATATGATTACAAGCATAAACGGCTTGTTGTTTTTAAGGGCATTCAACATATCTTTTGCTGTTGTTTTTTCTGTTGAAGTGTTTACAACTCTTTCCTTATTGATAAGAGGAATGAGAGCAAATAAAATACAACCTAAAACAGCAGTAAGAACAGCAACCCAGAAATATTCCGAAGAAATCATAGGCGTATCGGTTTCGCCGTTCTTAACAAAAACTTTTGAACCGCCCGGAATAATAAGGCATACAATCGGAACAATTACAACACAGGCAGAAAAGCCAACCTGTTTGAAAGTGTTTGAAATGGAAACAACATTTGTTCTTTCTGTCGGATTAGGAGTTAAAACAGAGGCAATACCCTGAGACGGAACGTCGCCCATTGTCATTGCTATACTCCAAATAAGATATGTAATAAATATCCATGCATAAAGACCGAATCCTTCAAAAGGAACTTTAATAAAAATAACTGCGGTAAAAATAAGAAGCGGAGCAAGTGAATACAGAATCATTGATTTGAACTTGCCGTTTTTGCTTTTTGAGCGGTCAACAAGATTACCTACAACCGGATCTGCAACCGCCGAAACAATTTTTGCAACAAGAATCAGAATTGCAACCACGCTTACATTGGCACCGAGAATGGAGCCGTCAAATTCTGCCTGATATGAGTTTAAAAGACCGACAATAGCCTGAAAGCCGAAGAGGCCGAGTGAATAGGCTGCTATCTCTTTAAACTTCATATGCTTTTGCTTTGTTATATCTTCCATATTTTCCTCCTGATATATAAAGTATTTATTAAACATAAAAGGGCGAAACCGCCGCCAGCGGCAGTCTCGTCCCTGAAAATCAAATCACTTATTAGTCCTTGAAAACATCGTTGAACAAATCTATATTGGCAACTTTCATAACCATAGAGAAGAGTTCAGAACCTGAAACAGGAAGAAGTCTGTTGAACACGCTCATTGCATGAGCATCAAAACCGTGAATCATCATTGGTCTCTTATGCTCAATGCCGAACATAATCATCTTAACCATAAGGTCACAGTCTGTTGAGATCATATCCATAACTTTCTGTCCTTTTCCGCCGTCATTCTTCTGGTCACGGAAAATATCGGTTTTAGTGAAGCCCGGGCAAACAAGACCAACATACATCTTGCCCTTGAATTCAACTCTGAGTGCCTCAGTAAAACTCTTGAGAGCAGCCTTGGATGCACTGTACATTGAAGTGCCGGCAAGAGTCATAAGAGCAGCAGATGAGTCAACATTGATGATTGCCGGATCTTCCTGCGTAAGAAGAACAGGTAAAAATGTTTTTACACCGTAAAGGCAAGAATAAAAGTTAATATTCATAGCCTTTTCAATTTCATCATAAGAATATCTGTCAAATCTCTTGAATTTCGGAAGAATACCTGCATTATTTACTAAAACGGAAGGAACAATGCCCTCTTCCTCAAGTTCTTTGGCAAAATTTTCCCAGTTTTCTTTAACAGAAACGTCAAAAAGTTTGTAAGAAAACTGTTCTGCATAAGTAGGTCCGAGTTCCTCGATGAACTTAATCATCTTTGCCTCACTTCTTGCAACGCCAACAACACGACAGCCGTGCTTTTTAATTAATGTTGCCGCAATGCCGGCACCCATACCGCCTGAAGCACCTGTTACGATAACGGTTTTACCGCTGAGCCAGTCTGCTCCGACACAACATTTACAATCGCCCATAATATTTATCCTCCTGTTGGGAATATTTTTAAAATCAGTTTATTATACAATAGAAAATCAAACTTTACAATATTTTTATTCCGATTTATTGAAAAAATGAGACAAAAAATTTTTCAAAGAAAAAACATTTTTGTTATTTGTGTAAAAAAACGAACCCCTAATTTGGGAAAAGTGACGAATATTGCCAATGCGTTTGATTTACAAAATATAATATGGTATAATAACTTATAGTAAATTTCTGTTATTTTTATATTTTGGAGTAAAAACTATGGACAGACGCATAAAGAGAACAAGAACCGCTGTATTCAACGCCGTGCTTGATCTTATGGTTGAAAAAGGAACAGATAAAATAACTGTTCTTGAATTATGCAAAAAGGCAGATATCAACAAAAGTACATTTTATCTTCACTATAAAAGTATGGATGACTGCCTGCAGTGCTGTTTTTCGTTAATAATGGACGGAATCATAGAAATAACAAAACTTATTAATTATGAAGATATAAGAAATAATCCCCGCCCTGCCGTTGAAAAACTGCTTGACGAAGTTGAAAAAAATGCTGATTATTTTTACAAATTCAAATCAAGCAACATCTGCGGTCCGGCAATAAAAATCCTTAAAGAAAATCTTGTTCAGAACATTGCACAGCATAATAATTTTAATATTGAAAATAACTATTATGAAGTTTCCTGCATAACTTTCGCAGTTGCAGGCTGCGTTGACACCGTAATTGAAAATCTGCCTTATTTTAATAAAGAAGAACTTTCAAGAGCAATCTGCGGAATGCTTAAATCACCGAATACATAAATTAAAATTTTCATAAAGACTGTTTGCATCAGATGTAAACAGTCTTTATTTTTTTACAATTTCTGTATGATTCACATTATTTTGCTAAAGATAATCCTGTGTAACATTATAGATGAAAGAATGATAATTATGAAAAATAAAATCATATCCGTATGGGACGCCTGTTCACAGCCGCCTGAATTTCCCACCCTTGAAAAAAGCGAAAAAACGGACGTACTTATTATCGGCGGAGGAATTGCAGGCATACTGACTGCATATTTTCTTCAGGAAAGAAAAATAAATTATATACTTGCCGAAAAAGACAGAATCTGCCGCGGCACAACCCACTGCACAACTGCAAAAATCACTTCTCAGCACGGTTTTATCTATCAGAAACTTCTCAAATCCTACGGAATAGAAAAAACACAGATGTATCTCAGTGCAAACCAGAAAGCCGTTAAAGAATATGAAAAACTATGCCGCAATATCGACTGCGATTTTGAGAAAAAAGACAATTATGTTTTCAGCACAAGAAACCGAGATAAAGTTGAAAAAGAATTTGAAGCACTTCAGAAAATAAAAGCAAATGCACAGTTATGCGACAGACTTGAAATACCGCTAAAAACAGAAGGTGCCATAAAATTTTCAAACCAGGCACAGTTTAACCCATTAAAATTTCTTTATCATATTGCTGAAAATCTTAATATATATGAAAACACATTTATAACAGGTATAGATGAAAACACAGCATATTTTGATAAAGGAAAAATAACGGCAAAAAAAATCATTGTTACATCACACTTTCCGTTTATTAACAGACACGGAAGTTATCCTCTGAAACTTTATCAGCATCGTTCCTACGTAATTGCTCTTGAAAATGCGCAGAAACTTGATGGAATGTATGTTGACGAATATGACAAAGGTTTATCATTCAGAAATTATAAAAATATTATGTTTCTTGGCGGAGGGGGCCACAGAACAGGTAAAAAAGGCGGAAACTGGAATGAATTGCGGGCATTTGCCGAAGAACATTATCCCCATGCCACAGAAAAATACTTCTGGGCAACACAAGACTGTATGAGCCTCGACAACATTCCCTATATCGAAAATTACTCCGCCTCTACTCCCGATTTATTTGTTGCAAGCGGATTTAACAAGTGGGGTATGACCTCGTCAATGGTTGCTGCAAAAATACTTTGCGACACAATCTGTGAAAAAAGAAACGAATACAGCGAAGTATTCAGCCCATCACGAAGCATTCTGAAACCCCAACTTGTTGTAAACGGTGTTGAATCCGCAGTAAATCTGCTTACACCTACCACAAAAAGGTGTTCTCATTTGGGGTGTGCTTTAAAATGGAACAAAACCGAGCATACATGGGACTGCCCCTGTCACGGCTCAAGATATGAAGAAAACGGCGAAGTTATAAATAATCCGGCAATGAAAAATATATAAATTTGCATATCATAAAAAACCTCCCTGAAAATCAAGGAGGTTTAACTGTTTTTATATTTTTATTTTATTTAAAAACATCAATTACTTTAATCTCTTTGTTATTTTTCAAATCGTATTCAACAATCTGAAGCGTTTTCATCTGCCAGTTGCTCTCTGCTCTGAGCACTGTAACAGAACTATCTTTCATCAGGCAGGTATTTCCGATTAAACTTTTACTGCCTGCGTTTTCGGCAATCTGAATGCTGTGTTCCATACTGAGCAGCGAAGGCGAAAACAGCGTTTCTTCTATTTTATCAACAGATTTAAGTTTTCCTGTTTTTAAATTATATTCAAAATATTCTTCGGTTTCCGGCAAAGTTATAAACATTCTTTTTCCGTCATCTGAAAAACTGTAAAAATGCCTGTAATCCATAATTTCAGGAAACGCATCAAAGTTTATCCTGCGAGTAACTTTTTCTTCAGTTATGTTAAAACCGAGTATTCCGAATGAACCGCTGAGTATGATTTCCTCTTCATCATAAAAAATGATTTCAGGCATCTCTGCCCCGATATTCATACTGTCAATATCCGATAAATCTATGGTTCCATTTTCCTTGCCTGCAGAACAGGAAATAAACAAAACGGATATAATTAAAATGAACACAGATACTATCGCTGTATATTTATATCTCATATCTTTTACCTGTTTATATTTTTTGCAAGTTTTTCAATTTTCTTATCATCAAAAATATTATGAAGTCCTTCCCATGCAAGTTGGCGGCGTTCAAACCACAAAACTTCCAGTGCACCCTTTAATGCATTGGGGTTCGCTGTACCGATATTGGAATAGCCTATATTATTTTCATCAAGATAAGAATAATAAAAACGCAGTTTCTTTTCAAAATCGGCATAACTGCAGGAGCCTGACCATCCTGTTTCGCTCATTGCACCGACTCTCGGAAAACTCATTCGGTCACCTTTTTTCAAATCAGGAACATATTCTGTCCACAAAGTTGCCTCCACCCCAAGGCAATTTCCGCTGAGCGGTTTATGATCTGCCGTATTCTTAAGGCTTACTTTGCCGTACGGCAAATCAATATAATAGGCATCGGTTGAAGTATCAATAAAAGGTCTGTCACCGGTATTCATTTCAGCGCACTTGGTAAAACCCAAATCGGCATCAATGGAGTTGTCATTTTCAAGTTCCCAACTCCACATAAATACTTTTTTACCTTTTGCTTCGCAATATTCTTTAACCCTGTTCATAAACCAAAACTGCAGTCCGTCACTATCTTCAATACCGAGTTCTTTTCTTTTGGCAGTGCAGTGAGGGCACAAATTCCAGCGGTGTTTCACAACTTCGTCACCACCGATATGAATATATTCATCAGGAAACATTTCACAAAGTTCGTCAATAACGTTATAAACAAATTCAAAGGTGCTGTCTTTGCCCACGCAAAGCACATCATGCTTAACGCCCCAATGATCTGCAACGGGAAGGTCTCTTTCAAAACAACTGAGTTCTTTATAGCACGCAATGGCAGCACGGCTGTGACCGGGAATATCAAACTCCGGCATAACTTTAATACCAAAATCATGTGCATAACGCACAATTTCTTTTATATCATTTTTAGTGTAATATCCGCTATGAGGCTTATGGTCAAAATTGGTGCGGCTTCGCTTTGAGCCCTTTTCAGTCAGAAGCGGATATTTTTCTGTCTCCACTCTCCAGCCCTGATCCTCAGTAAGATGAAAATGGAAAAAATTCAGTTTATGAAGAGCCATTCTTCTTATTATTTTTTTCACATCTGAAACACTGTAAAAATACCTTCCGGCATCAAGCATAAAACCGCGTATTTTATATTTGGGCTTATCGTGAATCTGAAGAAAAGGAATGTGCCCTTTGCACTGAAAAATGATTTGTTTCAGAGTCTGAAGCGCATGAATCTGACCTGAAACAGATGATGATTTAACAGTTATTTTATCAGAAATAAAAATTGAATATTCCTCTTCATCAAAACTGCTTTCCTCTTCAAAAAATATATTGGTTTCCCCTGCCGGCAGTCTGCAGAAATCAAGAAAATCTTTCACAGCATTATCACTTAAAAGATTTTCTGCAAGAGCAATATGATTTACCCTCATAAATTTGCTGTTATCAATATTTATCTCTTTCACCTGCGGTATTAATTTCAACATTTCAAAAACGACCCTTTTACTTTTAAATTAGAAACAACCTTTATAAATTCCAATTTAGCATATATTATAAAATTAGTCAATGTTGAAAAAAAATCAGCGCTGTGATAATATTGAGTTATAAAATTAAGGAGAGGCATAATATGGAATTCAGATACAATTTTGTATATAAAAAAGAAAACACCACATTTCATACAGCAAAAAAAGAAAACGATGATTTTTCCGTTAAAATAGAAAACGAAAATAATATTATTTCCGTAACAGTTAATCCTAAAAACAAAATAGAATTTGAAAAGTTTGAACTGACGGCAGATTACACATATTCAAAGAATGAAAAAATCTTTACAAACGGCTACCAGAGTTGGACTGTTTCAAAAGAGTATTCACCCAAAGAAAAAATGGATGAATTTTCCCCGCGTTTCCTCGGCATTGAAAAATGCAGATTTAATCCCCTCGGAATATGGGGCGCAGGCGACTTAACTTTTCATAAATATCCTGAAGAAAACGGAATTTTCTACGGCTATTCTTACGGATATATCAGAAACCAAAACAATATAACACTTTACGGTTCACTCAGCGAAAAAGCAGGATATACAATTATCACTTTCAATTCTAACAGCAACACAATATCTTTTGAAAAGGATTTGCAGGGAGTTATATTTGAAAAAGAAAGTAAAAAAGTTCTTGAACTCTCGGTAATAAATAATGATTACGAAACTGCTTTTGATGAATATTTCAGCCTTATGGAAATACCGAAGCCAAACGTAAGCAGGAAATGCGGTTACACCACGTGGTATAATTATTACACCGGCGTTACGGAAGATATCGTTAAAAGAGACCTTAATGCAATCTCAAACCTCGATACTAAAATTGATATTTTTCAGATTGATGACGGTTATGAAAGAACTGTCGGCGACTGGCTTATTGCCGACAGCAATAAATTTCCTAACGGTATGAAACCCATAGCCGAGTCAATTCACGATAAAGGTATGCTGGCCGGACTCTGGCTTGCACCTTTTGCGGTTACGCCTAAATCTTACATTTTTAAAGAGCATAAGGACTGGATTGTCCGCAATGAAAAAGGCAAAATATCCTATGCGTCTCATAACTGGGGCGGATTTTATGCCCTCGATATATACAACAAAGATGTTCAAAACTATATCAGAAAAGTTTTTGACACCGTTTTAAATGAGTGGGGTTATGATATGGTTAAACTTGATTTTCTTTACGCCTGCTCAATTATACCTATTCACGGAAAAAGCCGCGGTGAAATCATGTGCTTTGCTATGGACTTTTTAAGAGACTGCTGCGGCGACAAAATCATTTTAGGCTGCGGAGTTCCGCTTGCCCCTGCTTTCGGCAAGGTTGATTTCTGCCGAATAGGCGCCGATGTCGGTCTTTGCTGGGAAAACAAAGCATTTTCACGCGAAGATGTTTCTACACAGCATACTCTGATGAATACCATATTCCGCAGACATCTTGACGGCAGAGCATTTCTCAACGATCCCGATGTTTTTCTTCTTCGTGACAACAATATTCAGATGTCTCTTGACCAAAGAAAAATTGTTGCACTGATAAACAGCCTTTTCGGAAACCTTCTTTTCGTTTCCGACGATGTTTCAACCTACACAGATGAACAGATGAAAATGTTTATTCAGACAATCACTTCACCGAAGGCAAAAATCAATGACGCAAATCTTGACAGCAACAACAATATAACAATAAAGTATTCATTAAATAATGAAGAAAAGAAATTTTTCTTTAACATCAAAACAGGCAAATCGCTTTAAGCAATAAGCCGAGCAAAATAAAACGTAAAACTGTAACACGGCAGTTTTGCATTTTGTTTTCTGTTGAAAACTTATAAAACCTATGATATAATTAGGCAATGAATAGTAAAGTAAATGAGTGAATAAAATGAAAATTTCAACAAAAGGCAGATATGCCCTAAGATTTATGCTTGACCTTGCCCAGCATGAAAGCGACGGTTATATTGCACTTAAAGATGTTGCAGAAAGACAAAATATATCAAAAAAATATCTGGAACAGATTGTTCCGCTTTTAAATAAATCGGGTGTACTGCGAACAACAAGAGGCTATCAGGGCGGATATATGCTTGCAAAAAATCCCGATGAATACACTATTGGTGACATTCTTCGCATAACCGAAGGCAGTCTTGCACCTGTTACCTGTCTTGACGATGAACCAAACCGCTGTGAAAAAGCAGACAGTTGCATGACTTTAGGCATATGGCAGGGGCTTTATAAAGTTATAACCGATTATCTTGACAGTATTACACTTCAGGAAATTATCGACAAAAATCTTCAGAAAGAAATTGACCAATACTGCATTTAACATGACAAATCCATTTGCAAGAACCGAACTTCTACTCGGAAAAGAAGCAATGAAAAAACTGAATAAAAGCCATGTTGCGGTTTTCGGCATAGGCGGTGTAGGCGGTTATACCGCAGAGGCACTTGCAAGAACGGGAATAGGCAAACTGACACTTATTGATAACGACACTGTCAGCATTTCAAATATCAACCGGCAGATTATTGCCAACCACAGCACAGTGGGGCAATATAAAGTTGATGCTGCAAAAGAACGTTTTAAAGACATCAACCCCGATATGATAATTGAAACACACAAAACTTTTTTTACACCTGAAAATTCAGATGAATTCAATTTTTCAGATTTTGACTATGTTGTTGACGCAATAGATACCGTATCGGGTAAAATTGAAATTGTAATAAAATGCAATGAAACAAAAACACCCGTTATAAGTTCTATGGGTGCAGGCAATAAACTTGACCCGACTGCTTTTGAGGTCAGCGATTTATATAAAACATCGGTTTGTCCCCTTGCAAAAGTTATGAGACGCGAACTTAAAAAAAGGAATATAAAAAAACTTAAAGTAGTTTATTCAAAAGAGGAACCTCTGATTCCAAAAGGAGAATGCGAAGAGAAAATTCAGGGAAGACGGCAGATTCCGGGCAGCACCGCTTTTGTTCCGCCAACTGTCGGACTGATAATTGCAGGAGAGGTTATCAAAGATTTAATAAATAAAAAATAAAGGTTTCCGTTGAAAGGAAACCTTTTTGTTTTCATCGATCGGGGTATTCAAGATTATCCGGCAAACCTAATATGTAATCGGAAGATACACCGTAAAACAAACACAATGTTTTAAGATGCTCTAACGGCAGTTGTCTTTTTCCTAATTCATATTGGCTGTAATAAGATTGTGTTGTGTTTAATATCTCTGCAATTTCAGATTGCTTTTTGTCGCAGTCTTCTCTTAGTTCCTTCAGTCTTTCAAAATATTTCATTTTATCACACTCCTATTTTTCTTAATTATACCATAGTTCATAAATAAACTATTGACTTTAGTTGATAAGTGAACTATAATTGTCAATAAGAGATTAATTACACACTCTCGGCTGTTGCTAAATAAAACACCACACTGCAGTATTTTACTGCGGTGTGATGTTTTGCTATTCACATTCGCAAATTGTTTTTCTGGTCTGAAGTATACTGCTCGGAGTAACAGAAAACTCATCAAGACCCCATCTGACAAGAGTGGGAATCAAATCAACATCTGCAGCAGCCTCTCCGCACATTCCAACTTCTATACCCGCCTGTTTTGCATTTCGTATTGTCATTTCTATTGCGCGCAAAACTGAGGTATTAAATGTATCATAAAGACCCCTCACCTTTGCATTTCCTCTGTCAACCGCCATTGTATAACCCGTAAGGTCATTCGTTCCTATTGAAAAAAAGTCAACTTCATTTGCAAGCAAATCGGAAATAAGCACCGCTGACGGTGTTTCAATCATTACACCGAGTAAAACACTGCCGAAAGGAATATTCTTTTCTTTAAGTTCTGTTTTGCATTCTTCAAGAAGTTCTTTTGCAGATTTCACCTCTTCAAGCGTTGTAACAAGCGGCAGCATAAGTTTAATATTTCCGTAAACCGCTGCTCTCAAAATTGCCCTTAACTGTTTTTTGTAAAGAACAGGATTGTCAAGGCAATAACGGATTGCTCTGTGACCGAGAAAAGGATTGTCTTCTTTATCTATTTTAAGATAAGGAATTTCTTTATCTCCGCCTATATCGAGTGTGCGTATAATAACCTCTTTGCCATCCATTGCTCTTGCAACTGTTGAATAAGCCTCAAACTGCTCCTCTTCAGACGGTTCGCTGCTTCGGTCCATAAAAAGAAATTCCGTTCTGAAAAGACCTATCCCCTCGCCGCTGTTGTGAATAACATTCTGAACATCTTCGGGTTTGCCGATATTTCCGTAAACTTTCTTTTTCACACCGCTTTTGGTTGCGCTTTCTTTGTTAAGATAATCCTTTAAACTGTCTTTTCGGGCAAGATATTCATTCTGCTTTTTTCTGTAAAATTCAAGGTTGCTTTCACTGACATCGGTAAATATTTTTCCGCTGAAACCATCTGCAATAATGAGTTGACCGTTTTTAATTTTCTTTGTTGCATCTGCTACCGACAAAACAGCAGGAATGCCCATTGCCCTTGCAAGTATAGCACTGTGACTTGTAACCCCGCCTATTTCGGTTATAATTGCTTCAACATTTTCTTTATTGATACGGCTTGTCATTGACGGCGTAAAATCTTTTGCAATAAGCACGGATTTCTTTTCAACCGAAGAAATATCAACCGAACGAACACCAAGAAGAATTTTTAAAAGGCTGTCTTTAATATCCTGAACATCAGATGCTCTCTGTTTTGTCAGTTCATCATCTACGGAAGAAAACATATCTATAAACATATTGCAAACTGCGTCAACCGCTTTTTCTGCAACTGCACCTTTGTCTATATTTTCTTTCATATTAAGAATCATAAATGGGTCACTGAGCATAACAATATGCCCCTCTAAAATTTCCGCCTCTTTGCTGCCTGCCGAAATTTCAATCATTTTTGCAAGTTCTTTTGTTTCGCTGATATAACGGTCTATTGCTTTTTGAAGTCTGTCTTTTTCCGTTTTTGCATCCGTGTATTTTACCGCACTGTAATCCGTACTGATATCTTCAATTATTACCGCTCTGCCGATTCCGTAACCCTGGCTTGCACCTATTCCTCTGAGCATTTAATCCCTCATTTTATTATGATATTATTCGTCGAAGCCCGATTCAATAAGTGAAACAGCCTCGTCCAGCATCTCACGCTCGTCTGCACCGTCGCATTCAAGAGTGATTTCACTGCCGCATTTCATACCCGCTGCCATAATATTCATTATACTTTTGCCATCTATATTTTTAGAATCGTGAACAATATTAATATCTGATGAATACTTGCTCATAGCCGTAACAAAAAGGTTTGCAGGCCGCATATGAAAACCCATTTCATTTTTAATTTTCACATTTTTTGAAACCATTCTATCAATCCTCTTATTAAGATTTATTCTGTATCACACTTGTCTGCCCATCACTGTTTCGTTTAAGCACCGAAAGCATAAACGCACCTGCAGCCGAACCTGCCGCCAGCGCAACAATATACCATAACGGATGATCAACAACGGCAAATACAAATATGCCGCCGTGAGGTGCAGGGCATGAACAGTTAAATAATGACGCCACCGCCCCTGCAACAGCCGAACCGACCATACAGGAGGGAATTACACGAAGGGGATCTGCTGCAGCATAAGGAATTGCACCTTCTGTAATAAAGCAAAGACCCATAAGATAATTTACAGGACCGTTTTTTTGTTCTTCCGCGTTCCATTTTCTTTTATTGAAAGTTGTTGAAAGTGCTATAGCAATAGGAGGAATCATACCGCCTATCATAACAGCGGCCATAACCCATCCGTTTCCGTCTGCAATAGCCGCAGTGCCGAAAACATAAGCCGCCTTATTGAACGGACCGCCCATATCAACAGCCATCATTGCTGCCAGAACGATTGAAAGAAGAAGCCTGCTTGAATTACCGAGATTTGTTAACCCCGATGAAATTGCATTATTAAGAATGCCTACAAATGGATTTATCAGAAGCATAATCAAACCCATCAGCAATGTTCCGAAAAGCGGATAAATGAATACCGGTTTTATTCCGTCCATTGATTTGGGCAGCCATGAAAACGCTTTTTTCAGAAGATTAACCACTAAACCTGCAACAAAACCTGCAAGCAATGCACCAAGGAATCCTGATACTGCCGAATCATCTCCAACAAGGCCCTGATTATCAATCAGACTGCCGAAGGTATACCCGCTGGCTGCAAACACACCGCCCACGATACCGGGCAGCAAACCCGGCCGGTCTGCAATAGACTGTGCAATATACCCTGAAAGGATAGGCAGCATAAGTGCAAAAGCGGCCTTACCTATCCAGAAAACCGTGGCAGCAGCAGGATTTGTGAAACCGAAGGTTCCGCCCGCATCGGCATTGCCTGCCAACGAGTCAATAAGAAATCCCAGTGCAACAAGAACACCGCCGCCGACAACAAAAGGCAGCATATGAGAAACACCATTCATCAGATGTTTATATATACGCCTTGCAAAACTCTCTTTTTCATCATCAAAACTTTCCTGCTGCGATTCGTTTGAATGGTAAACAGGAACGTCACCGTTAATGATTCTGTCAATCAGTTCCTCAGGTTTGTTTATACCGTTTGAAACGGATGTTTTAAGCAATCTTTTTCCGTCAAAACGTGCCATTTTTACATTTTTATCGGCCGCAATTATAATTCCGTCACACGCATCAATTTCTTTTTTGGTAAGAATATTTTTTGCCCCGCCTGAGCCGTTGGTTTCCGCCTTCAGAGAAAGTCCCATTTTTTTGCCTGCTTTTTCAAGTGCTTCGGCAGCCATATATGTGTGTGCAATACCTGTGGGGCAGGCCGTTACGGCAAGAACTCTGTAACGTTCTTCCGACTGATTATTCCGAACCGTACTGTCCGGATATTTTTCCCTTTCTTTTCTGTCAATAATATTTATAAATTCATCGGTGCTTTTTGCATTTCTCAGTTCATCGCAAAAGTCGCTTTCCATAAGCATAACCATAAGCCGCGAAAGAATTTCAAGATGAACATCACCATTCGGCGGCGCTGCAATCATAAAAATAATATCGGATTTTTTTCCATCCGGTGCTGCATAATCAATTCCGCCGGGCACTGTAACAGCGGACAAACCCGGAGTCTTTACACTTTCGCTTTTAGCATGGGGAACGGCAATACCTTTTCCGATTGCTGTTGTTCCCTGATTTTCTCTTTCCAAAATCGCCGCTTTGTATTCATCGGCATTTTTAAGATTCCCTGCCCTTTTTTGAAGCGCAATAAGTTTTTCTATAACCTGTTCTTTTGAAGACAAAGAAACATTAAGTTCAACAGCGTCTTTTTTTAATAAATCAATTATTCGCATTCATATTCCTTCTCCGTATTATTTTATAAATGTTTAACATTAAGGTATTCGCTTTGCATCATTTTTTCTATTTCGCTTTTTGAAGCAAGATTTTCGGCAAACGCCGTGGCATTTCCGCAGGCAGAACCAAGTTTCAACGCATATGAATATTCGCCCTTATCCTCATATCCCGCTATAAATCCTGCAACCATTGAATCACCGCAGCCGACTGAACCGCTTATTTCGCCGGGAACATTGCCGCAAATATAAACTTCACCGTTTTCATCAAGAAGAACGGCACCGTTTTTTCCCCACGAAACAAGAACATTTACAGCCCCCATTTCCTGAAGTTTTTTTGAATATTTTACAATATCAGCCATATCTTCAACTTCGGCAGAAAAAAGTTCGCCGAGTTCGTGATGATTCGGTTTAACCAGAAACGGTTTATATTTTAAAACATTTCTCAGCAAATCGCCTGTGGCATCAACAACGAAGTGAACACCTTTTCCGCTGAACAAATCAAGAATTTTTTCATAAATGTCACTTGGCATGGATTTCGGCACAGACCCGGCAAGAACAAGATAATCACCCTTTTTGAGAACAGAAAGTTTATCCAAAAGTTTTGCGGCATCTTCTTCGCTGATTTCGGGCCCGGATGCATTTATATCAAAACCTTTATCGGATTTTATTTTTACATTTATTCTTGTAAAACCATTTTCCAGATAAATAAAATCGGTTTTAACACTTTCTTCTTTAAGCATACTCTCAATCTGCTTTCCCGAAAAACCGGCAAGGAAACCGAGCGCATTGTTTGCAACACCGAGTCTTGTAAGAATTACCGATACATTTATTCCCTTTCCGCCGAAATATATTTTTTCACTCTCACATCTGTTTATATCTTTTGCATTAAGATTGCCGACATGCATTACATAATCAAGTGCAGGGTTAAAAGTAACTGTATAAATCATAAAAATACCTCTTCGCAGTGTAAATTTTTATATTCAAATAATAAGTTTATTATCCAGATAAATTATACAAACGAATTTATTATCGGTCAACAAAAATAGTATTGCCGCTTTTTTATAATTTTAGCAAAATAATTAAATCCTTATTTGCAAAATATGTAAAGTGCTGTCAATATATTGATAAATCTGTGAGTTTATGATATATTTACATCAATGAAATAAGTATTAATTGAATGAAAAGGAGAATGATTTATGTTAATTCCGGTTTTTATACCCAAAACAAAACAGGACTGGAAAAATATTGCAGTCATTGTTGCTGCTGCTGTGATAATCGCTTGCGGAATTATTACTTCCAACAGTATTAAAAATTTAAAAAATGATTATCAGATAAGCGAATCGTTTAACGTCTCTTCTGAGGAGATGATAAACAGCAGCGATATTTATGCTTTTAAAAATGCTGTAGTTTTTGATTATTACGCAACTACCGAATACGACAGTTCTTCACCGACAAGTTATCATTTTCTGATAGGCTATCACCAGAATGATACCGATATACGCATGGCATCCGTAACTTTGAATGCAAACGACGGAGAAATTTTTGAAAAAATGCTTTCATACGGTAATAACCGTGAAGCAGCCGTAGGTGAATGTATTGTTGATATTTATGCAACTGCCCAATCCATAGATTCCATTGACGAGGAACTGATTGATTATTATAATGAAAGCGTAGATTATTACACGGGTTATTATGATGAAATCACATCATCAGGTTTAAAACTTGATTACTGTTTTGACAGTATTGATGATTACGAATCTTATGTGGCAGATAAAAAAAGTGCTGCCGAAGGCGGTATTATTGTTTCGGGAATCGGTGTTGTTATCGCCGTTATTCTGCTGATTCTTGGTTTAATTAAACGCGGACCAACAAAAAAACAACTTGAAAAAGCAAGAAGAAAATTAGCCGAAGAGGCTCAGCAAAACAGCGGTGACCCATTTGCACAGTACCGCCAGAATGATACATACTATAACCAGAACAACAATATTGACAGCCAGGGTTATTACGTTCCTCCACAGGAACAAAACGGATATTATAACAGCAATTCAGATAATCACCGGGTTTAAAATACGGATATTATAATTTATCAAATTATTGAAACACAGAAGGCCGCAGAAATCGTCAGATTTCCGCGGCCTTCACATTTTTATTTTATATATTTCTGATTTCGCAGGAATTGGCAAGAGCATTGAGTTTGCAGCAATACTCATATGCATCTTCAATATTTATTCCTATAAGTTCCTCTATTGCATCCTTGTCTTCAAACGGACCGAAATAACTGCTTTTTAACAGTTTAAGTGTTGATAATTTCAGTTTCATCTGATGAAGATTATCACAGAATTCATTATGATTTTTTAAAAACGCACGCAGTTTTTCATCGGGAATTTCATATTTCTTTTCTTCTTTATTTACCACCATTTTTAATTTTTTACCCGTGAATCCTGTTTTTTCTTCACCTTTTAAGGATTGCGCTGCTACTTTTATACCCATTTTATAGCCCAGCGAAAATGAACTGCTCTGGTGAAATGTCTCTATTTTTGTCATAACCTCTTCTAAATCTTCCAAGAGTTCACACTGTTTTTCTTCCAGAGTTTCCGTTAATTTTTTTCTTTTTTCAACAAGTTCTGATTCAAGTTCATCACGCTCTTTCGTCTTCGGTTCAAAACCTGCCAAATCAAGGTCTCCGAAAAATAACTGTTCAAGAATATCCATATGCTTACTCCTTTGCCAAATCCGTTTTTCAGCAATCTGATTTTCGCCCAATGGAAATCTGCCGAAAAACAAAAAATGCGCAGCCGAGGCCACGCATAAAAAACGCACACCCGACTGTCGCTAAACAAAACTAAATATACCGTAATATCTATTACTGCGTATGCTTAATAAAGGCATGCATTTTTATCAGGAGATAAAGAACACATACATAGTAATAAATATAAGAATATTCCGTTTTGTTTAGCATTTTTATTTTAGCATACCGAAAAAACAAAGTCAACAACAACAGCAAAGGCTGCCTCTTACGAGACAGCCTTTCAATGCTAACAGGATTATAAAGATTTTGTTTCAACTTCTTCAATAATTCGTGCAAGGAATTCGTCAAGAGTTGCCGCACCCTCATCACCGTTTTTGCGTGAACGCACGGAAATGGTGTTTGCCTCAATATCCTTATCGCCTGCAAGAATCATATAAGGCACTTTTTCAAGTTGAGCAGAACGGATTTTAAAGCCGATTTTTTCACTTCTGTCATCAATTTCGCATCGTATTCCTTTTGTTTCAAGAGCCTTTTTAACATCATAAAGGTAATCAAGATGTCTGTCGGCAATAGGAAGAAGTTTAACCTGAACAGGAGCAAGCCATGTTGGATAAGCACCGGCAAAATGCTCAGTAAGAATACCGATAAATCTTTCAATACTTCCGAATACAACTCTGTGAATCATAATCGGTCTGTGCTTTGCACCGTCAGCACCTACATATTCAAGTTCAAATCTTTCAGGAAGTTGGAAATCAAGTTGAATTGTTCCGCACTGCCATGTTCTGCCGAGACAGTCTGTAAGGTGGAAATCAAGTTTCGGTCCATAAAATGCACCGTCGCCCTCGTTTACCTCATAGTCATAACCAAGTTCTGTAATTGCATCACGAAGTGCATCGGTAGCAATATCCCAGTCTTCTTTGGCACCCATTGAATCTTCAGGCTGGGTTGAAAGTTCGATGTGATATTCAAAGCCAAATGTACTGTAAACCTTATTAATCAGGCTGACAACACCTTTGATTTCATCTTTAATCTGCTCTCTTGTCATAAATATATGAGCATCATCCTGTGTGAAACAGCGAACTCTCATAAGTCCGTGAAGAGCGCCTGAAAGTTCATGTCTGTGAACAAGACCGAGTTCACCCATTCTTAAAGGCAGGTCTTTATATGAATGCATTTTTGTTTTATAAACAAGAATACCGCCCGGACAGTTCATAGGTTTAACTGCAAAATCGGTTTCGTCAATAACCGTTGTATACATATTTTCTTTATAATGATCCCAGTGGCCGCTTCTTTCCCATAATGCGCGGTTGAGCATCATCGGAGTCTGAATTTCATCATAACCTGCCTCACGGTGAATCTCTCTCCAATAATCAACAAGAGTATTTTTAAGGATCATACCCTTTGGAAGGAAAAACGGAAATCCGGGACCTTCTTCCATAATTGTAAAGAGTTCAAGTTCCTTACCTATCTTTCGGTGATCTCTTTTCTTTGCCTCTTCAAGCATCTGCAAATGTTCCTCAAGCATAGCGGCTTTAGGGAAAGCGGTTCCGTAAACACGGCAGAGCATTTTGTTTTTAGCATCACCGCGCCAGTAAGCACCTGTGCAGTTTGTAAGTTTAAATGCCTTTACAACTTTCATATCCATAAGGTGAGGACCTGCACAAAGTTCTGTAAACTCGCCTTGCTTATAAAAACTGATTGGCTCACCCTTTTCGGCATGTTCATTAATAAGTTCAACCTTATAAGGTTCGTTTTTCTCCTCCATAAGTTTAATTGCTTCTGCAGGAGAAAGTTCAAATTTTTCAATGTCAAAATTTTCTTTGACAATATTTTTCATTTCTTTTTCAATAGCAGCAAGATTTTCAGGGGTAAAAGCCTCTTCAACATCAAAATCATAATAGAAACCACTGTCTATTGCAGGACCGATAGTCAGTTTAACATCGGGATAAAGCCTTTTAACAGCCTGTGCCATAATGTGTGAAGCAGTATGATTAAATGTCTTTTTACCATCTTCATCATCAAATGTAAGCACTTCAAAAGTGCAGTCGTCTGCCACTTCTGTTCTTAAGTCTTTAACTTCGCCGTTAATTTTGCAGCAGCAGGCATTTCTGTAAAGACCCATTGAAATTTCTTTGGTAATATCAGCAGCCGTCATCGGTGATGAATATTCATTTACAGTGCCGTCTTTTAAAGTAATTTTCATATAAAATCCTCCATTATACATAAAAATAAAAAATCACCCTGATAAAAATCAGGGTGAATAATATCCACGGTTCCACCTGAATTGCACAAAAAAGTGCCGCTCATACACTCTCTAACGGAAGCACCCGGCCTGTATTAAAGGCTCTCCAAGGCGGTAATCTGCTTTTTTGCCATGCGCTCACACCAACCGCACACTCTCTGAAAACATCCGAAACAGATCATATCCTTTTCAACGATTTATATTATTTTAGCACTGCTTTAATGCAATGTCAATACAAATGGATGTTATTTATAAACGATTTGTATACTTTAGTTATTCATACAGTACTTATAACTTGACATATACAAGATATAGGTGTATATTATTATAGAAGTTTTACAAACTGTTATTTTCTGCACATTAACATATATTGTAAAAATTTCCTTGAATTTGCATTTGAACTGTACCTTTTCTGATGGTGATTATGAAAAAATACTAAAACAGAAGGAGGTGCTGTTAATATGAGTAATGTTATTATCCCAATTATTGTCGGCATAGTATGTGCCGCTATATTCGGCGTTCTTGGGTTTGTTGCAGGCGGTGAACATCGCAGAAAAACAAGCGAAAAAGAAATCGGCTCAGCAACACAGGAAGCCACAAAGATTATCAATAATGCATTAGCAGAGGCAGAGTCTACCAAAAAGGCAAGACTTGTTGAGGCTAAGGATGAAATTCACAAACTTCGTTCCGACGCAGATAAAGAAATCCGTGAAAGAAGAAGTGAAGTTCAAAGACAGGAGACTCGTTTAAATCAAAGAGAAGAATATCTTGATAAAAGAGCCGATTCACTTGAACAAAAAACAGATGCTTTAGTTGAAAAACAGAAGCAACTTGAAGAAAAACTACTCGAAATTGACGGCATCAAGAAAAGCCAGTTTGATATGCTGGAGCGTATATCAGGTCTTACTGAAGAAGAAGCAAAGAAACAACTTCTTGCTACTCTCAGCGAAGAACTTGATACCGAAAAAAGCAAACGTATTATGGAATACGAGCAGATGATTCGCGACCAGAGCGATGTTCTGGCAAGAGAAATTATCGGCACTGCTATCCAGCGTTGTGCAGCAGATCACACAGCAGAAACAACCGTATCTGTTGTTGCACTTCCCAGTGATGAAATGAAGGGCAGAATTATCGGCAGAGAGGGCAGAAACATCCGCTCTATCGAAACAATCACAGGTGTTGAACTCATTATTGACGATACACCGGAAGCAATCACAATCAGTTCTTTTGAACCTGTCAGAAGAGAAATTGCAAGACTTACTCTTGAACGTCTTCTTCAGGACGGACGTATTCATCCGACAAAGATTGAAGAATACTTTGAAAAAAGCACAAGAGAAGTTAATGCAGTTATTAAACAAGAGGGTGAAAAAGCAGTCTTGTCTGCAAATTGCGGACAAATTCATCCGGAACTTGTTAAACTTCTCGGTAAACTTAAATACCGTACTTCTTATGGTCAGAGTGTGCTTAAACACAGCCTTGAGGTATCCTACATAGCCGGTCTTATGGCTGCCGAACTCGGAGCAGACGAAAAACTCGCAAGACGAGCAGGTCTTCTTCACGATATCGGCAAAGCACTTGACCATGAAATGGAAGGTTCTCATATTGCTCTCGGCGTTGAATTTGCCAGAAAGTATAAAGAAAACGAAGGCGTTGTTCACGCAATCGCCGCCCACCACGGTGAAATCGAATGCAAAACTGTTGTTGCCTGTCTTGTTCAGGCTGCTGACGCAGTTTCGGCATCAAGACCGGGTGCAAGAAGAGAAAATATTGAAAACTACATCAAAAGGCTCCAGCAACTTGAAGAAATTTCTACAAGTTTTGAAGGTGTTGAAAGAGCATATGCTATTCAGGCAGGCCGTGAAGTAAGGGTTATGGTTAAACCAAACGTTATCAACGACGAAAAAATGCCTTATATCGCCCGTGAAATTGCAAAGCGAATTGAAAATGAACTTGAATATCCGGGCCAGATTAAAGTTAACATCATACGTGAGTCACGAGCAAGTGATATTGCAAAATAAACAAAAATGCCGGCAAATGACAAATGTCGGCATTTTTCATTAACAGAAGGAGTATAATTATGATTAAACATATTGTGTGTTTTAAATTAAAGGACAACAGCAAAGAAAACTGCACCAAAACTGCAGAGATTCTTAAATCTATGGACAAGATGGTTAAAGAGATAAGAGAAATTGAAGTTGGTATGGATTTTCTTCACTCTCCGCGTTCATATGATATCATACTTCAGGTAACTCTTGATAATGAAAAGGCATTTGATGATTACCAGAATGATGATTACCACTGCAGTGTTGTAAAGAAGCATATGCACAGCGTTGCCGAAAGTTCAATCGCAGTTGACTATGAAATTTAACAATAGGGCTGTTCACATATATGCGAACAGCCCTATTATTTATAAAAAATATAACAGATATTCCTGGATTTTCTGTTTTTACCATTATTATAATATATTAATTTAAATTATTATTTTTATATGTTCATTGACATATAATATACCATTTGTTATAATAAATTTGTATTATAGTCTTAACGTGCGGAGGAAATTATGGAAGATAATAAAGAAATAGAAATTGACTTAAGAAAAATATTTTCTATGCTGAAAAAGAAAGTAGTATTCATTGTAATGATTTCTTTAATCGGCGCAATACTCGCAGGCTGTGTGACAAACTTTTTCATTGAACCTAAGTATACTGCCAATGTAAAACTTCATGTATACAGCAGCAGCGACAGCCGTCTCGGTGCCAGCAGCAGCATTTCATCAAGTGAATTTGATGCATCTCAGAAACTTGTTAATACTTATCTTGTTGTTGTAACAAGTCACACTTTCCTTGAAAAAGTTGCCGACGAATACGGCAACTCAATAACCGTAAATGAAATAAAAAACATGATGTCGTGCGCTCAGATTGATGATACGCTTGCATTCAGAGTAAATATAACAAGCACAGATCCTCAGAAGGCTATGGATATTGCAAATATAATTGCCGATGAATGCCCGGATGAAATCGTCAGAGTGCTTAAAGCCGGCGGTGTTGAAGTAATTGACTATGCAATTCTTCCAACCTCACCTTCTTCACCTAATCTAAAAAAGAATGTCATGATTGGTTTCGTTGCCGCATTTGCAATTTCATTTGTTGTTTTCCTTATTAAAGAACTTTTTGATACAAGCATTAACGATGAAAAAGATCTTGAAAAAGAATTTGATATCCCGATTCTCGGCACAATTCCAAGACTTCTGCCTGTAACAGAAAAAACGAAACATACTGAAAGCGACTCGGAGGGAAACCTTTCTCCGCCGAAACCTGCTTTTGATTTTGCATCTAACGAAAAGGAGGAGAAGTAAGTGACCAAAAACACTGCAAGTTCTAAAAGAAATAAAAAGAGCAAAGCCAAAAATCAGGGCTTTTCAAGAGATGATCAGAAAAAAATGCTCTGTGCTGAATCTCCTTTTGTTGTTAAAGAGGCTTACAACTCAATAAGAACAAACCTTTTATTCTCTCAGCAGGGAGAAAAATGTCCGGTATTTGTAATTTCAAGTCCAAGTGCCAACAACGGTAAATCAATCAACTCAATAAATATGGCTATTTCATTTGCTCAAATGGGCAAAAATACGCTTCTTATTGACGCAGATATGCGCAACCCCACCGTTCACCGTATGTTTTCAATTCCTGTAAAGAACGGACTTTCCGAAATTCTTGCAGGTCTTACAGACAGCATTTCGGTTACAAAAACAGATGTAGAAAATCTTTCTGTTCTTACAGCAGGAAAAATACCTCCTAACCCTGCAGAACTTCTTTCTTCTGCACGTATGGATAAACTGCTTGAATTTGTTAAGGCTCATTACGACTGTGTATTTATTGACACCCCTCCCATTAACCTTGTTACAGACTCAACCTCTTTTGCCACAAAGGCAACAGGATACATTCTTGTTGTTAAGTCAGGAACCACCGATCTTCAGGAGGTAAAGGCAACTGTCGGCGCTTTAAAGCACATTGGTGCATCAATCGTAGGCTTTATTCTCAATGATGCCAACGCAACCGGAAAACGTTTTTCGGGTTATTACAAAAAAGGCTATAATTCGAAATACAAATATAACTATAATTACAACTATAGTTACGGATATTCCAATTATTATGGTTACAGCAGATACGGCAGGTATAAATAAACTGCCGTTTGCATTTTCAATAAGAAATTAACTGGCACAGTGGGTGTATAAAATGAGCAATCGAAGAGAAATTCAAAAGCAGTTTGAGTTTTGGCTTGGTATTGTTGCAATATCATCATCTCAAATCCTTGCTTATATTTTTTCGTCTTTTATAAATAAATTAGAGAATCATTCATACCAGGTATGGCTGAGTTATATTGCAATAATAACTGTTTCATACTGTGCAACATTTTTTTGTTTTTATTCGCCTTTGAATCTGCTTAAAAGAAGCAGAAAAATGGAATTTTCGTCAACGCTCAGAAACTGCACTTTTACATATGCTTTGTTTGCAGTTTTAATGCTTTTATCAAAAAATCCGATTATTCAGTCGCGTTATATGTTTATAAGCAGTTTTGTGCTATTCTTTTCCTTCTCTCTTTTAGGACGCTATATATTAAAGAAGGTACTTCTGAAAAGAATACGGGGCAGCAAACTTGCAACAATGACCGGCATTATTACAGACTATCAAAGGGCAGAACATTTTGTTACAGAATTAAGCACGGACTGGTCCAAAAACATCAAAGCCATTGCCTTGGTAGATGCAATTTATGAAAACGGAAGTTACAGATGCAAAAAAGATCAGAACTCTGATGATTTTTCTCAGGATAATTATGAAATTGTTAATGACATACTCGGAGTTCCCGTTGTTGCCAATAAAGAAAACATTATGGGATGGATACGCACCGCATCACTTGACGAAGTCTTTATCAACCTGAGCGAAATTCCGCAGGACGAAACTTCATGTTTTATTGAAGAACTTGAAGATATGGGTGTAACGGTACACGTAAATATTCCGTCTCTTGAAAAAATCGTTGAAAACAGCAAATTTGAAAATATAGAATGCACTGTAAAAGCAGGATATCCAATGGCAATTCTTTCACCTGCCACTCATAACAGCAATGCACTTATTATAAAAAGAGTAATGGATATTATCGGCGGTCTTGCAGGATCAATTATTTCTCTTCCAATCATTCTTTTAACCGCAATACCGCTTAAAATTGAATCTCCCGGCCCTCTTATTTTTAAACAGCAAAGAGTAGGACGAAACGGGCGTGTGTTCAATATATACAAAATACGTTCAATGTATGTTGATGCAGAAGAACGGAAAAAAGCCCTTATGGAGCAGAATAAGATGGACGGTCATATGTTTAAGATGGACAATGACCCGAGAATTACAAAAGTTGGAAAATTCATAAGAAAATACAGCATTGACGAACTTCCTCAGTTCTGGAATGTTCTTAAAGGCGATATGAGTCTTGTGGGAACAAGACCGCCCACAATAGATGAATTTGAAAAATATGAAAGCCACCACAAAAGAAGACTGTCACTTCAGCCGGGAATTACAGGTATGTGGCAGGTATCAGGCAGATCGGATATTCAGGATTTTGAAGAGGTTGTAAAACTTGACTGCGAATATATTGATAACTGGTCAATCGGGCTTGATATTAAAATTCTTACCAAAACAGTTAGTGTTGTGCTAACACACAAAGGCGCAGAATAATAAATTTTACATCAGGCAGGCGGAATAATGAAAATTGCAATGATAGGCCACAAAAGAATACCTTCCCGCGAAGGCGGAATCGAAATTGTAGTTGACGAACTCTCCACCAACCTTGTAAAAAAAGGAAATGAGGTTACCGCTTACAACAGAAAAGGTCACCACGTTTCAGGAAAAGAATTTGAAAACGGCAAAAAACTGAAAGAATATAACGGTATAAAACTCAAAACAGTATTTACATTTGAAAGCGGCAAATTGAATGCTATTGTTTACAGTATACTTGCTTCTGTAAGAGCATCTTTCGGCAGATTTGATGTTGTTCATTTTCACGCAGAAGGTCCTGCGTCTATGTGCTTTCTTCCCAAATTATTTGGAAAAAGAGTAATTGTTACAATTCACGGTCTTGATTGGCAAAGGTCAAAATGGGGCGATTTTGCAACAAAGTTTTTAAAATTCGGCGAAAAAACCGCAGCAAAATATGCCGATGAAATTATTGTGCTTTCAAAAAATGTTCAGCAGTATTTTGCTGACACATATAGCAGAAAAACAGTATTTATCCCAAACGGAGTAAACAAGCCGAATACAGCCAAATGCAAAAACATAAAAGAAAAATTCGGCATTGAAAAAGATAAATATATTCTTTATCTGGGAAGAATTGTTCCTGAAAAAGGCGTTCACTATCTTATAAACGCCTATAAAAATATCGACACAGATATTAAACTTGTAATAGCCGGCGGTGCCAGCCACACAAGTGATTATATGAATGAAGTAAAAGAACTTGCAAAAGATGATGAAAGAATAATTTTTACTGATTTTGTGCAGGGTATTATTCTTGAAGAACTTTATTCAAATGCTTATATATACTGCCTGCCAAGTGATCTTGAGGGTATGCCGCTCAGTCTGCTTGAAGCAATGAGTTACGGTAACTGCTGCCTTGCATCCGATATTGCCGAATGCACCGAAGTGTGTGAAGACAAGGCTGTGTATTTTAAAAAGGGCAGTGAAAAAGATTTAGAGAAAAAACTGAAAACACTTATAGACAATAAAGAAATTGCCGACAATTATAAAAAAGAGGCATCCGGTTTCATAAACAGCAAATACAACTGGGATGACGTAACAGAAAAAACATTAGAACTTTATAAAACACAATAAAGGATATTTCCGTATAATGAAAATTTTAATGGTAAATAAGTTTCTGCATCCCCACGGCGGTTCGGAAACATATATGCTTAAACTTGGTGAATACTTAACATCGCTCGGCAATGAAGTTCAGTATTTCGGAATGGAGCATCCCGACAGATGCGTTGGAAACAGTGCCGGATGTTATACTGAAAACATGGATTTTCACAACAGCAGTATATTAAAAGAACTCTCCCTCCCCTTCAAAATTATTTATTCAAAAGAGGCAAGAAAAAAAATATCGGCAGTAATTGAAAATTTCAGGCCTGATGTTGTTCATCTTAATAATATAAATTTTCAACTTACCCCTTCAATCATATACGAAATAAAAAAGCACGGCATTCCCATTGTGCAGACTGTGCATGATACGCAAATGGTTTGCCCAAATCATAAAATGTATATCGACAGGAAACAGTCAACCTGCCGTGAATGTATAAACGGCAACTATATCAACTGCGTAAAAAATAAATGTCTGCATAATTCACTTCCAAAAAGTATGCTTGCAGCATTTGAATCCTATTTTTACCACAGAAAAAACACCTATAATCTTATTGACCGCTTTATCTGCCCCAGCAAATTTATGACTGAAGTTATGCAAAATGCAGGGGTTGACAGGCACAAATTAATTACGCTTCATGATTTTTGTGATAAATACATTCATCTTCCGCCAAAAAATCACGATAAAAAATACGTACTTTATTTCGGAAGGCTAAGCCCTGAAAAGGGGATAAAAACGCTTGTTGACGTTTGCAGAGAACTGAAACACATTCATTTTGTTTTTGCGGGAACGGGCGAACTTTCCGGATTATTAAAAAATATTGATAATATTGAATATGTTGGATTTAAATCAGGAAAAGAACTGGATGTGCTTATCAGAAATGCGCTGTTCTCTGTTTGTCCTTCGGAATGGTATGAAAACTGTTCAATGTCCATTATTGAATCGCTGGCTCTCGGAACACCTGCAATAGGTTCCGACCTCGGCGGAACTCCCGAATTAATTTCAGAAAATGAAACCGGTCTGATTTTCAAGGCAGAAGACAGGCAAAGCCTTAAAAATGCCATTGAATCGCTTTATAATAACCCTGAAAAACTGGCAGTAATGAGCGAAAAATGCATTGAAAAAAGTAATGAAAATAACATTGAAAAATATACCGAAAAACTTATGAATATATATAAATCTGCAATGAAAAAGAATGTATAGATATATAAAAACTGAGTGATTATATGAAAAAACTTAACGGAACGGTAATTGTAACTTACAGGTGCAATGCCCGCTGCAATATGTGCAGCAGATATAAAAAGCCGTCAAAACCTGAAGATGAAATAACTATACAGACAATAAAAAAACTGCCTGCTATGTATTTTACAAACATAACAGGCGGTGAGCCTTTTATACGTGAAGATTTAAAAGATATCGTTCGTGAACTTTATAAAAAAAGTGAGCGTATTGTAATTTCAACCAACGGCTTTTTTACAGACAGAATTATTGATTTATGCAAAGAATTTCCCAAGGTGGGAATAAGAATTTCCATTGAAGGACTTGAAGAAACAAATAATTCAATACGAGGCCTTGAAAATGGTTTTAACAGAGGGCTCTCCACTTTAAAAAAACTTGTTCAGATGAATCACCCTGATGTCGGTTTTGGCATGACCGTTCAGGATTCAAATGCAAAAGATCTGGTTAAACTTTATAAACTCAGCAATGAAATGAATATGGAATTTGCAACTGCATCTCTTCACAACTCATTCTATTTTGTTGAAACAAATAATATAATTAAAGACAGGCCCATGGTTGCAAAAGAGTTTGAAAAACTTACAAATGAACTTCTCAAATCAAATTCGCCGAAAAAATGGTTTCGTGCCTATTTTAATCACGGACTTATTAATTATATCTATTCACAGGAAAGACTGCTTCCCTGTGATATGGCTTTTGACACATTCTTTATTGACCCTTACGGCGATGTAATGCCCTGCAACGGAACAAAAGAAAAAGAAGTTATGGGAAACCTCAATGATACCGACTGGAACACACTGTGGAACAGTGAGCAGGCAGATAAGGTTCGCGAGAAAGTGCGGCATTGCGACAGAAAATGCTGGATGATTGGTTCGGTATCCCCTGCTATGCACAAATATTTTCATAAACCTGCATTATGGGTTATAAAACATAAATTTTTAAGATATTTCAAAGATGAAAAATATTCAATGTATGAAAATAAAATCTGCCGTGATTTGCGTGACGGCAAAGTAACAAAAGAAGAACTGGACAAACTTTCTACCTGCGAAACAGATTTGAAATGATTGCAAACTTTATTTTATTACATAAGGATAAAAAACAGTGAAAAAAAAAGTAGTTTTTATAATCAACAATCTTACCGGCGGCGGTGCAGAAAGAGTTATCAGTATAATATCAGACTATCTTGTAAATCACGGGTATGATGTTACAATACTTATGCTGCGCGGTGATAAATGTGTATACAAAATAAACAGCAAAGTAAAAAGAATTATACGATATGATTATGAACCTCATGATGCACTGAAACAAATCAGATATTTAAGAAAATACTATAAGGCTCATCCCGATGCAATTTTTGTTTCTTTTTTAAGAAGTCAGAATCTTTATTCGCTGATTGCGGCTGTCGGAACAAAGGCAAAAATCGTTTTTTCGGAAAGAATGACACCTGTCAAATTTTCATTTAAAAATTTTATAAACAGTGCTGAATTTAAACTTCTTATGTTTTTTGCACATACAAATCGCTGCAAAAAAATAGTTTTTCAGTCAAAAAGTGCTGCAGACGGATATCCAAAAACACTGAAAAAAAAGGGAATCGTTATACCAAATCCGCTCAATGACAACATGCCGCAGCCATACTCAGGTGAAAGAAAAAAGAATATTGTTGCAGTTGGCAGACTGTCATATCAGAAAAACTACAAACTTCTTATTGATGCATTTGCAAAATTCAGTAAAATAAATCCCGGCTATACTCTGCAGATATACGGAAAAGGCGCTTTGCAGTCAAAACTTCAGAATTACACAGAAAAACTCGGACTGAAAGAAAAAGTTGAACTGTGCGGATTTTGCAGCGATGTTCACGAAAAAATAGTTGATGCAGGAATGTATGTAATGTCTTCAGATTATGAAGGACTTTCGAATGCACTTCTTGAGGCAATGGCACTGGGTATTCCGACAATAAGCACCGACCATCCCCCCGGAAGTGCAAAAGAATATATTAAAAACTACGATAACGGCATACTGATACCCGTCAGGGATACAGAAGCGTTATTCGGCGCAATGTGTTATATCAGCAATAATACCGATAAAGCCGATGAAATGGGCAAAAGGGCATCTGAAATAAGAAATGCTATCTCGTCATCGGTTATAGGTGAAAAGTGGAAAAGCCTGTTTGAAACACTCTGACAAAACAAAAACATACCTTAAGATTATTTTACTCTTAAGGTATGTTTTTTTAATTATTTATTGTTTTTATGAGTGATGATTCTATCAAGAATATAATAAATTATTCCGCCCAAAACTCCGCCAAGCGTATTATAAAACAAATCTGAAAGTTGAAAAGTTCCCAGTCTGAAAATGAGTTGTGACAATTCTATAGATAAGGAAAATATAAATGACACTTTAACCGACTGCCGGATTAAATAAGCAAATTTATCTTTTTTCAGCAGTTTATCTTTAGCAGCCCAAAAGAATAACACGGTAAACGGTACAAACATAATAACATTTTCGATTACCTGAGTTGTTAAATTGCCTTCTTTATTATAAAGCCCCCAAACTCCGATAACATCTGACAGCGGATTCAGCCACAAACTTCTGTAAAACAGAGTTTTAAACAGAATCATAGTTGTAAAAAAAACAAAATAGAAGTATCTTCTGAATTTTACATCACTTTTAAATCTTTTAAATGTTTCTTTAAAAAGATTTTTCCACCCCGATTTTTCTGCAAATGGAAAAACAATCATAAACAGCACCGAAAAGGCAACAACAAATAAAAACGGCTGATAAAATGCCATTAGCACGTTTGAAATAATTTTTCCCATTGCCTCAACCACGTTAAAATCCCCTTTTATATAATAAATTAACTACACACTTTCTTTTTCAATTACAACCAAACCGCCGCAGCGAATCGGAATAATTATTTTGTTATCAGCAAAATGTGCAATATCAGGATAACCGTCAACCTCAAACTGAGATATAAGAACAGGATTATCAATATCCGAAACGTCTGCAAGCGTAACCATTTTTCCGTAGCCGTAACTTGCAGCAAGAATTTCCGAATTACAGGCAACTTTTCCCCTGAATGTTTTTACACCGTCAATTTTCTTAACTTTAAGTGAAGCAATATCGCTCTGACTTACCTGTTCGGGATTATAATAAACATATCCGTCATTGTAAAGCGTAACAGCCCAATCACCACAGGCGGCAACACCGTTTGTCTGTGATGCAAATCTGTTTGTAAGAAGATTTACATTCGTTATCTTTCCGTCCGATGCATCAATCCAGCGTATATTGGCACTGTCTGCAAATCCGATATACTTACCGCCTACAAGACCCGTGCAGGCATTACGGCTGTACATAGTTCCTGTTTTGCTTGTAAGAAGCGTTTTCGGAGAAGATAAATCCGTTATATCTATAACCGAAATCTTTGTCCATCCGGACTGAGCAAAAATCATAGTCTCATCAGGTGAAAGTTCAAAATCCGTAACGGTAAAATTATATTCGGATAATTTCCACCGTCCTGTTTCCTGCAGTCCGTCTGCACTTATTTCATAAATTCCGATACCCTCATTTGATTCTGCAGCAATAAGATAATTGTCAAGAATTTTTAAATCAACTGCTGCCCCGGCTGTTTTTACTCTGGAGATAACCTCGAAATCAGAATTTAAAACCGCAATACCCCCGTCACCACAGGCTGCAAAAATGCGTTCATCTGTCTCGCAAGCAGCAACGGAATAAACAGAGTTGCCTATATCGTAAAATGCAGTTTTATATCCGTCTATCTGCGGAACAACTGTTTTGTTTTCCCTTTGTGAATAAGAAATGTATCCCCCATCAGAACTGTTTTCCGTCTCAATCCAGTCTGCCTTATAGGCGTAAAGACCTGTAAAAACATCCGAGAAATAGAGACATCCGTTACCGACAGCATAACCCATTACAGGTCCCTGCTGAAAAGCAGCAGAATCATACGGGAAAAGATAGTTTTCATTTGTAATCTTATGATAATTGGATGAATTTTTCGGTATTCTTATTGTTAAATGATCAACTCTCTGAGGTGATTTGGGATTTGAAATATCATAAATATATATACCGGGATATGTGGCACTATAATAAGCATAGTTTCCGCTGATTTTAACCTTCCAGTGATCATATGATCCATTGCGGTAACGGCCGTCAATTTTTGAAGTTGAAAGCCACTGCGGATTTTTTGGATCTGACACATCATATATTTCCATGCCATTTCCTGTTCCGTAGCCGGGAGAGGTTACCAGCGAACTGGTATTTCTTCCTGAATAACCTGTTGCAACACACAGAATTCCATCTGAAATATCAAGACCGCCCGGCTGACCGTCAACCAGTATTTCCTTAACAAAATAAGGATTTGCTGCATCTTTAACATTGTAGATATCAATTCTTTTTTCTGCCCAGGAACTGATATACAGATATCCGTCACTGATTTCACAGTCATAAAACTCTTTTTTATCCGATATTACACTGCAAAGTTTCGGACTGCTCAAATCTGATATATCCAGCACCTCAACACCATAATAGCGGCTTGCAATAAAAGCATAGTCGCCACTGACGCACAAACCTGTTGCAAGTTCAAGGGTGGTATGGTTTGATAATATCTGCGGTGCTTTTTTATCTGAAATATCAACAAAATAAACACCGTTTTCACGTGATGTTATAACAATACCTTTTCCGCCATTGCAGAAATCCATATCTCTTGTATTTCCAAGTCCGCTCAGTGCAGAAAGAGCCGTAAGTGCTCCGTCAGGTTCTGCCTTATATATTGTGAGAACTCCATAGTGTGCCGCGTAAACATAATTTTCATCCGCCAGCATTGCCGTTGCTTTTTCCGCAATGGCAGATTCTTCATAATAAACAGTTTCCTTCTGATCGTCAAGCAGAAAAAGGCCTGTTTTCAGCGTATTAACCTTCGCCTGATTGCAGTTTACGAGCGAGAAATTGCCTATATAAACATTCTGAGATGTGGTTGTAAGTTTGATTTTAAGTGTACTTAAACTTTTTATTCCTTTAACAGGCAGATAATATGCCGTCTTCTGCGTATTAAATGTAAATGAGCCTGAATATGAGGAACTGCCGCTGATTTTCAAATCAAACTTTCCGCAGGATTCTTCCGCATATGCGGTAAAGCAAAGAAGTAAAACATCATCTGTATCTGCCGATGTATCAAGAGCAAGAGAAAGTGACCTATCTGTTACCGAGATTTTTGCATTCTCTGAAAAATAATCAGCATCTCTCAGGACTTCGGCATTTTCCGGCAAACCTTCAATTTCACTTCCGTCTGTAAAAACAATAAAACTTTTTTCTTTATTTATAACATCAACTATACGAACAATATCCGAAATTGCCTGATTACCGTATGAATCAGTTATCACACATCTGTATACACAACTTGTTTTTCTGTAAGAAGTTACAGGAACAGTGAGCGTATCCGTGTATACACCTGTAATATCTGACGGCATATATTTGCCATTTGTCCATTTCGCACCGCCGTCCGACGAATACTGCCAGTTATATGACAATCCTTTACCCTGTGCAGTTACGGCAAATACAGCCTTATCACCTGTATTTGCCTCACAGTTTGCCGGCTGAAAAGTAATCTGAACAATATCACTTTTTACTATAATTTTAACGCTGTTGCTGTAAAGTGTATTACCGTATTTATCCGTTAAACAGCATCTGTATATACACTTTGATATATAAGAGGTCAGAGTAAGATAAAGTGTACTGCCGTTTTTACCTTTGGAGCGTGAATTGCTCCACGTTTTACCATTATCATCACTGAGTTGCCACTGATATTTTATATCCGTGCCCTCTGCCTTTACAGAAAAGGTAAACTCTTCACCCATATTACACAAGGCATCTTCAGGCTGCCTTGTTACTGTCAGGGACTTATCAGGAAGTATTACCGACACAACATCACTTATAAGCGTATTGCCGTATTTATCCGTTAAACAGCATCTGTATATACATTTTGATATATAAGATGTTACGGTAAGATACAGCGTACTGCTGCTTCTGCCTTTTGAACGCGAATTGCTCCATGTTTTACCATTATCATCACTGAGCTGCCACTGATATGTAACACCCTCGCCCTTTACTTTTAACGAGAAAGTAATATCATCACCGATATCACATGCAATACTTTCAGGCTGATTGATAATACTGAGAGTCAAATTATCGTCACCTTTTACTGAAAACAGCGAAAATGGTGATAAAAACAGCATAATCAGCGCCAGTAAACCGACGCTGATTTTTTTCATAATATTAAAACATTTTACTTTAGAATGAGACTTATGCATTCTTATCTCCTCTGCGTTTAAGCATACCCTTGAGTTTCTCAAGGAGATTTTTTACATCATTGTGATAAAAAACAAAATGAAGAATACCTGATGAAGCAATACTTACAAGCGTTACTTCAACTGCAAGAACAATCCACTGCCACCAGTTTTCAACATTTGAATCAAAAAGAAATCTTGAAGAAAGATATGTTATAACTGCGACAACCGCATTTACAACAATGTGCCCGATAAAAATAAAAATACTTCTTGAAACAATTTTTTTAGATAAATAGAAAGCATATTGAAAAGAGCGAAATACCGTAGCAACGAGTGTGCCCACGGCCACGCCTACCATGCCAAATTTTATTACAAGAATAATGGAAAGAACTATATTAAGTCCTGCCTCAAAAATAGCACCGTTTTTTGTCTGCTTAAAATGACCTACAGCCTCAACAATAGTCTGATAAGGCAGCCGGAAACAAGCAAATGAACCGGCTATGGTAACAAGCATTGCAAAAAGAGGACGGGAATAATTTACATCATTGATTCCACTGGTATAAACAAGCGCAAACGGAACAATCATAACGCCGGCAACACTGTATATAACCGATGTTGAACCAAAAACAATAAGTTCATATATCCTGAGATTTTTGTGAATAAGTTCCTTTTCATTTTTTGCAAACATATTTCCGAAAGCCGCCCCAAAACCGCTTACGAAAGTTGAAATAATGTTCTGAAGATTTGCTATAACATAATTATAAACCGTATAAACAGAAACTTCCTTTGTGCTGGCAAAGCAAGTAAGCACCATTACATCCGTATTGTTATGAACAAAAAAAGCAACAGTTTGGCTGAAAGCATCCCATCTCTGTTTAATGGCATTCTGATTTGGTTTTACCGTTCTGTCGATTTTATATTTCTTTCGGCAGTAAATATTTGTAACAATAGGATTTAAAGAAAATACAACAGCACTTCCAAGTTTTACGATATGAATTGAACAGCCTGATTTTATCAGAATTGCAGCAATGGCGGTGTTCAAAATTGTTGTGCATATCTGAATAGTTGATATAACATAATTACATTGATCTGCCTGCAGAAGCATCTGATAAGTTATTCCGAAATAGTATTGCACAAAGGTACTTATACCAAGTATCAAAACAAGAGTAAAAGAAAAAAGCCACTCAAACTCATCTTTTACCAAAAACGGGTATACGGCAGCAAATACAAAAAGCGCAAATATAAATATAATTGCAACGCGTCGCATAAATATTTCCGTTGCACGTATAATAGCACTTATCTCACGATTATCTTTGTCGGCCAGAGGTTTATAAAGTGCTGCTCTTGTTACACCGCCAACTCCTGCGCGAAGCAGAACTACACAAGTCAGAAACTGAGTTATTGACGATGTTATACCGTTATAACTTGAACCGAAACTGCTGAGTATCAAACGAGGAAGAATGAGACCGCATATGACCGCAACAACCTCATAAGACAATGCAGATACAGTATTAAACATCGCTTTTTTTGATCTCATTAACAATTTTCTCCCAAAGCATTTTTTATATAATTCAAAGATTTTGAACGCAACTGCATGATTACTTCATCAACCTTTTTATAATCCAATGATTCTTTAAATTTATCAACAATTAAATCATTTTCTTCAGTAAGCGTTTCCATAAGACCGATTTGACTGATAAAATCGGTTATTTTTAACTTTTTCACACCATAATCAATAAAATTCTTATGAAATAAAACGGAAAATATTGTTCCGTGAAATGTATCTGTAATAACATATTGTGCATATTTCATATAAGCAATAAACGAATATGGTTCATATGCAGGATTATAATCACACCATGAGCGGTATTCACCGAAAGAAACAATTTTACAGCCTGTCTGTTTCTTTAATTGAAGAATCTGCTCTTTTTTCTTTTGTGATATATCCGAAAAATGATAAAGCAATATATATTTCTGATTTTTCATTGCAAAATCAGATGGAATCATTTCATCATACTCTTTTTCATCAAGAAGAAGAGTAGGGTCACAAACCATATAAGGTTCTGCCCCGGTTAATTTTTCAACAATATCCTTTGTTGAATCATCGCGAACTGAAATGAAATCAAGATTATTCACGGCCGATTTTATCGTGTCATCTTTTTCAAATACTTTGTACGGCGTATTTGCAGCAGATACAGCATATGTAATTTTTTTTACATCGGGCAAATTACTTCCAAGATATGTTTCTCTATTGTTATAAAAATATTGTGAATTAAAATTCCATATCGTATCACTGCCAAAAACAAAACACTCAATTTCATCAAAAAGTTCTGAACTTCTATGCACAACAGGCTGTTTTTTATTAATTCTATTATAGTTATTATGCATTTTAAGCACATTTGCAGCATAACCGAAATTAAACTTTGCCATTTTAATTAAACTAGATTTTAAAGAATTTTTCAAACTGTTTGAAGTATCTCTCAAATCTCTGTAAAGAAAATATACTTCGTTACCGAGTTTTTCAAGTGTTCTGCGCAAAGCATATGCCTGAAGAAAACTTCCGCAGTTTTCAGTATTATAAACCGTCACTATTGCTATTTTCATTTTTTACCTTCTTAAGCCGTATTACTGAATAATAATTTTTGTTGAAAGCGTTTTTGATTTATCTTTTTCACTATAAAAATATAACAAAAACAAGCAGAAATAATAATACATACTGATATGAGTCATCCACGGAATACGTGCATAGTCAAGAATAATCATAGAAAAAAGCATTGCAAAAATTGCTTTCATTTCGTTGGAAACTTTTCTTTGAACAAATGAGCCTATCAGCACCTGCACTACTGGAAGATACCATATAACCAGACCCACTATACCAAAGCAGGAAGCAAGTTCGGTATAATTACAATGGCTGTATACAGGAGGAAGATAAACCCCTTCAACAAACCGAACATCCCTTAGCATACAATAAAATCCGTCTACACCATATCCAATCCATGGCCTTTCACGAAACATCTGACCTGCGAGTACTTTATATAATTCTCGTCCACGTGCACTGCTGTCTGCCTCAACATCCACACCCGTTACTGTAAGAAAAAGATTCTCAATACGAACCCATACCGTTTCATACAAAAACGGCACTGCCTGAACTAAGGCTATAATTATCGGAACGGCAATAATTATACCGAAAATATAAGGAACAAGTTTTCTTAAATCGTTCTGCATAAGAATAAACACAAGCATAATAATCATTAACTGCAGAATTGCACCTCTTGAACCTGTACAAAAGATGGTAACTACTGAAAACGCACAAAAAAACTTTCCGAATGGGAAATCACCCCGCTGAGCAAGAACATAACTCATAAATGCACAAAACACCATAACCGCACCAAGCGTGTTTCTCTGCTGTCCTATTGCGTCACCAAAACCTTCTTCACCGGCTTGTCCATACTGTGCCAAAGGCGTTGTTGCAAGCGCCACAGCCGCCATAATTACGGAACTGATTATATATGACTTGAGAACTGCCAAGGCTCTTTCATATGAATTAACATACAAAAACATAACTGCCGCTATTGCCAATATGCGGAAAAATGTCAATATAGTATTTGATCCCGTTTTTGTACTATATGCCCATTGAGTAGAAAAAAGGGCCAAAAGCGCCAAAAAACCAAACCATCTCAGAAGAAAAAGTTCGTTTTTAACAACATTCATAGAAACCTTAAATCTACTGAACAGTACATATAAAATTATTCCTATCTGTGCTGCTAACTGAATATATGTTGCAGTATATAAGCAAGCCATTATTGTAAAATATATTGTAAACGCAATATCGGAACCGCTTCGTTTGAACTTTATTTCACTTTTCATTCATTTTCACATCCTCTTGTACAACAGACCGCTTACGTCTAATTATCAAAAAAATCAATTTATGGTTTTTTCGGGAAGTTTAATCCATTCTCCAAGTTTGTAATCCCACTCTTCAGGTTCAAACGGCACCATACCGCTCCAGTGGAAAAACGTAAGTTCACCGAAATAAACCTGTCCGTTAATATCATAAAAATCCACTCTCACACAAGGAATATCCTTTGAGAGTTTTTTTGCCAACTGTTTCATTTCTTCAAAAGCAGGAGGACATTTTATTTCATGTTTTGCATTCGGATGACCATTGATAAAAGGAAGATGATTAAACTGCATATCAAAGAAATCAAATTTTGTTTCTTCGCCCTCTAACTGACGGTCTGAAGCGATAAACATAACTTTAGGCTCACCGTTAAAACAGAAAAACTTATAGTCTTTAAGTTCATAACCCGATTCATCAACCATATATTTTTCAGCAATAATACGCGGTTTAACATTTTTATACGGCCATTCACGTCCGTACATAAAATAGTCTTTCTGCAGGCATTTATTTATTTTCTTTTCTGCTTCCTGCTTATCAAGTTTTGCCTTATCCGTAACAATTACAAGTCCGCCTGAATCATGTGTGCATTTGAGAACATATTCATCAGGCAGAGAATCAAAATCTATGTCTTCAAATTTATCCCATACACCAAGCGTCGGAATTATATATTTTTCGCCGATTATATCGGCAACATATTTTTTAACTGCATATTTATCAACCATAGTGGTGTATTCAGGTCTTCTGTCATATAATTTTAACCACTGCATTTTTTCATTAAATGTTTCAGGTGATTCAAAATCAAGTTTTTTGCCGAGATTTGCATAAAACATCATTTTTAAATATGCCGTATCACTCATATTTTCAAAAAGATGAATTTTAAATCCCATATTAATAATTTTCTTTAATACTCTGTGTTTTGCCATAATTACTCCCTGATTAATTCTTCCCATTTTCTGCATACTGCATCTTTTTGTAAAACCTGACGGACATATTTCTCTTTTTCAGACAGTTCTTTTCTTAACTGTTCAGACTCCGCAATGCTGCACATAGCCTTTGTCAGGGCCTTTTCGTCACCAACATCTATAAGTATGCCTGCTCCGTCTTTCATATAAATTTTTGCACCGCCGGGCGGGCAATCTGTGCATACGCTCGGAATACCGATTGCAAGTGCCTCAAGCATTGAATTTGACAGACCTTCACAGTCGGATGTAAGAAAAAATGCCTCGCATCCGCTCATTATTGAATGAATTTCAGATGTATGACCCATAAAATGAATAAATGAATCCGCTTTTATTTTTTTACAGTAATCTTCCATTTCCTGCTTATAACTTTCAGGCTCACCATCACCGTAAATTTCAAGTTTATAATCAGAATGCGTTTTATGAAATTCAGAAAAACTGTTAATAAGCATAGGAATATTTTTTTGCTTTGATATTCGGCACGCCGTTACAAAAACTTTTCTATGCCCCTCTTCCTTCCAGTAAGGAAGGTTATCTTTGATAGGATTTCCGATTACCACACCCTTTTTACGGATAGAAGAATCAAAATAATCTCTTGCATCTTCCGTCTGGAAAATAATGTTTTTTGCGTGGTGATAAACAAAAAGCCTTATTTTTTTTCTTAAATAATACTTTTCAATGTACTTAGGATCCATTCTGAGAGACGGTATAACCGGAATACGGCTGAGCACAAGTGGTATCAATTCATTTGTTATAAACGAAAAGGCTGCATCTGCCTTGAAGTTTTTCACCTGTTTTTTCAGGAGAAAACTTCTCTCAATCATGCATAGGGTACCGTTTTCAGACTTCGTTTTCAGAAAAACATATTTTATTCTTTCGTCAAGAACATATTCACGTTTATTATTGTAGCATGCAACAAATAACACATCATAATTATTCTGTGCAAAATAATTTGCTACCAGCGCAGCAACACGTTCTGCTCCGCCGCCGCTCAGACCATGGGCAATTACCGCAATTCTTTTCAAGTATTATTTCCTCCCCCAAAAATATTCTTCTATCTCTTCGGGTTTTGCGTGGTTATCAGGCATACTTCCGGTAAACTTTGCTCTTTTTTGTGCCAGTTGCTTTACGGAACCAATAACCCGTGCGGGATTGCCGCCGACGATTGTATCTTCTGGAACATCTTTTGTAACAACGCTCCCTGCTGCAACAATAACATTTGATGATATAGTGACATTGTACATTATAATTGCATTCTGCCCTATCATAACATTATCGCCGATTATTATTTTACCCATATAATAATTATTGTCTGTTACAGGATATTCGGGGTCATTTTTATATCGGAGCATGGAATGGATAACATCATGCGTAACAAATGTAACCCCTGCTGCAATATTAACATTGTTTCCTATTGAAACAAGATTGGGTTCACTGGGAAGTTTTATGGGCTGAAACAAACAGTGTTCCCCCATAGAGTGAAAAACACCTTTTTTCTTTAATAAATAGGCTCTTTTACGCGGATTTCCTCTGCTCTGAAGCAATACACTGAGTTCTGTTATTTTTTTATGTTTCATTATTTTTCACTAACCTTTTTTAACAAGTCACACCATTTATCGCATATTATCGGAAGTTCAAGCCGTTTAACCGACTCTTTTGCATGTGACCCCATATCCATTCTGAGTGTTTCATCAGAAAGCAATAACTCCAACTTTTGTGCAAGTTTATCTGAATCACCTACAGGGAAAAGAAAACCGTTTAAACCGTCATCAATAAGTTCTCTCGGACCGCTTACACAGTCGCTCGAAACACAGGCAAGTCCTGCCTGCATACCCTCACACAAAGCATTGGGAAAGCCCTCATAATTCGATGACAAAACAAAAACTTTTGACTTGCTCAGTTCCAGATAAGGTGATTCGGTACGTCCGCAAAGAAATACGCGTTTTTGTAAACCAAGGCTGTCAATCAGCATCTGCAGTTCAGACTGCTGATCACCCTTACCAAATATTTTTAAATTCCATTCGGGAAATTTTGCTGATATTTTTGAAAAAGCATTAATAAGCGTTGCAAAATCTTTCTGAGGCTCAAGCCTTCCAACGCTGATAATTGTATTTTCAGCCGTTACACTTTTTCCGCTGCATTGATTTGTCAGAGTTTCAACATCAAGCGGATTTTCAAGAACATATATTTTATTCTGCAGATAATCAGGATAAAAGCCTTTAATCTGCTCAGTCTGAACAACAATGGCTGTTGCAAATCTGTAAAGACGGCAACTGAGATTAAAAACAAAGCGCGAATGTTCTTTTATCGGATTATTCCTGTCGCAAACTATAATTTTCTGCTTTCTGAACAATGACGAAACCAGAAGCAGCAAATTGCACCGGCTGAGAAAAGAAATTGCTATGTCAGCATTGCGTTTCTTCAGCCTGCTGCGAACACATCTGAATTCTTCAAGCATACTTTTCGGCTTGCCGTCACCACTGATTTTTTCTAAAGTAACATTTTGTGCGACAGAATAAAACTGCGGTCTGACCTCCAATGAATATATGCTTGTTTCATAATTTCTGTTTGCAAATTCCCGGGCAAGTGTTACAAGAACTTTTTCTGCCCCGCCGCCGGATAAACTGCTTATGTAAAAATCAACTTTCATCTTTTAACCCCGTAATACACTAATTCTCCATAAGACACAAATTAATCCCTGCGGAATATATCTCTGGTATAAACCTTGTCTTTCACATCATCAAGACAAGAATCATAGCGGTTTGCTATAATGGCATCACATCTGTTTTTAAATTCTTCAAAATCATTTACAATTTCAGAACCGAAGAAACTCTCTCCGTTTTCCAAGGTTGGTTCATAAACAATAACAACCGCACCTTTTGCCTTTATTCTTTTCATAACACCCTGAATAGAACTCTGGCGGAAATTATCTGAATTGGATTTCATTGTAAGGCGGTAAACACCTATTACAACCTTTTTTTCACGGCTGGAATCCCACGTGCTGTTTGCATCATAATATCCTGCAGCACAAAGCACTCTGTCTGCAATAAAATCTTTTCTTGTTCTGTTGCTTTCAACAATCGCTTCTATAAGATTTTCAGGAACATCTTCATAATTTGCAAGAAGTTGCTTTGTATCTTTCGGCAAGCAGTAACCGCCGTAGCCGAAACTTGGATTGTTATAATGGCTTCCTATACGCGGATCAAGGCAAACCCCTTGAATAATCTGGCGCGTATCAAGCCCTTTCATCTCTGCATATGTATCAAGTTCGTTGAAATAGGATACACGCAGAGCAAGATATGTATTGGCAAAAAGTTTTACGGCTTCTGCTTCGGTAAATCCCATAAACAGAGTTTCTATATTCTCTTTTTCAGCACCCTCCTGAAGAAGTTTCGCAAAAGTTTGTGCAGCATCTGCAAGGCGTTCATCATTCATATCTGTGCCGACAATAATTCTGCTCGGGTAAAGATTATCATAAAGGGCCTTGCTTTCACGCAGAAATTCAGGGCTGAAAATAATATTTTTACTGCCTGTTTTTTTACGTATACTTTCAGTGTAGCCAACAGGTATTGTTGATTTTATAACCATAATGGCATCAGGATTATACTGCATTACAAGACTGATAACAGATTCAACTGCAGAAGTATCAAAAAAGTTTTTCTTTGAATCATAGTTGGTAGGAGCAGCAATAACAACAAAATCAGCGTCCTTGTACGCATACTCTGCATCAACTGTTGCAGTTAAATTAAGGTTCTTTTCAGCAAGATATTTTTCAATATATTCATCCTGGATAGGAGATTTTCTGCTGTTAATAAGGTCAACTTTTTCTTGGATAATATCAACGGCAATAACCTCGTGTTTCTGGCTCAGAAGAGTTGCTATAGATAAGCCAACATATCCTGTTCCCGCAACTGCAATTTTTAAATCTTTAAATTCTCTCATTTTAATTTTCTCCGTAACAGCAACTTTGCTGTCGTTTTTTATTCCACTGTGATCTGCCGTTGCTGCTGATTTTTTTCGCAGGAACTCCCGCTACGGCAATATCCTCTTCGGTTATACTTTTTGTTACAACTGCATTTGCACCTACAGCAACATTATCAGCAATTTTTACTGCGCCGATAACCTTTGCACCAACACCTAAAATAACAGATTTTCCGAGAGTAGGAACATCGTCACAAGGACCGCTTGCAACTACTGCGGTATTAATATGAAAAGCGCAGTTTTCACCAACTATTGCATTTCTGTTAATAAGAACAGGACCTACATGCATTATTTTTAAACCTTTGCCGCATGTATTAACCGGAATATGAAGCGCATAACGATTTTGCATTCTTAAAAGCCTTATTTTATATATAGAGCCCAAAATTTTCTTATTTGAATTTAAATAATACTCCGTTTTGCGTAATATTATCTGATGCTTACATAACAAATCATTTTCTGTAATCGGAAAAATACATCGTATTCCTTTTGAAGAATATTGCGATTTTTCATATTTCAACCATTCTTTGAGTTGGCTTTTTGACTTAATTCGTTCAGATTCTGGCAGCATTCAACGCTTTCCTTTCACATATAAAACTTTTTATACCACTGGGCAAAATTCCTGAGTCCGTCACGAAGAGAGGTTGATGGTTTAAAACCAAAATCTCTTTCAAGTGCAGTTGTATCGGCATAAGTTATAGGAACATCACCCGGCTGCATTGGAACAAGTTCTTTATGTGCTTCAAAATCATAGTCTTTATCAAGAACGCCTGCATTAATAAGTTCTTCCTGCAATATAGTTACAAAATCAAGAAGGTTTTCAGGCTGATTGTTTCCGATGTTATAAACCGAATACGGTGCAATGGGCAAACCGTCTTCGCCAAGAGCCTGTTCGGGCGCTTTTTGCATTACGCGAAGAACACCTTCAACAATATCATCAACATATGTAAAATCACGTTTACAGTTACCATAGTTAAAAATTTGAATTGTTTTTCCTTCACGCAGTTTATTGGTAAAGCCGAAATATGCCATATCAGGCCTGCCTGCAGGTCCGTAAACGGTAAAGAAACGCAAACCTGTTGACGGAATATTATAAAGTTTTGAATAGGCATGCGCCATAAGTTCATTGCTTTTTTTGGTTGCAGCATAAAGCGAAACCGGATTGTCAACTTTATCATCCGTACTGTAAGGAACCTTTTTATTTGTGCCATAGACAGAAGAACTTGAGGCATAAACCAAGTGCTCAACACCACTTTTTCCGTCATCATTGGAGTGACGGCATGCCTCAAGAATATTATAAAAGCCAATAATATTTGACTCAATATAAGCATCCGGATTACTTATTGAATAACGAACACCTGCCTGTGCGGCAAGATTTACAACCACCTGCGGATTATGCTCTGAAAAAATACCATCAATCAAAGATTTATCGGTAATAGAACCTTTAATAAATGTAAAATTATCAAAAGAAGATAATTGGCTCAGCCTTTCCTCCTTAATGCGAACATCGTAATAATCGTTCATATTATCAATACCGATAACTCTGGTATCGGCAAAATCGGTCAAGATTCTTTTGGCTAAAAATGAACCGATAAAACCTGCCGCACCGGTAATAAATACTGTTTTGTTTGCTAAACTGATACTTTTCATAACACACCTGCTTTATAATAAACACAAAATTTTAGGTAACTTTAAGATACTAATAAATTATATCATAATTGTCTTTATATAGTCAACTTATATATATAAATTTATATATAATATAGAAAGTTTTATATAAACTCAACAAATTATTTATTGTCCGCGTGTAATAATATGCATAAAAAAAGACGGATTTCGTCACAAAAAAAGGAAATCCGCCATAACAATTTTATTTATTTTTTAGAAGTTATCAAGAAGTGATTTGTAAAATTCACAGTAATCCTGACGCTTTTCAGCAGTGAATGCCATTGCCTCACGAGGATGACGGTTAAGTTGACCGGTAAGCATATACTGGATATCATAACCCCATACCACTCCGCTTTCTCTAAGCGGAACAATATACTTTTCAATAAATGTGAGAAGGCTGTAAAGGCTGTATTTCGGGTTCTTTAAAAATCCGAGTAAAAGTTCCATGGCACAGTTACCTGAACCTCTGCCCATACCCGATGCGGTTGCGTCAAGATAAGAAACACCATAAGAAAGCGTTTCAATCGTGTTTGCAAATGCAAGATTTTGATTGTTGTGAGCATGAAAACCTATTGCTTTTCCGTATTTCTCACCTATTTCAAGGTATTTTTTAGAAAGATTTGCAGCAGATTCAGGATAAAGAGAACCATAAGAATCAACAAGATAAATAACATCAACATGACTCTGTGCGCCCAGCATTTCAAGAGCGGCATCAATCTGCTCGGTATTTGCCTGGCTGATAGCCATAATGTTACAGGTGGTTTCATAACCGAGATTATGAAAATGCTCTATCATTTCGATAGCAGCAGGAATCTGATGAATATAGCAGGCAACGCGAACCATATCAATAACAGACTCTGATTTCGGAATGAAATCCTCTTTGAAATCGCATCTGCCGACATCTGCCATAACAGCAATTTTCATATCAGAAACATTTTCGCCGACTATGCTTCTTATATCTTCCTCACTGCAGAATTTCCATTTTCCGAAATCTTTGGGATCAAAAAGATTTTTAGATGCGCGGTAACCGAATTCCATATAATCAACACCGCTCTTTACATTTGTCTTGTAAAGTTCGGTTACAAATTCATCTGTAAACTCAAAATTGTTGCACAAACCGCCGTCACGAATTGTGGCATCAAGCACTTTAACATCCGTGCGAACGGTCATTAAATTTCCTTTTCTTGGAGCCATTTTTAATACCTCTTTTAATTTTACTTTTTTATTTCACTTTCGTGCTTTAAAGTCTAATCACTTTAAAGCGATTGCGTTTATTATAGCAGACCCTCAATCAATAATCAAGAGGAAATTTAAAAAAAATAAAAAATCTCCGATTTAAGCGGAGATTTTTCAAATTATATATATTTTTCTTACCAATAACCAAGAACATGCTGCATAACAAGGCTTACGGCTGCGATTGCAATCCAGCAGCAAAGCCCCATAAGAATAGGCTTTCCGCCCTTTTTTACAAGATTCACAATATTGGTGTTAAGACCGATTGCACACATAGCCATTGCTATAAAGAATTTAGCAAGCCATTTTGCACCGTGAACAAAATTTTCATTATAAAAAGTTGTAAATCCGCTCTGAGGCAAAAGTGAAACAAGCGTTGTTATAAGAGAAGCGGCAACGAAGTAGAGAATAAACCATGGAAAAATCTTTTTAAATGAGATTTTTGTTCCTTCTCTGCCCTGCTTTTTTGCCTGCTTTGTTCGGATAAAGGCAAGAACAAGAGTAATGGGAATAATTGCAAGCGTACGTGTAAGTTTAACAGTTGTTGCCTGTGCAAGAACAAGTCCATCGGTATTTTTCATACTATCCCACGCCGAAGCCGCAGCAGTTACGGAAGATGTATCATTAACGGCAGTGCCTGCAAAAAGAGCAAAGCCGTTATCTGTAAGTCCGATAGCATTTCCGATTGTAGGAAAAATCAGAGCCGCAATTACATTGAAAAGAAAAATTACTGATATTGACTGCGCAATTTCCTCATCATCGGCATCTATAACCGGTGCAGTAGCAGCGATTGCAGAGCCACCGCATATTGAAGAACCGACACCGACTAAAATGGAAACCTTTTTGTCAACCTTCAGTATCTTGCACATAATAAATGCCATTATAAGCGAAACGGCAATGGTGGAAATAATCACAGGAAGACTTTCGCCGCCGACGGAAAGAACAGTTTTGATATTAAGAGTAAATCCCAAAATGATAACTGCCCACTGCAGAATTTTCTTTGAAGTAAAAGTAAGCCCCGGTTTCATCTTTTCATCTGATGAAAGATTTTTAAATATGAGCGAAATCACCATTCCTATTACAATGGCAAAAACGGGTGCACCGATAATTTCAAATGAAAAACCGCCAATATTAATGCCTGCAAGAAGTGTGGATATTCCTGCAATTATTATACAGCTCAGAATGCCTAAGCCGTTCTTTTTTACAAAAGTCATTTTTCTCTCCTCAATAGTTTTCAATAAGTTTAAAATCCTGCGATTTAAGCACTGTTAAAAGTTCAGAATTATCTTTCATTTTTTTATTGGTAATTATTCCGCCTTTGGCAAGGTTCTTAACGGTATGAAAATCAGAACCCGAAACAATAAGTTTGTTGTTTTCTTTTGCCCAGTCAAGTGCCTTTTCATTTAATGATTTTTCGGTTTTGCCGTTAAAAACTTCAACACCGTCAATATAATCAGGATTGCAGCGGCGAATACCAGTTCTGAAGGGGTGAGCCTGAAAAACAAGACAGCCCTTTTCTTTTGAACGTTCAAAAACTTCTTTTTCCCAGACATTGAGAAGATTACCGCCGTTATAAAGAAAATCCTCATCAATACCGTAAATCAGATAATCATTTGCCGTGAAATAATGGCGCAGTTCTACGCCGAGAAAAACATCAAAATCATCTCCGGCCGCTTTTTTCATACGCCTGTATCCACTGAGATAAAAATCTATTTCTTTCTGTGGGCAGGCAAGGCGCGACACTTTAAATGTCATAGGACTGTAATGGTCGGTAACAACAATTCCGCTGTATCCTTTTTCCTTATATAATTTTACAATTTCTTCAGGCTCTACTCTTCCGCAGCGCGAAACGCAGCCTGTGTGACAATGCATTTCATATTTATATTCCATAGATAAAAGGATAACACATTATAATAATTTTAGCAACTAAAAAATGGCTATCCTTTAATAAGGATAGCCATTTCACCGGATATTATCCTGTTATTTAAGAACCTTGAAATCAACCTTTCCGATTTTTGTTCTCGGAAGTTCATCAATATAAACAACCTCTTTCGGAACAGACCATTTTGAAAGGTTCTGCAAACCGAAATCAATAATTTTCTTTGTAAGTTCTTCTTCGCTGTCACCGGCATATTTTTTGTTCTTTACAACAAAAAGTTTCAACTGGGTTTTGCCCTCTTCACCGGTACCGATTACACAGCAGTCATAAATCTCTGCCATTGCTCTGTATGATTCTTCAATAAATGAAGGATAAACAAGATAGCCGCTGATTTTGTATACTCTCTTGAGTCTCTGACGATAATATATATCGCCTGTTTCTTCTTTAATAAAGCACATATCACCTGTATGAAGCCATACTTTGCCGTCATCATGCTTAACAAGCACTTTGTTTGTTTCATCAGGGTCATGATAATAGCCTTCCATAAGTGTCGGACCGTAAATGCACAATTCACCGTCTTCACCCTTAACTTCTTCGGTTGTTCCCGGTTTTACGGTCATTGCCTCGATATTATAACAAGGAATACCGATACAGCCCTGAGGAGCCTCTCTTCTCGGATCGGTAAATGAGCATACGGTTACACACTCGGTAAGACCGTAACCCGAAACGAAATGGCATTTTGCACCGTTTTCTTTAAGAAGAACATCCATTTTTTCTGTAAGAGAATAAGGAACAACGTCTCCGCCTGAACCGATAAGTTTCATATTTGACATATCAATTCCTTTGAGGTAGCCTGCCTTATGCACCTTTTCAAAGAAATCAGGAACACCGAAAATATAATTAATACCATACTGCTTGATTGCATCACTGCACATTTTGGCATCAAACTGCGGGAAAAGAGCCTGCGCCATACCTGTGCAAATTGAAACATGCATGCAAAGAGCAAAACCAAAACCGTGGAAAACAGGAAGGGCGGTAAGCATAGTGTCTGTTTTTGCATCTGTTTTCATTTCAAGAACAGTTTCAACAACATCAACAAGTTGATAAGAAAGATTGTTGATAGCCTCGTTGCAAAGTTGAACGCCCTTGGGGTTACCGGTTGTTCCGCCTGTCATCATAATTGCAGCAACTGCAAGCGAATCTTCGGCAATTTCAACTTTTCCGCCGTCGGCAAGGAATTTTTTGCCTTCTTTAAGAAATTCTGTCCATTCAATATTCTTATGAACATCTGTTGCCGGTGCTGTTTTGCCCTTGATTTTCTTTTTATAAACCTGATTTGCAATAAAACCATAAGGTGTTTTAGGGAAATAGCCTGCTGTTTTGCAGCGAACAAGGGTAAGATTTTTCATACCCTGAAAAGATTTTTCAGAAACATCAAAACAAAATGCAAACTTTGCACCAACAAGATTTACTGCATATTCAGCCTCTGATTTAACAGAAAGCGGATGAAGCATTGATGCAATCGCACCAATCTTATTAACAGCGTAAATGGCTGTTATGCACTGAGGCATATTGGGAGCACAGATAATAACTCTGTCACCCTTGCGCACGCCGTTAGCAACAAGAGCCGCTGCACAAAGATCAACCATTTCTTCTGCCTTTTTCCATGTTATTGTATTTTTATAATAGTAAAAACAAGGTTCATCAGGATGCTGAGCAGCCGAATCGGCAAACTTTTCATACATTGTTTTTTTTACATCATACTTCGTTGTGTAATTAATCATATTTTCCTCCGACCTGACACCCGCGAGTTTTATGACAAAACATAGCAAAGTGTGCATTTTCTAACGTTTTGATTATAGCAGATAAAAAATAACAATTCTACACATTATTGAATAGTTTATTTTTATTTAATATTTTAAAAATATTTGACATTTTTTGCTTATATGATATTATAAGAATATTAAAAACCATCATAACAGGAGGCACACAGTGGCATATAAAATAAAAAAAGACCCTGTTAAAAAAATACCCAAATTTCAGTTTGCATTCTGGATAATTGTCAGAATATCCATGCTTATATGCGCCGCGTATTCATTTGTTCAAGGCGACCTTGTAATGGGATTTGAAAGCGTTTTCTGCTTTATATTCACCCATTTGTGGGACATGTTTCAGGTTTTCGGCAACGGCAGTTTTATAGAAGAAGTTCCGCCGCTGAGCCAGACGATGCTGAATATAATCATTTTCGTCGGCATTGTTATCGGCTCGTATCTGGGTCTGTTTGACAGACTATGGTGGTTTGACAATATGATGCATATCTTATCCGGTGTGGTATGCGCCGTTTTCGGATATGATTTTGCCTGTATCATTCAACGAAAAAAAGGGCAGTGTGCCGCAACGCTTGCAGCAATCTTTTCGCTGATGTTTGCCCTTTCCATTGCAGTTGGATGGGAATTTTACGAATTTCTGATGGACACGCTCCACGGAACAAATCTGCAGTTATCAAAAGCGGGCGAAGAAACTGCTATGTTTGACCTTTCAAAATACAACAATGAATTTGGTTATCTCGGTTTGGTTGACACGATGACGGATATGATGATGAATGCAATCGGCGGTATTGCAGGCATGATTTTTATGATTATTCTGAGAAACAGAAAAAAGAAGAAAAAATAAAACCGGCTGTCCTGAAAAATCAGGGCAGCCTTTTTTCATTTGTCGCAACAAACGAGACATGCGTTTTTGAGGATAAAATTTAAAACAATAATATAATAAACATTCCTCGACCGATAGATAGATTAACCCCCCTAAAATAAAAAATGCGCAGCCGAAGCCACGCATAAAAAACACATGCTCCAACTGTCGCGAAACGAAACCAAATATTGTCTCATATGAAACAAAGTATGATTAAATAGAGCCTGCATTTTTATCAAAAATAAAAAATACACACTTCGCTTCAATACCTAATATTCAGTTTCATTTCGCAATTTGAATATACCACATTACCATAATTATGTCAATAAAAAATGCACAGCCGAAGCCGTGCATAAAAAACGCATAACTCCAACTGTCGCCAAACAAATTCGCAATAACCAAGTAATACAAAAATACTGTGGGTACGCAAAATAAGAGTATGCATTTTATTAAAAATAAAAAGCACCCCTCTGTTTTTTGTATATTAAATTATTACGAATTTATTTGGCAATGTTATTATACCACATTAGAAATCCATCAGTCAACAAAAAATAAAACGGCAGGATAACCTGCCGTTAAGTTTTATAAAATTAAATACCAAGAATTAAAGTTGCAAGACCGAAATAAATCAGAAGGGAAAGAGCATCAATTACAGTTGTAATGAAAGGCGAAGAAATTACAGCCGGGTCAAGTTTCATTTTTTTTGCAAGTATCGGGAAAACGCAGCCGACCATTTTTGCAAAAACGGTTTCAATTACAAGCGTAAGGCTGATAACCAGATCCACCTTCAGGGTGATGCTGTCTGCACCGAGAAGCATTCTGTCAACAAACCAGATTTTAATGAAGTTGACAACGGCAAGCGTGCAACCGCACACAAGGCCGACACGGAATTCTTTCCACAGAACACGAAAAACATCCCGGTAATCTATTTCGTTAAGCGAAAGCGAACGGATAATAACCGCACTCGCCTGTCCGCCGGCGTTACCGCCCGTGCCCGTAAGCATGGGTATAAACGAAGTAAGAATAATAAGCGCTGAAAGTTTATCTTCAAACGCATTTAAAATCATACTTGTGAAAGTTGCGCTTATCATAAGAAAGAGCAGCCAGAGAATTCTTGATTTCCAGGTTTCAAAAACGCCGATTTTCAGATAAGGTTTTTCCGAAGTGAAAACAACGGCGTTCATTTTATGGATATCTTCGGTGTTTTCCTCCTGCAAAACATCCATAGCATCATCGACGGTGATGATGCCGACAAGCCTGTTTTCCATATCAACAACAGGAAGAGCAAGAAAATTATACTTATCAAAAAGTTGAACGGCAACCTCTTTGTCATCGTGCGTATTAACAAAAATGGTGTTGGTTTCCATAAACTCTTCAATGGTATCATCCTGCTCGTGAAGAAGCAGTTCTTTCACCGTTGTAACACCTATAAGATGACGTGATTTATCGGTTACGTAACAGGTATAAATTGTTTCTTTATCCACACCCGTGCGGCGTATTCTTTTAAAGGCATCTTCAACCGTATTATCCCTTTTCAGATCAACGAACTCCGGTGTCATAATTGAGCCGGCGCTGTCTTCGGGATATTTCAGGAGCGTGTTGATAGACGCCCTTGTCTGACTGTCGGTATTCTTTAAAATTCTTTTTACGATTGTTGCAGGCATTTCCTCAATAATATCAACGGTATCATCAAGATAAAGTTCGTCAATAACCTCTTTAAGTTCGGTATCGGAAAAGGCACGTATAAATGCTTCCTGCGTGTCTATGTCAAGTTCAACAAAAGTTTCTGCCGCCTCTTCTTTCGGGAGCAGACGAAAGAACAAAATCCGCTGTTCCTCCGGAAACTCATCAAAAATTGCCGCAACGTCGGCGGGATTGATTTCTTTTAAAATGGTTTTAATATCTGAATATTTTTTGCTTCTATAAAGGGACGAGATTTTATCTACTATCTCTTCAACAGTTATTTCTTCAAGATTCATAGCCTATCTCCTTTCCTTTATTTTAAACAGATTATTCTACCGGACTGTAAAACGGTTTTTCATCCTTATCATAAGGATTTACGGCAATTCGGCGCGTGATTTTAAAAAGTATAAACAATACAATTATACCGCCGATTACCGCAGCAGCAGTAATCACAAATTCGGGTTTTTCATAAAAACGGGTACCCTCAACAAAAGAGGTATAACCGGGCTGCATCATTTCATTTTCAACCTGCTGCATGGTTTTTTCAACCCTTACGGTTTTTACGATATATTCTCTTTTGCTTTCACCGTCAGACGCGGTGCAGATAAGCGTAATTTTAGGCTCTTGGTTATTATCAAGTTTAAGTTCAACAGGAGCGCAATAAGCGTTTATATCTCTTGTTACGGGAGTTATCACCAACTGTGTTAAATCAGACGGTATATACAGTTTATATGCGGTATCCTCTTCATTAACGGCAGGCGAAATTTCACCATACTGGCAATAAATAGAGGTTAGCATATTATCACTGTTTGTGCTGTATTCGGCAGGGTTTGTATAAATAAAATTGTAAATCACACTGCCTGAGGTGAACTCAAGTTTTACCTCTATCCCCGTCGGATGCTGGGTGGAATCATAAAGATAATTTACAAATATCTTTGCATCCCCCTTAATTTCATACGATTCAAGAGTCGGCGAAACCGAGTTATCCTCAAGTGTAAGAGTGAACTCGCGAAGTTCGCTCTTAAAGCCGCCGTCTACCTGGGCATTGGAAAAACGGATTGAAGTAAGAGCCGGAATATCATCCTGTGCAAAAACTGAGAAATGCGATGATACCGACACCAAAAAAACTGCCGCGGTCATTAAAATTAAAGTGATTTTTCTCCCCATAAAAGTCTCCTTCTTACGGAAATGAAGTTAGTGAATTAACTTTTATTCCGAAATAATATAACTTTTTAATCCATCATTATCTAAAATTTGCTTAACCGTTTCTTTGTCTTTTGCTTTTATATAGAGCACCGTATCTGAATTGTTTTTGTTCTGTATTTTTTCTTTAACTTCCTCTTCGATGGCTTTTATATCCTCTGAATCAATCGTTACCGAAACACAGTTGATTAACTTTATTTCATCACCGAAATCATTATAAAGTTTTTTTGAAAGTGCGTCAAACCCATCATTATAATTTGCACTGACTTCTTCGGGCAAACTGCAGTTATCAAGCAGGAAAACCGATATGCCGTTGCCTTTTGATTCTTCAATAATGCTTTTAATATAACTGTATGCACTTTCGCTGTCAGGGTTAAGATAAGTGTTTCCCGAACTGTCTTTATATAAATTTCCGCCGTCATAAAGCGCCGCCGTCAAATCGGCCGAAGGAACAATATTATCTTTATAGCACGAAATTCTTCCCACAGGCAGAATATCATTCTCTCCGAACTGCAAAACGCAGGCACCGATATCGCTTGAAGCAGAAGAAACCGCACCATAAGTATCAATCATGGCAAGATTGCTTCGGTATCCTATAGTGCCGTCGTCTCTTTTCAAATCAAATACTGCTGCAGTATATCCGCCGTTTTGAATATCTTCAATAACCGCACCGAACATTACGCCGTTATCAAGCGAAAGCGGTTCAACGGCACATGCTTTAAATTCAAGCGAAAGATTGCTCATTGAAACATTATACTGACTGTCTTCATCCGTCAACGGCATTGCGTTTCGTTCAATATAAATATCCATAAAAGTATAGCCAACGCAGATTATTGCAAAACCACACACTGCAAAAATAACATATTTAAACATTTTCTGCATATTATCTTTTGAAAATGCCTTTTTCTTTACAGTAGGACGGCGGTTGTCAAACTTATCCGAACCGAATCCTGCATCAATATACTTATCGGCGAAAGGGATTTTACGGCCTTTTACCTCTTCCGTCCATTTCTGATTTCGCTTTTTATTGTTATAAAAGCGTTTCTTTTTCATATTTCGTTAACCACCGCATTTTGTTTTAGTGTTTTAATTGTTTCTGCCGGATCTTCGCTTTTAAATACCGCTGAACCGGCAACAAAAACATTTGCACCTGCTTTGCCGGCAATTTTAACGGTTTCAGTATTAATTCCGCCGTCAACCTGTATATCCATATCAGGGCATTTTTCTCTGACTGCCGCAACTTTAGGCATAACGCTTTCCATAAAACTCTGCCCGCCGAAACCGGGTTCAACCGTCATGACCAGCACCATTGAAATTTTATCGAGATAAGGATAAACATTCTCAATCGGGGTATTTGGCTTAACAGCCAGACCGACTTTACAGCCACCATCTGTTATTTTTTTAATCGTTTTTTCAATATCACTGTCACATTCCGTATGGAAGGTAATTATATCGGCCCCTGCTTTAATAAAATCTTCGGCATAAAAATAAGGGTCTGAAATCATAAGATGAACATCAAAAGGAACTTTGCAAACCTTTTTCATAGCAGAAATAACAGGCGCGCCGATAGAAATGTTAGGAACGAAATGCCCGTCCATAACATCAAGATGAATAAGATCGGCACCGCCTTTTTCACATTTTTCAAGTTCTTGTTCAAGATTTGCATAATCTGATGCAAGCATAGATGGTGATATTTTAATTTTCATATTTTTTCTCCGAACTTCCCATAATTTTTAATATTATAATATATTTTAAAAATAAAATCAACTTATTACTTGTTTTTAAAACTTCAATGTAGTATTATATACCCGATATTTAAGAAGCCTTAACAGGAGGAATTCAGATGATTTCAGCAAATAATATTACCGTGCAGTTTGGCGGAAGAGTGCTTTTTGAAAGAGTTAATGTAACTTTTTCACCGGGTAACTGCTATGGAATTATAGGTGCCAACGGCGCAGGAAAATCAACATTTTTAAAAGTTCTTTCAGGTGAACTTGAATCGCAGAAAGGCGAAGTATTTATCACCCCGGGCGAAAGACTTTCTGTTTTAAAACAGGACCACTTTGCATATGACGACTATGAGGTTATCAGAACCGTTCTTATGGGAAATCCGCGTCTTATTGAAATAATGGAAGAAAAAGACGCCCTTTATATGAAAGAAGATTTTTCTGAAGAAGACGGAATAAAAGCAGGCGAACTTGAGGCAGAATTTGCAGATATGGATGGCTGGAATGCAGAAAGCGATGCCGCATTTATGCTCAACAAACTCGGCGTATCCGACGAATATCATTATATGCAAATGGCTGAACTTCCATCAGATTTAAAGGTAAAAGTTCTTCTTGCTCAGGCTCTTTTCGGAAATCCGGATATTCTTCTGCTTGACGAACCTACCAACCATCTTGACCTTTCGGCTATCCGCTGGCTCGAAAATTTCCTTATGGATTTTGAAAATACGGTTATTGTTGTTTCACATGACCGTCACTTTTTAAACAAAGTCTGCACCCATATCTGTGACGTTGACTTCGGAAAAATTCAGTTATACACAGGCAACTACGATTTCTGGTATGAATACACCCAGATGCGTCAGCGTCAGGCAAGAGACCAGAACAAGAAAAACGAACAGAAAATTAAAGAACTTCAGGAATTTATTCAGCGTTTCTCGGCAAATGCCGCTAAATCGAAGCAGGCAACCAGCCGTAAAAAGCAACTTGATGCTCTTGAAATGATTGATATGCCTGTTTCAAGCAGACGTTTTCCGTTTGTTGATTTCAAACCCGACAGAGAATGCGGAAATGACCTTTTAAGAGTTGACCACCTGACAAAAACTATCGGTGACAGAAAAGTTCTCGATGATATTTCTTTTGTTATTCACCCAAGAGAAAAGGTTGCTTTTGTTGGTTCTGATGTTGTTGCAAAAACAACACTCTTCAAAATCATCATGGGCGAAATGGAACCGGATGAAGGATCATTCAAATGGGGTGTTACAACATCTCAGAGTTACTTCCCCAGTGATAACGGCCCTTATTTTGATGACGTTGAACTCACCCTTGTTGACTGGCTCAGACAGTATACAACCTACACCCTTGAGGCGGATATCCGCGGCTGGCTCGGAAGAATGCTTTTTTCAGGTGAAGATGCACTTAAAATGGCAAATGTTCTTTCAGGTGGTGAAAGAGTGCGCTGTATGCTCTGCAAAATGATGCTTTCAGGCGCAAACGTGCTTGTTCTTGACGAACCTACCAACCACCTTGACCTTGAATCAATCACAGCACTTAATAATGGTCTTATCCGTTATCCCGAAACAATCCTTTTCACTTCTCACGACCACCAGTTTGTTCAGACTGTTGCCGACAGAATTATTGAAATTTCGGGCAATACCATTCTTGACCGCAAGGGAACTTATGACGAATTCCTTGAAGACTTTGATGAAGATCAGTTAAAGAAGTATTAACATACCACAAAGTAAAAAAACAGTCCTGAATTATCAGGACTGTTTTTTATTTTATTTATAATATTAAAGATGGAAAATAATATCGTCGCTCTTTTTATTGAAGAACCATATTCCTATCAGCAGAACGCCTATTGATGTAGCCGCAGCATAAAGGAAAAGTTGCGGACTCATTATCTGACCGTAAAGAACACAGTGTCTGAAAAGTTCAATCATAGAATAAAGCGGATTGACTTTGATTACGATTCTTATCCATTTGGTATCAATCGTGCTGAGATGATAAAGAATAGGAACCATATAGAAAAGGAGTTGACAAACAACATCCCATATATATTCAACATCTCTGAAATACACGCTGATAACAGATAAAATAAGACCAACGCCTGTGCTGAAAATCAGGAGGAGCACCATTGGCACCCAGCAAAGAAGAGCATACCATGTAATTTCAAGCCCTGAACCGCCGCTCCAGCCTGTGACTTTAAAGAATATCCACACGCAGATAAGGCACAGCAGGGATATTGCAAAAGTAACAAAATTGCTCAGAATGGATGACAGCGGATACATATACTTAGGCACATAAACTTTTTTTATTATCGCCTGATTTCTTCTGAAAGAGGTCATTGCCTGCTTTGTTGAAGATGTAAAAAACGAAAATAAAAGTCTGCCGGTAAAAAGATAAACGGGATAGCAGACGATCTGATCGCTTTTTTTGCCGAATATTCCGCCGAACACAACGGCAAGAACAACCATATTCAAAAGCGGCTGCAGAAAACTCCATAGAATACCGAGCCACGAATTTCTGTATTTTAACTTAACATTCTTTTTTGTGAGTTCGTTTAAAAGGTTTTTATACTTTTTAAACATCTCAACATTATGATTAAGTTCACTGTTTTTTGTGGTCATATAACACCTCTTATTACCCGAAACGGCAAAAACAAAAAGTTAAACTATTATAAATATCTGCCGTTTATTAATGGGGTGACAAAACTGAAACCCAATGCCAATGAAAGCAATTATAACACAATGTTTATCATTTTTCAACTTTCACGGCAATTATTAACAATTATTTGAAAATGGAGGCAATTTCAAGTGCTGTTTTTCTGGCCGACATATTGCCGTTTATAACAAAGTCGGCCGCCCTGAGATATTTGGATTTTCTTTCATCATAAAGTGCTTTTGCCTTTTCCTTATCCTGAAAAAGCGGGCGTGTTTTTGAATTTCCTATTCTTTCGCAGATAACCTCAAAATCCGCATCAAGAAAAACAATTTTTCCGCCCTGTTTAAGCGCTTCAACATTTCTTTCAAAAGTAACTGCACCGCCGCCGGTTGATACAATACAGTTTTTTAACAGCGCAACATTTTTGCAGCATTCCCATTCAAGGTCACGAAAATAGTCTTCTCCGTGCGTTGCAAAAATAGCCTTTATGGCAACACCCTGTTCACTTTCTATAAGTTCATCCGTATCAACAAATTTTCTGCCCATAATTTTTGCGAGTTCGCCGCCCACAATGGTTTTACCGCTGCCCATAAAACCGCAAAGAATAATATTGTTCATTATTTTTTCAGTTCACTTTCTGTTATTTTTATTACATCCTTAACACGGTTTGCATCAAATTTTATATCAAACCATATTTCCTGTGCAACAACTGCCTGCCAGACAAGCATCGGCAAACCGTTTGAATATTTAAGACCGCCTTCTTTTGCATATTTAAGAAGTTTTGTTTCAAGCGGATTATAAATTGCATCAAAAACAGCACCGCACGCAAGAACCTTCTCTTTCGGCAAAACACAGTTATCAACATTCGGGAACATACCTACAGGTGTTCCGTTTATCAATAAATCAAAACAGCCGTCAACTTCATCAAGCGTTATTACTTTAACATCTTTCTGAAGTTTTTCTTTGATTTCATTTTTTATCCTATTTGCAGCATCAACATCTGCTTCGCGAACGGCAATCGTTAAATCTGCCCCTGCAAGCACACTTTCAAAAGCAAACATTCTTGATACTCCCCCGCTGCCGCACAAAAGAACCTTTCCGCCAAGGGAAATATCGGCTGTTTCAAGCGCACGCAAAAAACCGAAACAGTCGGTATTATAACCGGTAAGTTTTCCGTTTTCATTTTTCACTGTATTTACAGCGCCGAAAAGTTCTGCCCTCTGGGACAAAGAATCAAGATAAGGAATAATTCCTGTTTTATGGGGAATTGTAACATTAAATCCGTCAAGGGTTTTCAACTGTGCAAAACCGTCTTCAAAAAACGCAGGATCAATTTCCATAAGACTGTAATCTGCATCCTTACTGTTTATTTTGAAAAGTTCTTTATGTATTAATGGTGACATGGAATGACCAAGGGGATAACCTGTCAAAGCAAAATTTTTCATAAACTTTTACCTCGTATTTTAAATTCTTTATTGACAATTAAGCCGTATTTATATAATATGATAATAACATAACCAAACAATATTAACAACATTTTTTTGAGGTGAAAACATTATGGTATTTGAAAAAATCACAGCAATACTTGCTGAACAGTTGGATGTTGATGAAAATTCAATTACACCCGACAGTTTGCTTGTAGAGGATTTAGGTGCAGACAGTCTTGATGCGATTGATATCGTTATGTCTGTTGAAGATGAATTTAAAATTGAAGTTCCTGACGAAATTGTTGAAAAAATTGAGAGCGTAAACGATATTCTCACTTTTGTTGAAAATCATATATAAATAAACAAAAAACACAATATGTATAAAATATTGCATAAAATCTGTTAAGGCAATAACATCATCATTGACAATAATATACAAATAAAGTAAAATAAAAGCAGGCATTTTGCCTGCTTTTGTTATTTGATTTAAGCAAAGAAATGAACGCAGAATATAAATTTGCCGAGATATCGGTTGCAAATAACCGATAAGGAGAGGGGTAAACCATATGTCAGAAAAATATATTATGGCACTCGACCAGGGCACAACTTCCTCCCGTGCCATTATATTTAACAAAAAGGGGGAAATTGTTGCAAAGGCACAAAACGAATTTGAACAGCATTATCCCGAAAACGGCTGGGTTGAACACGACCCAATGGAGATTCTTTTTTCACAAATAAGCGCTATTCTTTCATGTTTAAGACTTGAAAAAGTTGATCCCGCCGATATTGCAGGAATAGGAATCACCAACCAGAGAGAAACTACCATTGTGTGGGACAAAGAAACAGGCAAACCTGTTTACAACGCCATTGTATGGCAATGCCGCCGCACCGCTAAAATCTGCGAAGATTTAAAAGCACAGGGGCTCACCGACTATGTTAAAGAAACAACAGGGCTTTTGATTGACGCATATTTCAGTGCAACAAAAATCAAGTGGATTCTTGACAATGTTGAGGGTGCAAGAGAAAGAGCCGAAAAGGGCGAACTTCTTTTCGGAACGGTAGACACATGGCTCATCTGGAATCTTACAGGCGGAAAGGTACACGTAACCGACTACTCAAACGCCTGCAGAACCATGCTTTTTGATATTGACAAACTTTGCTGGGATCCGTTTCTTTGCGAAAAACTCGGCATTCCGATGAGCATGCTGCCGGAGGTAAAACCATCAAGTTGTATTTACGGCAATGTTGCAAAAATCACAGGTATTGAAGATATCTGCGGCGCCCCGATTGCCGGTGCCATCGGCGACCAGCCCGGAGCGCTCTTCGGCCAGGGATGTTTCAACGAAGGTCAGGCAAAGAACACTTACGGAACAGGCTGTTTTCTTCTTATGAACACCGGTGAGAAAAGAGTTAATTCACGCTCAAACCTTCTTTCCGGCATTGCCTGGGGAATCGGCGATAAAATTACATATTCACTTGAAGGTTCTGCGTTCAACGCAGGTTCGGTAATAAAATGGCTCAGAGATGAAATCGGCCTTATCAACACGGCATCTGAATGTGATGAATTTGCCAGTGAAGTTGAAGATGCCAACGGTCTTTATTTTGTTCCTGCATTTACCGGTCTCGGCGCACCGTACTGGGATATGTACGCACGCGGCATTATGATTGGTCTTACACGCGGAATAAACAAAAAACATATCTGCCGTGCAGTTCTTGAAAGCATTACATATCAGATGACAGATTTGCTTGAGGCAATGATGGCTGATTCCGACATTATGATAAAAGATTTACGAGTTGACGGAGGCGCATCTGTATCAGATATAATGATGCAGATTCAGGCTGATATGACAGGCGTTCACGTAAACAGACCCAAAAATGTTGAAACCACAGCACTTGGCGCCGCTTACTGTGCAGGCCTTGCAACAGGTGTTTGGGAAAATACAGATGAAATAGAGGAAAACCGACAGGTTGATAAAATCTTCGTTCCATCTATGGAAGCAACATTAAGAAATCAGAAATATTCTGACTGGAAACGTGCAGTTGAACGCTCACGCAACTGGGAAAGATAAATATATTTTAAAGGAGAAAAAATATGGGTAAAGTAGTATGTCCTTGGGATTTAATCACTAACTTTGTAACAGATGCATTTGTTGGTTACGGAATTCCTGAAGAGGATGCAAAAATTTGCACAGAGATTTTGCTTGAATCTGACAAGCGCGGTATTGAAAGCCACGGCTGCAACAGATTTAAGCCAATTTATCTCGACAGAATCAAGGCAGGCATTCAGAATCCTGTAACAAATTTTGAAATTATTAAAGAAACCCCGACAACAGCAGTTGTTGACGGTCATAACGGTATGGGTCAGGTTATCGGTCACAAATCAATGCAGATGGCGATTGACAAAGCTAAAGAATACGGCATGGGTATGGTTGCAGTGCGCAACTCCTGCCACTATGGTATCGCAGGATATTACACAACAATGGCTGCAAAACAGGGCTGCATCGGCATTACAGGCACAAATGCAAGACCTTCCGTTGCGCCCACTTTCGGTGTTGAGGGTATGTTCGGTACCAATCCGCTTACAGTCGGCATCCCTACGGATGAAGATTTTGACTTCAACATTGACTGTGCAACATCCATAACACAGAACGGCAAGATTGAATATTATGAAAGAATCGGCGAAGATGTTCATCCCGGCACTGTAATCGGTCTTGATGGTGAGCCAATCGAAGGCGATTCAGGCGTTGCCCTCAAAAAAATCAGAAACGGTGAAGCCGCACTTACCACTCTCGGCGGTATCGGCGAATCACTCGGCGGATATAAAGGTTATGGCTATGCAATGGTAATTGAACTTCTTTCTGCCGCTCTTCAGGACGGCAGTTACGGAAAAGACCTTGACGGTAAAGACGAGAACGGAAATATCAGACCTTATCACCTTGGTCATTTCTTCATTGCTATTGATACAGATCACTTCCTCGGCGAGGATATTACCAGAAAAAAAGCAGGTGAAATTATCCGTTCGGTGCGTAACTCAAAGAAAGCACCGGGATGTGACAGAATTTACACCGCAGGTGAAAAAGAGTGGGATATCTGGCAGGAAAGAAAAGACAGCGGTGTTCCTATCAACGAATCTGTTCAGAAAGAAATTATTGAAATTCGTGACGAACTCGGTCTTACCCAGTACAAATTCCCTTGGGAGTAAATAAAACATAATATTAGAGGTATTACAATGGATTATCGTAAAGAATCACTTAAATTACACGGAGAATGGCAAGGTAAACTTGAGGTTACCGCAAGGGCAAAAGTTAATGACAGAGACAGCCTTTCACTTGCATACACACCGGGCGTTGCCGAACCTTGTCTTGCTATTCAGGATGATTATAAAAAAAGTTGGGAACTTACAAGAAGATGGAATATGGTTGCCGTTATCACCGACGGAACCGCTGTTTTAGGTCTTGGAGATATCGGCCCGGAAGCAGGCATGCCCGTTATGGAAGGCAAATGCGTGCTTTTCAAAGAATTCGGTGATGTTGACGCATTTCCGCTTTGTGTCCGCACAAAAAATGTTGATGAATTTGTTGAAACCGTTTATAACATCAGCGGTTCATTCGGCGGAATTAACCTTGAAGATATTTCGGCACCGCGCTGCTTTGAAATTGAAGAAAAACTTAAAGAGCGCTGCGATATTCCGATTTTCCACGATGACCAGCACGGCACAGCCGTTGTTGTTTCTGCCGCGCTTATCAACGCCACAAAACTTACAGGCAAAGCACTTTCAGAATGCAAGGCAGTAATCAACGGTTCAGGTGCAGCCGGCATTGCGATTGCAAAACTTCTTATGACGCTTGGTCTTCGCGACGTTATTCTTTGCGACAGAACAGGTGCAATTTATGAGGGCAGAGAAAATCTCAACGCTTCCAAAGAGGCCATTGCCAAAGTTACAAACAGAGAAATGACAAAAGGTTCGCTTGTTGACGCAGTTAAAGGCACAGATATTTTTATCGGCGTTTCTGCACCCGGTGTTCTTACACAGGATATGATTAAAACAATGAACAGTGACCCGATTGTGCTTGCAATGGCTAACCCTACTCCTGAAATTATGCCTGATGAGGCTATTGCCGCAGGGGCAAAAATTGTCGGCACCGGCCGTTCAGACTTCCCTAATCAGATTAACAACGTTGTTGCATTCCCGGGAATTTTCCGCGGTGCTTTAGACGTAAGAGCAAGTGCCATAACCGAAAATATGAAGATAGCAGCCGCTTATGCGATTGCATCTCTTGTTGACGATGATAAACTGACTCCCGAATATATTCTTCCATATGCTTTTGATGAGCGAATCAAAGATACCGTTGCAAAGGCTGTTGCAGACGCAGCAGTTAAAGACGGCGTGGCAAGAATATAATGTAATAAAATATTATATAGTAAAATACATGCTCTTTATTCACATGCTTACATTTATGCATTGTGTTTAGTTATGTTTGGCGACAATCGGAGCATGTATTTTTTATGCACAGTTTCGGCTGTGCATTTTTTATTTTATTGACTAATCGGTTGGGATTGTGTTATAATAATTTTGCCAAATAATTCACAATTCAATATCATTTCAAATGAGGTAGTCTGTTTTTTATTTGTTAAAAATGCAGGCTCTATATATCATTCTGCTTTGTTTGAAGTGATGGTGTGAATTGTTTGGCGACAGTTGGAGCGTGCGTTTTTTATGCGTGGCTTCGGCTGCGCATTTTTTATTTTCAGGAGACTAACTATTAAAAGTCAAGTCTAAAAATAAAAAGATGTTGTAAAAAAACA
>CAMNST010000012.1 GCA_946555465.1 uncultured Clostridia bacterium
CCTTATTTTCCATTTGTCAATACTTTTTTTCAACTTTTTTTATTTTTTCTTCCCCTCTCTTTTTCTGCCGCTTTTCAACTGCGGTTTTTTTATCTGTTTATGGCGTAAAATAATATACTTTTGATAATTCAAATTGCTTTATATTATAATATAAAATCAATTAACATCATATACATATAAAACTATTTTCATTAATCCCACTGCAACTTTACTTGAAATAAAAAAGGATACCATAAAGGTATCCTTTCTTATTGGTCGAGGTGACAGGACTTGAACCTGCGGCATCCTGCTCCCAAAGCAGGCACTCTAGCCAAACTGAGTTACACCTCGTTACTGCTTAGGTATTATAACAAATAAAAAACAAAAAATCAATACTTATTTATATTTTTTTTGCTTCCTATGCAATAAATTTTAACTATCAGTCGGATTCTTGCCGTGTTCTTTTGCTTTGAGCATCAGCCTTAGTGTTTCTTCAAGTGTTTCGAGCGTTGATTCATCAGGAGAAAGTTTAACGGCAACATAAGGCTTTTTGCCTGCTGAAAGAGTTACACGCCCCTTCATAAATGCATTTATAATTGCCACCATTCTTATATCAACATCGTAGGAATAAAGAAGAAGGGATTCGTTGCGCTGAACGATTTCTTTTATATCAAGTCTCATCGCCATATTTCTGAGAAGGGCAATTTCAACAAGCCCCCACACTGCCGAAGGCGGAGGACCGAAACGGTCGGTAAGTTCGGCATAAACATCCTTTGCATCTGCATCACTTTTTACATTCGCAATACGCTTATACATAGCAAGACGCTGTGAGGTTGAAACAATATAATCCTCGGGAATATGTGCGTCAATGGCAACATCAATAAGACAATCCTTTTCTTCCGGTTCATCCTCCAATATCTCACCTTTTTCAATAGCAACCGCCTCTTCAAGCAGTTTAAGATACATATCATAGCCCACTGCTTCCATATGACCGTGCTGCCGATTTCCGAGAAGAGAACCTGCTCCGCGAATTTCCAGATCGCGCATAGCAATCTTAAATCCTGAACCAAATTCGGTATATTCTCTTATAGCCTCAAGACGCCTTGTGGCTATATCTGAAAGTTCTCTGCCCCTTGTAAATGTAAAATATGCATAAGCACGCCTTGAAGATCTGCCTACCCTGCCCCTTATCTGATGAAGTTGGGCAAGACCCATTCTGTCGGCATTTTCAATAATAAGAGTATTGCAGTTAGGAACATCCACACCTGTTTCAATAATCGTTGTGCAGACAAGAATGTCAATCTCACCGTTAATAAGTTGTTTCCACACAGCAGATAACTGCTCTTCGGTCATTTTTCCGTGACCGATACCGACTCTTGCATCAGGCAGAGCCTTTTTTATCTGCATTGCCTTATGCTCAATAGTTTCAACATTATTATGAAGATAATAGCACTGCCCGCCGCGGTTAATCTCTCTTTCCAGTGCTTCTGTAATGATTTCGCTGTCATACTCAATAACATAGGTCTGAACGGGGTGCCGTTCACCCGGAGCCTCTTCAAGAAGGCTCATATCGCGGATGCCGCTCATCGCCATATTAAGTGTTCGCGGAATAGGCGTTGCAGAGAGCGTTAAAACATCAACTTTAGGGAATTTTTCTTTAATTTTTTCTTTCTGTGCAACTCCGAAACGCTGTTCTTCATCAACAATAAGAAGTCCTAAATCTTTAAATTTAATACCCTTGCCGAGGAGTTTATGCGTACCGATAAGCACATCAACATTACCGTCTGCAAGACGTTTGATGACTTCTTTCTGTTTTGTTTGCGAAACGAAGCGGGAAATCATTTCAACATGAACAGGATATGGCTCAAAACGTTTTTGTGCTGTCTGAAAGTGCTGCATGGCAAGAACCGTTGTCGGCACAAGAATTGCACACTGTTTTCCATCGGAAATACATTTAAAAACTGCTCTTAAAGCCACCTCTGTTTTGCCAAAACCAACATCACCGCAAAGAAGACGGTCCATAGGCGACTTTCTTTCCATATCGCGTTTAATTTCATCGCTGCATCGAAGTTGGTCATCGGTTTCGTCATATTCAAAGCGCATTTCAAAATCACGCTGCAAATCAGAATCCTCTGAAAAGGCAAACCCTTTTGTGTTCATTCTTTTTGCATAAAGGGCAATCAGTTCTTTAGCCATATCTTTTACAGAAGAACGTACTTTTGCCTTTGTCTTCTTCCAGTCTCCCGAACCCAGACGGTTCACCTTTACACGTGAATCCTCACGCGGACCGATATATTTTGACACCAAATCAAGTTGTGTTACAGGAACATAGAGTGTGTCACCTTTTGCATAACTGATTTTAATATAATCTTTTTTTACTTTATTAATTTCAAGTGCATGAATTCCGTCAAATATTCCTATACCGTGAATATTATGAACAATATAATCACCGACACTTAGTTCATCAAGCGAATGAATTGCATTTTTAGATGAAACTTTCTTATGTTTTTTTGAACTCTGATTAGACTTTGAATGCGTTAACAGAGCAAATTTAATGCCTGAAAACTGAAAACCCGCAAGCATGGTTCCGGTAATTATATTAACTGCTTTCAGCTGAAATTTCTGCGGTCTTTTTTCATAGAACACCGCATCATAACCCATATCATTGATATCTTCTGCAAGTGCCTTTCCCGCTCTTGAAGTTCCTGCCATTATGCAGATTGTATATCCGCCTTTAACAAGACCGAAAAGTTCCTCTTTAAGTTGTGATAAAGTTCCGCTCCATGCATTGAAACTCTGAACGGTAAAATTTGCAAGATGCTTTACCGGGGTATCAAAACTGCCTCTCGGCAGAGAATCCATATAAACAGCATTGCTTTCTTCATACAAACTTATTAATTCATCAAAATTAAGAGCGAATTTATCAAGACCTTTGCAAAGTGTTCCGTCTTCAACAAACCATTTGAGTTCTTCAATATTCAGGCGTTCCTGTTTTTTGCATTTTTCTTTTACCCTTGCACTTTCAACAACAAAAAGTTTTCCGCTGAAATAATTAAAAATACCGTTTGATTTATAACAGACAGGCAAATATTTATCAAGACAGGTTAAATGAATACCGTCACGAAGTCTGTCACAGTCGGCATAAAGTTTTTCTCTTGCTTTTATTGCCTTGCCCTTAAGCAACTTGGCAACAGTTTCAATTTTCTCAATAAGTTCATCATTATTTTCAAAAAGAACTTCATTAGCAGGGGTTATCTTTATCGTGTCAAGCGTATTTGTCCTTCTCTGCGTATCAATATCAAAAGATGAAATTGTATCAACAGTATCTCCCCAGAGTTCCATTCTTACAGGCTCATCAAGATACGGCGGAAAAACATCAAGAATACCGCCCCTTACCGCAAACTGGCTTTTGCCCTCAACCTGGTCAAAACGAGAATAACCAACTGCTATAAGTTTCTTTTCAAGTTCGCTTTCATTTACGGTATCATTTACAGAAATTGAAAAACTGCGTTTCTTCAGTTCTTCGGGAGGCATGGTATACTGACAGGCAGCATTTACAGACATAACTACAGCCGTAAAATCCCCATTCAGAATACGCGACAATACACCGAGTCTGATATGTTCAAATTCATGACTAACGCCTGCAACTTCTACAAAAGTAAACTCTCTTGAAGGGTAAAACAATACGCCATCCTGAAGTTCTTTCAGGCATTCCTGAACCTTAACGGCAGTTGCTTCATCAGGGGTAATTACAAACGCTTTTTGCCCCTGCTCGCATATGGAATGAATAAGAAAACATTTTGCAACATCGGAAAGACCTATTGCCCCAACAGGAGCATTCAGGGTATTTATGCTCTCGCTGAGGCTTAAAAATTCTTTGCTTTTATTAAATTCGTTTGAAAAACAAGACATAGCCTTGCTCCTTTTACTTAGGGAAATTATGAATTGTATAAATTCATTGCCTTATCAATATCTCCGTCAACAATCAGCCTTAATGCTTTGGTACTGTTTTCAAGAGATTTTTTCAAATCCCTTTCAAGTTCCTTTGGAAATCTGCCCAGCACCCAGTTAACAAGATCATATTCAGGTGACGGCTTTTTGCCCACTCCTATCTTTATTCTCGGAAAATTCTCGCTGCCAAGATGAGCAATTATACTTTTTATGCCATTATGACCGCCGGCAGAACCCTTTCTTCTTATTCTGGTATGGCCGACATCGAGTGAAATATCATCAAACAAAACGATAACATTTTCAGGCTCAACCTTATAGAATCTTGCAGCCTCGGCAATAGCCTCGCCGCTGTTGTTCATCATAGTCTGCGGTTTCATAACAAGACAGCGTTTTCCGTTTATATTCATATCGCAGACAAGAGCATGATGCTTTAATTTTTTTATATCAGCACCCTCTTCAATGGCAAGCAAATCCATAGCAAGAAAACCGGCATTGTGCCTTGTCATCTCATATTTCTGCCCGGGATTGCCTAACCCTGCAATAATAAAATCGTATGACGAATTATTAAATTGTTTCTTCCTGTTCAGAAACATCATCTTTATCCTCTACTGTAATTTTAATTTCTTCTGCACGCTTACCATCAAGGCTGAGAACGATTGCGGTAAGATTTCCGTCGGCAAAAGTATCATCTACCTGCGGTATTTTATCAAGATTTTTCATAATCCAGCCATTGACTGTTGAAATCTCTTTTTCCTCTTTTGATATATTAAAATATTCATAAAAATCATCAATCGACATACTGCCCTGAACAATATATTCATTTTTTGAAATCTGCTCTATATCAAGCAGAACTTCATCATGCTCATCCCATATTTCACCGACAAGTTCCTCAAGAATATCTTCAAGTGTAACAATACCGTCTGTTCCGCCGAATTCATCAATAACAACGGCAAGATGCGTTTTATTTTTCTGAAGAATGCGAAGCAGTTTTGATATTTTTGTATCCGGTGAAACCATGGGAACAGGTTTTAAAACGGTTCGAAGCGACTTAAGATTTTTTCTTCTTGCAGCCTCAAAATCTCTGTGGTGGATAACGCCTACAATATTATCTATATCATCAATATAAACCGGCAGACGGCTGAAATTTGTAGAATTAAACACACGCTCTATTTCACTGAGCGGGGCATATTTATCCACAGCCTCAACATCAACTCTCGGCACAAGAATATCACCTACATCAATATCATCAAACTCAATGGAAGAGCGGATTAACTGGCTTTCATTTTCATCAATTTCACCGCCGGTATGAGCCTCGTCAACATAGGTTTTAAGTTCTTCTTCTGTTATGGTATCTGCCTTTCCTGTTTTGAAAATTTTATTCATCAGCAGTTTCCACAATCTGAAGAAAAAATTAAGCGGAGTAAATACGGCTATAAAAAATTTAATAATCGGAGCAATAACGATTGCAACTCTTTCTGCCTTTTCTTTAGCATAAGTTTTAGGGGTAACTTCGCCGAAAATCAAAACAACAACAGTCATAACCACTGTAGAAACAGTTGCACCCAGATCACTGTTATCGCCGAGCAAACCGGTAAAAAACAGAGTTGCTATAGAGGTGCAGGCAATGTTAACAATATTATTGCCTATAAGAACGGTTGAAAGCACCACATCATAGTTTTCGGCAACATCCAGTGCTTTTTTTATTTTTTTATCCGACTTGCTGCCGGTCATCATGGATTTAAGTTTAACTTTGTTAAGCGATGAAAAGGCAGTTTCAGCACCTGAAAAAAAGGCACTGAACAAAACAAGAACCGCCATTGCGCATAACAGACCCGTATTCATAACATAACTCCTAATATGGTTAATAAAATGAACAGCGTGCATGGATATTTATAATTCTATCCCCGCACGCTGTTTACTGCAAATTTTAATTAATCTTCTGTTTTTTCAAATTCGCTGAACAGTCTTTCTTCGTCCGGAATTTCAAAATTATACATATTTTCGTCTTTAATATGGTTTTCAATAAACTTATTTCTGTCAAAAAGTTCATCTGCTTTAACCTTCCATGCTTTTGCAGCAGCAATGGTTTTATCAAACAGAACATTGGCATCTTCAGGATTTTCCATCTCTGTTGAATATGCACCTGTTTCGTGAACCATTTTGCTGATAGCACCCGGGTTATCAAGAACCGGACAAGGACGAAGCATATTATTATTGAATGGCTGATTTTTCTTATATGCCATAAAGAGCGGACTCTTCAGTGCATCAAGAATGGAGCATTCTTTAATATTAACATTTGAATAATGAACAAACGCACAAGGTTCGCAGTCGCCGTTTGCATTGATATGGAAATAATGGCGTCCGCCGGCAATACAGCCCTGAACGTATTCACCGTCATTCCAGAAATCAAGGGCAAAAATAGGCTTTGTATGTCTCCACTCATGCATCTTTTTATACATAGTTGCTCTCTGATCAGGTGAAGCCATAAGTTCTGTTACGGCACCATGACCGGTTGGCATATATGTAAAGAACCACGCAAACAAAACACCCTGATCAATAAGCCAATCCATATATTCATCTGATGAAAGCAAATCTGTGTTTTTGCTTGTGTAACAGAGTGATGCTCCGAAAGGAATACCTCTGTCTTTAAGGCGTTTCATTGCATCAACAGTACGCTGAAAGGCACCTTCGCCGCGGCGGAAATCGTTTTCGCCTTCATATCCCTCAATAGAAAATGCAGGGAGGAAGTTACCAACCTCACCGATTTCATCTGCAAAACTGTCATCAATAAGCGTTCCGTTTGTAAAACTCATAAATACACAGTCAGGATTTTCTCGGCAGAGACGCATTAAATCCTTTCTTCTGAGTGTCGGTTCGCCTCCGGTGTAAAGGAACATATATGTACCGAGTTCTTTTGCCTCTCTGATAATTTTTGCAAGGTCATCATATGATAACTGGCTGTTTTTTCCGTATTCAGCAGCCCAGCAGCCTTTGCATTTCATATTGCAGGCAGCGGTAGGGTCCATAAGAATTGCCCACGGAACATTACAGCCGTGTTCCTCAATAGCCTTCATTCTTTTTGAATAACTGTTGATAGCAACGTTAAGTGCAGGAGGAACAAGTTTTTCAACAACATTAATATTGGTATCGCAAATGAGTTTTTTTGCAAAAATCATCCAGTTATTATTGGGGTCATCCATTACTTTATGAAGCCCTGCATATGTGCTTCTGTTTACCTTCTTTACATCGGCAAGTTCAAGCAGATTGAGAATTTTCGGAGCATTGCCGTAAAAATCTTTGCGGGCATATTTTATAGCATTCTTAATAGCAATGGACATTGCAGTTTCTTTTAACGATTTCATAATAGGCCTCTCTTATCACTATCGGATAAACTCAAATAATATACTAAGTTATATGTAACATCTAAAAAACAACTAAAGTGATACTTTATCAAATATATCCCTTTTATATTAAAAAGTCAAGATAAAAAATTCAAATGAAAAGTAAAGAATTATCAAATAAGGCGTTTATGGAAACACGTCTAAAATCTTATTTGGAATTTAAGTCTGTATATTTTATCTGTCTTATTCTTATATATATCATTGCAGTGAGCACCCCAACTATCATATCCGCCGACGCCCTGCTGCCTTGAAATAAGCCTTACCACAGTCTTTTTCACTTCGGGAAGTTCTTTTTTATGCCATGCATCTTCAACTTCTTTCGGCAGATAATGGCACACATTAAGTTCCATCTGAGGTTCGGCTACAACAGAAAATACTTTTTTATTTCCTATAAGAGTTGCATAGCGCACTCCGGTGCGGTTGCCGCATTCCTGTGGTTTCAGATAATCAACCCACATATCGCTTACAGTTGTATTATAAAGACCTATTGTTGCAGCATTTGCACGATCAATATAATTTTCTTCAGGGCCTTTACCGAGATAAGTAAGATTTTCAAAATCGGCAGGAAGTTCAAACAAAACGGAAACCTCTGGAATTTCAGGCAAAGTATCATCAGGTGAAAACTGAAGATTAATTTCCATACCTTTTGATGTTATTGTATAAACAACCTGTGCCTTGCATTCAGGCTGGGTACAAATTGTTGCACCGCTTGTTACAACAACTTTTTTGCCGCCTTCAAGAACTTTGTAATTCTGAATAGACCATTTGGTATTATTGAAAATACCCGGAGTATCACCGGCATCACGCCAGCAGCCAAGTCTTGAACCCGCTCTTGTACCCCTGTCGTTATCTGTTAATGCTCTCCAGAAATTAAGACGCATAGGGGCCTGAAGAAGTTCTTCTCCGCCAACTTTAATAGAATAAAGTTGATTTCTTTCTCTTCTTTCAAACCGGATGTTAACATCATCCGAAATAATTCTTAAAGAACCATAGGTATCATCAACAAGAAGAACATCTTCCGTCTCAAGTTCATCATATGTATTTTCAAACTCATTTATAATAAACTGTTCATATGCAACAATATGACCCTCATCGCACCATGATGTTGCTTCTTTTGTAACAAATTTAAGATCAAGATAGCATTCTGTTGAATTCACCTTGCCAAGTTCAAGGTCAACAACTGTTTTTTCACCCGGTGCAAGTTGAACATTTGCTGTTCCGCCGCAGATTTCGCCTTTATCTGAATTAAGACTCCAGCAAAGTTCATAATTACTGAGATCAGTAAACATAAATTTGTTTTTAATTTCAATAACACCTTTTGCAGCATCAATCGCATTAAAATCAACATTCTGATAAAGTTTCTTTATTTCTGCAAGTTTCGGTGTAGGCTTTCTGTCACCAAAAAGAAGTCCGTTGCCGCAGAAATGACCGTCGTGAGGATTTTCGCCGAAATCACCGCCGTAGGCAAGATATTCAACACCGTTTTCATCTGTTGTTAAAATGCTCTGGTCAACCCAGTCCCATACAAAACCGCCCTGCAGGCATGGATATTTATCCCAAAGTTTTGTATATTCATCTGTAGAACCGCAGGAATTACCCATTGCGTGCGTATATTCGCAGAGGATAAACGGTCTGCCGTCACGCTGGGTAAGTGCATATTCCTCGCATTCCCATGGTTTATAATACATTTTTGACTGCACATCCGATATCTCTTTTTCATCAGGTGAACGGTGGCATTCAAAATGAACAAATCTTGTGTCATCCTCTGCTTTAAGATATTTGTACATCTTTTTAGGCGTTTCACCGCCGAGAGACTCGTTGCCGAGAGACCAGCATACAACAGATGTTACATTTTTATCTCTGTGATAGGTTGCCTTGATTCGCTCCATACAAGCCTTTTCCCACTCAGGACGTGACGCAGGAAGTTGCGGACATCCGATAATTGTTGACCAACCTGTGCCGTGAGTTTCCATATTATTTTCATCAATAACATATAAACCATATTCGTCACAGAGTTCAAGAAAACGGGGACAGTTTGGATAATGGGAAGTGCGGACAGAGTTCATATTTGATTTCTTCATCATTTCAATGTCATAACGCATAACATCTTCAGAAATATATCTGCCTGTTCTGCAGTCAAATTCGTGGCGGTTGGTGCCTTTGAAAACAACCCTTTTTCCGTTTATTCTTATTATTCCGTCTTTAATTTCAACAGATCTGAAACCGACTTTCTGACTGATATATTCTGTAGGAACTCCGTTATTTTTCAGCGTAAGCACAAATGTATAAAGATACGGATTTTCAGCCGACCAAACATTTACATCGGCAACGATTGCCTTGAGTCTTGTATTATGGTCTTCATCTGCATACTGGCAGTCAAGTGCAACTGTTTCACCGTTTGCATCAAGAATATTAAGGTCAATACTAAGACTTTCATATGTACCGTTTGTTTTTACAACAACTTCGGCATAACCATCGCTGAGCGTAACATCCGGATGTGCGGTAATTTTAAAATCGCGTATATATTCCCTCTCTGTTGTATAAATATAAACATCACGGAATATACCGCCAAGGCGCCACATATCCTGACATTCAAGCCATGAACCCGTACACCAGCGGTAAACCTCAACACCGATTGTGTTTGAACCTTCTCTGAGGTATTTTGTTATATCAAACTCACTGCGGTGAAAAGTAGATTCGGAATAACCCACTCTTTCACCATTTACATAAAGATAGAAAGCAGATTCAACACCCTCAAAACAAAGAACAACTCTTTTTGAAAGAAGGCTCTGATTAACATTGATTTTTTTCAGATAACATCCAACCGGATTATGCTTTGTGGGAGCATTCGGAGGACAGATATCCTCGCTTCCTTCCCACGGATAACGCACATTGCAGTATTGACTCTGGTCATAGCCCTGCATCTGCCATGAGCAAGGAACTACAACTGTATCCCAGTTATGAGAATCATAGTGAGGCTGTGCAAAATCAGTTGGTTTATATGCATAATTCTTATAGAGTTTAAACTTCCATTTACCATTAAGAAGTTTGCACCTTGAGGATTTATATCGGTCTGCCTTTTTTGCTTCATCAAAATTATCATAAGGCATAAAAGTTGCATGCTGCGGAATTTTATTCACTGCAACAATTTCAGGGTTTGACTGCCATTCGGTGTAACCGTCAATAAAATTTCTTTCCATAACTAATTATCTCCATTAAAATTATCTTCTGTGAACTTTGCCCTCCTGAAAGCCTTCCTGTTTAATGCAGACTCCCACGCTTTTGAGCAATATTATCAGGTCTAGTTTAAGCGACCAGTTATCGCAGTAAAGTTTATCATACTTTACTTTTTTTACAATCGAAATATTATCGCGACCGTTTATCTGTGCAAGACCCGTAAGGCCCGGTCTGAAGCGATACACCCCGTATTCAAGACGCAGGCGGTGCGCCCTCATCTCAGATGAAATGAGCGGTCTCGGTCCGACAAAACTCATATCCCCTTTTAATATATTCCAAAGTTGCGGCAATTCATCAAGACTTGTTTTTCTTAAAAATTTTCCCACTCTTGTAATATACTGCTCAGGATTCTCCAGTTGCCCGGTTGCAACGTTCGGGGTATTATTTTTCATTGTCTGAAACTTATAAATTTTAAATGGTTTTCCTCTTCTTCCTCTGCGTTCGTGCGTAAAAAACACACTTGTATCCGGTGTAAGCAGATTTGCAATGCATATTAAAAGAAACAGTGGAGAAAGAAAAACAAGTGCAAAAAATGACACTATAATATCAAATAATCTTTTGAACTTTGTAGGTCCAAAATAACTCTTTAACGGTTTTTTCATTTATACATCCTTAGGATAAAAATCATTCTGTTAAACTGAAAATCAGCAGATAATTTGTTTTGCTTATAATATTTTAAAATATAATATATATTTTATACGGTCAGTAGTTTTTAAGATTATACCACATATATTTTCAATATGCAATTTTTTTACAATAATTTTAATTATTATTGCCAAAAACGGTTTTTTTATATATAATATATGAGCAAAAATAAAAAGGATGTGTTATTTATGAAAAAAGTTTTATCTGTCTTTCTGTGTGCATTAATCATTTGTGCAGGTTTTGCAGGCTGTTCGGGGCCTAATAATGAGATGACCGAAGAAAACATTACACAAACAGTAAATGAAGCCGTAACCGCGCTTCAGGAATTTGATACCGAAAAACTCGGCAAATATATTGACTCGCAAACACTTTCCATAATTATGGGTTATGCTGACAAGCACGAACAGTTCGCCGAACTCGGCAGAGCAATATTCAAAAACCTTCAGGTTGAGATAAAAGAAATTGACATTGAAAACGCAACGGTTACCATTTCGGTACGCAACAAAAATCTTTCCGAAACAGCAGGAGATTTTGCAAAAAAACTAAAAGATACCTATTCAACAATAAAACTTCTCAAACTTCTTAATGATGAAAGTTTTCTTGACCAAAAACTTTCAGAACTCTGTTCACAGATAGAAGAGGACACGATGAAAAAAGTTCCGACAGATATTGAACTTAAAATAACACAGGGCAAAAAAAATCTTGTTCTTACATTTGATGAAAATGCCGAAAATGCTGTTTCAGGCGGAGCATTGACTGCAATAAAAAAAATTTACAGTTAATTTTAACTGTTATAAATAAAAATATGATGACATTACCGGCAAATTATGTTACACTAATTGTTGGTATAAATTTTTGAGGTGTAAATATATGGCAAATAAACTTATAACTGCTATTTTCGGAGATTACTCCAAAAAAGAAGTTAAACGTGTAAGAAAAATCTCTGACAAGGTGCTTGCACTTGAAAGCAAGTATCAGGATATGGATGATAAGCAGCTGACCTCACAAACTCAGTTGCTTAAAGACCGTCTTGCAAACGGCGAAACACTTGACGATATTCTTCCCGATGCTTTTGCGGTATGCCGTGAGGCAGCATGGAGAGTTCTCGGTATGAAGCACTTTGAAGTGCAGATTATCGGCGGTATTGTTCTTCATCAGGGCAGAATTGCCGAAATGAAAACAGGTGAAGGTAAAACCCTCGTGGCAACACTTCCGGCATATCTGAACGCGCTTTCCGGAAAAGGCGTTCACATTGTTACGGTAAACGACTACCTTGCAAAGCGCGACTCTGAATGGATGGGCAAACTTTACCGTTTTCTCGGTCTTGATGTGGGTCTTATTATTCACGAAAAGACAAACGAACAGCGTAAAGAAGCATATAACGCAGATATCACATACGGAACAAACAATGAAATGGGATTTGACTATCTGCGTGATAATATGGTTCAGTATATGGAACAAAAAGTTCAGCGCGGTCATAATTTTGCAATCGTCGACGAAGTTGACTCCATTCTCATTGATGAGGCACGTACGCCTCTTATTATCAGCGGCAAAGGCGAACAGTCAACCGATCTTTACCGTCAGGCAAATGCTTTTGCAAAAACGCTTAAAATGGTTAAAGTTGCAAAGATGGACGAAAAGCAGGATACAGAATCAACTTACGACGGTGACTACGTTGTTGATGAAAAGGCTAAAACCGCTACCCTTACACAGGATGGTGTAAAAAAGGCTGAGGCATACTTCCATGTTGAAAATCTTATGGAAATTGAAAATTCAACCATTCTTCATCACATCAATCAGGCAATCAAAGCAAACGGCGTAATGAGAAGAGATATTGACTACGTTGTTGCTGATGGCCAGGTTAAAATTGTTGATGAATTTACAGGCCGTATTATGGAAGGAAGAAGATATAACGAAGGTCTTCACCAGGCTATTGAGGCTAAGGAAGGTGTTAAAGTTGAGCACGAAAGCAAAACGCTTGCCACAATCACCTTCCAAAACTACTTCCGCCTTTACGGTAAACTTTCCGGTATGACAGGTACCGCTTCAACTGAAGCACCTGAATTTTCCGAAATCTACAAGTTGGATGTTGTTGAAATACCAACAAACAAACCGCTTGCAAGAATAGACAACCCTGATGTTATCTTCCAGACGGAACAGGGCAAATTCCATAACGTTATTGAGCAGATTAAAGTATGCCACGAAAAGGGTCAGCCGGTTCTTGTCGGCACAATCAGCATTGAAAAGAGTGAACTGCTCTCAAAAATGCTTAAAAGAGCAAAAGTGCCTCACAATGTGCTTAATGCAAAAAACCATGAGCGTGAAGCAGAAATAATCGCACAGGCAGGTAAACTCGGCGCCGTAACCATTGCAACAAACATGGCAGGACGTGGTACCGATATTATGCTTGGCGGTAACGCCGAATACCTTGCAAAATCAGAAATGAGAAGAATGCAGTTTACAGACGAACTCATTGCCGAAGCAACCGGTTTTGCAGAAACAGATGACGAAGAAATTCTCAATGCAAGAAAAACGTTCCAGGAACTTGAGGCAAAATATAAAAATGAAATCAAGGAAGAGGCAGATAAAGTACGTGAGGCGGGCGGTCTCTTTATTCTCGGTACAGAACGCCACGATTCCCGCCGTATAGATAACCAGTTGAGAGGCCGTTCGGGCAGACAGGGTGACCCCGGTGAAAGCCAGTTCTATCTTTCATGTGAGGACGATCTTATGCGCCTTTTCGGCGGTGAAAGAATGCAGATGATGATGGGCAGACTTACAGATGATGAAAATATGCCTATTGAAAGCAAAATGATTTCAAAAACCGTTGAATCCTCACAGAAAAAAGTTGAGGGCAGAAACTTCGGAATACGTAAAAATGTGCTTCAGTATGACGATGTTATGAACCGCCAGAGAGAACTTATTTACAAACAGAGAAACCAGGTTCTTGAAGGAACTGACCTTACCGATAAAATTCTCGGTATGCTTGATACAAATATTGAAGAAAATGTTAAAAACTATCTTGCAGGAGATAAAAAAGAAGACTGGAATGTTGACGGCTTAAGAGAAAAATACAAAGGCTGGCTTACAACCGATGATGATTTCGCAGATTTGGATACCCTTTCTGTTGATGAAACGATTGATATGCTCAGAGAAAGAGGTCACCGGACTCTTGAAGAGAAAAAAGAAATTCTCGGCGAAGAGATGTTCAGCGATTTCCAGCGTATGGTTCTTCTTCGCAATGTTGATTCACTCTGGATGGATCATATTGATGCAATGGACGACCTTAAACAAGGTATCCACCTTCGCTCCTATGCGCAGCAGGATCCTGTTGTTGCATTTCGTATGGAATCATATGATATGTTTGATGATATGACCGCAACAATCCGTGAAAACACGGTAAGAATGCTTCTTACATTCATGCCGAAAAGACGAGAAGATGTTGAAAGAAAGGCAGTTGCAAAAGTAACTGCAACATCTTCAGGCGGAGACGATACAGTAAAATCTTCACCTGTAAGAAAAGGACATAAAGTAGGTCCTAACGACCCGTGTCCATGCGGTTCAGGCAAAAAGTACAAAAAATGCTGCGGCGCTCCGGGCAAAGACAAAGATTAATAAATAACAAAAGCACTCAGAATTTATATTTCCGAGTGCTTTTTTGTTATACTGAAAAAGAAACAGGCTGTTCCTTAGAGCAGCCTGTAATTTTTAAACTATATAATAATTAATTAAACAATACCCTGTGCCATCATAGCATCGGCAACTTTCATAAAGCCTGCAATATTTGCACCGACAACAAAGTTATCGGGAGCGTCATATTTTTCACAGGCATTTTTCATATGATAGTAAATATTAATCATAATGCCCTTAAGTTTTGCATCAACTTCGTCAAAAGTCCATGAAGAACGAATTGAGTTCTGACCCATTTCAAGAGCAGATGTTGCAACACCGCCTGCATTTGACGCTTTACCCGGAATGAAAAGAACGTTTTTATCAAGAAATACCTGGGTTGCATCTGCATCTGTAGGCATGTTTGCACCTTCACAAACAGCGTAGCAGCCTGTATCGGCAAGTCTTTCAGCCTGAGCCTTATTGATTTCGTTCTGAGTTGCACAAGGAAGAGCAACTTCACATGTAACGTTATCCCAAATAGAACCCTCAGCGTAAGTTGCATTAGGATATGTATTTAAGTATTCCTTAATTCTCTTACGGTCAACTTCTTTAATCTGCTTAACAAGTTCAACGTCAATACCGTTTTCATCAATAATATAACCTGTTGAATCAGAACATGAAATAACTTTTGCACCAAGAGCAGTTGCCTTTTCCATAGCATAAATAGCAACGTTACCTGAACCTGAAACAGCAACTCTTGAGCCTGAAATATTCTTGCCGTGGTCTTTAAGAAGTTCTTCCGTAATATAAACAAGACCGTAACCTGTTGCTTCTGTTCTTGCAAGAGAACCACCGAAACTTAAACCTTTACCGGTAAGAACACCTTCTGAACGGTTTGTAAGTTTCTTATACTGTCCATAGAGATAACCAACTTCTCTTGCGCCTGTACCGATATCACCGGCCGGAACGTCTTCGTCAGCACCAACGTATTTGAAAAGTTCGTTCATAAACGCCTGACAGAAACGCATAATTTCCATATCACTCTTGCCCTTAGGATCAAAGTCAGAACCACCCTTAGCGCCGCCGATCGGAAGACCGGTAAGACTGTTTTTGAAAATCTGTTCAAAACCAAGAAACTTGATAATGCTGAGGTTTACGCTTGGATGAAGTCTTAAACCACCCTTATATGGACCGATTGCAGAGTTGAACTGAACACGATAGCCGCGATTAACGTGAACTTCACCCTTATCATCAACCCAAGGAATACGGAACATAATCTGTCTTTCAGGTTCAACAAGTCTTTCAAGCAAACCTGTTTTCTGATATACAGGATCATTATCAACTACCGGTGCCAAAGCCTCGAGAACCTCGGTTGCAGCCTGAATAAATTCGGGCTGATCAGGATTTTTTAATTTTAAATCATTTAAAACCTTTTCTGAATATGTCATATTCAAAACCCTCCTTAATAATATATAGTTTGATTTACAGAGTGCATTACCGAACCAAACGGCAGTAATACTATTTGAAATTATAGCAAACAGATAAAAACAAGTCAATCAAAAATTAGCAGTTTTTGCATAAATATACAAAATGCGAATATCAATTAAAAATTTATACAAAAATAACCCCCCTCGGGGCTTGAAATATAGTAAATATCGTAATAAAATACATTTAAAAAAAGGAGGAATATATTATGGCTTGCTTTTTAGCACCTACCGCTGAGGCTGTTATTATGACAGTTGTCAGCCATCACGCAAAAAAGAAGGAACAGCAACTTGCTCTTCCGAAAACAGAAAATGCTGAAACCGCACAGACCGTACAGACAGATGACGGCAAAATTCCTTTCAGCAGAAAACTCAGTTGGCTCACAAGCCTTCTCTGGGGCGGAAGTTTTCTTCTTCTTTTTGAACATATCTGGCATGGTGAAATTGTACCGTGGCCGCCATTTTTAACTGCAATGGCAACTAAAGCGGATACCATTGAAATGCTTAAAGAGATTGCTACAACCGGTGTTACAATGGCACTTCTCTGCACAGCAATCTGGTGCGGTATGCTTATTGTGGCAAAACACATTGAAACCAAAAGAGCAAAAGCGCTGGAGGCTTAAAATATGTGTTTAATATTAACCACATTCGCTGCAATTTTTGCAACAATCATTTGGTATTTTAAAGCAAATGACAGAAAATACAAAGTTGGAACTCTTTCATTAATGTATTGGGGAGCATCCATTATGTGGTTTGTTGATGGTATTTACAGTGTTATCGGCGGCGAAGCCTTTTTCGATTTAAGCGTTGACGATGCACTGCTGGGACTTGTAATTATTGCAATAGCACTTATTGCATGGCTCGTTTTATTGCTTATCAGCGACCCGAAAAACGTATTTCTGCCGAAAAAGAAAAATATCACAGAATAGCAACTTATAAAAATAAGGGATGTTTTAAAACATCCCTTATTTTTCATCCCAGCGTTTATGTTCTTTTTTCAGATTTTTTTCTATCTTTAATATAACACAAAGCAGGCTGAGTGTCTGAACTAAAATCAAAACTGACGGAAGCAGACTATGCAGCAATTCTTTCTTTATTACAGCCACAGCAACAATGCACAGCAAACTGAAAACAAGAAAAAATATTCCATCATACAAAAGATATTCACCCAGCATCTGCTGTGCCCAGTTCCAACTGCGGATACAGCGCATACTTCTGGGGGTTCTGTAACCGAAAAAACTGTTTATCTTAATCGTTTTGCGGTTAAGTGTCAATATACCCATAAGAAGAAAAAACACAGGCAGTATAAATACAAAAATGACATTAATAAAATAAAACAGCATAAATTATTTTTCAACCCATATCGGATTCGTAAATGCCCATATAAAATCAGGCACAACAGAGTCATAGCATTTCAGGAATTTACTTTCAACAATTTTATATACTTTTTTAATTAAAGGTGAAAATTTATATGTAATTTCAGCCCTTACAAAACCCGGCTCTTCAATATCAACAGATGTTAAAAACACAGGCGTATTCTTTGTTGCCGTATTTTCATAAATAACTTTTTCATTATTATAAATTCTTACGGTATGACCGAATTTAAAATCCTCAATTTTAAGTTCGGCTTTATTATTTTCAGAAAGTTTTACGGTATCACCAACATTTGCATCACCGCAGGTGAGATACATCATTGTTGAATCCGGGTGATTTTTAACAACACTTCTGCCCTCACGCATAGCCTGAAGAATTTCGTCCTGCGTGTTTCCGGTTGAATGAACAACGGTTGTCGGCATTGCAAGAAGAAGCGGAACATTGAGATAATCCCTATGATAATCCGAACCGCCGACAGCAGCAATTTTATGACCTTTGAGAAGTTGAGAAACCCACCAGTCACGGTTTTTCATATTATCACTATGCTGAATTGTGTTCCAAACCTCCACACAATCAAACGGATAAGCCTCCAAATCAAGATGAAAACCGCACTGGGAACAAAACGGATGATTAACAGAAATTGTTGCTCCTGTTTTTCTGCATTTTTCAAGTATATCTGCATAATCCGCCGCATTTTCAAGTGCATAAGGAGGATTTACGGGAACTTTTTCGCCCCAGATATTAACATGACCCGGCTCACCCGTAATTTCCTGCCCCTGAATAACAAGCATATCCCCATCATAATAACTTTTTTCAACAGAATTAAAATTATGATCTGTGATAATCATAAAATCAAGCCCTTTTTTCTTGCATGCTTCAACAAGTTGACCTTTTGTTAAAACTCCGTCACTGTTAAGCGTATGCAAATGCGTATCACCCTTATACCAATTTCTGCCCATATAATTTAACAGCCTTTCCGCCTGCAGAATATTTACCCTTTTCCCCGCTGCAGGCATTCGCGGAAAAGTAAAATTTTAAAAAATAAATAAAATTATATTATCACTGTTACAAGACTTTTCGGAGCAACCGAAATTTTTTTGCCGCTGAAGTGCTCTTCTTTAAGTTGGAAATCCTGTGTTGTTAAAATAACCTTTGCTCCGTCAAAACAGATATCAGGTTCTATAACTCTTTTGGCATTGCTGTTATTTGAAGCAACAAGCACAGTTTTATCTTCGTTCGTTTTAAATGCAAAAAGCGAAAGTCCTCTTGATGTACTAAATCCAATATCAAGACTCACACTGCCGACAGGAATATATTTTGAATAATGAGCAACTGCATAATATCTCATTGCTTTGTAGTAATCTGAAAAATCATCTCTTGCAACAAGAAGTCCGTCACTATAGCACTTACCGTCACGCTCGGCATTATCCCACTGATTGGCACATACCCACGCAGTCCAACTGTCTGCTTTTGAATATATCAGATCTTCACCGATAATTCTTGCCATGATAAGTGCGCTATCAATAGATTTTGTGTCATTTTTACATGGCAGTTCACACCACTCGCTCATATCAAACCGAGGTGTTTTTACATTTTCTTCTGCCCATTTGCCGAACTGAATTTTATTATCAACATCATTATCGGAACCATATGAATGATAAGCAAAAACATCAAGATATTTCATAATCAGTTCATCTGAGGAAAGAAGATTATAATACTCTTTTGTCAAATCGCTGATATTTCCGCTTTCGGGGCCGTAAAGAAGAAGTGATGATTTTCTTTTTTCAAGTTCTTCGGCAAAAGCATGAAAGCAGTCTTTAACCTCCTGCGGTTCATAATGGCAGCCCTCCTGCCATACATGATCGCCTCCCCATTTCCACTGCGGCTCATTAATCGGACTTATGTATTTTACGGGATAGCCGTTATCAATAAAATGCTCCGCAATATCAATAAGATATTTTGCAAAATCAGCGTATTTATTTTTGTCAAGATTTGAGAAATGCTCGGTAAAACCTCCGCTTGTCTGACCCGAAACCGTATGGGTAAAATGCGGAGAGTTAACAAAAAATACCAGCGTATCAATATTTCCTGTATCGAGTGCCGCTTTCATCATTGCAACACCATATCTGTCATTATTCCAGTTATAGGAACCGTCCTTTTCCATAAAAGACTCAACTTTGCGCCACGGATTAGACATACGAAGATTATCATTCTCATATCCGCCGCCTACATTATAGCGGTAAATATTCATTTTAAGTCCATCCGAGCCATAGAGCAGATTTGCAACATCTTTTGCCGTGTTTTCATCTTTTATCTGAGGACTCCACCACGCGGCAGAACCTCCGAAGCCTTTGATTGTTTTAATTTTTTTTGCAGATGATAAATTTATTTTCATAAACTAAACTCCTATCATTTTTTCAAGTCTTTCATTATCCTTTGAAAATCTGCGCTGACTTATGAAAACAACAAGTTCGTCGCCTTCCTTAAGCACCGTTTCTCCTTTAGGCGTAACGGATACGCCATCGCGTTCAATGCTGACAACAAGGCAATGCTTTCCCCAATCAATATCCATCACACGTTTATGTCCGAGCGGACTGCCGACGGGAATAACATAAGTTTTAAGTATTTTTTCACCGGGTGCATTCGCTTCTTCATTATTTTTAGGTTTGATAATTCTTTCAAGAAGCCATTCATAAATCGGGTTTGTTCCTATAAGATTTGCAACGGCATAACTTATAAGGCTCACGGTTGCAAGCGGCAGAATGTTGTTCATATTTCCTGTAAGTTCATAAACAAGAACGATTCCTGTTATCGGACTTCTGACAATAGAGGCAAAAAGACCTGCCATTCCGATAACAACAAATTCCTCATAAAACTCAGGACCGAGATTAAACAATTTAATTGAAACTGCTCCGAAAATCGCACCTATATAAGTACCTAAAATGCATAGCGGATAAAGTGTTCCGCCGGGAGCACCCGAAGCAAAACATAAAGCACCGAAAACAAATTTTGCTGCCAGAAGAATAAACATATATAAAACAGTAGGGTTTTCTTCAAGAATAATTTTGACCATGGAATGGCCGCTGCACAGAATCTGAGGAAAAACAAGACCAACTGCTCCGCTGATTAAAAACACACACGGAATTTTTATATAATTCGGAATTCTGGTTATGCTTTTATAAATATCCTGTGCTTTAACCATTATTATATTGTAAAGCACACCGCTCAGCCCGAGGATGACACCGAATATCAGCAGCAACCAGTAGTAGCGCAGCGGAAAATTTACTGTGTCATAATTAAAAGTGGTACTCTGACCGAAAAAGAGTTTTGATGTAAAATCGGCAGTTATTGTTGCAACAATACCCATACAGAGTATGCTTTTATCAAAAGTATGATGCAGTTCTTCAAGCACAAACATTATGCCTGCCAACGGTGCGTTAAACGCTGCTGCCATACCTGCTCCCGCACCGCAACTTATCATTCTCAGTTCGGTTGTCTTATCTGCTTTTGTTATTTTTGCAACACCTTTTGCCGCCATTCCGCCAAGTTGAACGCTCGGACCCTCCCTGCCGAGTGACAGACCTGAAAATACCGAGGCTGTTCCGCCGACAAATTTGCCGAGAATCACTTTCCACCATGGTGGATTGAAATAGCCTTTTATCTCTCCGTTTATCTGCGGAATACCTGAACCCGCCACCATAGGCTCCCATTTGTTAATAAAGTAAACACAAACGCCTATAACCGCAAGCAAGACAAACCACAATGCAATTTTCAGCGGGCTTCCCTTGATAAACGCAAGAACATTCATAAGACCGCTTTCGGCAAAAGAAAGCATATATCTGTAAAAAACACATACAAGTCCTGAAATCAAACCAACCTCAAGACCGCGGATAATGAGATAAAAACTCTCCTTTTTGTGATATTCAATTTTTCTGAAGGTTGTTTTTTCTTTTTCTCTCATTTTTTCTTATCTAAAAATCTCTCCAAATTTCTGTTTATCCTCATTATATCATATTATTTTCTCTTGTCACTAATTTTTTTATACAGTAAAAAAGAGACGGTACGAAACCGTCTCTGAATATTTCATATAATTAATACTACATTAAATCTGCGATTGCATCTGAAAATTCTGTCGGATTGGAAATATCAAGTCCTGCAATAAGTCTTGCCGATGCAAAAAGAAGTTTTGAATATTTTGAAAGCGTTTCATCATCGGCATTTGCAAGTTTTTCCGCAACAGGATGATTGGAATTGATTTCAAGAACAATCTGCGCTTTTACGCCATTTCCTCCGCCGGGCATTGATGAAAGAACTTTTTCCATCTCGAGAGAAACATAGCCTTCGGTTGAAAGACTTACAGGATGAGAGCCAAGTTTGTTTGAAAACTTAACTGCACTGACCTGATCGCCGAGTGCCGATTTGATTTTTTCAAGAAGGTCTTTTGACTCCTCATTCTTTTTGCTGATTGCCTCTTTTTCGGCATCCGTGCTTAAATCAAGATCATCTTTGCAGATATTTGCAAATTTTTTGCCTTCATATTCCATAAGCATCTGAATTGCAAACTCATCAACCTCATCTGTAAAATAAAGCACTTCATAGCCTTTTTCCTTAACAGCATCCGTCTGAGGAAGAAGAGCAATTTTTTCAACACTGTCACCGCAGGCATAATAAATCGTATCCTGTGAATCTGCCATTCTGCCGACATATTCGGAAAGGGTTGTATAAGTATCGGCAGAAGAAGATTTAAACAGAAGCAAATCTTTAAGAGAATCTTTCTCCATACCGTAATTTGCATAAACACCGTATTTGAGTTGAAGACCGAATGCATTAAAGAATTTTTCATACTTTTCTCTGTCTTTTGTAAGCATTTTCTTTAATTCACTCTTAATTTTTTTATCAATGGCCTTTGCAATTATTTTGAGTTGATGGTCATGCTGGAGCATTTCACGGCTGATATTCAGACTGAGATCGGCGCTGTCAACAAGACCTTTTACAAAACTGAAATAATCAGGAAGAAGATCGGCACACTTGTCCATAATAAGCACACCGTTTGAATATAACTGAAGACCCTTTTCATATTCTTTAGTATAAAAATCATACGGCGGATTTTCAGGAATAAACATCAGGGCATCAAAGGTTGCCTGTCCTTCCGTTTTTGAATGAATTGTAAGAACAGGGTCGGTATAATCCATAAACTTCTGTTTATAGTATTCGTTATAATCCTCTTCTTTGATTTCACTCTTTGACTTTCTCCAGATAGGAACCATCGAATTTAATGTTTCTGTAGAAATTTCGGTAATATACTCACCCTCTTTTTCAGAGTCAGGAACCTGATGGCTCATCTCCATCTGAATTGGGTATCTGATATAATCACTGTATTTTTTAACAAGTTCGTCAATTTTGTACTGCTCAAGATATTCTGAATAGTTTTCGTTTTCAGTGTCTTCTTTAACATAAAGGGTTATAACTGTACCTGCTGCATCCTTTTCACATTCTTCAATAGTGTATCCGTCTGCACCGCTTGAAACCCACTTGTTTGCAATTTCAGCACCAAATGCTTTAGAAACAACCTCAACCTTATCGGCAACCATAAATGAAGAGTAAAAGCCAACACCGAACTGACCGATTACCGAGATATCCTGGGCATTTTCGTCATTTTCATTTTCCTTTTTAAAATTAAGCGAACCGCTTTTTGCAATCGTGCCGAGATTGCTTTCAAGTTCTTCGGCTGTCATACCGATACCATTATCGCTGATAATAATTTTTCTGTTTTCTTTGTCAAGTTCAATATTAATTTTAAAATCATCTCTTGACATTGAAACGCTGTTGTCTGTCAATGATTTGAAATAGAGTTTATCAATAGCATCACTTGCATTGGATATAAGTTCTCTGAGAAAAATTTCTTTATGAGTATAAATAGAATTTATCATCATATCCAAAAGTTTTTTTGACTCTGCCTTAAACTGTTTTTTTCTCATATTATCACCTTGTTTTTGAAAATTAGCACTCTCAACGTTCGAGTGCTAATTCAATTATAACCAATATTTTACAAATGTCAATAGCAAAACAACAAATTATTTCACTTTTATTTGCATATTCATTGACTTTTAAGAAGAATTAAAATAAACTTTAAATAAAGGGGGATAAATTTATGGCAACAAAAACAAAAGAAAAAAAGAAAAACAAAAAAGGCCTGAAAGCACTGGTGATAATCATTTGCATAATTGCAGTTCTCGCCATCGTTCTTAACGGTCTCGGCCACTACAGATCAGACCCGGCAAAAATAATCAAATACGAAACCACCAACGCTTACATTCTTGATGAAACAGATATTTCAGGTCACAGAAGCGGCGGCGGAATTGCACCCGAAGAAACAATGATGGCTTTCAAAAACTGTGCCGAAAACCCCGATTTTTCAATAGATGTTTTTGAATTTGATTTGCACATCACAAAAGATGATGTTCTTGTTCTTCTTCACGACGATACACTTGACAGAACCTCCGACAGCGAGGAAGTTTTCGGAGAAAAAGAAGTTCGCCCCGAAAATAAGACTTACGAAGAACTGCGAACCCTTAATATGGGTGCAAAGTTTGAAACCGACAGCGGCGAAACACCTTATGCCGGTTTAAAAGGCGATGAGGTAACGGACGATTTAAAAATACTTCGTGTTGAAGATGTTCTTGACTATCTCAATTCAGCAGGCACTTACAAATTTATAATCGAAATTAAAAACAGCGACGATTTAGGCAGAAAAGGCGTTGACATTCTTCATAAAATTCTTGTTGAAAAAAATCTTATCGACAGAGTTATTTTTGGAACTTTCCATCAGGAAGTAAGTGATTACGTCGACGAAACATACCCTGATATGACAAGAAGCACCTGCATAAAAGAAGTTCTTGATTTCTGGATAGCCGCTATAACAAACAGTGATACATACGAACCGCCATGCACGGTTTTACAGATTCCTTACTGTTTCCCATTCAAAAATCTTGGTCTGAACATTGCAACCGCAACTGTTATAAACTATGCTCATAAACACGATATAGCCGTTCAATACTGGACAGTAAACGATGAAAAAGATATGGAATATCTTATCAGTCTCGGAGCAGACTGCATTATGACAGACTATCCCGACATATTATATAATGTAAAAAATAAATAATATATAAGCATTATAAAACCGCTTACAGAATTACTGTAAGCGGTTTTTATCTTTCTTTATTTTATCCTTTTGATTCGATAAGCGTGCATTCAACTTCTCTCGTAGAAATCTGATTATTATCAATTCTTGCAATGGTGAGCGTTATTTTATCACCCGGTTTTGAGTCAGCAAGAAGAGAAGTCATCACATCAGTGGAAGTAAGCGTTTTTCCGTTTACAGCAACAATCATATCATACTGCTGAACGTCTTTATTCTTAAGATCAGAATCATCACTTACATCGTTGATAACCATTGTACCCTCTGCACCTTCAAAACCTTTTTGCGCAAGAGCCTGAATAACTGCCTGTGAATTATTGAAACTTGTTATAACATTATAAGTTATGCCCAGTTTTGCTCTGCCTTCAACATAACCTGCTTTGATAAGACTGTTCGCTGTTTCAAGTGCGGTTACAGACGGAACGGCAAATCCCATTCCCTCATATTCTGTTGAAGCAATTTTTGAAGAGTTAACACCGATTACCTGACCCTGCATATTAAACAGCGCACCGCCGCTGTTGCCGGGATTAATGGCAGTATCTGTCTGAATACAATCGGTATCATATCCGATACTTGAAGAAACAGGTCTTGCAAGGGCAGATATATAACCGCTTGTAACCGAGTTTAAGAATTCAAGACCGCCCGGGCAGCCTATGGCAACCACCTGCTCACCAACAACCACATTCTCGCTGTCGGCAAACTCCGCAATTTTAAGTCCTGTTTTATTAATGGAAATAACACCGATATCAGTCTGAGCATCATATGCAACCATCTGCGCCTCACACTCTGTTCCGTCATTGAGAGTAACCGTAAATTCGTCACCATCGCTTATAACATGGGCACAGGTAAGAACATAAGTTTTTCCGTTGTCTTCTTTCATAAGAATACCGGAACCTTCACCGGATTTTGAAGGACCGCCGTTTGACTGATTATTTCCGTAATTATAAAAATAATCATAGGCATTTGTTTTCGTTGTATAAACCGTTATGCCTACACAGGAATCTTTGCATTCTTCCGCAACACCGGCAACGGTTAAAACACCGTTTCCGTCTTTTGTAGGAACCGCAGCACTGTCCTGCGTTTTAACATCATCGGATGACTGCGACTGTGCAGCGCCGTTTTTATCATTATCCGTATCATTTTTGCCCGCAATTCCCGCCACAGAAGCAACAAGACCCGCAATCGCAATAACAACACAAACAACAAGAACTGCCGTAACGATTTTAACAGTATTGTTCTTCTTTTTCGGCGGTTTCGGATTTTCATAGTCCGGGGAAGATGCATTTCCTGCAGGCTGTGAATAGGGTGAATATCCGTTATACGCACTGTTTTCCTGTCTGCCTGAATTATACCTGTTCCGGTTTTCATTAACGTATGAATAATGATACGTTGTATTCGGCTGTGCAGACTCCTCTCTTACCGGAGGCGTATAATAAGTTGTTCCCTCCTGTTTTGCACTTTCATTATACGGCTGACTGCCCTGTGCACTGTGTGGTTCATTAAAAACGTAATCATTATTTTTTGTACCGTTAACATCCGCATTATCTGTTTCAGAACCGCCATACTTTTTTTCAAATTCTTCGTCCATTACTTAATCTCCTTTTTATAGATGGGATTGTAGGTTTTAGGAAGTCTGAAAACAAACTCAGCAGAATTTTCATCTTCACTGAGCGCCCATATACTTCCGCCGTGCATTTCAACCATCATCTTTACTATATAAAGTCCCAGCCCTGCACCTTTCGCATCAAGGCTTCTTGACTTATCAACTTTATAAAACCTTTCAAACACTTTTGAAAGTTCTTCATTTTTTATACCGATACCGCTGTTTTTAATATGCACTTCAATATCTTTTTCACGTTCAGACATTGAAACATTGATATAACCGCCTTCGTTGGTGAATTTTACAGCGTTATCAAAAATATTGTAAATAACCTGATAAATCATATCGGTATCTGCAACTATATACGTTGCTTTAAGTTCTTCAAGACCGAGTATTTCAATATTCTTCTCTTCAATTTTCTGTTCAAAAGTAAGCAAAATATGAATTATCTGGTCAGAAATGTCATAGTTTGTTGGTTTCATTTCAAAACTGCCCGATTCAATTTTGCTCATATTAAGCATAGCAACAACAAGGCGAGAAAGTCGGCGAATTTCGCCGCTGACAATACCAAGATAATAATCCTGCTTATCACGCGGAATTGTTCCGTCAAGTATTCCGTCAATAAATCCGCCTATGGACGTCATCGGTGTGCGCAGTTCATGAGATACGTTTGATACAAAACTGCGTCTTGACGATTCAAGCGTATCAAGAGCATCTGCCATATCGTTGAACGCTCTTCCGAGTTCGGCAAGTTCATCTTCGCCCGATATTTTTACGCGGTATGAAAAATCACCTATTGCAAATTTTTTGGCAGCAACGCTCATTTGTTTAAGCGGTTTTACAAAATTCTTTGTAAGATGCCATATACAGACAAATGCAAGAGCCAGACAAACAAGAGCACTGAGCAAAAACAGCCTCATAACAACATAAACAAGCGAATCTCCCTGTGTTTCTGTTGTGGCAAGCGCAAAACCGATTATTTCATTTTCGCTGTAAATAGGGCAGCCGACGATATATGACCGCTGTCCGTTGACAACGCCCTTGCCTGCATAGCCGCCCTCGTAAATGCTTTTAATGAGATTATCCCCGATTATGTAATCTCCGTGAAATTCACACTCGGGGAGTTGTCCCAAAAAAGGCATGGATTCTGCTTTTTCCTTACACAGAATGACATTACCCTCTACATCACATACAAACAAATCGGCATCAATAGAAGCGGAAACAACATTCATTGTGTTGCATATCATTTCTTTTTCAACTGAATAATTGCTGTTCATATCCTGAACAATCAGCGTTGCTCTTATGGTATTTGCTATTGACTGAGTATTTTCCTTTAAAAGTTTCGTGTTTTCATTCTGCGTATATACACCGACAAGAATGGTGAGCGTTGAACCAAGCACTGTCAGAACAACAAGAAAAATTCCTGCAAAGAGAAAGAAATATTTAGCAAAAATATTATTTTTAAGATACTGCCTTATAATCGTATTTTTAACAGACATTATCCCTATTAATCCTTTGTTTCAAATTTATAGCCAACACCCCAGACCGTTTTAAGCGACCATCTGTCAGATACACCTTCAAGTTTTTCACGAAGCCTTTTTACATGAACGTCAACCGTTCTGGAATCGCCGTAATAATCAAACCCCCAAACTTCATCAAGAAGTTGATCACGCGTATAAACCCTGTTCGGATTTGAAGCAAAATGATAAATAAGTTCAAGTTCTTTGGGAGGGGTGTCAACAGCCTGTCCATTTACCTTAAGTTCATAGTTAACAATATTTATCTCCAGATTATCATAAACAACAACTTTTTTTGTGTTTTCGTTGGTTTCATTTGCTCCGTTTGTTCTTCTTAAAACCGCCTTAACGCGTGCCATAACCTCTTTTGCATCAAAAGGTTTGGTTACATAATCATCCGCACCGAGTTCAAGGCCAAGAACTTTATCAAAAGTTTCACCCTTTGCGGTAAGCATAATAATCGGTGCACTTGATGTTTTTCTTATTTCGCGGCAAACCTGCCATCCGTCCATTTTAGGAAGCATTATGTCAAGAAGAACAAGTTCAGGGGCTTTATTCTGAAACGTGTCAACAGCAGCCTGTCCGTCATTTGCAACAAACACGGTGTAGCCGTCATTTTCAAGATAAAGTTTAAGCAGTTCACAGATATTCTGGTCGTCATCTACTACAAGAATTTTTGTACTCATTTTTATATTTCTCCTTTTGCGCCGTTTAAAATATTCAACAAAATGGATTTTATCACGGCAAATTGTTGTTTTTTTGTTATTTTAGTGAACAATCTATAAAAATTTTTAATTTTTTATAAATTGAAAATTACGGTAATTTTACAAAAACACAGTAAAGATTATTTAAAATCAATATCCACACCTTTTCTGACGCAACTTTCAGCATAGTCAACAAACTGCTTTGCACATCTGGGAGAGCGCCCTCCGCGCCGTGTTGCCCATCTGTCTGCAAGAGAACAAAGTTTTTCTTCGTCAATGCCTTCAATTCCTCTGTCAGCAGTTATTTTCTTAACTATATCAAGATAATCCTGCTTATCGGGATTAAGGAATGTTATCGAAAGCCCGAACCGGTCTGAAAGACTCAACTGCTCCTGCATCGTATCTCCCCTGTTGACATCGTTTTCCCTGTCGGAAAAATTCTCTTTAATCAAATGGCGCCTGTTCGAGGTAGCATATATAAGCGTATTCGGCTGTCTGCCTGAAAGTGATCCTTCGAGCGCTGCCTTCAGTTCTCCGAATGAAGTATCGTGCGAATCAAAACTAAGGTCATCTATAAATATAATGAATTTCATTGGTGAATCGGCAATGCACTCTCTGATGAGTCCCAGTTGGGAAACCGCACTTTTCGGGATTTCAATCATACGAAGTCCCTTATCGTGATACTCATTTAAAAGTGCATGCACAGTTGAACTTTTGCCCGTTCCCCTGTCTCCGTAAAGCAGCACATTGTTTGCCGGATGACCCATAAGAAAACTTTCCGTGTTATCAATAACTCTTTTACGCTGTATTTCATAATTCTTAAGATTGCTTAATCTTATTGAATTGAGTGAAGTTATAGGAACAATTTTCCCCTCTCTCCACGTAAAAGCAATATATTCGGCATACATTCCATAACCATTTGACTGATGGAATTCAAAAAGTTTATCAATACAGTCGCTCCAAGGCGAAATTAACGGCGCAACACTGTCACCTGTTTCCCACTTAGGTATGGTTTTAAGAATTTCTGCAATTTCTTCATCTTCGGCAGCATCAATAATATCGTCTGCTGTAAAAGATGCTATCTGCTCAAGTTTTATCAAATCTTCTTTAACCGCATTTACAATGGTTTCGCAAGGCATCTTTCCTGCACTTGCAGATTTGGTAAAAACATTATCGGCAGTAAAAATGCATTTTGTTATATATTCTTTCAGAGAATGCTTTTCTGAAACCAATTTGAAAAAAGTACTCTGTTTTTCAAGTGCATCTTCGCTGCCTGCACTGCAGATTAAATCATACATCGCCGAAATGACTGCATCAGACTTAAAATCATAAATACAAAGCGATTTAATATAATATTTCAGTTTTTTTATTCTATCCATAATTTTATTTCATAACCTCATAATAAATATAATTATAAATATAATAAAACATTATAACACATTTTACAAGTGCTATAAAACAAATTGGAAAATCTATACAAAACTCTTGCTGCAGCACAATGCAGAAAGTTGTAAGATGTCTGACAACGTATTGACATTTTGTTCAACCTTATGCTATTATGTAAAAGAGGTGTGGAATATGGGTAAATCAGAAATGCTGGCAGACAGCACAGCACAGAAAATTATAAAAATGATAGAAGATGAAAACCGCTTCTCTGCAGGTGACAAACTTCCGAATGAAAACGACTTTGCAAACGAACTCGGCGTGAGCCGTTCAACGCTCAGAGAGGCAATTAAAATACTCACTACCAACGGTATGCTCGAGATAAAACGCGGAAAAGGCACTTTCGTAACATCAAACACAATTATCAGTTATGACAATTTCAGCGATATAGCCTCAGGACTTGAAGATTTATTTGAAATGCGCCTGATGTTTGAACCCGACTGTGCATATTTCGCGGCAGAACGGGCTACCGACGAAGAAATTGAAACAATATGCCACTATGGAAACGAAATAGAAAAAAAGATTTTAAGCGGCGAAGACAGAACTTTTGAAGAGCAGAAATTTCACGAAAGCATTGCAAATGCAACGCATAATTCTTTTGTAAAACAATTTATGCCGATTATCTTTAATGCAATAAAAAAAGGCGTTATGGTTTTAACAAAAAATCAGGACGTCAGCGAAAACAATATGATGGATGACCGTCTTATTATGGAATTCATAAAGAAAAGAAATCCCGAAGGTGCAAGAACGGCAATGAGGCTTCATATTATTCACGCAATGGAACATTTATAAAAAATGTTCAAATACATATTGACATTAGACATCATACTGGTTATAATGTGAATTGTAAAAAAACGAATGGGTAGTCATACAACTCATTTGAATTTAAATTAACGGAGGAAAACAAAATGGCAGACGCAAAGATTTTTTATGAATCAGACTGTAATCTTGATGTTCTCTCAGGCAAAACCGTTGCTATCATCGGTTTCGGTTCTCAGGGACACGCTCACGCACTCAACCTTCACGAAAGCGGCGTTGATGTAATCGTTGGTCTTTATGAAGGCTCAAAATCATGGAGCAAGGTAGAAAGCCTTGGTCTCAAAGTTATGACAACAGCAGAAGCAACAAAAGCCGCTGATGTTATCATGATTCTTACTCCCGACGAAAGACAGGCAGCAATCTACAATAATGATATTAAACCAAACCTTTCTGAAGGCAAAGCACTTGCTTTTGCTCACGGTTTCAACATTCACTTCAAGCAGATTGTTCCTCCTGCTGATGTTGACGTATTTATGATTGCACCAAAAGGACCGGGCCACACAGTTCGTTCAGAATATAAAGAAGGCAAAGGTGTTCCTTGTCTTGTTGCTGTATATCAGGATGCAACCGGTCACTGCCTTGACACAGCACTTGCTTACGGTGCAGGCATTGGCGGCGCTCGTGCTGCAATCCTTGAAACCACTTTCAAATGCGAAACAGAAACAGACCTTTTCGGTGAGCAGGCAGTTCTCTGCGGCGGTGTTACCGCTCTTATGAAGGCTGGCTTTGAAACACTTGTTGAGGCTGGTTATGACCCAAGAAACGCTTACTTTGAATGTATCCACGAAATGAAACTTATCGTTGACCTTATCTACAACGGCGGTTTCTCACAGATGAGATATTCCATTTCAAACACAGCCGAATTCGGTGACTACGAAACCGGCAAGCGTCTCATAACAGATGAAACAAAGAAAGAAATGAAAAAAGTTCTTGAAGAAATTCAGGACGGTACATTTGCTTCTAAATTCATCACAGAAAGCAACAACGGCTGGGCTCACTTCAAGGCTAAGAGAGAACTTGAAGCATCTCACCAACTTGAAGAAGTCGGCAAAGAAATCCGCAAGATGTATTCTTGGGGCAACGTTGACAAATACGAAGAGAAATAAGTTCAAACTTCAAAACAAAAGGCAGTTCATAATGAACTGCCTTTTTATTTTTATAGACTGACCGGTACGATACAGACACCTGTACCTAAATCTGATACAGCATTATTGTTTCTTTACAAAAAATCAATACTTACAGATGCTTTATTGCGTGATTAAGAACGTTGATTGCTGTTCTCTGCATTTCACCAAGCGTTATGCCGTCAGGTTTCTGATAAGTATCAAGCAGTGTTCTTCCCACCTTTGCAGAGGGACGGTATCCGTTTCCGCCGGGCATAAGAACATCGACCTGAGCGCGAACCCTGTATGCATCATTTTTCAGTTTTGGAAATTCAGGAGATTTGTCTTTAGACATCCACCAATCGGTAATAATCAATCCATCATACTTCCACTCGCCTCTCAGAATTGCTGTAACAAGTTCATAATTGTAATGGCTATGAACGCCGTTGACCTTATTATAACTTGTCATTATTGTATGCGGGTGGCTTTTTATTATCATATGCTCAAAACCCTTAAGATAAATTTCTCTGAGTGCCCTCTCGCTGACCCTTGAATCATTAAAGTTTCGACTTTTTTCCTGATTGTTGCAGGCAAAATGTTTCGGGCAGGCAGATACACCCTTGCTCTGAATTCCATTTACAACTGCTGCTGCAATCTCACCTGATAAATAAGGATCTTCACTGAAATATTCAAAATTTCTTCCGCAAAGCGGATTTCTGTGAATATTCATTCCCGGTGCAAGGAGAACATTTACACCGTGATAAACCATTTCTTCACCTAACTCGGCATAAAGGTTTTCAACAAGCCCGGTATTAAATGTTGAAGCAAGTGCTGTTCCGCACGGAAGCAGTGCACAGGTCTTTTTTATACGTATTCCCGAAGGTCCGTCACATGTAATTACAGGCGGAATACCCTTATCTCTGAGTGACTTTGTTATACCGCCGAATGCCCCTGCATTACCTATAATACCGAGCGAGGAATTCATCTCGCCCTCGCCGTGAGAAATATCATCAAGTTCCTGCGGTGACAACTGCGCAACAAATTCATTCATCGTATTTTTTTTATTTTTTACATCACTGAGTTTTATTCCCTTATCCCCCGTGTATGTAATTTCCTGAGGCAAATTATCAAGAATTTCTTTTCTGAGATCATTTGCAGATGAAGGTGTTTTTTCATATGCAAGGCTGCCGTTTTTGTTTACAAACCTGTTAAAAGCGTATTTTCCTTTAACCGCCGAATGTTCGCTGAGTTGTTTTACAACAGCGGTTTCATTTTGAATAAACACTGCCGTTTCGGCACAATCTCTTACACTTGTTCCTATAAAAATACCATATCTGCCCTTTTCAAGCACATAGGCAGATTTAAATCCGCTTTTTCCGCTGTCATCATATGGCGCAAAATCAGCAATATCAAAACTTACAGTCAGAACCTGTTCCTCATTCGGTGCAAGTTCTTTTGTTTTATTAAACCCTGCAAGAACTTTTGACGGATTGCCGAGAGTTCCCTGAGGCAAAGAAAGATAAACCTGAATCACTTCTTTACCATTGATGTTCCCCGTATTTTTCACAGCAACATTTACAGTTACAAAAATGCCTTCCATGTTAACGTCAGAGTGATAATCAAAAGTTGTATAACTCAAACCGTAACCAAACGGATAAAGCACGTCCTTTTCGGCAAAGGTTTCAAAATATCTGTAACCCACATAGATATCTTCGACATAATTATTGAACTTTGATTTACCGAAATGATCAAAACCGGGATATTTATCATAAGATAGCGCAATCGTATCCGTCAGTTTTCCGCTGGGGCTGACTTTACCCGTAAGTATATCGGCGAGTGCTGTTCCGCTTTCCATACCACCCTGCCACGCATAAAGAATTGCGCCGATTTTATCACCATACTCTTTTATCCACGACATATCAATGACATTGCCGCAGTCCAGAATAACCGCAACACGGTCAAATGCCTTTGTAACTTTGCTGAGCATATCCCGCTCGCAATCGGTTAGATAATAACTTCCTTTTGTGAGCGTATTTTCTCTGTCTTCGCCTGCTGCCCTGCCGATAACAACAAGTGCAACGCTTTTTTCAGCGGCTGCCTTTCTTACAACATCATCACTCAGCGGCATTTCAGGATAATTCATCGGCCAGTGACCCCAGAAGCCGTCGAACACTTCATTTTTCGGGTCATTAATCCATTTCATATATGTATTATATAAATCATTATTATAACTCACGCCTGCCTCAGTCAGACCTTCAAAAACATTTCTGATATAAGGACGTACAATATCACCGCCGCTGCCATAGCCGACACCGAAATAATTTACTGCACACCTGCCGAAAACAGCAACATTATCGTCTTTTTTCAAAGGTAAAGTATTGTTATCATTCTTAAGCATAACAATACCTTCTGCTGCGGCAAGCCTTGCCAAAGGCACAATTTTTTCATTCGCAATTTTTCCGCCTTCTGTTTTGCCGACCAACTCCTGTTCAAGTCCGCTTCCGGTAACTTTTTGCGTAACAAAATTTATAATTTTATTTAGTACACGACTCATAGAATACCCCACTGATTAAATTTCAATACATATAATATCATTTTTAAACTGCATTATCAACATTGATAAAAAGAAAAGGTCGGAATTTGATTCCGACCTTTCCCTCTCTCTGTTATTACAAACTATGGAGGACCAGAGTGTGAGATGGTGCGGCCCATCTCAAATCCATTTATATTATAGTATAAATTGCATAAGTTGTCAAGTGTATTGATGAAACATTTTATTTATTTTTACCATTAAACAACAATCAGAAATAGCAAATTATATCTGCAAATTTGCATTTTTCTTTAAGAGATAAAATGAAAAAGTGACAATAATTTTTCAAAAATATATCAGAAGAGAGTTTTTCTGTACACCGCTGACAAGCAGTATTGACACCGAACAATCGTTTGTTTATTATGGATGTATAGCACAAACGTTCTTTGCGCTTGTGAATTTATAAAAAAGAAAGAAGGGCAGCAAAATGACTGTTGAAGAACTGGCCCGTGAATATGAGGGGCAATACATATCTCTCTGTGCAAAAATGGACGGCTTAAAACCGCTCCTTTATGTCTACAGCGGAAAAGATTTAACGATACTCAGAAAAAGAATAAAAATTTATTATGATATGGCTTGTGAATGCAAAAGAATTTCATCTTTGCTTTCCTGTTACAATGAAAAGGAGGATTTATAGTGATAGATTTTGTTGATGCTTATATGCAGAATTCAAATATTGAGACGGAAGAAATTGATGGTTTTGATGAACAGCGCATTCTCAGCAAATCGGTTTCAAAAGTGCTTCCGCTCATTATAAAAAATGAACTTACGCCAAAGCAAAGCCTTTGTCTCAGAATGTTTTATATTCACGGAAAAACCCAGACACAGATTGCAGAAGAACTGAAACTTTCTCAGCCGACAGTAAGCCGCCATATTTCAGTGGCAAAAAAAATTTTAAACAAAAATCTCGGCTACTGCCTGTACTGTGTTAAACAAGCAAATGAGCAGTGGCTCAAATACAATTAAACCACTGCTCTATACCGCAGGGAAAACAAATCATTCCCTGCTTTCTGACAACTGATACAACAACGGCTATTTTAAAGGGAAAAATCCCACCGTTATCAACAGTTGAAAAACAACCGCATCTCTTTATTTTATGAGGTGCGGCTGTTTTTTGTTATTAATATTATGTCAAAAAAGCGCCTTTTATTATGGCGGCAAGAAACAGAACGCCGTAAATTACAGGCTGATGGGCAAGATATATCCAGAGGCTGTTTTTCCCTACAAAAGAAAGCGGTTTTATACAGCTTTTGTACATTGATGGCGGAAGTTTTTCCTCTGCCGCAAGTTTACCGACAAAACTGCCGAAAAAGAACATAAATATCCATGGAATAAGCGGGAAATAATCGGCACTGTAAAAACTGTCATTATGAAATCCAAGCGGGGCAAAAATGTTACTGCTGTACAAATTATCGGGCAGATCAATCAGACCGAAACAAAGAGTATGTTTGTCAATACCGTAAAAGAAAAGAAACAGCACAGCAGAAATCAAGGCACCGATACGATAATCAATCTTTTTCATAACGGGCAGAAGAAGACCTGCCGCAACCATACAGATACCCATAAAATGAAGAATTCCGAAATAAATCTGCGCTCCGTCAAATCCTGCAAAAGGCATAACAACTGCAGTGACAACCGTTACAAGCACTGCACAGCCGATAACAAGAAATCCCCTTTTAACGGCATTTCTTGAAAGACGGGTACACATACCGGAAATAATGATAAACGCAGCCCAGAAAACAGGCTGAACAATACATAATGCATCAAAAATCTCATATCCCCACGAAAGTCCGAGAACATCACCAATATCTAAAAACGTATGGTGAATAACCATACAGATTATTGCAAATCCCCTTATTTCATCAAGCATATGAATTCTTTTTCTGTTTTTATCCAAACACACGCCTCCTAAAATAAATATATTATATTGTACCATAATTGTTAGATATTGTATATATAAAAAAAATATGCTATAATTATATGACTTATATGACTTATATGAATGAGGTAGTAAAAATGAAAGTTTTTGACACACCCCTTAAGGGTACAGCCAAAACAGCAGTAAATGAAAACAACACGGCAAAAGCCGTAAAATCGGGTAGTCTTGATGTCTTTGCAACGCCAATGATGATTGCACTGATTGAAGAAGCAACCTGCAGCGCCTGCGCACCCCTGCTTGATGAAAACGAAACCACTGTCGGCACAAAAATCAATGTCAGCCACGATAAGCCAAGCAAACTCGGCAGCAAAATCACGGCCTATGCAGAACTTAATAAAGTTGACAAACGGCAACTTACTTTTTCGGTTTATTCAGAAGATGACAATGGCAATATCATCGGTAAAGGCACGGTTGAAAGATTTGTTGTTCTTTCAGACAAATTTATGAAGAAGGTAAACGGATAATGAGATACAGCGGCGTAATATTTGATTTTGACGGAACAATATGCGATACAGGAGAAGGCATACTTAAAAGTGCAAAATATGCGCTGGATGCCTTTGGCTACAATGCACCCGACTATGAACAACTGACCTGTTTTATAGGCCCTCCACTGCTGGTAACATTTCAGGAGGTTTACGGAGCAGACCCGTCAAAAGCAGAAGAACTTGTAAAAAAATTCAGAGAAAGATACACAAATAAAGGTGTTTTTGAAAGTGAACTTTACGAAGGAGTAAAAGAACTTCTGCAAACACTGAAAAAAGATAATATCAAAATCGGAATTGCATCTTCAAAGCCTCAGGATTATATAGAAACACTTCTTGACCGTTTTGCAATAAAATCATATTTTCATACCATCTGCGGCGTTTCTTTCACGGCAGACTGCGAATCAAAATCAAGTATCATTGCAAGATGCCTTAAAGAACTTAATCTGCCCGGAAATGAAGTAATTATGGTCGGCGATAAAAAGTATGATATTGAAGGTGCAAAAGCAAATGTTATAGACTCTGTCGGAGTTTTATGGGGATACGGCACCAAATTTGAACATATCGAGGCAGGCGCTAAATATATTGTTGATAAAATGGAAGATATTTCGGCAATCGCTCTTGGTTTCTACGAAAGAACAGATAATGTTCAGGGAATTTTCAGCGGAAATATAATAACCGTTCACCACGATGATATAACACTTTCCGACGGAAATCAGGCAAAAAGAGAAGTTGTTGACCACCCCGGCGGAGTTGCCATAGTCGGTCTTACAGATAATAACGAAGTGCTTATGGTAAGGCAGTTCAGATATCCGTATAAAGAAGTTATATATGAAATTCCTGCAGGCAAACTTGAGAAGGGCGAAGATCCGCTCGAAGCCGGAATACGCGAATTCGGTGAGGAATGCGGAGCAACCGCTGAAAAATTTGAGTCGCTCGGAAAAATCTATCCCACACCGGGATACTGCAGCGAAATAATTCATCTTTATGCCGCAACAAATATCACCTTCGGTGAGCAGCATCTTGATGAGGATGAATTTTTGGATGTTATAAAAATGCCGCTCAGGGAATGTATAGACAGAATCAGGAGCGGTGAAATCAAAGATGCCAAAACAATTATCGGTATTCTGAAATTAAAACTAATCACAGAGGATTAAAAATGACAGCATATCTTGACAATTCGGCAACAACAAAACCCTGCAAAGAATGCACGGATGCAGTTTGCAGAATGCTCAGTGAAAACTGGGGCAATCCCTCAAGCCTGCATAATCTTGGAATCCATGCGATGAAAGAGATTGTAACGGCACGAACTGTTATTGCAGATTCACTCGGAGCAGACAAAGAAGAAATTATATTTACATCAGGTGCAACCGAAGCAAATAACATTGCCGTTTTCGGTGCAGCAAAGGCAAAAAAGAGGCTCGGCAACCGCATTGTTACAACCGCAATAGAACACGAAAGCGTTCTTCAGTCGGCACAGGAACTTGAGAAGCAGGGTTTTGAAGTAATATATCTTAAACCTGATAAATTTGGAAATATAAGCGAAAATCAAATAATTGAAGCAGTAAACAGCAGCACCATTCTTGTTTCAATAATGTATATAAATAATGAGGTTGGCTCGATACTCCCTGTGCGTTCGATACAGCGTGCAGTAAAAAAAGCAAACGCACCTGCACTTATACATATTGACTGTGTACAGGCATATGGAAAAATACCGATTAACGCAAAAAAACTCGGTGCAGACTTAATCAGTATTTCGGCACATAAAGTTCACGGACCCAAAGGCATCGGTGCATTATATATAAACAAATCCGCAAACCTTACAAATCAGAATTTTGCAAGAGTTTTCGGCGGAGAACAGGAAAGAAAAATCCGACCGGGTACGGAAAACGCACCGCTTATTGCAGGTTTTGCCGCAGCAGTAAAAAATATTGATTTATCCTCGGTACAAAAACAAAAAATAAAAGAACTTAACGCATATGCAAAAAGCAGACTTTCCGAGATTAAGGGGCTGACATTTAACAGCGGCGAAAACGCATCAGACTATATTATCAACGTCTATGTTCCCACTTTTATGAGAAGCCAGACTATTCTGCAGGAACTTTCTGCAAACTATGGTATATTTGTCAGCAACGGCTCTGCCTGTGCAAAAGGTAAAAAAAGCCATGTTCTGACCGCAATGAATCTTGACAATGAAATTCTTGACAAAAGCATACGAATCAGTTTTTGCCGAAACAACACAAAAGAAGATATTGACCTTCTTGCAGATGCCCTCAAAGATTTAATAAAAAAACACCCACGGAGTTAACTATCATATGAAAGAAATTATACTTATAAAAAACGGCGAACTCGCCCTTAAAGGTTTAAACAGAAACACTTTTGAAGATATTCTTATCAAAAATATGAAAAAGAGACTATCTGATTTAGGCAGTTTTGAATTCACAAAAAGTCAGTCAACAATTATGGTTGACCCGCTTGATGATGATATTGACCTTGATGATGCTGTTGATATGCTGAAAAAAGTTTTCGGCATTGCTGCACTTTCACGTGCATGTGTATGCGAAAAAGATTTTGATGATATCAAAACTGTTGCCGCAGAGTATCTTTGCGAGCAACTTGAAGATGTTAAAACCTTTAAGGTTGAGGCAAAGCGTTCAGATAAAAAGTTTCCTATGAAATCGCCTGAAATCAGCAGAGAACTCGGCGGTTACCTCCTTTCAAAATTCAGCAATTTAAAAGTTAATGTTCATAATCCAGATATTATCGTAACCGTTGAAGTGCGCGAAAAATACGCGTTTGTAAGAGGAAACAATATCAAGGGTGCAGGCGGTATGCCCACAGGCACCAGCGGAAGGGCAGGCATACTCATCAGCGGAGGAATTGACTCCCCTGTTGCTGCATATATGATGGCAAAAAGAGGTATTGAACTCTGCTCCATTCACTTTGCATCTCCCCCGTACACATCTGAACTTGCAGAAATGAAAGTTATGGAACTGCTGAAAAAAGTTGCAAAATATTCAGGCGTAATCACAACTTTTGTTGTTCCGTTTACAAAAATACAGGAGGCAATACGAGATTTATGCCCCGAGGAATATTTCACCATAATTATGCGTAGAATTATGATGATGATTTCGGAAAAAGTGGCAAAAAGCCAGAACTGTTCTGCTCTTATAACAGGCGAAAGTGTTGGTCAGGTAGCAAGCCAGACGATGTATGCCCTTGCCTGCACAGACTGTGCAGTAAATATGCCTGTTTTTCGCCCCTGCATAGGAATGGATAAAGAAGAAATCATAGCAATTTCAAGAAAAATAGACACTTTTGAAACTTCAATTCAGCCATACGAAGACTGCTGCACCGTTTTCACTCCGAAACATCCGAAAACAAGGCCGCAGATTGACGATGTAATCAAGGCGGAGAGCAAAATTGAAAACCTTGACGAACTCATGGATGAAGCCATAAACAATATGAAAAAGGTAATCATACGATGAATGAAGAACGAGATGAAATAGGCGAACTCTTAGCCGAATACAGAAAGCAAAGAGACCATACAGAAAGCGATGAGCCAAAGCCGCTTGAACCCCCTGTGCGCAGGCAGGAAAAAATCGACTTTGCCAAAGAGGATTCTGCAGAAGAAGAAACACCGAAAAAATCAAAACTGAAAAAAGAAAAGAAACCTGCGAAAACAGAAGAAGAAATTGCACTCATAAAAGCACAAAGAAAAGAAAAACAAACAAAACTGAGAAATAAGGCTATTTCATTTTTAAAAAAGGTTAAAAAAGCAATTTTCAACAAAACAACCCTTATTATTGTCATTGTCATTGTTTTTATTGTGGGTGCAGTATTCGGTATCAGGGCAATATCACAGTACTCAAAAACCGCATATCTCAGACCATATGAAAAGAAATATCCGGATGCAGATTTCTCTGAAGGAATGCTTGAGGAATACTGTGACACTTTCGGTGAAAATCCACAGTCGGCAGGTTATATTGAAATACCCGATCTTGGTTTTGAAGGTGTTGTAATGAATAAAGATGCTGACGGTTTTCCGAAAGCGGAATCCTGCACAAACGGCAGCATTTTTGCAAACCATGTTATTTATTTTGAAAACAGCAATCTTGAGGAATTCTACAAAAACGCCGATGCATTCAACAAATCTTCAGGATATGTAACCTATACCGACTATTTCAGCAAACATGATTTTATGATTGTTGGTGCCTTTTATACCAACACAAAGCCCGAAGATGACAACGGATATATCTTTCCCTATAATGTTACCGAAAAAATGACGGCAGACAGCACAAATGAATTCATATCAAAACTTGAAAGCCGCTTCATTTTCGATACAGGTGTTGATTTAACAAGGGGTGACACATTTATCACGCTCTCCTGCCCCACAAATTACAGAGACAATTACCGCTTTGTTGTTGTGGGTGTTGCCAGAGAACATACCGACACAAAACGAACTGCCAAGGACAAAAAAGATATTCACTATCAGCAGGCAATTTATGACGAAAAAGGCATGGAAAATCCTTATAAATATTCATCACAGTGGTATCCCGAAATCATCATCGGTGACAAAACAATTCAAAAAACAATAGATGATTACAAATAATTTATTCCCTCTGTCATTATCCGGCAGAGGGTTTTCTCTTTATTATCATTGCAATATTGAATAATATATTATGATATGCTATAATATAAGAATAGATAATTGTTTTTAGAGGAGAAATTATGGAGAAAAAAAGGAAAAATAACCCTTCGCTGTCAAAAACCGACTCTCTCTGTCTTAAGGGCATTGCTATTATAATTCTGATTTTCAACCATAGTTTCAGAGCAAGTCTTGGCAGTATACTTGAAAAATACGATATTATTTATTCACCTTTCAGCGAAAACTTTATTACAAATATCTGCGAATACTTTAAAATATGCGTTCCCATTTTTGCTTTTATCACAGGTTACGGATTATACCTTTCCGCAAAAGACAAATGCAAAGATTTAAAATCCTGTGAAAAATGGGTAACATCAAGATATATAAAAACCTTCAGCGGTTTCTGGTTTATTTATATTTTATCTTTTGTAATAACCCAGATATATGACAAATATCCACAAAGCATTTATTGCAAAGATGGTATGATACGCGGTTTTGCCTATGCGGTTATCGACTTTCTAGGGCTGGCAAGCCTTCTTACAACGCCTACAATGCTGGGCACATGGTGGTATATGAGTGCTGCGCTGGTATTTATCATACTCATTCCCATTGCACTGAAATGGAGCGAGAAACTGGGATACATCACCCTTATTGTTTCTCTGATTGCCTTGCCGAGGCTTCTTGATACAGGCTATCCCGGAGGAATGACCGCATACCCCTTTATCCTTGCGGTTATTATGGGAATGATTTTTGCGCAGTATGATCTTTTTGCAATAATAAACAGCATAAAAATAACAAAAAATAAGGTTGTAAGCGAACTCATTCAGTTTGCAATATATATTGTTTTAATCATTTCAAGCATTTATGTGTGGCTGAGGCTTCCGAGAGAAAAGGTGTGGGAATATCACTATGCATTTTCACCGCTTATTATTATCTGTTTTTGCAGAAAATATATTACAAGAATACCTGTAATAAAGGATATTCTTTCTTTTCTCGGAAAGCATTCAATGAATATTTTCCTCATTCATACATTTCTGAGATATACTTTCTTTGACGAATTTATTTACAGTTTTAAGTACTTCTGGCTGATTGCCCTTGTGCTTCTTGCTGTTTCACTTGCTGTTTCAATAGTTATTGAATTTATCAAAAAACTGATTAAGTTTGATAAATTCATATTATTTATTTCAAACAAAACATGCTATATCATAGATAAAATTTAAGGAGAATAATAAGAATAAATATGAGCAGTAAAAGACCTGACATAAGCGTAATTATTCCGATTTACAATGTTGAGGAATATCTTGAAGAATGCCTTGATTCTGTGCTTAATCAGACAAAAGACAATCTTGAAGTCATAATGATTGACGACGGTTCAACAGACAGCAGCGGTGAAATCGCCAAATCATACGCTGAAAAATACGATAATTTTCAATATCATTTAATTGAAAACAACGGGCTCGGCCACGCAAGAAATTATGCTGTTCCATTCGCAACAGGCAAATATATTATTTTTCTTGACTCAGACGATATCGTTGTTTCGGATGCATATGAAAAGATGTTTAATCTGGCCGAAAAAAACAGCAGCGATTTAACAATATGCAATGTTGCCAGATTCAACTCACGCAAATCATGGGCATCAAACCTTCATAAAAAAATCTTTACTGATATTGAAACAAATACTCATATTACAAAAAATTCCAATTTAATATATGATACAACATCGTGGAATAAACTCATTTTAAAATCATTTTATCTTGAAAACAACTTTCAGTTTCCTGAACACATTCTTTATGAGGACATTCCCGTAACGATCCCCATGCACTGCAAGGCAAACAATGTTTCTGTTGTAGACAGTATCGGATATCTGTGGAGAGTCCGTGACGGTGCATCAAAATCCATAACGCAGAACACTTCGAGTATGGACAACCTTATCGACAGAATATCTGTAATGAAAATGACAGATAAATTTTTTGACGAAAATATTAAGGATAAAGATCTGCATTTTGCAAAGCAACTTAAATATATTGAAATCGACCTTATGATTTTCATCAATATATGTGCCGGTGTGGATGCCGAAACAGGCAGAAAAATGCTTGAAATAATCAAGGAATATGTTGACGCATCTATAGACAGTTCTGTTTTTGAAAAAACCACCCTTATTAACAGACAGAAATATGCATATGCCCTCGATTTTGATATTGATTCTCTGATTAAAACGATTGAATATCAGAAGAGCAATTATTTCAATGCTCCTATTAAAGAAGAAAACGGTGAATTTATTGTATCCGTCCCTGAAGATTTGTTCACGGTAAAAGACAGAAATGTTACCGAAGAATTAAAGAATAACGAAACAGTTACCGCCATTGATGATGTAATTATAAAAAAAGATTCTGTTGAAATTTTTTCTTTTATCTACAAAAGAAGATTTAATATCGAAAACTACAGTCAGCAAAGTATACACGCCTATCTTTATAACGATGCATCCGGAAATAAACTCCCCCTTCATGTTGACTATCTTGAAAAGAAAAATTTAACAGAGGACAGAGGCTATATTTTCGACAGCGAAACCGGCCTCGGCCAATCATATAATTATGACGGAACAGGATTTAAAATCACTGTTGATGCCGCTGCGCTCAAATTTACAAAAGAAAATGAAGGCACAAACAGAATTCTTGTTGCGTATGAAAACAGGCTTAACAAATCAAAACTTTTTCTGCGCAGTGCAACAGTTAACATAAGAAGAAAATCAAGAAATAACACAATTCTTGTTGGCAATTACAGAATTTCACCTGCATATTCTCATATTGACGAAATTCAGATTGTTATAAAAAATGAGCAGAATTTTGCAAAAAACATAGCCTGCAGCAACGCTCTGCTAACCTGCGCTCTTGAAAAAAAGGCAAATAAAATCTGGGCAGAAAATGAAGACGGCAAAAAAATTGAATTTGCCACAAGCAACCATACCGAATTTACTGCTGATATAAACAGTTTTGAGGAATATAAAAACTACAATATGTTTATTGAAACAGCAGACGGCAAAACAAGCGAACTGGTAAGGCGAAATAAAAAAATCAATATTCAGGACTTAAAAACAAAAGCCCTTACCATTCGTTCCAACAGAACTTACTGTGTAAACTTCCAGTTCTGCCCGACTATAACAGTTTTAAATAAAGTTGTAAACAAGGGAAAAAGAATTGCTCTTCACACATTTACTGCCGGACGTGAAGATATCATTGCAGATGCAAAAAAAGCATATCTCTGCATTGATGATGAAATTGCCGAAAAGAAAATTGTTCTGGCAAAATCAATATGCATTCATTCAAAAGGAAAAACAAATTGCATTTTCCTCATCAATTTCGGAAATAAAAACATTACAAAAGACCTTTATCAGGGTTATCGTGATGTTTATATTGAATATGAACTTAAAGACAAAACTATCGTCCGTGATTTAATTAACAGAGAAAAACACTTCAATATAAAAATTGAATTTGATACTCTCAGAATTGAATTTTACAGATTTATAAAAGGCACGGTAAAAATTCTCGCCCGTCAGCAGTGGCGCGAAGCAGAAAATACCGCGCCCAAGAGAAAAGCACTCACCTTTGAAAACTACCCCAAATACAGAGAAGAGAAAATCAATCCGAAACAAATTGTTTTTGAATCTATGTGGGGTTCAAAATACAGTTGCAACCCTCAGCATCTTTATGAGTACATTGATAAATATCATCCCGAATACCAGTGTATCTGGTCACTTAAAGATGAAAGAACACCTATACCCGGAAATGCAATAAGAGTCCGCCGCGGTTCTCAGGAATATTACAAATATCTTGCAACAGCAAAATATTTCGTCAACAACGTAAACTTTGAAGACAACTATGTCAAGCGTGACGGCCAGATAGAAATTCAGACTATGCACGGCACTCCGCTAAAAACTCTCGGTCTTGACGTTCCTGGCGACTTTCCTACCGAACAGTCTCAGGAAAAATATATTGCAAAAAATATGCGCTGGAACTATCTTATTGTTCAGGGCAAATTTATGGAAGAAAAAGCATATTCCTGTTTCAGATTTGATAAAGAAATTCTTAAAACGGGATATCCGCGTACAGATATTCTCTTTAACAACTCACCTGAAAAGATAGAAAAAATCAAGAAAGACCTTGGTCTTCCGCTTGATAAAAAAATAATTCTCTATACTCCGACATGGCGTGTAAAGAACAAATTTGATATGCAACTTGATTTGAAGAAAATGAGAGAACAACTCGGCGACGAATATGTTATTCTTGTAAGACTTCATCATTTCTGTTCATCAGGACATGCAATTCCTGCCGACAACAAGTTTATCTTTGATTTTAATTCATACAGTTGTGTTGAAGAACTCTATGTAATTTCAGATCTTCTTATTACAGATTATTCTTCAGTTATGTTTGACTATGCACTTTTAAACAAGCCTATGCTGTTTTTCACCTATGACCTGGAAGAATACAGCAAAAACCTCAGAGGCCTTTATATTGACTTTGAGGCCGAGGCTCCGGGACCGTTGTTATTTGATACCGATGAGATAATTGACGCTGTATTAAATATTGACAAAGTCAGCGAAAACTGCAGGGAAAGAATTGAAAACTTTAAAAACAGATATCTTACCTATGAAAACGGTAACTCCTGCGAAGAAATTTTCAATAAAGTTTTTAAAAACAACGAATTGAAATAACGGTTGACATATTAAAAAAGTTAATATATAATAGTTCCACAAAACCTGTTAAAGGATATGGATTTTTCTGGATTTGTTCCATTTTCGCCATACAATTACAATCGTAGTTGTATGGCGTTCTTTATTGTATGGAGGTTTAAAGATGAATCAGGCTTTTATGAAAGAAAAACCAATATTCAGACTGATTATTTCAATGTCTCTGCCAATGGTTATTTCAATGGCGGTAAACGCGCTCTATAATATTGTTGACAGTTATTTTGTTGCAAAAATAAGCGGCAATGCAATGACTGCTCTGTCACTTGTTTACCCTGTTCAGAATTTGGTTACTGCAATCACAGTAGGCTTCGCCGTAGGAATAAATGCGGTTATTGCATTTCATCTCGGCGCAGAAAATCAAAACAAAGCCAACAGCGCCGCCACACACGGAATTATATTCAACACACTCCACGGAGTACTGCTCACTGCATTCTGCCTTGGAATTATGCCGTTTTTTCTTAAGATGTTTACAGATGATTCAGATGTAATAAATTTGGGGTTAAACTATTCAAATATTGTTTTCAGTTTTTCAATCGTTGTTGCACTGGGAATTTCCTTTGAAAAAATATTTCAGTCAGTCGGCAAAATGCTTGTCTCTATGATAAGCATGGCTGCAGGATGTATTTCCAACATCATTCTCGACCCGCTGCTTATATTCGGAATCGGTCCTTTTCCGCAACTTGGCATTAAAGGTGCAGCAATCGCCACAGTTGCCGGGCAGTTTATCACCCTTATCCTGTATCTGATATTTTATTTTGCAAAACCCATAAATGTAAAAATTGACTTCCGTAATTTTAAATGGAACGAAAAAATGATAAAAAAACTCTATCTTATCGGCATACCCGCTGCTCTGAATATGGCTTTGCCGTCTGCTCTTATATCGCTTTTAAATGCTATTTTAGCCGCCTTTTCACAAATCTACATACTTGTTCTCGGAATATACTATAAACTTCAAACATTTCTTTATCTTTCGGCAAACGGCATTATTCAGGGCATACGTCCGCTTGTCAGTTTCAATTACGGTGCCGGCGAACATAAACGTGTAAAAAAAATATATCTGGAAACAATGGTGCTTACAGTGTCAATTATGATTGCAGGAACCATTCTATGCTTAACCATTCCGGACAAACTGATTGGCATATTTACAGACAACAGCGAAACCATTGAAGTAGGTGTAACCGCACTCAGAACAATAAGCATCGGATTTATCGCATCTGCGGTTTCAGTTGTATCCTGCGGTGCCTTGGAAGGACTGTCAATGGGCATTCCGTCACTTATAATTTCACTGTGCAGATATATCATTATCATTGTTCCCGCTGCTTTTGTAATGAGCAGATTAATCGGTGCAGACGGTGTGTGGAACGCCTTCTGGATTACCGAAATACTTACCGCAATTATTTCTTACCTGATATACAGAAAAAAGACAAAATATAATTGAAATAAAAAAGATAAGAACCTCCCTCGAGTATTCACCGAAAGAGGTTCTCTTTTTTAACTTGTTTTTATAAAAATAAATTAATCTATACAAAGCATTAACAATAAAGTACCGATGAAGTGTTTCACCGTTCTGTTCATATTATATCTTACCTCTTCTTTCCGATTGCCTAACCGGTATACGGCGGAGTTGTCCAGGGATTCGGCTCTGCCTTGCCATCTATAAACTCCCCTTTTGCTTTACGTTCATGCAGACTAATTTGATTATGCTCATCAACAACATTATATACGAATTCAAATTCTTCTTTTATTAAAGCATTTATGATTTCCGTTTCTGTTAAATTCTCATTTGTCAAAGCATATAATTTTATTATTTCAGTTGACTCTGATGCAATAACCTGGCTTAAATTATATTCCAACCCTTCATCCGTAATGAATAACTCATCATTTTCAATCCTTGAAAGTACTCCGCAAATATTATAATCCGACTGATTATCTATTGTTACAGATAATTTTATCATCTTTCTTGTATTCTCAGAACTGAGGAAGAACTTTCCAACTTTGAAATCGCATAATCATATTCCGCTTTTTCATCAACTACACCCTCATACTGAATTGTAATCGTTACATCATCTTCTATATTTCTACGGTAAACATCAAACCAGTCATTTTCTTTTGAAATTAAAGCAAATAACGATAATATAACGAATACACAAATAACTATCACTAATATTTTATTAGGATTCTTTTTCACAAAATTATACCTCATTTCAAAAAGCAGACATAAATCATACCATTATAATAAATAATATTGTCCATCCTCATTATGAATTGCTTCTCTTTTTGTTTTAACATATCGCGAATTTATTTCAAGTAAGATGTTTATTCATTTATCATCACTGCTGCAAATAAAACTTATCACAAATTGTCACATTTGTAAATATTTATTACAAATATTGTTATATGAAATTATTTTACTGTCAAGAAACAAAGGGGTGAGTTACCTCATCCCCTTTGGCTTTAATTATTTCTATTCACAACTTAAATATACATTATTAATTATCCAATATAGGCAGAATTATTTATGAATCTGTTTCTGACTTTTCTTCCACAGACTTTCTTTTTTTATCAAAAATCTTTTTTTTACAAAGCAATATTATCAGCGGAATATATGCTGAAATAAGAGCAAAAATCATTCCCAAATCAGAACATAACATAATATCTAATGGATAACCGATATAACTAACTACTTTGTATAATATTTCACTATCTCCAAGCAAAAAAAAGATAATTATATTAATGAACGAAAAAAAGAGACCATTGCCCAGAGTCAAACAAAAAATACACTGAATAACAAATTCCTTTTCTAAATTATTTTTAAGAAAATAAATTGTGGAACTTGCTAAAATTACATAATAAAGAATTATAAAAATAAATTCACCTGTATAAGTTGCAAAATTAAAAAAATGAAAATAAATTAAACTATATAAATAAAAGAAACCTATACAAAATATTAACAATAAAGTACCAATCAAATGTTTCACTGTTCTGTTCATATTATATCTTACCTCTTCTTTCCGATTGCGCACAGGAATTGAAACATATTATCCTGTATACGGCGGTGTAGTCCAGGGATTCGGCTCTGCTTTCCCGCCAACAAACTTTCCTTTTGCTGTAACATTATACGGTTCAAAAGAATTCTCCGAATTATCAATATAAAAACTAAAATTATACTCTGCTTGTTCAAGTGCCTGCATAATTTCCGCCTCAGTCAAATCACGGCTTACAAAAACATACAATCTTAATCTGTCTTTTGCATTTGATTCAATGAACGGCGGGGCGGGATCAGGATCATTTGTTTCCAGACATTCTGATTGTATAAATATATTTTCATTCTCAATCGGGCAAATACTTCCGGAAAAACTGTGTTTTGTTTTATTATCAACAAAAACAGATAATCTGATAATTTTATCAAAATTTTGCGGTACATCATATAAAGATTTTATATACGAATCAACAGAGTCATATTCATCTTTATTTTTTACAATTTCTTCGTACTGAACAGTAATTGTTAAACTTTCATCCAACTCTTTTTGATACTTGTTTAATAAATCGAAATTAACAGAATCATCTCTAAATATCGGTAACAGCAATATAAATATCGCTGCAATAATGGAAATAACCGAAACAATCGAAATAACTGTAATTATTTTCTTTTTCATTCAGTCTCCTTTTTTAAACATTAACTGAAAATGTTTCACACAAATTTCCGTCAGCGTTCCATGATGACGTAATTGCATCTGCATAATAATTACCCGCACGGTCATAAAAACAATAAGGATTATTTTCAGATAAACTGTTATCTATATTTAATCGCTCTTCTATAATTACAAAATATCCATTTTTATCAATATAACAATTTCCGGCACTTATTTTAGAATCAGCATTGTCAAGTTCGGCAAAGGCAAATTCATCAGGTAACATTTTATATCTATTTTGATTTACATCGTAATAAATTACATCTTCATACGACTTATATTCATTTTGATATAAATCATAATATGTTTTTGTGAATTTTGAATTATAAACATATAAAGATAAAGATACAATAAAACATACAACACAAATCGCATAAATTAATATAGCAGAAAAATATTTCAAACTATCATATTTACTGCTTGCTGTAGAACCTTCTCCCGATTTTATGGCTTTTTTATTGACATTCAAAATTTTTATATAATAAAACAATCCATAAACAGCAACTAATTTGTATTCCATCTTTTTATATGCCGCAAATAATTTGTTATAATAAACAGCAGATATACAAAGAATCAAATTAAGAAAAAAAGCCACAATTAAACAAACGAACAATATTTTCATATCTATCACCATACGAAATTACATATTATAATCTTTTTTAGTTCCTTTTTTATTGAAGAAAGTTCCTCGGTTTCTCTATTGTTTCTACAAATACAGATTATCACATTTTGTTATATTAGTAAATATTTATTACAAATTTTATTGTGTGAAATTATTTTACAAATCAAATTACGCGTGCAACATTCACAATTTGTGCGTTTCAAAAAGTCAAGGGGCGAGATAACTCACCCCTTTTCTTTTATTTGTTATTATATTTTTCCATTAGACGATTAAGATTTTCACAAAACTCTTCTTGGTCTTCGATACTGAAATAGTATGTTTTTCCATTTTTTAATGTAAGTTCTACATTGTAAGATTCGTCCCCACACAAAACAAGCATCGAAAAACGTCTCTTTGTAAAATGTATATCGAAATAATTAACATTAACTTTCTCTATATCATTATAATTAATAACAATGCGAGGTTTCCAATTTGTAAGTGAAAACGTATATCTGGCAATTACCAAACGGTCATCATAAAGGAACGCACCTTTTCTTAAAACAATATAAACTGCTGTAGATAAAAATGAACAATTTAACACTATTCTTGTAATTTCGCTTATTAGATTATTATTTATAGAATCAACTAACCCTGCAAAAGCAATTACTTTTGTAATAAACAAACAAATAATCATTGGCCAAAAAAAACTTAGAGTTAAGCCACCAAATATCGCCGCCATTTTATATAATCCATTATAGTATCTGAACTTATATCTCATAACCTCACCCCCATATAAATCCGTTTTCAATATTATACAGTATCTTTTCTGTCATTTCATTAGACATATCTGCGAGAATTACGATCCATGGGACCGTTAAAGATATAAATAAACAAAAGATATCTACAAATGTGGCTGCAAACGAATAATCTATAGAGTGACTGCCATCAAAATTTTCTTTTGCTGATTTAAATATGTTAAACAAATCTACTATAGAACTAACAATTTCACCATAGTTATTATAGGTATATATTATCACAACTTGTCAAATTTGTAAATATTTATTACAAATTTTATCGTGTGAAATTATTACACGTAACAAACCATGTGTAAAATTCACAATTTGTTCACTACAGTGAATTGTATTCACGATATGTATTTGCTTGTAAGCAATATTCATAATTTGAGCATTTCAAACACAAAAAGAGTGAATATATCACTCTTTTTTGCTAAATTCTATTGTGTTTTTAATTCAATAATTATATTTACCTCTTCAATAAAATTCTCTGCATTTTTTACCGGTATATAAAAACTATTATTATATTTGTCAGTAATTTTCACTAAACTATCCCAATTAAAAAATGTACAAGGATACACCTGTTGACGTAAAAATTGAGAATTCCTACAGGTAATTGTATTATCATACAATTCACATGATACAATACTTGCATATGGTACAACTTCACTAAACCATGATTTTCCAACAAAAAAATTCATTGCATTTTTTTGGATTTTTATATAATTATCATATAAAACCACTTTACGCGGTAAAAAAGTATATATTCCAAAAAACAAAGATATTGCTGCTTGAATAATTACTAATAAAACATTTAAAATATATGTTCCCTCGGTATTACTTAAATTATTGGAAACGAACTGAACAAGAATAAAACAAAACACAAATCCAAAAAGTATAACACCTGAGTTTGCGATAAACTGAATTAAATAACAAAGAATTTTTTTAAATACATTTCCATAATCAAATTTATAAGTCCTTTGAGTATTATTATCTAACATATTATAAAGCCCCCATTCTCATAGCGATTACTTTAGGCACAAGAGATCCAATAGAAGAAAACCACTACATCCACAAATGGAATTTTTATAAATAAAGATAAAATATCTACTACTAAACTTATTGAAGCAAGAACTATATCAGTATTTTTAGATTAATTATTTAGACAGTTTATCCTTTTGTTTACTTCTTCTATAAAAATTTCTGAATTTTTTAATGGTACTAAATAACATTTATTATTTTTGGTTTTTATTTCGACTAAATCATCCCATTTAAAGAAATACACAGAATATGGACCAGAACGATCTAAACAATATCTATAACCATCATATAGTTTACACTCTATAATATCCTTCATAAATATTTCATCATTAAATCCACGTAGAATATAACCAAAATTCAGCATATATCGCCTAATTTTTATAAAGTCATTCTTTATTATGGCTTTTTTCGGCAGAAAAAAATATACGCATAGCATTAAAGCATACAAAAAAATAAAAGCAGCCATTAAAATTGTAATTATTTTCATTAAAACATAATTATCTTTAAATAAATTTTCTAATTTTATATATAATAAGGTTATCGGCACAGCGACAATTAGAAATGCAAAAAGATTGTAAATACATAATATAATTTGTGAAAATATTAAATTAAAAACATTACCATATGAAAACTTATATTTATTTTCCATAACCTTTTACACCAATTAAATTAGCACATAAGTATACAGCCTTTTATTCTTAGCGCTATAACATCCATAGTTATATCTGAAGCAATCGGAACTAATATACTTGCAACAGGTCCTAAAAACAAACTAAACAAATCTATAACTAACCCTACTACATTCATAATAGTATCCTCAGTTTTTGTGAAAATCTCCCCCCTCGCCAGCAGAGTCCATATCTACTGAAAAACCAATTAATGAAAAGATTGCTCCAAACGCTCTAACTACACCAACATCTTTTTTCAGGCCATTATCTTTAGCATAATATTCAAACATTTTATCTAATGTAAACGTTGTTGATGTTCCGGCTGCCCCTCCTCTAATATAATCAGGAATATATCCGTACAACACATTAAATGTTGTTAAAAATACAAACGTTGTTTCTTTAATAAAATTTGAAACATTTTTGAATAACTTATCTAAACTTGAGCCCAAAAATTCAAGTATATCATTTATCCAGTCCAATTCAATAGCAGCAACAATTCCTTGAAAAATTGCATTAACTATATTTCTATCATCGCCTTTGGATTCACTATCAGAACTATAAAGAGTTATTCCCGAATCGTCTTCCTCGGTGGGCGATGTTTCAAAAGAAACATTTTCTTTCAGCCACTCAAGCATCTTAAACTTAAGACTTATTTCCTGACCGAATATGAACGAGAGCGTTTTGTTTGTTAATGTTTCAAAATCGGTAATAACTTTTTTAAACAAAGCACCCGGATTATCCGAATAATATTTTGCCTTTTCGGCAAACGCATTAACCTTTACCGCAAACTTTTCAAAACGTTCTTCAAATTTTGAAACAATTTTGTTGTAACCCTTTACAACAAATGCCCAGATTTTTTCTAAATCTATTGATATTTTAGGTGCCGTTCCTTCGGCATCACTTAAAACAATCGGATTGTTCCAACAATAGATATACGCATTTGAGGTGCGGTGATTTGATGTACTCAGATAATCAAACCCGTCTGCAGAAATAAATCTGCACCACTCGGGATTGTAGTATCTGCTTTGCAGGTAGTATAATCCCGTTTCATTATCATAATAATAGCCGCGGTATCTTAACGGATTTATTTCTGCGATCGATAACTGTTCTGCATTATCTTCTTCCGCTGTTTCTATTGAAAGAAGTTTGCCCCATTCATCATATGCATACTGCGCTATCAGATTTCCTTGTGCATCCGTTATTCCCCTTACATCTCCGCTCTGATTGGTGATGTAAAGATACTGCACATCATTAAGCACAAAGCCTATCGGCGTGCTCCCGTTATACTGAAACAGAATTTCATTCTCTGCATCATACTGCGCAAGCACCGTTGTGCCTATGATATCATAATTTGTTGTTACTCCGTTTATGGTTTTTGATGTTCGGATTCCGTCACTGTCATATTTATAGGTATATACATTTTCGACATAGTTCCTATAGGTATATATTATCACAACTTGTCACATTTGTAAATATATATTACAAATTTTGTTGTGTGAAATTATTTTACAAAATGAAATTTGTGTGCAATATTTACGCTTTATCTGGTTCAGTGAATTACACTCACAAAAAATATATATTCGACTGTTTATAAATAGCATTCACAATTTATACATTTCAAAAAGTCAAGGGGTGAGTTAACTCACCCCTGCATATTAATTTTCATTTTGACTTTTATCAATTATATAAATCCAGCAACTCTCTTCTTTACCATCTTTTAATTTATAATATATTTTTGTTCCTTCGGGTTCATATCCCATACAATCAATATCTTTTATATCATCTTGATAATCGACAAAAATATATTTTAAATTTTTATCTACCTCTTCCCACTCTTTATTCCATGTGATTGGCGGTGTGTTTGAACTTTTTTTGAATCGATATAAATATTTATTATTTTTACTTTTTTTTTCAAGAATGCAATTAAAAAAAGTTCCATTATTAGATTCATACAATAAAATTTCTTTATTTTCATTTTCATATTTATACAATACTTTATTTACCTGATAGCCGAATCCTACATAATCATTTATACAATCAATATCAGATTCATAATTATAACCACCAAACAAATAATCACTGCCAAGAATCAGAAGAGGAAATATTACTATAGTTAATAATAATAAAACAATAACTTTCAAAATTTTTTTCATAAGAACCTCCAACTAACATTAAGTCCTTGCGGTATCACCTGCCGAAAACAGAGAAAAAAACAGCAATAGACACGTAATAATTATATATCCAGGTTCTTCATTTAAAACAGGAAATCCTGAATTAGGAGGAAATAGATTGTGTATATCAAAATTAAAATCAAAAGAAATATTAGCAAAAAATTTCCCTATGATACTCTGCGTATAATCGAAAAATACACCTATGCCTGAATTACTTTTTATTCCACCTATTGAAACATTTCCCAATTCCAAAACTTTGATTCTGCCGTGAAGCAAATCATCTAATATTGAAATAAATCCATCTTCATCCCCATAGCCAAAAGTTATTTTCAAATACCTTGTTATTGACACACTACCTGTTAAACTTCGATTTTGAATACATGTATTAAAAAAATCTAAATAAAATCCTTTTATACTCGAAGTCATTATATAAAAGGTGCTCTTCATAAATTCAGCAAACTCATTAGTAAGATTATCAAAAAATTCAAAAAACTCTTTTTGGGCTTGCTCTTTTCTCTCTTCTTTTTCTTTTTGTGTCTCTCCGATATCTATGTCAAAATGCATTAGTGATGGGTCCAATGTAAATATAGTTGCAACAAATGCAGCAAAATCATCGCCCAATCTTTCCTGCGCCTCTAAACTTAAAAACCATATGCCAATAAAATCACTTATTGCTTTTCCGGCATCAGAAACATAAGCATTGCCGCTTGGGTCAACGTAAAGAATAGGATTGTTTACACAGTAAACATAAGCATTGATATTTAATGGTCTGTTTGTATTTATATATCCAAATCCGTCTGCAGAAATAAATCTGCACCACTCAGGGTTGTAGTATCTGCTTTGCAGGTAGTATAATCCGGTTTCGTTATCATAATAATAACCACGATATCTTAACGGATTTATTTCTGCAACTGCACGGTTTTCTTCATTTTCAGCATCTATTGAAAGAAGTTTACCCCATTCATCATATGCATACTGCGCTATCAGATTTCCTTGTGCATCCGTTATTCCCCTTACATCTCCGCTCTGATTGGTGATGTAAAGATACTGCACATCATTAAGCACAAAGCCTATCGGCGTGCTCCCGTTATACTGAAACAGAATTTCATTCTCTGCATCATACTGCGCAAGCACCGTTGTGCCTATGATATCATAATTTGTTGTTACTCCGTTTATGGTTTTTGATGTTCGGATTCCGTCACTGTCATATTTATAGGTATATACATTTTCGACATAGTTCCTATAGGTATATATTATCACAACTTGTCACATTTGTAAATATATATTACAAATTTTGTTGTGTGAAATTATTTTACAAAGTGAAATTCGTGTGCAATATTCACGTTTTGCACGCAGTGGCGAATTATACTCACGAGAAGTATTTAGTTGTTTGTAAGCATTATTCACAATTTGTGCATTTCAAAAAGTCAAGGGGTGAGTTAACTCACCCCCTTTGGCTTTAATTATTACTATTCACAACTTAAATATGCATTATTAATTATCCAAATATAGGCAGAATTATTTATGAATCTTTCTTCAACAGATTTTCTTTTTTTACCCAAAATCTTATTTTCCCTATCAGTATTATTAAGGGAATATACGCTGAAAGAACAGCAAGAAGCATTGCAAAATCAGAAAAGAATATAACGAACGGCTGACCTATCCAATCAACTGCCCTGCATACTTTTTCCGGTACATCAATACCTGTACCAACATACACAAAATTAACAAATCCATTAATAAAGGAAATAAAGAGGCTACTGCCAAAAGTTAAACAAAAAATGCACTGAACGATAAATTCTATTTTTAAATCATTATTCAGAAAATAAATTGATGTGCCTATTAAAATTGCATAATAAAGAATCAAAAAAACATATTGACCTAGATATGTTGTTACTCCAATATATTCAAGGCAAATGTAACTGTACAAATAAAAGAAACCCACACAAAATGTTAACAGTAAACTACCGATCAAACGTTTCACCATTTTATCCATATTGCATCTTACCTCTTCTTTCCGATTGCACGCAGAAATCGATTTAAATAATCATATGTATCCCTCTGTGCCTCCATCAACCTTACTACGCTACCCTTTAAATATATTAAGCCGTTTCTTTTTCCGTTTGACCATACAAATCCCTGAACAGAATCTGCAGAGGTAAACAAAGTCTTATTTCTCGAATCCAGATAAATATGCTGTGGTATCCATGCACCAGCACCGATTTGACCATGTGCTGAAACATCCTGTATTGCATGCAAACCATATCCAAGCCACATCAGCGATCTTGCATAATTCTTATTCCACCAATATATAGCATCTTTTAATCTTCTTTCTGCGTATTCTTTTCTGGAATCCCTTCCCATTGAAGTATATTCATTAAAATGCCAATATTGCCATCTTTGAAAATTATGCAACTGCTGAGGAGAATATATTGGATTATTACCCCGACCAGATCCATTCATCGCTATTGCTTTTGAATACAAGGTTGATGAATAATACACATCCAAATCCTGACAATATTTTGCAAGTTTTTCAGCACAGTGATAATTGAAACCACACCTTATAGCCCAATAGTATGTTCCGTAGTAATATCTCTTTCCGTTAGATACAACACTATAGTAATTTCCCTTTGATTTGAACCCACTATGAACCGCTTTTGCCCAGGTGCCTCTAATATCAACATTGTTTACAGGGTCATTACAACAATATGCAAACAAGTTAACACCTGCATTTTCATTCTTTTGCATTTGGGCATATTCGGGTAAATCTGCATTTATGAATCTGCACCAACTTGGCATATAATAACGTGACTGAAGATAGTACATTCCAAACTCGTCATCATAATAGTACCCTTTATATCTGATTGGATTTATGCTGTCAAACTTCAATGCGGCTTCTGCATAAGGGAGTGTGCTGCCGATATTTCTGCTGCCACCGATTATTTCACCCCAAGCATTAAAATAATATTCGGATATTCTGTTTCCGTCTGCGTCAGCAAATCCAGTTACATCACCCATTGCATTTTTTGTGTAATAGAAAACATATTCATTATCAAGAACAGCACCGAGAATTTCATTATTATCATCATATAAAAACAGTATTTCGTCCGTTCTGGCACCATTTTCATCTATTGTGTATTGCGAAGTAATATTACCGTTTATTGTTGTAAAATATGTTGTTACACCCATTAAGGTTTTAGATGTTCGGATTCCGTCACTGTCATATTTATATGAATATGCATTTTCTCCATAGTCGCTATAGGTATATATTATCACAAATTGTCACATTTGTAAATATATATTATAAATTTTGTTGTGTGAAATTATTTTACAAAAAATAAAATCCGTGTGTAACATTCACGTTTCATCTACTGTAGTGAATTATTCTCACAAGAAACATTTGGTTGTTTATAAGTATCATTCACAATTTGTCCATCTCAAAAAGTCAAGGGGTGAGTTAACTCACCCCTGCATAATTAATCTCCATTTTGACTTTTATCAATTATATAAATCCAACAACTTTCTTCTTTACCATCTTCTAATTTATAATATATTTTTGTTCCTTCGGGTTCATATCCCATACAATCAATATCTTTTATATCATCTTGATAATCAACAAAAATATATTTTAAATTTTTATCAACCTCTTCCCACTCTTTATTCCATGTAATCGGTAGCATCGTTCCACCGTAATTAAGCGAATAATACTTTTTTCCATCTTTTTCTTTCACATCAAAAATATAAGTGAAAAATTCGTTTGAAGGTGAATTATACAAATAGATTACATTGTCATCATTTTCATATAAAAATACTTCTTTTTCGAATCGACTATCATATATTTCATTACATTCTGAATTTGTTTTTACATATTCATAAGGACTTTCATATATATATCGACCATCTAGAGCATACCATAGAATAAAAATTGCAATCTGTATAGAAAATGTTAATATAAAAACTATTAAAAACTTTAATACTTTTTTCAAAATTACACCTCCCCTATCAAGCAAACACTAAAGAACCAAAAGAAGAGGACAATGATATAGCAAACACAATTACTGCTATAATCATATAAACTGCATATTCCGGAGATACTGCATACCCAGAATCATATGGTGTATTAGAATTATTCAAATCGAATTTTATTTCCAAACTTATATTCATAAAAAAGTTCCCAACACCTTTTAATGAACTTTCAATATATGCGCCAATTTGAGAACCTTTATCTATAACCCCCGCAGACCAATCTTTCATATCAAACAATTTGAATTTACCATCAAGTAAACTACTCAAAGATGCCATAAATCCATCTTCATTACCATATCCAAATGTAATATTAAAAATATTAAAAACTTTAATATTTTGAAATAATTCCTTGGTCTTACTTTTCACAGATTGATTAAAATATTCAAAAAAGAAATCATCTTTTAGAAATTTTGTTATCTTATAGAATGATGACTTCATAAATTCTTCAAAGTCTTTTGCTGTTTCATCAAACCAATTAAATAGTTTTTCAGACGCTTGCTGTTTTCTTCTTTCGTTTTCTTCTTTACTTAGTTTGGGATTATATTCGAAATGCATAAAAGAAGGATTTTTAGTAAAGTATGTTGCAATAATAGCAGCAAAATCATCACCCAACCGCTCCTGTGCCTCTAAACTTAAAAACAGTACACCAATAAAATCACCTATTGCTTTTCCGGCATCAGAAACATAAGCATTGCCGCTTGGGTCAACGTAAAGAATAGGATTGTTTACACAGTACACATAAGCATTGATATTTAAAGGTCTGTTTGTATTAATATATCCAAAACTGTCTGCTGAAATAAATCTGCACCACTCGGGGTTGTAATATCTGCTTTGCAGGTAATAAAGTCCCGTTTCATTATCGTAATAATATCCGCGGTATCTTAACGGATTTATTTCTGCGATTGATAACTGTTCTGCGTTATCTTCTTCCGCTGTTTCTATTGAAAGAAGTTTACCCCATTCATCATATGCATACTGTGCTATCAGATTTCCTTCTGCATCCGTTATTCCCCTTACATCTCCGCTCTGATTGGTGATATAAAGATACTGCACATCATTCAGCACAAATCCTATCGGCGTGCTTCCGTTATACTGAAAATACAGATGATTCGTTCCGTCTGACTGCGAAAGAACGACTCCGTCTTTTTCATTGATTTCGGTGCTTACTCCGTTGATTGTTTTTACAGACCTGATACCATTGAAATACTTATAACTGTATGTATTTTCTCCGTCTGTTATGGTTTCAAGCGTTTTTGAACCGCTCCACTGATACTCGTACCTGCCGTCTGAAACAAGATTTCCGTTTGCATCATAGGTAAGTTGTGTATCGTTTACCGACGTCAACTGATCCTGCCACTCGCTGTTTGCATAGGAGAATGCTGTTGTTTCTCCGTCTGTGGTTTTCGTCAGCATATTTCCGCGGCTGTCATAACTGTACTGCGAGTTTATTTCTCCCGCGGTACTTATCAGTTCACCGCACTCATCATAAGCATATTCATTTCTTTCATCAGATATGATGTTTCCGTTTTCGTATTTATTGGAGAAATGAATAGAATACTGCTCATAACTTTTGCTCAGTGTATCTTCTTCATCATTAAAACTATATAACGCCGACAATACGGCTGATTCACCGTTTTTTACCGTTTCGGTTGATGAAGTTTTATCTTTCTGAATACTGTAATTTATTGTACCGTAATCAGAAGTATATGATACATTGTTTTCAGAATAAACAGTTGTAAAATTCTTGTCAAAATGCGTTTCAGTAACTGTTGTTACATCATTTTCAGTTACACTGTTATAATTCTGTTTTTCTATCCGACCTTTGAAAATCGTCTTTTTGGTTAAACTTTCACTGTTTTCCTTGTTTGATACAGTGTAAAAATATTCATCGTTATATATTTCGGTTGTATTTGCCGATTTTGGGCTTATTCCGTAGTAGTATTTTCCGTTGACATATTTTCCATGAATATTTGAATATTTATCAACAGAATGTATTTCGGTATCACCGTTGGCATATGAGATTCTGTTAAGTTTACGTCCGTTTGAGGCTGTTACCTTTTCATCCGTAACATCATAATCGTAATCTTCTATGGTTATTCCGTTTACATCTATTTTATCCATCTTTCCGTTTGGAAGATAATAATAGTCGTAAATATCGAAATGCTTTTTGCTGAGCGTTCCGACCTCGGAATATTCATACGCTGTGGTTATATCAAACTTGTTTGTTTCGCTTATCAGGTTGTTTGCTTCGTCATAAACATAGCGCTGACCCACGGTTTTATCCGTATAAGCATATGGCAGATTATCCTGTTCGGGGTTATACTGGCTGTTGTCTATTTCCTGAACCGTTCTGCCCTTTTCATCATACACCGTTCGCTGATATTCTCCGTCGGCATTTACAAGCAGCGTTCTGCCTGCCGCATCATATGTATACGTCGTTTCGCTTTCTCCTGATTTTGATGTTATCAGCCTGTCCTGTATATCATATGTATTTTCGCTTATATTTATACTCTGCGTGCCGTCTTCGTTTTCGGTTACATTTGTCAGTTTTATGCTGTTGCCGCGGCTATCATACACATATGTTGTTGTGCTTTTATTATCTTCATCTTCGCTTTTTACAAGCATTCCGTTTTCATATGTATATCTTATAACGCCTTCGTAGTCATATGCTCCGTTTTTATACACCAACTGACCCTTAAAAGCAAGGTTGCCGTTTTCGTCATACTGATAACACATTGTGACCTCATCTTTAACCTCTTTGATTAATCGGTCATTGTCATCATAGTAATAATTTGTTTCGCTTTCGCCGCTTTTCTGCGTTTTCAGCCTGCCTTTTTCGTCATATGTGTACTCGGTTACGGTTTCTCCCTGCTCTGTTTTTATCAGATTCTGATTATCGTCATAGGTATAAACGGTTTCGTCGCCGTTTTCATCTGTTGATGATATGACATTGCCGAAGAAGTTGTATTTCACCGATGAGGACTGACCGTTTGAGGAGGTTACCGTTACGCCGTTATCGGAATATACAAAAGAGGTTACATAGCCATTGTCTTTAACATACTGTGCAACCCTGCCCTGCTCGTCAAGAACAATGGTTTTATCTCCGCTTTTTGCCAGTTTTCCGTTGGCATATTCATATTTTCCTGTGATTACGCCTGACTGATCGGTTACTTTTATAAGATTGCCGCTGCTGTATGCATAACGGATGACTCCGCCGCTGCAGTCTGTTACAGATACCGGGCAGCCGTCTGAAAGCGCAATCGCCGTTTTTCTGCCTGCCCCGTCTGTTATTTCTATTTTATCATCTTCTCTTGCAAATGTAAACAGATTTTGGTAATCATTACCAATTCTTAACAATTCGCCTGTTGTGCCGTAGTGATAGTTCAGCCCGCCGATTTTTGCTATATATTCCGTAATCTGCGTATCATCGCTGTTGTAAACAACAGACATTTCGATGTTATTTGCTTCATTTACGTAAAGATATCTGCTTTTCTGAACAAAAATCAGTTCTTCAAAATCAGGCGTTACAATCGTTGCAAGCACACCGTTTTCGGCAAAAGATAGCGAACTGTTAAACGAATAACTCCATTTGTCATTTTTATATTGCCTTTTAACTGCAAAGGATGCGCCGTTGTAGTTTAATGTTAAGTCAACTGCACTTTCACTGTAATCAAAACGGTTTTTCTCTTCCCGGGTTACCGCTGTGGGGTTGCATCTTGAGGACGTAATCCCCTTACTGTAACTCAAATAAATCGTTGTTTTGCTTGGGTCAATATAAAACGGTTTTTCATATTTTTTCCATCTGACAATCGGACCAGACAGAAAACCATAATACAAATCACCGCCCTCACCCTTAGGGTTATATATACCTGTTTTCTCACCATCAAAATAAAGTTTCGGCGGATATATATCATGGTAGCGGGAAGCACTTGTATTTCCGGCAAAATCACAGACTCTTGCTTGTATATATCCAACAGAATCCTTTTCAATTTCAAAAATATTGCTGCTCTGCCATGTTGAACCGTTATCAATACTGTACTGTGAAACACCCGACAAAGCATCTGCCGCATCAATCGTTATAAGCGTTTTTTCGCCGCTGTTATCAATATCCACATTGTTAACTGTCGGTGAGACCGAATCAATTTTATCAAGCACAACCGTATCTAAAAGCGTAATGTTTCCTGCGGTATCTCTGGCATAGATATACACGGTGCCGTTTGATGAAAATGTCTTTGTGTTTTCAGCCTGCCAGTTATATACACCTTCGGTGCTGCTGAAACTGTAAGCCGTTTCGTGAAGGCCCGATATTTCGTCAGACGCATCGGCGGTTAAAGTAACACTTTCCACCCAGTCGCTCGGTTCAATATAACTTACACTTCCCGAAGGTGAAACCCTGTCTATCTTCAAATCAATTTCGCTGAACTGTGAAATATTTCCTGCGTTATCTTTTGCATAAACATAGAATTTTGACGTGTCGGAAACAGTTTTTGTGTTTTCCTCCTGCCAGTTATACTTGCCTGCTTCAGCAGAAAAACTATATGCACATATGCCTGATAAATCATCATCTGACTGTGCTGTCAGTTCAACATCTCCGTTTGCCCAGTTTTCACTGTTTCCCGTAATTACCGGTGCCGACGGAGCGGTTTTGTCAATCCTGCCGATTTCAACTATAGAAGCATCTGATATATTTCCTGCATTATCTTTTGCGTAAACATAAACCGTTGTGTTTTCGGAAAAAGTTTTTGTTTTATCCGTCTGCCATGCATATGCGCCTTCGGCTGTTGAAAAACTGTATGCCGCTACACCCGACTGCGTATCGGATGAACCTGCACTGAGCGTAACATCAGCGTTCGTCCATTCATCTGCATTACCCGTTACTTCAGGAGCCGACGGCTTTGTTTTGTCTATTTTGTTAATTGCAACCGTGCTGCGCAGTGCTATATTGCCCAGTGCATCACGCACATAAATATATACCGTGCAGTTTGATGTAAATGTTTTTGTATTGGCAGCCTGCCAACTGTAACTTCCCTTTGTTGTTGAGAAAGAATACGCCGTTGAATGAAGCCCTGCTCCGCCGCTGTTATCTGCTGCACCGTTCACAGTCAGCGTAACATTGCCGTTTGTCCACGCTGTCGGATTGCCTGTTACACTCTTAATTGTGGGTGCTGTTGTGTCGTTGGTATAATTAATTACGGTATAAGGCCTGTAAGCAGATGTGGAATGCTGTCTTGAGGCAAATGCTCTCCAGTAATAATTGCCGTCATCCTCTTCCGAACTTTTAAACAAAAGCCCGTTATTGGCAGTACCCGTATTCCATTTTCTGACTGCCGAAACAATATCAAATTTGTACCAGTACGGATCACCCGATTTATCCGTGGATTTGCTGTTGATATTCTTTCTTGCCATTGTGGTTGACGGATAATAACCGGGACTGTTCTCCCACGTTACCCTGTTTTCATACCACTTTTCGCTGACCATACAAGGTGCAACATACGTTGTGGTTGTTCTTCCTGTGGTTTCGCGTTCCCAGAGATAAGCGCTGTTTATCACTGCACCTTTCTTAATCTCTGACGGCATATAGAAAAAGTTAAGCACACGTCCGTATCCGAACTCTGAATTTGACGTTCTGCCAAAACAGCATGTAGCCTCGTTTCCATAGCAGATTGTTCTGCTGGAAGCAGAACTGTATAGACCTGAATCGCTGTAATTGCTGATATTGCTCGTTGTCGGGTCAATAACAACAGGGTAAACCGTTGAGGAACTGTTAAGCCAGTTTTCATCAACGCTTACCGTAAGAACATAGGAATTTTCAGCTGTTTCTTTCAATGTATACGCACAGTTGATATAATGTTCATCTTTATCGCCCTCAACATATTCACTGTCATAAGCAAAAGGCGCAGCAAAGGTCTGAACTTCACTTTCATCATCATTGCTGATCAGCGAAACCGTACCGTCGTCATTCAGAACGGCTTTACAGTTTTCTGTTTCAAGTTTAAATGAAAATGAATTTTTGCCTATATTTGAATTCAGAATAATTTCATCCTTAACACCGTTGAGTTGAGGATAAAACTTCAGGCTTGTCCCTGTTCCATAGATTTCATTATACTCAAACACTTCAAAATTTCTGTTTAAATATGACGAAACACTTTCTTTTCCTGAAACCTGATAATCACTCTGTGCAGTCACCGAATATGTACATTCTCCAAACTGAACATAAATTCCCTTTGAAGAATCTTCGGAAAAATTGATTCTGTAATCATTCTGACCATTGGTATACCGGTAACCTTCTTCACGAAGTTGCTTATCGCTCTGTTTTTCAACAGAAATATCCTTTGTTTTCAGATTGCCGTTTTCATCTTCATACGAAATCGGCTCTGAAAACAGATAAAGTGTGTTTGAACCGTCTTTGTTTTCCAGTTCAATTATATTGCTGTCGGCAAGCATGGTTTCTTCACTCACCGCAACTGCACCTTTGGTTTCAACAATTTCCGCCGCATAAGCAGACAGCATGGATTTTATACCAAGCCAATCCTGCAGGCGTGAACTTCCTACGGTTATGGTTACAAATGTTCCGAATGCCGTAATCACCGACAGAAAAATGCATAATGCCTTTTTCCATAACGGCTTGCCTGCTGCGTTTTTTTCATAAATGTTCTGCATTTTTTCTCCTATTCCAAATACTTTTTATTTATATACATTATATCAGTATCTCCTTATTATTCCATCAAAATGCAAAAACGTTTATTTTTAATACAAAAACATACAAGAATAAGGATGCAAACTGAGGTCTGCATCCTTTATTTGGTACGCCGGAAGGGATTCTCTTCTCAACTATCAAAAGGTACACTGTACCTTTCTCACCAATTTTTTGGCTTGCACCTCAAAATTTGGAGTTCGTTTCTCATCCTTCCTAAAAAAATAACAAGCAACGCCTAAAGACGCTGCTTGTTATTTGGTACGCCGGAAGGGATTCGAACCCCCGACCTTCTGGTTCGTAGCCATACCAATAAATCTCTTTTACACCGTTTTAAGCCATATTTAACACTATTCTTTCCATTAATTACACCCGATTATTCCATTATTTCCATGTTTTACAGAAAAAATGTGGTCCTTAAATGGTCTCTGGGATGAATCAGTTATTTAAATATAGAAAAATAATGCTATGGCTATTCAATGACATTATATCACATATTCAAGTAATGCAATAACAGATAGAATTTTCTATCTGTTATTTTTTTGCGATTTTTTAGAAAGGAGAACATCATGAAAAAAGAAACTGATTTGGATTGCATTAAATCAACAGTAAGAACCTTTTTATATATTGATATAAATGAATCGCCCTATGGTGCGTCCTTGGCTCAGCATCCGTTTACCAATTTAGGAACAGTTTGTTTGCTAAATGGTGAAAGGCATGAATATGTAAATCTATTGGAAGATGATAACGCCTTGGAACTTTGGATAATCCGAAGCCGCTAAAAGATGTCTATGCTGTGTTTGTTGAAAACAACAATCGTCATTTGGAGTTTTATGGTTTTGTAGGTGACGGTGCAGAAACGATTGACTGTGAGGGAAATCTCGTTCATATAGGTGGTACAGTTGCATTGACTTATAAAGGGTAGCGAATTTTTAACCAGCGTGCCATTAAAATTCTGCCAAAGCAGAAAACGATATATAACCATAACGGCAGAGTTGTGAAATCACACAAAGAATTCCCTGCTGAGTGCAAAAAGGATACGAAAGGTATATTCCATGCCGTTTCCTGTCTTGATTCGTATTTGGAATCAATAAATCAGCCGAATACGGTTGAAAAGAAGTGAAACCATTTTAAGCAGAAAATGTTCAGTAATGCCGGTTGTAGACAAATATATTTAAATAAACAATTGAAATAATTAAATATTTGTTGTATACTGTTAATATCTTAACTGTAAATATATTAACAAAGGAGTTGGGCAATATAACCAGTATATCAAAATCCGATTTTCTTCATTCTCTTTTTGTGCTGAAGAGCCTTCTGGGTACAGAATTTGGAAACAGTGGAAAACAGAACCATCCGACATTAAGTATGCCTGAATATATACTGATGAAGGAAGCAGAACAAAGTGTAAACGGATGTGCAGATTTAACAATGGTTCGAGAATATCTTGCTGTCAGTAAAGCTGCAATTTCCCAGATGCTTTCTTCACTTGAAAAGCGTGGTTTGATTATCCGAAAGATTGATTCAAAGAATAGGCGCAATCTTGTTCTTATCCTTACCGAAGCAGGGAAAGTTGCCTTGCAGGAAAAGAGTGCAGATGTAGAGTATCGCATTAGTGAAATCATGTGTGCTATGGGAGAGTCTGAAACAGCACAGTTTGCAGAGCTCATTGAAAAATTAAACGATGCCGTCAGGGTATCTTCAGAAAATGGGAGGTCGCTATGACAATTAAAGAAGCTATCACACAAAGACATATGGTTCGCAGGTATATTGACAAGCCGCTTGATACAGAAACGGTCAAACTGTTAAACAAACGAATTGCACAAAGTAATGTCAATTATGGCTTAAATATGAAACTGGTTACAGGAAATGCTGACGGAATCGGCGTTTTGGCAAAACTACTGCTGACAAGAAGCGTTTATAATTATATTATTCTTGCCGGCAAGGATTGTGCTGATTTGGATGAAAAATTGGGATATTGCGGTGCAGATTTAATCCTATATGCTCAAACCTTAGGATTGAATACCTGGTGGTGCGGAGGAATGTTCAATAATAAGGGTGCACTGAAAAATCTTGAAACCGAAAACGTTCGTGTTAACGGTGTTATTGCTATCGGCTACGGTCAGACACAGGGTGTTCCTCATAAAACCAAAACCGCTGCTGAAATCAGTTGCTATAACGGAAATGAACCTCAATGGTTCAAGGACGGTGTAGAAGCGTTACTACACGCTCCGACAGCGCTGAATAAGCAGCCATATATGGTACAGGGTGACGGAAACACTGTGACTCTTACCGCCGGTGAAGGACACTTTTCAGGAATTGATTTAGGTATTGGAAAGTATCATTTTGAGGTTGGTGCAGGCAAAAATAACTTTGAGTGGGGAAAAGTATAAAAATTCAAAAAAGAAAGCCATTACAAATCAATGTAACGGCTAAAATCATACCTGAAAATATGTGGTCATTATTGTGGTCAAAATGAAAAATAAGTGGTCGTTAAAATTGATTTAAGGCAATAAAAAATCCTTGAAATACCGTAATATCAACGGTTTCAAGGATTTTTTATGTGGTACGCCGGAAGGGATTCGAACCCCCGACCTTCTGGTTCGTAGCCAGACACTCTATCCAACTGAGCTACCGGCGCATACCTTTAATATATCAGCACAAAAACACGGTCTGCGTTTTTGTGCTTAGTTAATATACCACATTGCAATAAAAAATGCAATACTTTTTTGAACAAAATTATACAGGATTATTTTCAATATACCTTTCTAATATATCTGCCGCAATTTTTACAATCTGCGAACAAGGTCTTTTCTTATAATATTCATTTGTTCTTTTTTCAGGAGTGGGCGAGTCAAAACCTTTTGTTGCAAGGCCTAACAATTCTTTGCACACAACAGAACCATTCTGCTCTTTAAACGCATTGGCAACGTTTTGCACTCTCTCATATATTTCTGCTTTATCGCCGTCATAAAGAGCAGAAATAACAAAAGTCATGCCTGAAACCGCACCGCAAACTTCTCTCATTCTGCCCATACCTGCGCCGAAACCGATTGTAAGCCTTTTTACAAGTTCCTCACTCATACCGATTTCATCAGCAAAGGCAACCGCAACCGCCTGAGAACAGTTGCAGCCGCTTTTAAACATCATTTCAGCCTTTTCGCCTTTTGTCATCACTCTTCACCGCCGTCAAGATTTTCACTGTTTGTTGGTTCCTGAACATATTTAAATACCGCAGACAAACTTATATTTTCATTTGCCGTAAAGGAATATTTTTGCGAACCGCTCACCTTTATTCCGTCTGAATACCAACCATCAAACTCAAATCCGTCATCAGGGGATGCAATAACGGTAACTTTGTCACCGTTCTTATATTCACCGCCTCCGCTGACAGTTCCGCCGCCGCCCGTTCCGGCATTAATTATCCAAGTCTGCTTTTCGGTAGTAGTCGGCTTTTCTGTTGTTTCTTCAGTGGTTGACTCCGTTGTACTTTCGGTAGTTGTTTCTGTTGTTTTATCTTTTTTCTTTGTTGTTTTTTCGGAAGTGGTTGCAGTTGTAAGCGAAGATGTATTTGAAGTTGTTTCGCTGTCTGATCTGCCTTTTGCCACAACAATTACAGAAACAATAATAGCAACAAGCACAACAGCAAGAATAGCAATAAGAATTATACTTTTTTTCTGTGCATCCTTATTTTGATTGTTACCACCCGACGGATTAACCGGCATATCATTTTTTGAATTCCGTGAATACTGCTGCACATTATTTGGGGCAGAAAAAGTCTGTGTAAGTTCGTTGTCTGTATTTACGGGAACATCAATATCATTTTCATCATAAAGCGGAGAACCGCAGATTTCACATATATATCTGTTTTCATCATTATCTGTTCCGCAGTTTTTACATCTCATAATTAAACCCTCCTTGTTTTTTATTATCGTAAAATCAAACCAATTTTTAGTATTATACCATAAATAATAGAAAATCTCAACGAAAAATGCGTTATTCCAAAATAAAATCAGGTAATTTTCAAAATTCTATTGACTTTTTGCTCATTTTAATATAAATTTTATATGTAGCGTTTTACGAAAACATAATTGGTATTTATTGAAAGGGGAATCCTCGTTATGAACAAATTTGTAAAAAAAGGATTATGCCTTGTTTTAGCAACCGGTCTTATCGCTACATCTTTCGCAGGCTGCGCTAAGATGAACTATGTAACAAACGGTGCTATTCAGGCAATTAATGAAATTAAGGACGGCAGTTGGCAGAACACCGATGAGCCTGCAGGTGAAGAAAACTTTGATGCACCTGTAATTGATGAATTTGCTGCGGGTACATACGGCGGAGTTGAATTCAAGTCTATTGAAGATGTTACAAATTACTACGTCGAAGCATATAACTATTCAAAAACCCTTATGGCGCAGTACAAAGACCAAGACGGCAACATTCAGACATGGTACAAATTGCTCGGTGAAGAAAATCTTTCTGTTGAAAACATTAAGATTGGCGGCACTGCTAATGCAACAATCAACAACTTAGTACCCGGTATCGTTGGCGGTATCTATAACCCCGGCCTTAACGGTCTTGTTCCAAGTACAAACAGAAATCCTGCTCTCGATACAGACGAATGGGAAGGCAATGGCGAAACTCTTACAACAAGCCGACTTGTTGCTGATGATCTTGTAACCGCTAATGTTACAGATAACGGTGACGGAACAATCACAATTAAATTACAGCCTAAAGCAGTTAACATGAGTGCTCCGGGTAAAGATGCTCAGGGTCATGTATTCCAGTCTCTCGGTTCGATTGACAAAACTGTTGACAGCATCACCGTTTTAAGTTGGTCAGAAGGCACAACAGCAGAAAACTGTAAAGTAAATTACTACTCAGGTGTTGCTACTGTTACTATCGACACAGCAACCAAAGAAATCACAAGTGCTGACTATGTAATGAAAGCATTCGTTGCAGTTTCTCACGCAAACGTTGCTGTTATCAAAGATAAGAGTGCTACAGTTGATATTACAATGGAATGGAAATATCCTGCATCAGATGAATATTTGATGAGCAGTAAAGGTTGTTCTCGTGCATAATTACGAATAAATAATCAGCAAATAAAAAGCAGTTTCGTTTTTGCGAAACTGCTTTTTTGCTAATAAATATCCACTTTGAAAAACTTCATTATAAGATAACCCGATATAATTCCAATCATATTAAGAAAAATATCATCAATATCAAAACTGCCCAGTCTTGTAAAAAACTGAAAAATTTCTGCAAACAAAACGAATGACAAACCGCATATGAAAACAAATCTGAATTTATTCATTTTTCTGAAAGCAAGAGGCAGAAAAAAACCAAACGGCATAAACGGTATTATATTGCCGAATATATTAAGTCTTGCCCACCCTTCGGAGTAATAATCAATCAGCATCTTAATTGTATCAAACGGAATAATATTGCAGTTTGCTCCAAAGGGCGTTGCGCTGATTTTATTTTCCAGTTGGGCAAATGAACCCTTGAATTTAACAATAACAATTAAAAACAACAATATTATATAAATCCACCATATAAACTTTAATGTTTTACTGTTTTTCACTTTTCCACCCTAATAACATTATATTATATAATTCTAACGAAAAAAGTCGTTATCTGCTTGTTTAAAATCTGTATGTTTTATTGTTCGCATTTTAGTTATTGATAATATTTCCTTTATATAGTATAATTATAAAAGGTTTATTTTTAACCTATTATTTAGACAGGAGAACAATATATGAGCGAAAACAAATTTCCTAACATGGATTACGATGCTGATGAAGTAATCAATGACTTCAAGGAAAAAATCAAATGGCCCAAAGAAAAAGAGGTTCAAGCGATTGTTAAGCCGGAAAAACTTCCGATAAAAATTCTGCTTTCTCTTTTAATTACAATCATTGGCGGTGCTGCTGCATATTATATGATGCTGCCTGCACTCAATATTCATGACACACAGATGTATATCTTCTTAATTCTTCTTGTGGGAATTTTTATGGCATCATTTGCACTTCTCTGCAAAGCCAACAAAAAAATTGAACACAAAGAATATGTTAAGAAAAAATCGCTTGTGCCGATAATCATTGTGTGTGTCATTGCTGCAATAATGGCAGTAGGTTATGTTATCGGTGCAACTATCTTCAGAGCAGAATCCTACAGCAATCTTATGACTGTTGAAGAAAGCAACTTTGAAGAAGACTTTTCAGACATTAACTATAACGAAGTGCCGAGGCTTGATGCTCTTCGTGCACACACTCTTGCCGACCAGCAGTTGGGTTCTCTTTCGGAATACAAGAGCCAGTACGTTGTTTCGGCGAATTCAACCCAGATTAATGTTAAAAACACACCGGTCCGCGTTGCTTATCTTGAATATGCAAACTTTTTCAAATGGATAAACAACACGAAAGACGGCCTTCCGGCTTATATGTATATTGACCTTGTAAGTCAGAAAGTTACTGCAGTAAACTGCATTGAACAGTTCGGCGAAGGAATTAAATACTCACCTACAGAACTCTTTAACGAAAAACTTATCCGTCATCTCCGTTTCCAGTATCCTACCTATCTTATGGACACACCTAACTTTGAAATAAATGACGATGGATATCCGTACTGGATTACACCTGTGCTTGATAAAACAATAGGCCTTTTCGGCGGAACAGATGTTAAAGGTGCAATTATAACCGATGCTATCACCGGTGAAAGCAGTTATTACAGCATTGACGAAATAAGAAATGATGATACCCTTAACTGGATAGATGTTGTTTACAGCGAGTCACTTCTTGTTGAACAGTATAACTACCACGGCAAACTTCAGAACGGTTTCTGGAACTCTATCATATTCCAGAACGATGTTAACGTAACATCAAACGGCCAGGGAAACATTGCAATGGATGATGACGTTTGGGTATACACCGGTGTAACCTCATCCGAATCAGACTCGTCAAACTTTGGTTTCATTCTCTGCAATCAGAGAACAAAAGAAGTAAGATATTATGACAACGCAGGTGCGATAGAAGGCTCGGCACAGGAATCTGCAAGAGATGCCGTTCAGAACTACGGCTATAATGCAACCTTCCCTATCCTTCTCAGCATTGACGGTCATCCAACATTCTTTATGTCACTCTATGGTGACAGCAACACCGTTAAGGGATATGCATTTGTAAGCCTTGAAGACAAAACCGTTGTTGGCACAGGTCTTCTTGACGTTGCCAAAAATGATACAAATGCGCTTAACAACGCAGTTGCCAACTATATTGAAGCACTTAAAAACAACGGCGTTGCAGACGATCTTGATGCTGACGATGTTATCAATAATAATGACAACACATCAGAAAACGATAACACCGCTCCTGATGCAAACAATGCCGAAAACAGCAGCAAAAAGTCTGTAACAGGCGAAATTACAGATATCAAAACTTCTGTTAATGACGGAAACACAGTATACTATCTTCAGGTTGACGGCAAATATTACTATATCAAAGTTACGGACTGTATGGATGTTCTTCTTGTAAGCAACGGCAGCACTGTTACCGTTGAATTCAACGAAACAAATGATACTTTCATCCCTGCAACTTCAGTTACAGTTCAATAATTTTCGGGGTGCTGTTTATAGCAGCACCCTTTTTTCATTAAACAGACAGAGGTGAAATATGAGCAGTGTTACACTTTACATTATAAGGCACGCAGAAGAAATTGAGGGATTGCGAGGCGGTTGGAGTTCAACCGTTTTAAGCAGAAGCGGAACTGAAAAATCAAAGGAACTTGCCCGATTTTTTAAAGACAATCAAAAACAATTTAACATAAAAAAGATTTTTTCAAGCGATATAAAAAGAGCAATTCTGACCGCAACCGAAATTTCAAACCTTCTCAATCTGCCGATTTACGAAAAAGAAAATTTCCGCGAGGTAAATAACGGCGCCCTTGCAGGAATGAGAAATGAAGATGCCGAAAAAGAATACCCCGGTTTATATTGGAAAAAACTCGGGTGGGACGAAACATATCCCGAAGGTGAAAGCCCGAAAATGTTTTTTGAAAGAATTTCGCAGGAATGGAAAATCTTTTCCGAACAGGTAAAAAAAAGCGGAGAAAACACGATTCTTGTAACACACGGCGGTGTTATTCAAATCATTCTCTCCATAATCACGGGCAGACCGTATTCAAATAAAAAAATAATGTTTCCCGTCTCCAACTGTGATATAATAAAAATAGAATTTATGTAAATCAAGACGCTTTTTGCACGGTTTAAAACCGTGCATTTTTTGTTTTCCAAAATTAAATTTGACTAATACATCAAATATGTGGTATAATATCAATGCCAAATTATCCCACAATTAAAAATGTTATTGGACGGTATGTCGTTTTTATTTAATAAAAACACATGCTTTTATCTGCATACTATCTGATAACGATATATGTGGGATGTTTGGCGACAGTTGGAGCGATGTGTTTTTTATGCGTGGCTTCGGCTGCGCATTTTTTATTATTTTTAGGAGGGTCATAAAATGACTGAGAAAAATTTTTCGTACAATATTGAGGACCATGATTTGCATGATTTTTTTGTAATGCATAATCAACTGAGCGACAAATTGGAGACAATTATTAACAAAATAGAATTACTGCATATTCTTGAGGGATGCTGTGTCGAACTGGAGGCATATAACAACAAGAACTATGAACTGCTTTGTCTCACAATAGAGGAAACACTGGACTACTGCGAAGATTTGACCGAACTATCTAACCAATGCCATATACATATGCAGAACATGCTAAAAAAATAAAGGGTGCATAAGCACCCTTTTCTTTAATTAGTCTGCAAAATATCTCTTGAGAAGACCTTCAAATGCCTTACCGTGTCTTGCTTTGGTCCAGCAACTTGCTACGAAACAGTCCACCGGACTGTTTCTCCCGAATTTGCATGCTTCCGCCGCAAATTCGGAGCAACTTGGCAAGAGATGAAGCAAAAAAACAAAGGGTGCATAAGCACCCTTTTCTTTAATTAGTCTGCAAAATATCTCTTGAGAA
>CAMNST010000013.1 GCA_946555465.1 uncultured Clostridia bacterium
ACAATTTCAAACTCTTTGAAAAATATCCGACATATACCTTCTCTTTTGAAGGTACATACAGATATGAATTGATGCAGGAATATTATCCTGAACTTTTTGAAAAGATGAAAGAATATGTTAAGCAGGGCAGATGGAATGTCTGCGGTTCGGCTTTTGAAAACGGTGATGTAAATGTTCCGTCACCCGAAGCACTTTTCAGAAATATCCTTATCGGAAATTCTTATTTTGATAAAACTTTCGGCAAGCGTTCCTGCGATATTTATCTGCCCGATTGTTTCGGTTTCGGCTGGGCGCTTCCGAGCATTGTCGCACACGCAAATCTTATGGGTTTTACCACGCAGAAACTTGCATGGGGCAGCGCATACGGAATTCCTTTTGATATCGGTAGATGGCAGGGCGTAGACGGCAATGAAATCTATGCCAGCACAAATCCTCATGATTATTATTTTACGCTGAAAAAACTCCGCGACTGGGATTTTGTTCAGAAAAAGTTTAAAGAAAACGAAAAATATGATCTTGACTGGACTTATATTTTTCACGGTATCGGCGATCGCGGCGGTGCGCCTGAGGAGGCAACTGTTGCTTTCGTTGAAAATGAAATAAAGAAAAACAGCAGCAGTGATATTGAAGTTGTTGCTGCCGCTGCAGATGAAATTTATCATGATATAGATGAGAAGTTTTCCGATGAACAGAAAGCAAAACTTCCTGTCTGGAAAAATGAACTTGTAATGCAGAATCACGCTGTCGGCGGATATACATCAAGGGCAATCGGCAAGCGCTGGAACAGAAGGTGCGAGGAATTGGCGGATATGGCAGAACGTGCAGGCGTTATGTCTTCCTATTTCGGTACTGCCGATTATAACAGAGAAGGGCTTACGCGTTCGTGGAAAAGATTTATCGCCCATCAGTTTCATGATGATATCCCCGGCACTTCCTGCCAGCGTGTTTACAGACGTTCGTGGAATGATTATGCAATATCAATGAACCAGTTTACAAGTGAACTTGACGGCAGCATGTCTTCTTTCTCAAATCTTATGAAAACCGATTTGTGTGCAGGAATACCTGTTATGGTATTCAATCCGGTGGAAGCGCAGCGTCATGGTGCCGTTACAGTAAGGCTCAGCGGAATAGAAGAACCTTATGTGCGTGTTTTTGATGAAAGCGGAAAAGAGGTTATGAGTCAGGCCGGAAGTATAAAGCATGATGAACTGGAAGTTGTATTTATTGCAGATGTAAAGAGTTTCGGTGCAAGAGTTTATTATGTAAGAACGAGCGACAGACCATGTTCTCTTCAGAGCAGTCTTTCAATAAACACCGATAATGTAATGGAAAATCAGAAATACATAGTTTCTCTTAACAAAAACGGTGATATCACTTCCATTATTGATAAAGAGCAGGATGAACTTGAAATCCTCAAAGAGCCTGTAAGCCTCGGTTTATTTAAATATACCGGTTCAAAAGACTGGCCTGCATGGGAAATGAATTTTAAAGAGGCAAATAAAAATGCCGACAGAATTCCTGCCCTTTCAACAGTTACTATTCTGGAGCAGGGTCCGGCAAGAGTTGCTTTTGAAGTTGTTCAGAGAGATGGCAGAAGTGTTTTCAAAAATATTATTGCGCTTACAGATGGCAGCGATGTTGTTGAAGTATATTCTGAATTTGTATGGCGCTCTCTCCGCACAATGGCAAAAAACAAGTTTTCATTTACAGCCAAAAATCCGAAAGCAACATTTGACCTTGGATTAGGTGCGATTGAACGCGAAAATATGAGTGAAAAACTCTTTGAAGTTCCTGCACAGAAATGGGTTGATTTAACCGACAAATCAGGCGAATTCGGTGTTTCCGTTATCAGTGAATGCAAATACGGCTGGGATAAATTTAACGATAATACGCTCAGAATGACTGTTCTTCATACCCCGAAAAGGAATTACAGAATTGATTCTATGCAGTCATTTATGGATCTTGGTCTCAACCGTTATTCATATGCAATTTACAGCCATAAGGGAAGTGTCGGTGCCGATACACAGATTGAGGCGCGCAAGTTTATTCAGCCTATGACTGCTTATATCTGCAAAAAGCATAACGGAGTTCTCGGCAGTGAATATTCTTTCTGCAGTGTCTCGAATAATGATGTTATAATCCGTGCAGTAAAAATGGCTGAAGACAGTGATGAAATCGTTATCCGTCTCGGTGAAGGAACGAAAAAAGAGATTAAAGATTTTACGCTTTCCCTTGGTGAAGGCATTGAAAGTGCAAAAGAAATTTTTGCAAGCGAGGAATACAGGGACGAGGCAGTGGTTAAAAATGGATGTCTGGTTACCGATTTTAAGCCTTATGAAATAAAATCGTTTTCTCTTAAACTGAAAAAGCCGCAGGTAAACGGCAGCAAAATCAGAAGTATTCCTTTTGATATCGGCTTTGATAAATCTATTATCACAAAGCAGGGTGAAACCGCTGATTTTGAATTTACAATTCCTTATGAAATTATACCTGACAAGTTTTCTTTCAATCAGATTGAATTTGCTGTTAATAAAGACAAAAATAATGCACTTGTATCAAATGTTCAGACAATAAATATTGATGACGATACGGAAAAACTTGTTTTGCTCTGTGCATCACTGAAAAATGATAAAACAGCCGAATTTTTAGTGGATGAAAAAGTTAAGAGATTTAAAATAAATTCCTGTTTTGAGGATTTTGCTCATTGGGATTTATATGATTTGGAAGAAACCGCGTATATAAAAACGGGCAAACTTGCCTATGAGGCAACCCACTGCCACAGAAACGGAAAAGACTGTGTTGCAAAGGGAATGTATTTTTATCTTGCCGAAATTTATGTTAAAGGTGCGAAAACCGTTATGCTGCCGGACGACAGCGATATTGTAATTATTTCTGCAAGCAAGGTGAACAGCGTTTCTGCAACCCTTGCAACGCCTACATATGATGAAGTAAAACCAAGATTGTTTAATTTCAGTCTGACCTTTAAAGAAAAAATATGGTATTATTATAATAAATGCGTATGGACCCTCGGCGACAGAGATAATTTTATTTCCAATAACAATAACGGAAAAAACGGAAAAAGAAAGGAAACCAAACACGCGCATATCAGTGTTTAACTTTAGTGATGAAATATAAATTCAACAATAACTGGACCACCGATAACGGCGGTGTTGATTTAAACAGCAAAGAGGTTGACAGGTATATTCTTGTAACTCCGAGTGAAAATCAAATTCGCCTTGCCGAAAAGCCTTTCTATTGTTTTATTCATTTCGGTATGAATACGGCAACGGCAAGAGAGTGGGGAACAGGTAGTGAAACGCCGTCTGATTTTACCATAAAATCAATAGATGCTGCACAGTGGGTCAAAACAATAAAAGCAAGCGGTGCAACAGGTGTAATTCTTACCTGCAAGCATCACGACGGCTTTTGTCTCTGGGAAAGTGATTATACCGATTTTTCGGTTAAAAACTCTGCTTTTCAGGGTGATATCGTAAAAATGGTTTCTGATGAATGCCATAAGCAAGGCATTGATTTCGGTGTTTATCTGTCACCATGGGATATGCATGATGAGCGCTACGGCACAGAAGCATATAACGATTATTTCTGCAATCAGTTGACCGAACTTTTAACAAATTACGGCGAAGTTTTTGAAGTGTGGTTCGACGGTGCAAAAGGCTCAAATGCAGTTAAGTTTGAATATGACTGGGAAAGATACTATGCCATTATCCGCTCTTTGCAGCCCAAGGCAAACATTGCCATATGCGGCCATGATATCCGCTGGGTGGGCAACGAGGGCGGAAAAACAAGAAAAAGTGAGTACAGCGTTGTTCCGAGTTGCCTTTGCGATGTTGAAAAAACCATGAAAAACAGCCAGCAGGATGAAAGCCAGGCCTCTTCTCTTCAGAAATATAAATCAACAGATGAAGACCTCGGTTCACGCAAAGTGCTTGAAAAAAATGCTTATCTTTCGTGGTATCCTGCAGAAGTTGACGTTTCCATCAGAAAAGGCTGGTTTCATTCAGATAACGAGAATAAGACAGTTAAATCTTCAAAAAAACTTTTTTGGTTATATCTTAACTCAGTCGGAAAAAACTGCACTTTTCTTCTTAATGTTCCGCCTGCCGCCAATGGTGTTATCCATAGCAAAGATGTCAGGTCTATGAAAGGTCTCGGCAAAAAAATAAAAGCACTTACCGAAAATCCGATTTTGATTGATAAACCCGGCAGACTTTCTGACGATAACGGCTATATCGACTTTAATTTTGACAGGGAAAGAAAACTTAATTATGTCATTCTGAAAGAAGATATTTCTTTCAGCCAAAGGGTTGAAGCCTTTGATTTGTATATCAGAAAATCAAACGGAACGTTCAAAAAAGTTTTCGGCGGCACTGTTATCGGGTCGCAGAGAATTGTTTGTGTCAAAGGTAAAAAATGTGTCGGGGCAAGGCTTGTTATCAGACAGAGCAGAAGCAATCCCGTAATAAAGTCAATAGGCTTTTATGAATAAATACAGATAAACAAATTATTAAATATTTATTAAGGAATATATTGCTATTGACAATATATTGCATTCAGGTTTATAATTATAAACTATAAAGGAGTGGTTATATGAAAAAAATTATGTCAGTAATTATTTCACTGATAATGGTTTTCTCACTGAGTGTCGGTTCGGCATTCTCTGCATTTGCTGGTGAGAAAATTTTCGGCGTTGACGTTTCTCAGTTTGACGGCGAAGTGAATTTTGTTGATGTAAAAAACAACAATAAAAACTTTGTAATGATAAGACTCGGCTGGTTCGGAACATCATCGGGTGATCATGTTGATGACCGTTTCTGGCGTAATGTTAAAGAAGCATATGATGCAAAGTTAGACTTCGGCGTTTATCTTTACAGTTATGCTTTTAACGAAAAAGAGGCTAAGCAGGAGGCAGATTTTGTTATCAGAACTCTGTCTCAGATGGATGAGAAATATCTTGAATATTTCACTCTTCCCGTTGCTTACGATATTGAAGACAGCACGATTGCACCATACGGCAAAACCCAGATTACCAAAAATATGGTTGCTTTCTGCAATGATATTAAAAATGCCGGTTATACCCCTATGGTATATGCAAATGTAAACTGGTATGAAAACTATATTGATATCAATACTGCTGTTAAGAATAATTATAAAATCTGGTGCGCTTCATGGTATAATACCCCGAATCTCAGCCAGTCAAAATACACAATCGGAAACACAGGCGTTAATGCCGATATGTGGCAGTATACCGAGGGTGAAAATAACGCAAAAGATTTTGATGAAAATGTTATTTTCAATGCAGAAACTTTCGTTAAACCTCTGCACCACAGTGTAGGCACTGCCATTAAACCTGCCCATAACATTCATGTTGAAACAACACCTGCAACTCTTGAAAAAGACGGAACAATTATTACAAAATGCAGCGATTGTTCTTACGCTGTTACAGAAACAATTTACCGTCCGACAGGCATGAACCTCGGAAGAACTTCTTATGAATATACCGGTAAAGATATCGGACCGGGTGTAACTGTAACAGATGCGAGCGGCAAAAAACTTGTATATAAAACAGATTATACACTTACCTATGCAGCAGGCAGAACCAATGTCGGCACATATGGTGTAACAATTAATTTTATCGGCAAGTATTCAGGTTCAAAAACTTTGTATTTTGATATTACTCCTAAAACTGCAGATAAATGCACAGCAAAATTGTCTGCAGAAGAATATGCTTATACCGGCAGTTCTATCGGACCTGGTGTAACCGTAACCGATGATACAGGCAGAAAACTTGTTTACAAAACAGATTATACGCTTACTTATGATCAGGGCAGAATTGAACCGGGAAGATATCAGATAAAGGTAAATTATCAGGGTAACTACAGCGGCTGGGATTTACTTTTCTTCACAATTAATGAGCCTGTTAAGGTGAATGCAAAACTCTCTGCAACATCCTATGTATACACAGGCAAGGATATCGGACCTGGTGTAACCGTAACCGATGAAAACGGCAAAAAACTTACGTATAAAACAGATTATACGCTTACCTATGCAGCAGGCAGAACAAATGTCGGCAGATATGGTATAACCGTAAATTATATCGGTAAGTTTGCAGGAACACCAAGCGAAACACTCTATTTTGATATTACTGCAAAACCTGCATCACAGTGTACTGCAAAACTTTCAGCAACAGAGTACGCATATTCAGGCAAAGAAATCGGACCGGGCGTAAGCATTACTGATAACACAGGCAGAAAACTTGTTTACAGAACAGATTATACGCTTACTTATGATCAGGGCAGAAAAGAGCCGGGCAGATATTCTGTAGTCGTTAACTATATTGGCAACTACAGCGGAACTCAGACGCTTTATTTCACAATTAAAGACCCTGCTAAACTCACAGCAAAACTGTCTGCAACATCCTATGTATACACCGGCAAGGATATCGGACCTGGTGTAACCGTAACAGATGCAAACGGCAAAAAACTTACGTATAAAACAGATTATACCCTTACTTATGCACAGGGCAGAACCAATGTCGGCAGATATGGTATAACCGTAAATTATATCGGTAAGTTTGCAGGAACACCAAGCGAAACACTCTATTTTGATATTACTGCAAAACCTGCATCACAGTGTACTGCAAAACTTTCAGCAACAGAGTACGCATATTCAGGCAAAGAAATCGGACCGGGCGTAAGCATTACTGATAACACAGGCAGAAAACTTGTTTACAGAACAGATTATACGCTTACTTATGATCAGGGCAGAAAAGAGCCGGGCAGATATTCTGTAGTCGTTAACTATATCGGCAACTACAGCGGAACTCAGACGCTTTATTTCACAATTAAAGAACCTGCTAAACTCACAGCAAAACTCTCTGCAACATCCTATGTATACAGCGGTAAAGATATCGGACCGGGTGTAACCGTAACAGATGAAAACGGCAAAAAACTTACTTATAAAACAGATTATACCCTTACCTATGCAGCAGGCAGAACCAATGTCGGCAGATATGGTATAACCGTAAATTATATTGGTAAGTTTGCAGGAACACCAAGTGAAACACTCTATTTTGATATTACTGCAAAACCTGCATCACAGTGTACTGCAAAACTTTCAGCAACAGAGTACGCATATTCAGGCAAAGAAATCGGACCGGGCGTAAGCATTACTGATAACACAGGCAGAAAACTTGTTTACAGAACAGATTATACGCTTACTTATGATCAGGGCAGAACAGAGATCGGCAGATATTCTGTAGTTGTTAACTATATTGGCAACTACAGCGGAACAGAGACTTTGTATTTCAATATAAATGATCCTGCCAAACTCACAGCAAAACTTGCTGCAACATCTTATGTTTACAGCGGCAAGGATATCGGACCTGCGGTAACCGTAACAGACGGTGCAGGCAAAAAACTTACTTATAAAATAGATTATACACTTACTTATGCACAGGGCAGAACAAATGTCGGCAGATACGGTGTAACCGTAAATTACATCGGCAAATACAGTGCTGTTCCAAGTGAAACGCTTTATTTTGATATCACACCCAAATCTGCAGACAAATGCAGTGCAAAACCATCTACATGGTCCTATTCCTATTATTACACAGGGGATTCGATTGGCCCCGGCATAACCGTAACGGATGATACCGGCAGAAAACTTGTTTATAAAACAGATTATACCCTTGTTTATGAAGAAGGCAGAGTAGATGTAGGAAGATATTATATTAAGGTAAATTATCAGGGCAACTATACAGGCAGCCAGACAATTTATTTCTATATCATTCCGGGTAAGGGCCAGTTCAAATCTGTTCTTCCGCTTAACGAAGGCTTTATTGTAAATTGGTACAGCGGAGGCGGTGTAACACCTGAAAGCCAGATCAGCGGTTATCAGATTCAGTACAGCCGTTACAGCGATTTTTCAAATGCAGCAACCCTTACATTCGGCACTTCGGATGAAGATTACTTCTCAAGTTATTCTACATCAAGATATAAAATGGGTTCAAAAGTAAAATACTATGTAAGAATCAGAACCTTTACAGACCTTGTGATTGACGGCAAGTCAACAACCCTTTTCTCAGGTTGGAGCGATGCCAAAAATGTTACAACCGCGGGCCCGGTAACAAAAGCGTGTCCAAACAACAGTCACAGTATGGTAACAGGCAATTCCGGCAAGTGGTTCAACAGCCTCGGTGAAGCAGATATTTATGCTAATGAGGTGGCTCAATATTGGGGCAATCTCTATGAGAGCGGCGAAATAACATGGGAAGAATATACGGAAAACTGTCCTTACGGATATGAGGCATGGTCTTGCCGTGACTGCGAAAAGTGGACCATAAATTTCAAATACGATTAACATTGACAATTTAATATTGATGAAATTCGTGTCGACAAATTTCATCGTGTATAGCAAAAAACTGTCTGATTTTTGTCAGACAGTTTTTTGTTTTGTGCCAAATTAAATATGGCTGATGATTGATTTAACAGCCGTTTTTGACCTCTATTTTTTCAGCATATGCTGCATATGTAAATAGCATTTGTCGGAAAATGCGGTCAGTTCTTCCGTGTAATCCAGCGCATCTTCGATTGCCATACAGAGCAGGTCGTAGTTTTTGTTGTTATACGCCTCAAGTTCAACACAGCACCCCTGCAGAACATTCAGCAGTTCAATTTTGTTGGAGAGAATCTCCAGCCTGTCGTTCAGTTGATTGTGCATTTTGAAAAATTCATGCAAATCTTTGCCCTCAATGTCATACGAATACGTTTTTTCAGTCATTTTTATGACCCCCTTAAAAATAAAAAATGCGCAGCCGAAGCCGCGCATAAAAATGCATGACTCCGTTAGCCGCGAAGCAAATTAAATAACACATCTTAATAAATAAGCACGTGAAATAAGAGCATGCATTTTTTACAAAATAAAAACACGTGCTTTAATTATAAGATGTATTTAATTCACTTCGCAACTAAAAATATAACATAGATATGCAGTGTTGTCAACAAAAATAAAAAGATGCATTCTTAATATGAAATGCACCTTTTTATAATCTGTTTATTGCATTAATAACTTTTTTCTTGTCTGCCGACCATAGGGGAGAAATAAGATCTTTTTTTGCTCCGTCTCCTGTTAATCTGTGAATCACAACGTTATCGGGTATAACTTCAACACAGGCGTTAAGCACGTCAAGATATTCTTCCATCGTCAGTGTTCTGAATCTGCCTTTTTCAAAATCTTCTGCAAGGTCTGTGCCTTTCAAAACATGAAGCAGTTGCAGTTTTATTCCGTCAACTCCTTTGCTGCAAACATATTTTACACTCTGAATCATATCGCTTTTTGTTTCATTCGGCAAACCTAAAATGATGTGTGCAACAATGTTTATGTTTATGGCTTTTAAATCTTTTACCGCTTTGTCAAAAACCTCAAGTTCATATCCCCGTCTTATGTAGTCGGAACTCTTTTTGTGTATTGTTTGTAAACCGAGTTCAACAAAAACAGGTTTGATTTTATTAATTTCGTCAAGAAGTGTTAATACATCACTGCCTAAACAGTCGGGTCTTGTTGCAATGGAAAGAGCAACGATATCGGGGTGATTAAGTGCCTCGTAATATTTTTCTTTCAGCACATCAACAGGTGCATATGTATTGGTAAACGCCTGAAAATAAGCAATGTATTTTCCGCTTTTTATTTTTTTTGCAACTCTTTTTTTGCCCTCTTCAATCTGATTGTAAATGGAAAGGTTTCTGTTTTCGGCAAAATCACCGCTGCCGCCCGCCGAGCAGAAAATGCACCCGCCTGTTGCGATTGTTCCGTCTCTGTTAGGGCAGGTAAATCCTGCATCAAGGCTTATTTTATATACCTTTTCGCCGAACGTATTTTTCAGGTAATTGTTAAGACTGTAATATTTCATAAAAATCTCTCAGACTGTTTTCATTTCCGCAGACAAAAGAAGTTATTTTATCTGCATCAATATTTTCTTTTTCAAAAGTGTATGCCATGCCGCCTGCTTCACTGAGAATAACATATGCCCCGGCCCAGTCCCACGGGCGAAGAATCATTTCAAAGTATAAATCGACCTTTCCGCTTGCAACATAGCATATGTCAAGCGCTGCCGAACCGCCGCGCCTCACTTCTATTGCCCGGTAAAAAACTTTTTCTGTCAGTTCAAATGTTTTGTGTGCAAGTTCGTGTTCATAAGGACAGGTGCCGAAAAGCACAAGGCTTTTGTCAATACCGCAGTCAGATACGCTGATTTTTTTACCGTTCAGATATGCGCCTTTTCCTTTTTCGGCATAAAACAGATTATTCAAATCAGGGTCAAGCACAACGCCTATAATAAATTCCCTGTCTTTTGCAAGGGCAACGCTGATTGCGCTGTGCTGAAATTTTTTGATAAAATTTGTTGTTCCGTCAATAGGGTCAATAACAAAGCAGTATCCGTCCGTAAGGGTTTTATTGCCTTCGCCCTCCTCGCCGAGAAAGGTGCAGCCCGGAACAATTTTTTCAAGTTCTTCAAAAAGAAAGTCCTGTATCATCTTATCGTATTTTGTGACAAGGTTAACAGCCGAACCTTTATCTTCAATTCCTAAATCGTCATCGGCACTGCGGTATATTTCGCCTGCCTTTTTAACTGCTGTTATAATTTTGTTGAGTATTTCACTGTTATGATTCATTTGTTTCACCTTTTTTTATTATACTATATCACAAAATAGAAAATAAAAAAATATGATTTTCATTTTATTTATTATTGACTTAAATCTGTGCGTAGTTTAAAATTAAAAAGTATAATATTTATGTAATTTTTATCGTATTTTTAATATGGAGTGATTTCATGAAAGTATTTCTTAGTTGTCTTGTCTGCAGAATTGTTACTTTTATTCTGCAGAAACTTGGCAGGGGTGCAACCTCAATGCCGGGTAAAGTTGCCCTGAAGGTTAAACGTAATGTGCTTGCTGACCTTTCAAAGAATGTTAAAGTTATTATCGTAACGGGTACAAACGGAAAAACCACCTCCTGCCGAATTCTTGAAGAAGGGCTTAAAAGGGCAGGCAAGTCCTATTTTATCAATAAATCGGGTGCAAACCTTATCACAGGCGTTACCGCTTCGTTTATTATGAATTCAACAATTACAGGCAAAAACACAAAAGAGTATGCCATTGTTGAGTGTGATGAAAATGCTTTTAAAGAGGTTTCAAGATATATCCGTGCCGATGTTATTCTGGTAACGAATGTTTTTCGTGACCAACTTGACAGATATGGTGAAGTTACCCATACGCTTAACGCCATTAAAGAGTCTGTTAAAAATCTTCCCAATGCGGTTGTATGCCTTGATGCCGACTGTTCGCTTACTTATTCAATGTCTAAGGAAATACCAAATAAAATTATTACTTTCGGCGTTAATGTTCCTTTTGATAAAAATGCAAAGGCCCCGGAAATTTCAGATGCCAAATACTGCATTTTCTGTAAAAATGAATATGATTACACTTATCATACTTATGGTCATCTCGGTGGTTTTGTCTGCTCAAAATGCGGTTATGCAAGACCAAATCCCGACTATGCAATAACATCTGTTGCAGAGTTAAAGCAGAATCATTCCATCGTTGTTGCCAATCTTAACGGCAATGAAAATTTGTTTAAAGTTAATATCGGCGGTGCCTATAACATTTATAATGCCATTGGCTGTGTTGCTGCTTTGTCTGCTGCCGGAATTGACGAAAGAATCATAATCAACGCCATTGAAAATTTCAACGGTGCTTTCGGCAGAATGGAACAGTTTGAGAGCGGTGATCATAAAATTAATGTTATTCTTGTAAAAAATCCGGCAGGTTTCAGCCAGACTATGAATTTCATTTCATCTGTTGAAGATGATTTTACTATGATTATCAGCCTGAACGATAACGGTGCCGACGGCAGAGACATCAGTTGGATATGGGATGTTGATTTCGGCGGAATTTTTGAAAAGAGCAATCTTAAGAAAATTTATGTGTCGGGAAAACGCTGCTATGATATGGCAATCCGTGTAAAATATGAAGGCGTCGGTGACAGGGAAATAAATGTAATTGAAAATGAGGATTATGAAAAACTTGTTGATATTGCTACAAGCCAGGGCAGAGATGTCTATATTGTGCCTACCTACACTTCTATGATGACAATGCGCCCTGTAATTGCCAAAAGACTCGGCGGAAAGGAGTTCTGGGAATGATTATAAAAATAGCACACCTTTACCCCGATATGCTCAATCTTTACGGCGACCGGGGAAATATCATTGCCCTTACGCAGCGTATGAATGCGCGCGGCATTGATGTTCAGACAGATGCAATAACCATGGGCAAATCTTTCAATTCAGATGATTACGACATTCTTTTTATCGGCGGCGGTCAGGATTTTGAGCAGGATGTACTGCTTGATGACTTGAAAAGGGGCAAAGATACCGAAATCAGCAAAGCAATCCACGGCGGAAAAGTTATGCTCGCAATCTGCGGCGGATATCAGATGCTCGGTAAGTATTATAAAACTTATGACGGCAAAAAACTTGAATATATGGGTGCCCTTGATTTCTACACCGAAGGCAAAGAAGAACGTATGATAGGAAACTATGCCTTCAAAACAAAAGAGGGAATTGAGGTTGTGGGATTTGAAAACCACAGCGGAAGAACCTATCTCGGCAAAGGCATTGAGCCGCTTGGCAGAGTTATAAAAGGCTATGGCAATAACGGCGAAGATAAAACAGAGGGAATCAGATTTAAAAATACTTTTGCAACATATTCTCACGGTCCTGTTCTTCCAAAAAACCCGCAGTTTGCCGACTTGCTGATCTCAAAAGCGATTGAAAACAAATACGGCAAAACCGAACTTGCTTCTCTTGATGATACGCTTGAGGCGAAAGCAAGAAAACAGGTTATGAAACTCTATATAAAATAGTTTATAAAAAGGCTTGATTTTTCAGGCCTTTTTTGTTATAATGCTTACGCATTCGTGAAAATGAACGCGAATACACACATAAACGGATTAAGCCTTAGGTGATTTTTTGGGCTTTTGCCATATCCGTTTGTGGAGGATTAACCTTAAAGGAGGAAATTATAATGGCAAATGTAGTTTCAATGAAACAACTCTTAGAAGCAGGTGTTCATTTCGGACATCAGACAAGAAGATGGAACCCTAAAATGGCTGAATACATCTTCACAGAACGTAACGGTATTTACATCATCGACCTTCAGAAGACTGTAAAAAAACTCGATGAAGCATATATGTTCGTTCGTGACCTCGCTGCAGAAGGCGGCTCAATCATTTTTGTAGGCACAAAGAAGCAGGCTCAGGAATCTGTTAAAGAAGAGGCTGAACGCTGTGCAATGCCTTACGTTAACGCTCGTTGGCTCGGCGGTATGCTTACAAACTTCAAAACAATCCGCGGCAGAGTTGCACGTCTTGCTCAGTTAAAGGCTATGCGTGAAGACGGTACTTTTGATCTTCTTCCTAAAAAAGAAGTTGTAGGTCTTGAACTTGAAATTGAAAAACTTGAAAAATATCTCGGCGGTATCACTGAAATGAAGAAGATTCCTAACGCTATGTTTATCGTAGACCCACGTAAGGAAAGAATCGCTGTTTCAGAGGCTCAGAAATTAGGTTTACCTATTGTTGCTATTGTTGATACAAACTGTGATCCTGATGAAATTGACTACGTTATCCCGGGTAACGATGATGCTATCCGTGCAGTAAAACTTATTGCCGGTGCAATGGCTAACGCTGTTATCGAAGGTCGTGACGGTCAGGATACTGCTGAAGAAACTGCTGAGGCAGCAGAAGAAAAAGCAGAATAATTTAAACTAAATAAAATATCTCGTTAAGGAGGAAATTATAATGGCATTTACAGCACAGGATGTAAAGGCTCTTCGTGAGAAGACAGGCGTTGGCATGATGGAGTGCAAAAAGGCACTTACAGAGGCTGACGGTGATATGGATAAAGCAATAGACTTTCTTCGTGAAAGAGGTCTTGCTGCAGCAGCAAAGAAGGCTACAAGAATTGCTGCAGAGGGTGTAGTTCTCCCTTATTATGACAGCGAAGCAAAGAAGGGTGTTGTTGTTGAGGTAAACTCAGAAACAGACTTTGTTGCTAAAAATGAAAAGTTTATGGATTTCGTAACAGGCGTTGCAAAAACAATTATTGCTGCTGACCCTGCTGATGTTGAAACCCTCTGCAATTCAGAGTTCAACGGCACAGGCAGAACAGTTACCGAAACCCTTAACGACCTTGTTCTTGCAATCGGTGAAAATATGAAAGTTCGCCGCTTTGAAAGAATGGACGGTATTGTTTCAACATATATCCACGGCGGCGGTTCAGTTGGTGTTATGATTGGATTTGACGTTGCTGATGAATCAAAAGCAAATGACGAAGCATTTGTTGCTATGGGCAAGAACATTGCAATGCAGATTGCTGCAATGAATCCTGCTTACCTTGATAAGGCTTCCGTTCCTGCTGATGTTGTTGAGCATGAAAAAGGAATCCTTGCTGCTCAGATGAAAGAAGATCCTAAAATGGCTTCAAAGCCGGAAGCAGTTCTTGCAAAGATTGCTGAAGGTAAAATGGGCAAGTATTATTCGGAAAACTGCCTTGTTGAACAGGAATTTGTTCGTTCAGACCTTTTCAAGGGTTCTGTTAAAGGCTATATCGATTCAGTTGCCAAAGAACTCGGCACAGAAATCACTGCAACAGGCTTCATCCGTATGATGAAGGGCGACGGTCTCGAGAAGAGAGAAGAAAACTTCGCAGAAGAAATTGCAAAGCAGATTAACGGTTAATTTAATACTTTTCAGAGCATCTCATTTGAGGTGCTCTTTTTGTTTACAAAATTCAGACGGTATGCTATTATAAAAGAAAAGGGTGTTTTTATGAAACGCAATAAGTGGTGGTATATCCCGTTAAGCGTATTCGGTTATTTGGCTGTGCTGGCGGTGTTGTATTATATTCTGTTTTTTGGTGAGTTTATTTTGTTTGAGGGCAGCTGGGGCGGCAATATTATTGATTTTTTTGTGATGCTGTTCAACAGTATGGTATATCTTGCATGCTCAATTATTTATGGATATTTTGTGTTGCCTGCAATTACGGATAAAATCCAAATCAGCAAAAAAACGGCAATTTTTTTAATATCTGTGCTTTTTATCATCCTTTCAGCTGCCGTGTGTATTTTAATAAGCATTGACAGTTCTTCAGATGTGTATCATTTCTTCTATGAACGAATTATATTCTATTGGGCGCCGATAATCGAATATGTTTTGTACTATACAAATCAGTATATAGCCGGTGTATGTGTATTTATTGTTAATGCTGTTGCTCCTATATGCTTTATGCTTGGTATAAAAAGCAAAAACGATAAAGCAATTTAATTTGTTTTTGTGAAAGAAAAGCGGATAAATTTTCTGCTTTCTATCGAGGGTTAGGTTGATTTATGGCTTTTATTGGAGTGTATTATGTGTGATATTTGTAAAACCATTGAAAAATCAATCCGTGGAGATAATCCATATTTTGTTAAAGAATTGAAAGCAGGTATAGTTGTGCTTGGCTGGAATCAGCATTTTTACGGTTATACACTGTTTATGTGCAAACAGCACACGACTGAACTTTATGACCTTGAGCCTGATTTTCAAGCGGAATACTTAAAGGAAATGGTTATAGTTGCCGAGGCAGTTGCAAAAGCCTTTGGTGCTGATAAAATGAATTATGAATGTTTGGGCAACGGAGATACGCATCTGCATTTTCATTTATTTCCTCGTGTTAACGGTGACTTGGGTGAATACGGAAATAATGGTAAAGGTCCTGTTTGGTGGTTACCTCAAAATATTATGTGGAGTGATGATAATATTCCGTGCGAAAATAGACTTGAAAGTATGAAATTAAAACTGAATTCGGAACTTGATAAATTGCTTTGAGGAATAATCGGAATATAAATCCGTTGACATTATATCAATATTTTGATATAATTTGAGTATAATAATAATGGAGGTGAGTTTGATGCCAACAATCAGACCAAGTGCGGATTTAAGAAATAGTTACAATGAAATCTCACAATTCTGCCACGAATATGCAGAGCCGGTATTCATAACAAAGAATGGCAAAGGTGATCTCGCTGTTCTCAGTATTGAAGCGTACGAAAAACTTTGCGGTAAATTTGAATTGTATAGTCTATTGAATGAAGGACTGCTGGCAGAAAAAGCAGGCAACACAAAACCTTTTGATGATGTCATAAATGATTTGAGAAAGGGATTAAATGCCTGATGTATAAAATTATTGTAACTGATCCTGCACAAAAGGATTTGCAAAATGCAGTTTCATATATTTCAAATGAATTAAAAAACAAACAGGCTGCGTTTCATCTTCTTGACCTTGTTGAAGAAACTGTTAAATCATTAAGCGATATGCCTGAAAGATATGCAGTTGTTGATGATGAAATTCTTTCAAGAGAAGGTTTCAGATTCATACCAATTAAGAATTATCTTTTGTTTTATATTGTTCGTAAAGATACTCAAACTGTAGTCATTCAGCGTTTTCTTTATGCGAGAAGAGATTGGATGAATATTTTGAAAATAAATTAGTTTGGTGGCTATGAAAAAGAGATGTGTTTAATCTGCTTTTAAAACGCGTAAATTAAAATTGAGGCAGCCGATGAATTGAATGATGCGGACACACCGGGTTTAAGCCGAATTTGAAATCTTTTTTGCAAAGCAGATTAACGGTTAATTCAAAACGGCTATCTTTTGATAGCCGTTTTTTTACTGCACTATTGAGGTGTTTATGAATCAAAAAAATTATTGGAATTCAGTTGCAAACGAAAAAAATTTTACAACCACATTTAAGAAAGAGGAATTTTCTGAATTTGCAGATAAAGATGCTGAAATTCTTGATGTAGGCTGTGGCTATGGCAGAACCATGAACGAATTATACCATGCCGGCTATAAAAATCTTATTGGTGCTGACACCGCAATAGAAATGATTAACCGCGGCAAGAGAGAATTTCCGTATCTTAAGTTTGTAAAAAGCGATGATAAATTGCCTTTTGATAATGACACTTTTGATGCAGTTATCTTATTCGGTGTTCTGTGTTCGGTTGTAAATGAAGATATGCAGCGCAGTTTGCTTAATGAAATTAAAAGAGTTTTAAAACCCGATGGGATTATTTATGTCAATGATTTTCTGATTAATACAAGTATTCCTTATAAACTGCGTTATAAGAAATTTGAAAAAGAATTTGGCACATATGGCATTTTCAGACTTGATGACGGCGGCGTTTTAAGACATCACACAGAAGACTATATTTTAAATCTTCTTTCTGATTTTCAAAGACTGAAATATAAAAAATTAAAGTTTAAAACCGTGAGTGGAAATATTTCGAACGGATTTTATTTTATCGGAAGAAAATAGTGTGATAATAAGGGTTTTGGTGATGAGATGGGAAGAGAAATTGTTGAATTAACAAATATGTGTATGATTTATGATAATGACGGAAATATTCTTGTTCAGAATAAAATCGGCAAAAGTTGGGGTGGGGTCACTTTCCCCGGCGGTCACATAGAGCATAATGAAAGTTTTCATGATTCCGTTATCCGTGAAGTTAAGGAAGAAACAGGGCTTGACATAAGAAATCCTAAACTTTGCGGAATAAAACATTGGGTTATATCTAAAAAATCAAGATATATTGTTTTGTTGTATAAGACAAATGAATTCAGCGGCAATCTTTCTTCTTCTGAAGAAGGAGATGTTTTCTGGATAAAGAAATCAGAACTGAATAACTATAGGTTGGCAGACGGTTTTGATGTAATGTTCAGAGTTTTTGATGATGATAACCTAAGTGAATTTATTGAAGTTAAAGAAAAAAGTGAATGGGTTAAATATATTTATTGATATAATCAGGTGTTTTTTAGGTGAGGATATTTTTATGATTCATATTAAAGACGGTGACAAAATTTTATTTTTAGGTGACAGTATAACAGATAAAAATTTCAATCGAAAGTTTGCTTATAAAATTCATGGTGCAAATATTTATGCACTGCAGGCTGCAAAACAACTGAAAAAGAAACATAAAAAACTTACGTTTTTTTACAAGGGTATTGCATCCAATCGTACATATCACCTTTATGACCGATTAACAAAGGATTGTATAGAGTTAAAACCTGATGTGATTGTTATGCTTATAGGAGTTAATGACGCATGGGAACATTATGTACCCGAGCAGTATCCGCCTCTTGTAAGACCTATGGAGCCGCATATGAGAGAGATTTACAGGCGTCTGAAGGCAGAATTACCGGCTGCTGAACTTCTTGTTCTTTTGCCGTTTCTTATAGATGCCGTACCTGAAAAGGCGCCGTTTCATAAAACGCTTGATGAATACAGAACCGTGCTTGCCGATATGGCAGAGGAAAACGGTGCGCAGATTATAGATTTGCAGGCAGTGTTTTATGAAAAACAGAAGTGCATTGAGTCTGTAAAACTTGCCGTAGACGGTGTTCACCCAACCAATTTAGGACATAGGATTATTTCCGAGGAGATACTGAAAGTGTTAGATTAAACGGAAAATATAGAATTATTTTATCAATGAAATCAATTTTTAATACAAGAATAAATTTGTCATCAGTTAAAGAGGTAAGAAAATATGGCAATCGTGTTTTGGGATTTTGACGGTACATTGGTTTACAGCAATCCTTTATGGAGTAACAGTGTTTACACCGCTTTAAAGGAAACAGATCCGCAGACAACGGTTTTATTCAGCGATATCCGTAAACGGATGGCTTGCGGATTTACCTGGCATACACCCGATGAGGATTATAGTGATGTAGTTAATGACAAGTGGTGGAATTTTATGAATAACAAATTTTACAATGACTATATCAGCCTTGGTGTAAACCCCGAAACAGCAAAATATTCTGCTCACAGAGTGCGCGATATTATAAAAAGAAAGGATAACTACGTTCTGTATTCCGATGCTTTGGAGGTGTTGAATTTGTCTTTAAGCAAAGGAAATACCAATGTTATTTTATCAAATAATTATCCTGATTTGGAGGAAGTTATTAAGCAGTTGGAACTTTCTCAGTATTTTGACAGAATAATCGTTTCTGCAAAAGCAGGTTATGATAAGCCTCGTAAAGAAATATTTGACATTGCAAAAACATATTATCCGGATGAGAATTACATAATGATCGGTGACAGTGTGCATGCAGATATCTTTGGTGGTAAAAATGCTGGTATGACAACAATTCTTGTTCATAATGGTTTTTGCAGTCAGGCTGATTTTTGTTATGATAATTTGAACGATATTAAATTTTGAGCGGAGATTGAATGATGTGGAATTTTAAAGAGGATAACACATCCGCGGTTATAACAGCGGATAAGCATATTGCAAGCAGCCGAAAAGGCGGTGGGATTTCTTTGCCTGAAACGGCAGTTTTATTCTATATGCATGGCGGTATTGAGTATATGATTTCAAATTATGACACAGAATTAATCTCAAAGCATTTTCCGAGTTTTTTGAATTCCCGCCCGATATATAGAATAAAAAATTCCGATGTGTGTTTTCTTCATGGCGGATGGGGTTCGCCGATGGCGGTTGATACTTTGGAAACTCTTGCTGCACTTGGCGTTAAAAAAATAATTTCCATAGGTATGTTCGGTGCTTTTGCAGAAGGTGTAAACAGCGGTGATATTCTTATTCCCGGCAAGGCTTTTACCGAAGAGGGAACCTCGTTCCATTATTTTGATAAAATTGAGTATTCAAAACCAAATGCACAACTTCACCGTAAGGCATTGCGGCATTTTGATAATGCAAAAGCATATTCAATCGTAACAACAGATGCGCCTTACAGGCAGACCTTCTATAAAGAGAATTTGTGGAGGGAAAAGGGTGCTGTCGGTGTTGATATGGAAACATCTGCCCTTTTCAGTGTGGGAAAATATCTTGATGTTCATGTTGTTTCTGTTTTGATTGCATCAGACAAGCACCCTATGAAAGAAAACGGTGAATGCTGGAAGTGGACTATGAGCCAGAAAGACAGATATAATTTTTTTGATAAATGCATTCATTTTGCATTGAAATCGAGTGATTAAGAGCATCTGTATACGATGCTCTTTTGTTTACAAAAAATATCATATATGCTATTATTGATTTATAAAAGTTTAAATTTATTTCAACAAAAAATATATCCGATATTTTTGGAGTTTTAATTATGATATTAACATCTGCAGTCTTTTTTGCTATTGTACTTATAGAATTAATAGGTTTAAAATATAAAAAAGATATAGAAAGTAATTTTTTTGATTTAAAAACCGCCAATGTACTCAGAGGTGTCTGCAGCATTATTGTTATAATGGTGCATATTCCTGCCCATTACACAAATAAAGTGCAGGATATGATAGGCAGTTTCGCTTTTGTCGGTGTAACTTTATTCTTTATGATGTCGGCTTACGGTCTTGTCATAAGTGTTAAAACAAAAGAAAACTACCTGAAAGGATTTTTCAGAAAAAGAATTTCGGCTATTTTAATTCCGCTGCTGATTTCCGTTGCTGTTAAGTTGATATTCGGATTGAACTGGCGAAGCGGCGGTGTAATGTTTGTTGCGGTTCTGCTTCTTTTTTACGTTTTGTTCTGGTTGGTAAACCGTTTTGTTAAATGGCAGCATAAAAACAGTATTATTGTTTTGTTTGTGGTTTTATACAGCCTTTTCGGATATCTGTTTGTCAAAGACAGTGCGCTTCAGGATTTTGGTTTCAGTTGGTATTATGAGGCAATGGGTTTTGCTTACGGGATTCTTTTTGCACAATTTCAGGATAAATTTGCTGCATTTGCAAAAAACAAATATTTTCTTAAATTATCAATGTTTGTGTTATGTTCAGGCTTATTGGGTGTGCTTTATCTTAAATTTAAAACGGTTTATTTTTTGGGTGAATATCTGCTTAAATGCATGCTTGGTATAGCCATTACAGCGCTGGTTATGATGATTGTAACACATTTCAGATTGGGCAACAGACTTTCTGTTGAACTTGGTAAAATCAGTTTTGAAATCTTCCTGTATCATGGTTTTGTCATAAGTCTGCTTAATAAATATACGCATTTTTCAAGCGGTCTATTTATTTTTCTGTCTGTTCTTCTGACAATAGCACTGGCTTTTGTTATGAACAGACTTGACAGCATAATTGTTAAACGGCTGAAAAATTAACCATTATAAAAATATATAACTCAACTGACGGTTGTTTTTTCTAAACCGATGGTTGTCTGCCCGAAAATCAACCGTAAGTTGCTTTTATCAACCGATTTTCTGTGATAGATTGTTGTTGAAATCGATGCATCGGTTATTTTTTTGATGAAAGGAAAACACAACAATGACATTTGGAGAAAAATTAAACTTACTCAGGAAAAAGGCAGGGTTTACGCAGGACGAGGTTGCACAGCACCTTGGGATTTCGCCTCAGGCTGTTTCAAAATGGGAAAATGATTTGTCCTGCCCCGATATTATGCTTCTGCCTGAAATCGCAAAGTTATACGGTCAATCAGTTGATGAACTTCTCAGTACGGAAAATTTGCATATGATTAATGATAAAGAAACTGCAGAAGAAAAAACGCAGGAAAACTGTCAGAAGAAGGAAACGGAAAACACCGGAATTTTCAGTGCAGAGAATAAAACTTCATTAGGTAATATGTTTCTTAAAGTAAATGTTTTATCTAAGCACGGGGATAAAATAGATGTTAAACTTCCGCTTTCACTCATAAAATCAATGAAAAATGTGCTTGGAAACATAAAAACAGGTAATGCTGCAGCGGGAAGTATTGACCTCAGTGAAATAGATTTTGATATGATATTTGAACTTGTTGACAGCGGTGTTATGGGTGAAATTGTTAATATGGTTTCTCAAAACGGTGATACAATCAGAGTTTATGCTGAGCGTGATGAAATATGAAAGTTCATATCAGTTATAACAAATTAAAGATTGTCATCATACTGCCGAAATTGTTTTTTTGCAGCCGTTTGTCTGCGGTAATTCTGTCACGTAATTTAAAAAAAGCAGGAATCGGAGTTTCCGGCAGAAGTATTTATTCATCATTAAAGCGAATGAAAAACGAAATAAAAAACTATAAAAACCTAACAGTTCTGAATATGCAGAGTGCCGGTGGTTTCAAACTGTTTCTTGTTTTATAGGTAATTCGGAAAGGGCGGACTATTGTGAAAACCTTATATGTATCTGATCTTGACGGAACATTGCTTGCAGGTAATCAGAAAACTTCTGATTTTACAAATGAAACAATTAATGCTTTGGTAAAAAAAGGAATGATTTTTTCGTATGCTACTGCAAGAAGTTACATAACGGCACAGAAAGCAACAAAAGGGGTTAATGCAAAAATACCGCTGATTGTTTATAACGGAACATTTGTTGTTGATAATCAGACAGGAAAAATGATGATATCAAATTATCTGCCTGATGATATCGGCAATGTTATAAATGATTTGATAAATAACGGAATTTATCCGATTGTTTACAGTTTTATTGACGGTAAAGAAAAGTTTTCATATGTTGAAAGCAGAATGTCAGACGGCGTAAAAGATTTTGTTAATTCAAGAAAAGGCGATATCAGAGAAAATCCTGTTAAAACCCGTGAAGAATTGCTTCAGGGCAAAATATTCTATATTTCCTGCATTGATGATGCGCATAAACTTGAAATATTTTATTATAAATATAAAAACAGATACCGCTGCCTTTTTCAGAAAGATGTGTATACAAACGATCAGTGGCTTGAAATTATGCCTTTGAACGCCACGAAGGCCAATGCAGTTTTACAGGTTAAAGAACGGCTTGGCTGCGACAGGGTAATTGCTTTCGGCGACGGTTTGAATGATATGGATATGTTTAAAATTGCCGACGCGTCTTTTGCCGTGGCAAATGCCGCTGATGAATTAAAAAGCATTGCAACTGCAGTTATACAGAGCAATGATGACGACGGGGTGGCAAAGTTTCTGAAGAAAATTTTCAATTAATTATAAAGAGTATCTCTGTTCATTTTGGCAGAGGTGCTCTTTTAATATTTGCCGATTTATAAAAATGATTGCTTTTATGACGGATATGTGGTATATTTATTTTGTTAAATTATAATAATTTTTCTTGTTATTGCAGGCGGATTTTTGTTAATAAAATAAGCCTTAACTTTAAAAATGAACTTTACGGAGATTAAAACAGAATGAAAAACGGACCCGGAAAAATAGCAGAAGATTTTGTTTGGAAAATGAAATCACAGTACTGCAAGTACTTTTATCACAAAAAGATGAAAAACCGTCTTAAAGCAATAAACGGCGGATATAAATGCGATAAAGAATATAAAGAAACAGTTGTTCCGTACTGGAAAAAGTATGGATATATTCCGTCAAAAGACTGGTACTGTATGTTTTCAAATACCAATCATAAGGTTGACCCCAGGTATATTCCCGATGACCTTTACTGGGGAGAACTTCTTCCGTATTTTAATAATATGTCTTTTCAGCGATACGGTGAGGACAAGTGCTATTATGATGTCTGGTTTTCCGATGTTAAAGGCCCTAAAACGGTATGTAAGAATATCGCAGGCATTTATTATGATTCTGAAATGAATATCATAAATGAAGAAAAAGCACTTGATTTATGTATGAATCACGGTGCAGAAATTCTTATCAAACCGTCTATGGACAGTTACGGCGGTCAGCATATTTCATTTTTTGCACCTGACAGTATTAAAAGAACAGATGTAAAAAAAGCCTTTAATGATATCGGCTCAAACTTTATAGTTCAGGAAAAACTGAAACAGAATGCTGTTTTAGGGCTTATGAATGAATCATCGCTCAATACAATCAGAATAATATCGCTTATTTTTGAAGGGGAAGTGCATATTTTATCTTCCATTCTCAGAGTCGGTGAACCGGGAGCAAAAGTTGACAATTTTTCTGCAGGCGGTTTTGCCGTACAGATTATGGAAAACGGGCAATTATTTGAAAAAGGCATCAACGGCAAATCAGAGTGGGTAAGTGAAAATCATAACGGTGTTAAATTTTCAGATATCGTTATTCCGAGTTATGACCGTGTTATTGGAACTGTTAAAAAACAGCATGCAAAACTCGGCCATTTCAGACTTATCGGATGGGATATAACCGTTGATGAGGCTGCCGATCCGGTAATTATAGAGTTTAACATAAATCCGGGAACGAATCAGGTAACATGCGGGCCGACATTCGGTGATTTAACCGATAAAGTTCTTGATGAATACTTTGCAAAAAGAAAATAGGACTGATATAATGAAAGTAGCAATTTTAGGCTGCGGCAATGTCGGCTGTGCATTTGCGGCAGACCTTACTTTAAGGGAGCATGAAGTTACCCTCATCAAAACTTCACATTCTCTTCATGACGATAATTTTGATTTTTTAAAAAATAATAACGGCAGGATGACGCTTGATGAATTCGGAGAAATCAAAACTGCCTTTATTCATAAGGTAACCCGTGATGTTTCGGAAATCGCGGGAAACGATATAATTTTTATGTGTACCCAGACAAAATATCACGAAAGTCTGATTGAAAGAATTGCCCCGTATCTTGAAGACGGGCAGATTTTGCTGATAAATCCGGGTTATTTTTCTACCGCGTATGTTTTAAAGCATTGCAGCGATAAAAACATTATTGTTGCAGAGGCGGAAAGTTCTTTTATCGATGGACGAATTATGTCACCCGGATATTTCAGAGTAGGTTTCAGAAATGTAAGAAATCCCATAGGTATTTATCCGTCATCACAAAAAGAAAGAGCGATGAAGAAACTTGATGAGATGTATGACAGACTGGTATATCTTGATTCTGTCGCCGAGGCTGCTCTGAATAATCCCAATCTGATAGTTCATACTGTAGGTTCGGTTCTCAGTATTCCCAGAATTGAGTATTCGGGCGGGGATTTTTGTATGTACCACGAGGCTTATACAAGAAAAAATCCTCATACGTGGATGATTCTTGAAAAGCTTGACTGTGAGAAAATGGATGTTATTGAAAAACTCGGATTCGGCAGAGTTCCTTATGTTGAAGCGTGTAAATTCAGAAATTCATTAGATGATACCAAGGATGCAAAAGAAGTGTTCCTTGATTATGCAGAGATGGATACAAGAGCAAAAGGACCGACCGAAGTGGATTCCCGATACATTTCGGAAGATGTTCCGCAAGGTCTTGTTATGCTTGAAACACTCGGTAAATCACTTGATGTTCCTACCCCTGTCTGCACTGCACTTATTGAAATTGCATCTGCGGCTCTTGGAAGAAATATGAGAGAAGAGGGCAGAACGCTTGAAAAACTCGGCGTAAACAATATCAGCAAAATCCTTGATGATGCAAAAAATTATAAATTATAAACTTTCAAAAAAGTGTAAGGAGTGGTAATTTTGAAAAGGACAACCTCTTTGATGCTTGCATTGGCGATGGTTATATCAATATTATTCGGATGTAATGCTTATATTGCAAGTGCTGCTACCAGCGGAAATTGCGGTGCAACCATAAGTGATAAATGCACATGGAAATATGATTCTGCAACAACTACTCTTACCATTTCCGGAACCGGTTCAGTTAAAGATTACGGCGTGTCAACAACTGTGATTTCATCAAAAAAACTACCATGGCATGATTACCGCCATCAGATAACAAAAGTTGTTGTTGAAGAGGGTATTACAAAAATAGGTCAACTTAATTTTTACAACTGCGATGCTTTAACAACGGTTGAACTTCCAAGCACACTTGTTGAAATTTCAGGCAGTTCGGCTCTTCTGAGTGTTGACCCCGAAACCGAGGGCTACGGTGCTTTCAGAGAATGCACCGCTCTTTCCTCAATACATTTACCTGAAAATTTAACAACTATCGGCGTAAAGGCTTTTCAGAGTTGCACTTCCCTGAAGAGCATAACTTTTCCCGACTCTTTAACAAAACTTGAAAATTATGCTTTTCAGAATTGTACAAGTCTTGAAAAAGTGAAATACGGCACAGGCCTTACTTCTACCGGTAAGGCAATATTCTATAATGCAGGCGTGAATGAAGTTGCATTTTCACCAACCATAACCGCTGTTGATCAGTGGTGCTTTTTCGGCTGTAAATTTACATCCGTTGAAATTCCCGAAACGATAACCAGTATCGGAACAAGAGCGTTTGCAAACTGCTCTTTCATATCAAAAGCAACGGTTTATAACCCTAACTGTGAATTTAAGGGCGTTATCGGCGAAGACCCGTTTAATGGTTCAAACCAGTCTTTGGTAATGTATGGTCACAGCGGCTCTACTGCGCAGACTTATGCTGAAAGCAAAAACTATAAATTTGTTTCGATTGACCCTTGCGATCATACTTCCACTCACGAGGTTATTACCGTTGAACCAACTTGCCTTGAAGGCGGAAAGAAAGTTGAGGTTTGTGATAACTGCGGATTTGAAAAAACAGAAACCGATTTACCCGCTAACGGACATAGTTGGGAAGTTATTGAAACCGAAGATTTAACAGAGATAAACGGTCATATAAAAACATATTCAAAATGTTCTGTATGCGCAGAAGAAAAAACAGATATTAAACATCAGGCATTTGTTGAAGGTTTTTATGATTACAGCAATACCGCAACCTGTACAAAAGCAGGTATTGAAACATATACATGCACTTTTGAAACCTGTACTGAAAAATCATGGAAACCCGTCGGAAAAGGCAATCATCAGGTTGACAGTTATACCGTGACTGATGAACCAACCTGTATTGAACAAGGTACGCAGGAAGGCGTTTGTACCGTTTGCGGTGAAACTGTTACCGAGTCGATTCCGGCACTTGGCCATACAAATGAATTTCTTGAAACGATTGATAATACGGCCGAAGACGGTCATACCCATGATATTTATGTTTGTTCGGTCTGCAATGAACAGACTGCCGTTACAACCCATGTTGAATGGATTGAGGGCTTCTATAACTCAACAGTTATCACGCAGCCGAAATGCGTAGTTCCCGGTTCAAGACGTGATGTCTGTACGGTTTGCCAGAATAATAAGTCAAGAATTGTAACCATTCCTGCAACGGGTCAGCATGACTGGCAGGTTACCAGTCAAACAGAACCTACCTGTACCGCAGTGGGAAAAATTTTCTATGCCTGTGCAAATGAGGGTTGTAATTTAACAAAAAGTGAAAATATAGATGCACTCGGCCACGATTATGTTCTTGTTGAGGGCAGTTGTGAAGCACCAACCTGTACAACTGCAGGATATAATTCTTATAAATGTTCACGCTGTGCTTCAACAAACAGAGAGGTCATAAATGCACTCGGTCATACGGTTGATGAAACGAATTATACAATCACCAAAGAGCCGGACTGTGAAAATAACGGAAGTGCCGTATCTGTATGCACGGTATGCGGTGAGTCTTTTGATATTGTGCTTGAGGCTCTTGGTCATAATTTTGAAAATGCTGTTGTTCCTATTGAAGATAAGCCCGGTCACAGCCTGTCAACGCCTGTCTGCACGAGATGCGGATTTTCTGATAAGGCTGATACCGTTCATGATGAATGGATTGAGGGATATTATACAAATGAGGTAATTACCGAGGGCAGTTGTGTAATTGACAGAGTTACGCTTGACAGTTGCTCTTTATGTTCCGAAACAAGAAGGCATACTGAAAAAGCCCCGGGTCATAATTATACATATACGGGAACAAGTGAGACAGGTGTACTTTCATATATCTGTTCAAATTGTGAAAATGTGATAACAAGAGACCCATCCATTCTTCTTGTAAGTTGGAGAGCAAGTGTTATCAATAAATCTTCGAACGAGGTGATTTCGGGCTATCTTCTTGAGATTAATCAAGACGGTATTCTCAATGCAAAAGACTATGCCCTTTTGAAAAAGGCTCAAAAACTTGCAAATGATAATACTATGCATATAAAATAAAACATTGAGCAGGCAGAATAATATAAATTCTGTCTGTTTTTATTTATATAATATATTTATATATTAAAAATTTGTTACAAGTAATTGCATACTATTTACATTAAGTTTAAATTATATTATTATATAAAAGATAATAAATGCGGAGGTTATCCAATGGATATAGCGTATAAAAGAATTTTATTAAAACTCAGCGGAGAAGTGCTTGCCGGCGAAAAAGGTTCGGGTATTGATACCGAAACGGTTATCACCATATGCAAGTCAATCAAAAAAATTGCCGATCTTGGTGTTCAGGTTGGTATTGTTGTCGGCGGCGGAAACTTCTGGCGCGGCAGAACAAGCGAGCATATGGACAGAACACGTGCAGACCATATCGGTATGCTTGCAACAGCGATGAACTCACTTGCTCTTTGCGACGCTCTTGAGCAACTCGGTGCAGATGTCAGAGTTCAGACCGCTATAGAAATGCGTCAGATTGCAGAACCTTATATCAGAAATAAAGCAATCCGTCATTTTGAGAAAAACCGAATTGTAATCTTCGGCTGCGGAACCGGCTCACCATTCTTCTCAACAGATACTGCTGCTGCTTTAAGAGCAGTAGAAATCAATGCGGATGTTCTTCTTAAAGCAACAAATGTTGACGGCGTTTATGATAAAGACCCGAATAAATATGATGACGCTGTTAAGTTTAATGACGTAACCTTTAAAGAGGCTCTCGCCCGTGATATCAAGGTTATGGATTCAACTGCATTTTCACTTTGCAAAGATAATGATTTGTCAATCCTTGTGTTCGATTTAACCAATCCTGATAATATTGTTAAAGCAGTGTGCGGTGAAGAAATCGGTACTTTAGTCAAAAACTAACGAATATGAAGAGGTAATATTTATGGAAACAGTATTTGCAAAAACGAAAGAAAAGATGGAAAAATGCCTTACTTCTCTTGAAAGAGATTTTTCAGCAATAAGAGCAGGCCGAGCAAATCCTGCCGTACTTGATAAAGTTATGGTTGATTACTACGGCGTTCCGACCCCTGTTAATCAGATGGCAGCAATCAGTGTTCCTGAGGCAAGGCTTCTTGTTGTTCAGCCATGGGATGCCTCAACTTTAAAAGATATTGAAAAGGCTATCAATATTGCCGATATCGGTATTAATCCGCAGAATGACGGTAAGGTTATCAGACTTGCATTCCCTCAACTTACAGAGGAACACCGTAAAAACCTTCAGAAAGATATTTCAAAGCGCGGTGAAGAGGCTAAGGTTGCAATCAGAAATGTTCGCCGTGATGCTATGGACGATATCAAGAAACTTAAAAAGGATAATGAAATCACTGAAGATGATCAGAAAAACGGTGAAAAGAAACTTCAGGATATAACCGATGATTTCATTAAACAGTCAGAAGTAATAACAAAGAAAAAAGAAGAAGAGGTTCTTTCTTTGTAATTGAAAATTATAGACTATAAGGGGCGACATTTTTTTACTGTCGCCCTATAACTGTATTTTACGTGTATTCGGGAGGAACTTATTGTGGCACTGTTTGGAAAAAAAGAAGTTGAGCAAAATGAATTTTCTGTGCTGCCCAATCATATCGGTATTATTATGGACGGCAACGGCAGATGGGCTAAAAAACGCGGTTTGCCGCGTTCGGCAGGTCATAAAGCAGGTGCAAATGTTTTTCGCAAAATCAGTAAGGAATGTGAACGTCTCGGCATAAAATATGTAACTTTCTATGCATTTTCAACCGAAAATTGGAAACGCTCAAAAGAAGAAGTGGATGCACTTATGAACCTCTTTATGGAATATCTTCTTGAGGCTAAAAGTGATGTTACTCAGGCGGGAAACAGCCGTATAAAATTTATCGGTGAACGAGAGGGATTGTCGCAGGAACTTCTTAATCTTATGGACGAAGCGGAAGAAGAAACAGGCAGTCATACAGGCACAACGGTTTATCTTGCTGTAAATTACGGCGGCAGACAGGAAATTGTTAGTGCTGTCAATAAACTTCTGAAAGACGGTAAAACAGAAATTACCGAAAAAGATATCAGCGAAAATATTTATACAACGCCGGAATGTGATTTAATCATACGCCCAAGCGGAGAGCAAAGGCTTTCAAACTTTCTTCTCTGGCAGGCTGCGTACAGTGAATTCTGGTATAGTGATGTGCTGTGGCCTGATTTTAAAGCAGAGAATTTACACTCGGCACTTCGTGAATTTGAAAAGAGAAATCGCCGTTTCGGCGGATAGAAACAGGAGATTGGAATATGAAACAAAGAGTTATAACAGCACTTTGCCTTCTTGCAGTTCTTGCACTTGTGGTATGGCAGATTGATACACCTGTGCTTGTAATTGTTATTGCCTTTCTTTCGGCAGTCGCAACAGGCGAGATAATGAGATGCGCCAATGTTCAGAATATGTTTATTAAGATTTCGGGAATTATTTTTTCTGCGCTGACTCCTTTTTTTGCAAGTGCAAAGGTAATGGAACCATGGATTGAATCTGACTTGTGGGGCACTATCATCGGGTTTATACCTAATGTTGTTTTTATAATTGCATTATGTCTTTTATTTCTGCTTGCAATGCTTAAAGGTTATGCGTACACATCCTTTGAAGATGTAACAGTATCTGTATTTGCAAGTGTTGCTGTACCGTTCGGTTTCAGCATTTTTATAAGACTGAGGGATATGTTTGATAATATGCAGTTTGGCGTTTATCTCATTTTTTACGCTCTCATCTGTGCACTTGCTACCGATACCGGCGCTCAACTTACAGGCATGGCGATAGGCAAGCATAAAATGGCACCTAATATTTCGCCTAAAAAAACAGTAGAAGGTGCTGTCGGCGGTCTTGTTGTAAGTTTTATTTTTACTTCGGTTGCACTTGTACTTTATAATAAGTTAGCGCTTGTTCCCCTCGACAAGAGTATGGCAACAGTCCTTTTGATTTGCTGTATCCCTGTTTCATTTATGGGAATGATGGGTGATCTCTCTGCCTCGGTTCTAAAAAGAAACTTTGATGTAAAAGATTTCGGAAAGATTTTTCCGGGCCACGGGGGAGTAATGGACAGACTTGATTCTTCACTTTTCACTCTTCCTTGTACATATGCCATTGCTTTAATAACACAGAATATTTTTTAAAATTAAACAGGTGATGAAATGAAAAATATTTCACTTTTAGGTTCAACCGGTTCGATAGGTACACAAAGTCTTGATGTCTGCAGAATGCACGGCTACAATGTAAAATGCCTGAGTGCCAATTCAAGAATTGATATAATTGAAAATCAGATAAGAGAATTTAAACCTGAACTTGTTTGTATGATGAATGAAAATTCGGCGAAAGAACTAAAAACAAGAATCAGCGACACAGATACAAGAGTTGTCTGCGGTATGGACGGACTTATTGAATGTGCAACATACAGCGGTGCCGACACTGTGCTGAATTCAGTTGTCGGAATGGTAGGCCTTCAGCCTACGCTTGAGGCTATCAAGGCGAAAAAAACAATCGCACTTGCCAATAAGGAAACGCTTGTTGCAGGCGGTCATCTTGTAACAAATCTGGCAAAAGAATGCGGTGTTGATATTCTTCCGGTTGACAGTGAGCATTCAGCAATTTTTCAGTCAATGCAGGGAATGCCTTCAAAAAAGGCAGTAAAGAAAATAATTCTTACTGCATCGGGCGGACCTTTCTTTGGCAGAAAACTCAGCGAACTTGAAAATGTTACTGCTGCCGATGCACTTAAGCATCCCAACTGGGATATGGGTGCAAAAATTACCATTGACTCGGCAACAATGATGAACAAGGGTCTGGAATTTATAGAAGCCAAATGGCTTTTTGATATGCCTAATGAAGATATTGAAATTGTGGTTCACCGTGAATCGGTGGTTCATTCTGCAATCGTTTATCAGGATAATTCAATGATTGCCCAACTCGGTGTGCCTGATATGAGGATTCCGATTCAGTATGCTTTAACTTATCCTGAACGGCAGCCGAGTCCCGTAAAGGAACTTTCTCTTGCAGATTACGGCAAATTAACTTTCTTTGAACCCGACTATGAAACTTTTAAATGCATTGATGTCTGCAGAAATGCCATAGATATGGGTGGTCTTCACCCGGCTGCAGCAAACGGTGCAAATGAAGAAAGCGTAAAACTTTTCCTTAATGGTAAAATTAAATTTACCGATATTGCATATCTTAATAATGAGGCTATGCTCAAAGCACCGGATAAAAAAGATTTTACACTTGAAGATGTGCTTGAAACAGACAGACTTGCAAGAAATTATGTTATTGAGGCGGTTAAGTGAATATAACTTCTATTTGGAATACGGTTTATCCCATTCTTATTGCTATATTGTTTTTTGAACTTATTATTGTTGTTCATGAAGCCGGTCATTTTATTGCGGCGCGCTTAATGAAAATTAAGGTTAATGAATTTTCAATAGGTATGGGACCTAAACTTTTTCAGTTTAAGAGAAAAAATACAAAATATACACTGAGACTTATTCTTTTCGGCGGTTATTGTTCAATGGAAGGTGAGAACAGTGAGAGTGACGACGAAAATGCTTTCGCCAAAAAGAAAGTATGGCAAAGGGTGTTTGTTGTTGTTGCCGGCGCAATAATGAATCTTATTCTTGGATTTATTATTGTTCTTATTATTGTGTGTTCCCAAAACCTTGTAGGAACAACACAGATTGCCAAATTTGAAGAAAATGCACCAAGTATGCAGTCGGGTCTTCAGATTGGTGATGAAATCAAAAGTATTGACGGGTTAAAAGTTTATACCACCAATGATGTTTCAACCGGTTTTTCAAGAAGTGAAGATGATACGGTTGATATGGTTGTTCTCAGAGACGGAAAAGAGGAAAAACTTTCTGTTACTTTCGGTACCAAAGAATATGAAGGCAAAAATTATATTATGATGGATTTCTGGCTTCTGGGCAAAGAGAGAACGTTCACTGGTGTTATAAGTCAGACGTTTAAAGAAACTGTTTCTTATGCAAGAATGGTGTTCCTTTCCGTTCACGATTTGCTTGTCGGCAAATACGGAGTGTCTGATATGAGTGGCCCGGTGGGTGCGGTTTCCGTTGTTTCGGATGCAGTCAAAACATCTGCAATATCAATGCTCAGAATAATGGCATTGCTGACAATAAATGTAGGCTTGTTTAATTTATTCCCTATACCGGCACTTGACGGCTGGCGGCTCTTTGTTCTGATAGGTGAGGGTTTAACCAAAAAGAAACTGCCTCAGAAGGCAGAGTATCTTATAAATGCAATAGGTCTTGTTCTTCTTCTGGGATTAATGTGCCTTGTAACATTCAGTGATATAACAAAACTTTTTTAACAGTTCTGTAAAAGGGTGAAAACTATGGAAAGACGAAAAAGCAGAAAAATAAAACTTAAAAATACTTTTATCGGCGGAGACAGCGATATACTCGTTCAGAGTATGCTTAATGTTCCTGCAAACAATATAGAAGGTTCGGTTGAACAGGCAAAAGAACTTGCAGCAGCAGGCTGTCAGGTTATACGTTTTGCTGTTCCGAATGAAGATGCACTTGCTCTTATCGAGCCTATAAAAAAGGCTGTTGACGTTCCTTTGGTGGCTGATATCCATTTTGACTATAGGCTTGCACTCGGTGCGGTTGACAGGGGAATAGATAAAATCAGAATCAATCCGGGCAATATAGGCGATGAAAGCCGGGTAAAGGCAGTTGCCGATGCCTGCAAAGCCAAAAATATTCCGATTCGTATAGGTGTTAATTCAGGCTCTCTTGAAAAAGAAATACTTGCTAAATATGGCTCGCCAACACCGCAGGCAATGGTAGAGTCGGCACTTTATCACGCAGGTCTTCTTGAAAAATTTGATTTTGAAGATATTGTTATTTCAATCAAATCTTCAAATGTGAATACAATGATTTCTGCCTATGAACTGGCAGCAGAAAGATGTGATTATCCGCTTCATCTCGGTGTAACCGAGGCGGGAACAGAGCGGATGGGAATTATTAAATCCTCGGTAGGAATAGGCTCTCTGCTAACACGCGGAATAGGCGACACAATCAGAGTCAGCCTTACCGATGCACCTGTTAAAGAGGTGTTTGCCGCATTTGATATTTTGAAGGCAATAGGGCTTAAAAATGACAGTCCTTATCTTATTTCCTGCCCAACCTGCGGCAGAACAAAAATTGACCTTGTTTCTCTTGCAAAGCAGGTTGAAGAAAAACTCAGAGATTGCAGAAAACCGATTAAAGTTGCCGTTATGGGATGTATTGTAAACGGACCGGGAGAGGCAAAAGAGGCTGATATCGGAATTGCCGGCGGAGACGGAAACGGTCTTATTTTTAAAAAAGGCGAAATTCTCCGTAAGGTCGATGAAAATGATTTACTTGACGAATTAATGAAAGAAATTGAGAAATTATAATGGGGAAATTTTCAGATTATTTTTCAAATTACATAGATGCAGATGTTCTTGGTGTTATTGGCTGCGGCGAAATTTCTTCGCTTACCATATCACGTGAAAGACGCAGCGTAAAAATAGGGCTGATGCTTGATTCTTTTGTTGATAAACATATCATCAGCAAAGCAGAAAAATCCATTGAACAGACAATGAATTTAAAAAAAGTTGTTATTGCTCCGCTTTTTCCTAAAAATGAATTTTCATTGTCTGATATATCAGGGGTTCTTGAATATGTTAAAGCAGGCACACCTGCAGCAAATGGATTTTTTGATGACTGTGAAGCAGAAGTTGAAGATAATGTTTTAACTATATTTTTGAAAAAAGGCGGCAAAGAGGTTCTTGAATCTCAAAAAGTTGACCGTATGATTTCAAAAATTATATATAATCTTTTTAAACTTGATTTTGATGTTTCTTTTCTTGAAGTTCAGGCGTTTGATATTGAAAAAGCAGTAAGGGAAGCAGTTGCGGAAAGAAAACAGGAAGAACAGAAAGTTAAAGAAGAACGTGAAAAAAATGTTGTTCACGAAAAGTGGGAGGAACTTCCGCTTTATAAAGATACTGTAAGAAACATATACGGTAAGGAACTTCGTGAAAAGCCCATCCTGATGAGTGAAATCACTGCAGACGCCGGTTACATAACCGTCTGGGGTGATGTTATAAAAACAGAGGTCAGAGATACAAAGCGCGGAACGAGCAAAATATTTAATTTTGATATATCGGACTATACTTCCTCCGTAACAGTAAAAATGTTTGAGGACAAGCGTGTGATTGACCCTCTTATTGAAAAACTGGGTGAATGCAAAACCGTAGTTATCAGCGGCGGTTATCAGTTTGATACTTTTTCAAACCAGTATGTGTTAAGACCGAGTTCGATATCCTCTGTTGCAAAATGCGAAAAAACAGATAATGCGGAAGAAAAAAGAGTTGAACTGCATATGCATACCTCTTTTTCGGAAATGGATGCAATCAACTCTCCGAAGCAACTTGTTAATCAGGCAATAAAATGGGGTCACAGAGCAGTTGCAATAACCGACCATGGTGTAGTTCAGGCTTTGCCTGAGGCATATGGTGCCGCAAAAGGAAAAATCAAACTTATTCTTGGTATGGAGGGTTATCTGGTTGATGACTACAAATACCCGGATTTTATGAATCTCAAATTAAAACAGTTCAAGAGACATCATATTATTCTGCTTGTTAAAGAAGATACTTCTCTTGACGAGTCAATACCGAAAGAAGAAAGAAAGTACGGCAGAAAAAATCTCTACGAACTGATTTCTTCGTCTAACATTAAAACTTTCAAATCACGTCCGCTCATTCCGAAAAGTATGCTTGCGGAAAAAAGAGATGGTCTTATCATAGGATCGGCCTGCGAACAGGGCGAACTTTATCAGGCAATTTTAAACGGTGAAAGTGATGAAAAACTGCTTGAACTTGCTTCATTCTATGATTATCTTGAAATTCAGCCAAACGGCAATAATGCCTTTATGATAAGATCAAGCCGTGATATTCACGAGAATATTCACAGCGAAGATGATTTGATTGAAATCAATAAAAAAATTATTTCTCTTGCCGACGAACTGGACAAGCCTGTTGTTGCAACGGGTGACGTTCATTTCCTTGATGAAAAAGATGCCAAATTCAGGGCAATCATAATGGCGTCAAAAGGTTTTGACGATGCCGATAATCAGGCACCGCTTTATTTTAAAACCACAGATGAAATGCTTGAGGATTTTGCCTGGGCAGGAGACAGAGCGAAAGAATTTGTTATCGACAATCCAAATAAAATTGCGGATATGGTTATGGATAATATTCCGCCTATCCCGCCGGGAACTTTCCAGCCGCATATTGACGGCGCGAACGAAGAGTTAACGGAAAAGTGCTGGAATATGGCTAAGGATTTATATGGCGATCCCGTTCCTGAATATGTTGCAAACAGACTGCAGCGTGAACTTGATTCCATTATCGGTCATGGCTTCGGTGTGCTTTATGTTATTGCAAAGCGTCTTGTTGAAGAGAGTGAGCGAAACGGCTATTTAGTCGGTTCCCGTGGTTCTGTTGGTTCTTCTCTTGCTGCTCATATGGGCGGTATATCTGAGGTTAATCCTCTTGCACCTCATTACTATTGCAAAAAATGCAAACACAGCGAATTCTTTCTTAAAGGCGAATATGGTTCCGGTTTTGATTTGCCTCCGAAAGACTGTCCTAACTGCGGTATTCCGATGAAACGTGACGGTCACGAAATTCCGTTTGAAACATTCCTTGGTTTTGACGGTGATAAAGAACCCGATATCGACCTTAACTTTTCGGGTGAATATCAGTCGCGTTCGCATAGATATACAGAAGAACTTTTCGGTAAAGAATATGTGTTCAAGGCCGGTACAATGGCAACGGTTGCCGACAAAACGGCATACGGTTATGTAATGAAATACCTTGATGAAAGAGGACTTGCCGGTATAACTTCAAAGGCAGAGATTGACAGGCTCACTGCCGGCTGCACGGGTATTAAGCGAACCACCGGTCAGCATCCCGGCGGTATGGTTGTTGTGCCTGATAAATATACTGTTGAGGATTTTACACCTATTCAGTATCCGTCAAATGATGAGAAAAAAGGTACCTATACAACGCACTTCGACTTTAAGAATTCACTCCACGATACGCTTCTTAAACTCGATGAACTCGGACACGATAATCCGACTCTTTATAAATATCTTGAAGATTCAACAGGTATTCCGGTTATGGATGTTGATTTAAGTGATCCTAAACTTTATCAGTTGATTACATCAACCGAACCTATCGGTGTTTCACCTGAGGATATTGACTGTGTGACGGGTACGCTTGCCATTCCCGAAATGGGCACACCGTTTGTTATCGGTATGCTTACTGAGGCTCAGCCAAAAACATTTGCCGATTTGCTGCAGATTTCAGGTCTGTCACACGGTACGGATGTTTGGCTAGGCAATGCGCAGGAACTGATTCAAAACGGCACATGCACCATTTCCGATGTTATCGGCTGCCGTGATGATATTATGACCCATCTTATACACGTTGCAGAAGATTATGAAAGAAGAACGGGAAAAGAGTCTCCGCTGTCTAAAAAAGACTGCTTTAAAATTATGGAATATACCCGTAAGGGCAAAGCACCTAAGGAATTGCCTCCATATGAAGATGCAATGAAAACAATCGGTGTTGAGCAGTGGTATATTGATTCCTGTTATAAAATCAAGTACATGTTCCCCAAGGCTCACGCGGCTGCTTATGTTATTGCGGCTCTGCGCCTTGCGTGGTATAAAATTTATCATCCGATTCATTTTTATTCGGCGTACTTTACTGTTCGCGGCGGCGCGATTGACGCTGTTGCGGCTGTAGAGGGAAAGGCTGCCGTAAAAAGAAAAATGGAAGAAATAAAAATGAAGGGCAATGATAAAACTGCGAAAGACGAAAGTACATATATTGTTCTTCAGATTGTTATTGAAATGCTGGCAAGGGGTATAGAATTTCTTCCTGTTGATATCTATAAATCAGATGCAAGGGTTTATATGATAGAGGATGGAAAGATAAGGCTTCCTTTCGGTGCGATTGACGGTATAGGTGAAAATGCTGCAAAAGCAATAGCAAAATCCCGAAATGACGGTAACGGCGAATTTATGAGTTATGATGATTTAATGGCTCGTGCGGGTATCGGCAAAAGTGTTGTTGAATCCCTGAAAGAGGCAGGCGCACTCGGTGATATGCCTGAATCAAACCAGATTTCGTTGTTTTAATTATTATACTTGACATTGCTATATTAATATGGTAGCATATTACCACTCTACTACGCTAAAGTGTTTATTCTGTTAATAAATACAAAAGGAGAAAAATATGAAAAGATATTCAAAACTTACGCCTCAGGGCACCCGTGATTTGCTTTTTGAGGAATGTGATGACAGAAGAAGAGTTGAATCTATTCTTTCTGATTTATTCAAAGAAAACAGTTATCGAAAAGTTATGACACCTACTGTTGAGTTTTTCGATGTTTTTAAAAGCGATAATCTTGGTATAGAGCCTGAGGAGATGTATAAACTTTCAGATAATCAGGGCAGAACAACAGTTCTTCGCCCCGATAATACTGCTCCTATTGCCCGTCTTGTTGCAACAAGGCTTTCAGAAGAAGATTTTCCGGTAAGGCTTTATTATAACCAGAATGTTTACAGAAGAAACAAACAACTTGCCGGCCGTACAGACGAGGTTGAGCAAAGCGGTATTGAACTTATCGGTGATGGCAGTATAGACGCCGATATTGAAGTTATATCAATGGCATATGAGGCACTTAAAAGAAATGATGTAAATTCATTTAAAATTGAACTTTGTCATGCGGGATTTTTCAATGCCATTGTTGATAAACTTAATGTTACCCCTGCCCAAAAGGCAGATATATGCAGTTTTATTGAAGGCAAAAATTATTCTGCACTCGGTGATATGCTTGATAAAATGGGCAGCAGTATTGAATCAAAAGTGATTAAAACGCTTCCTCGTCTTTTCGGCGGAGTTGATGTTATTGATAGAGCAAAAGAACTTTACAGTGACAAAACTGCCAATGATGCCCTTGATTATTTAAGACAGGTTTATGAAAAACTTTGTGAACTCGGTCTTGGTGATAACATTCTTATTGATCTGAGCCTTGTAAACAGAAGCAATTATTATACCGGTGTAATCTTCCGCGGATATGCACAGGGCAGCGGTTTAACCATACTTTCCGGAGGCAGATACGATAACCTTATCAGCGAATTCGGAATGGATGCACCTGCAGTGGGTTTTGGTGTTGATGTTAATTCGCTCTGTGATATTATGCGTGAGGAAATTAATATCGACCGTCCGCTGAGAGTTGCTTTAACAAAGGGCAGACTTGAAAAGAGTTCTGTTAATCTGTTTAAGAAAATGGGTCTTGATACAAGCGAACTTGAAAACAAGGGCAGACGTCTTATTTTGCCTGTAGGTGATTTTGAAGCAGTTCTTTCAAAGGCACCTGATGTAATTACCTATGTTGAACACGGTGTATGCGATATTGGTGTTGTCGGCAAAGATACGATTGCCGAACACGGCAGTTCTTTCTATGAGGTAATTGATCTTAATATCGGAAAGTGCTGTTTTGCTCTTGCCTGTCCGAAAGGAACAGATTTCTTTTCGGGTTATAAAAGAAAAGTTGTTGCAAGCAAGTACCCCAAAGTTGCAAAAGAATATTTTAAGTCAAAGGGTATGGATGTAGACATCATAAAAATTGAAGGCAGTGTTGAACTTGCTCCGCTTCTCGGCCTTGCAGACGGTATTGTTGATATTGTTGAAACAGGTTCAACTTTAAAAGAAAACGGGCTTGAAGTTGTTGATAAAATTATGCCGATTTCAGCAAGGGTTATAGTTAATATTGCGTCTATGAAACTTCGTAAAAATGAAATAGAAAGTTTTCTTGACGATCTTGAATTGGCATCAAAGGTGTGAGAATATGAATATTACAAAAGCAAACGGTAAGGCAGAATATGCCTTAATAGAAAATTTAAAAAAGCGTTCAGGTGAAACTGACGCAAAAATAGTTGAAATCGTTACCAATATCATTAATTCCGTTAAAGAGCAGGGTGACGATGCCGTAAGAGAATTTACAGTTCGTTTTGACGGCTCAGTTCCTAAGAAAACAGTAATTGAGAAAAATGAACTTCAGGAATATCTTGAAATTGTTGATGAAGATTTTAAAAATGCCGTTATAAAAGCAAAAGAAAATATTTATGATTTTCATCTTCGTCAGGCTCAGCAGTCATGGATGACAACAAAGTCTAACGGTGTAATTATGGGTCAGAGAGTAAGAGGTCTCAAAAGAGTCGGCATTTACGTACCCGGCGGCACTGCGGCTTATCCGTCATCTGTTCTTATGAATGCAATCCCTGCAAAAATTGCAGGTGTTGAAGAAATAATTATGGTTACACCTCCTGCAAAAGATGGCAGCCCCAACCCTGATATTATGGCAGCGGCCGCAATCGCAGGTGTTGATAAAGTGTTTCTTGTCGGCGGTGCACAGGCTGTTGCCGCTCTTGCTTACGGAACAGAAAAAATACCGAAGGTTGATAAAATTGTAGGTCCGGGCAATATCTTTGTTGCAACTGCAAAAAAACTTCTTTACGGTGTTGTTGATATAGATATGGTTGCAGGACCGTCGGAAATCCTTATTGTTGCCGATAAAACTGCAAAACCTGCTTTTCTTGCTGCCGATCTTATGAGCCAGGCAGAACATGACAAACTGGCTTCTGCTATTCTTCTTACCACCTCGGGTGATATTGCAAGGGCAACAGCAAAAGAAATTGAAAGGCAGTTAAAATATCTTGCCAGACAGGAAATTATTGAACAGTCTCTTGAAAACTTCGGTGAAATTATTGTTTGCGAAAATCTGGAACAGGCAGTTGATTTTGCAAATGAACTTGCTCCGGAACATCTTGAACTGTGTGTTGAAGAACCGCTTAAATATATCGGCAAAATAGATAATGCCGGTTCTGTTTTCCTCGGAAATTATTCACCCGAACCGCTTGGTGATTATTATGCCGGTCCAAACCATGTTCTTCCCACCAGCGGCACAGCAAGATTTTTCTCTCCGCTCTCGGTTGACAGTTTTATTAAAAAGAGTTCTTTTATTTATTATACCGAAGATGAACTCAGAAAAGCCAAAGATGATATTATTAAACTTGCCGATACAGAAGGTCTTACCGCACATGCAAATTCAATTAAGGTAAGATTTGAATAATGGCAAAGCGAAAGCAAAAACCGAATATTACCGCAATTATTGTTTCTCTTTTGCTGATAATCGCATGCATATCTGCTTACTCTTTTTCTGATGATAAGCCTGCTGGCGTTATGCCTTCCTCCTCGGATGACAGTACTTTGGCTGTGTGTTTTATAGATGTCGGACAGGGAGACTGTGAATTTATTCAGTTTCCGAACGGTGAATGTATGCTGATAGACAGCGGAGAAAAAGAAAATTCCGAAAAAGTTATTGAAACAGTACGTGCATTCGGTTACGGTAAAATTGACTATGTTGTTGCAACGCATCCTCACACTGACCATATCGGTGGCTTAGCAGAGGTGATAGATGCTTTTGATATCGGCGAAGTTTATATGCCTAAAGTATCTGCTTCAACCAAAACTTTTGAAAATCTGCTGATAGCCATTCAGAATAAAAATCTGCAGATTCATACGGCAAAAGCAGGTGTTACTGTTATTGATGACGGTATGCTTGAGGTAAAATTTCTTTCGCCTGTAAAAAGCAGTTATGATGATTTGAATAATTATTCTGCCGTGCTTAAGATTACATACGGAAGAGATTCGTATCTGTTTACGGGTGATGCCGAATCTCCGGTTGAAAATGAACTGCTTGAAAATGCTTATTCCGAACTCGACAGTGATATTTTAAAAGTTGCCCATCACGGCAGCAGAACCTCTTCAACAGAAGAATTTCTCTTTGCCGTAAGTCCTGATTATGCTGTTGTTGAAGTCGGAAAGGGCAATTCATATAATCATCCCCATACCGAAACGATTGAAAAACTTGAAAGTATCGGTGCCGAAATACTCCGAACGGATGAAAAAGGTACTATTACGGTAAAAAGCGGCGGTGACGGTAATTATGAATTTGATTATCAGGTGAATGTATGAAATGGATTATTGACAGAATAGAAGATGATTTTGCTGTTATTGAAGCAGAAAACGAAAAAGTTTTCAGCATTCCTCTCGCAGTTATTCCGGAAAATGCAAAAGAGGGCGATGTTGTTTTTGTAACAATAGATAAAGCCGAAACTTTAAACAGAAAAGAAAGAATAAACAGTTTGATGAATGATTTGTTTATCGACTGATTTCAGAGGTGCGATATGAGATTTGCAAAGATTGAGAGAAATACAAAGGAAACACAGATAACCGTTGAACTTAATCTTGACGGCGGTGAAGTTGATGTTAAAACAGGTATCGGTTTTTTTGACCATATGCTTACAGCATTCGGTGTTCACGGCGGTTTTGGTCTTAAGGTCAGAGTTAATGGTGATCTCGAAGTGGATACACATCATACAGTTGAGGATACAGGTATTGCTCTCGGCATGGCATTTAAAGAGGCTCTCGGCGATATGAGCGGTATTGAGCGTTACGGAACATTTTTTATTCCTATGGATGAAAGTCTTGCAATGTGCACACTTGATATTTCAAACAGACCGTTTCTTGTTTTTAAGGCTTCTTTTGAACAGGAATTGTGCGGCGATTATGAAACCTGTGTCACCGAAGAATTTTTTAGAGCCTTTGCTATGAATGCCTGCATAACACTTCATATTAAAGTGCCTTATGGTGCAAATGCTCACCACGAAATTGAAGCAATATTCAAAGCCGTTGCTCATGCAATGAAAATTGCCGTAAAAAAGAACGAGGACGGTTCTGTTCTCTCAACAAAAGGAGTACTGTAATGATTATTTTTCCTGCTATTGATATTATTGACGGCAAACCTGTAAGGCTTTATAAAGGTGATTTTTCAACAGCAAAGCAGGTGGCATCCGATGCCTTGGAGACTGCTGAAAAATTTGTTAAGTCGGGCTGTGAATGGATTCATATGGTTGATCTTGACGGGTCTCTGAAAAAAGAACCTGTCAACAGTCAGACTTTTATCAGTGTTGCAAAAGAAACATCTTTAAAGGTTGAACTCGGTGGCGGAATACGCACAATGAAAGATATTGATTTTTATATTGAAAATGGTATCAGCCGAATTATTTTAGGTTCTGTTGCCTTAAAAAATCCTGATTTGGTTAAAGAGGCGGTAAAAGAATTCGGTGATAAAATCGCAGTCGGAATTGATGCAAAAAATGGTTACGCTGCAACCGAAGGCTGGATGGAAAGCAGCAGTGTTTATTTTACCGATCTTGCCAAACAGATGGAAAGCGTCGGTGTAAAAACGATTATTTTTACCGATATCGGTAAAGACGGAACGCTTTCAGGACCGAATATAAAACAACTCGTCGAAATAAATGAGGCTGTATCCTGCGATATAACTGCATCCGGCGGTGTAACAAGCATTACAGATATTCTTGCTCTCAGAGATAAAAATCTTTATGGTGCAATCTGCGGAAAGAGTATTTATGAAGAAACGCTTGATTTAAGAGAAGCAGTGGAGGTTTGCAGATGATTGATGTTGAAAAGTATTTTAAAAAAGCAGATCTTATTCCTGCAGTCGTTCAGGAAGAGTCAACGGGCGAAGTTCTGATGCTTGCATATATGAACAGAGAGTCGATGCAGAAAACGCTTGAAACGGGGTATACATGGTTTTGGTCGCGTTCGCGTCAGGAGTTGTGGAATAAAGGTGCAACCTCCGGTCATCTTCAAAAAATAGTTTCCATACACGGTGACTGCGACGATGATACACTTCTGATTAAGGTTGTTCAGACGGGAGCAGCCTGCCATACAGGCAGCCATTCCTGTTTCTTTAACAAAATTATGGGATAATATTTATTGATACTTATAATGAACATATAAGGAGAAGTTATGGATTATATTAAAAACGAATATAAAACAATACTTGATAGAAAAGATGCCGGACAGGAAGGGTCATATACCTGTTATCTTTTTGAAAAAGGTATTGATAAAATACTGAAGAAAGTCGGAGAGGAATGCACCGAAATGGTGATTGCCGCAAAAAACAATGATAAAGAAGAAACGGTTTATGAAATAACAGATCTCATTTATCATACACTTGTTATGATGGCGAATCAGGGAATTACTCCCGAAGATATTGAAGAAGAACTTGAAAAAAGGGCTGCCAAAGCAGGCAATCTTAAAAAATTTCACCAGGTAGATAAGAATACATAATGGCGCATAAAAAATGGATAATTGCCGAGGCTGATAAAGAGAAAGCGTCGGTATTGAGTGAAAAACTGAATATTGATCCTTTTATTGCATTTCTTCTTGTTTCAAGAGGTATAGGTGACGAACTTGCAGCGTCTGATTTTTTATCTGACAGTTGTGCTTTTTCGTCACCCTTTTCGCTTAAAGATATGGACAAAGCGGTTGAAAGAATCAATCAGGCACTTGATTATAATGAAAAAATCTGCATATATGGTGACTATGATTGTGACGGTGTAACTGCCACCGCTCTTCTGTTTACTTTTCTTGAAAGTATGGGTGCAGATGTTACATATTTTATTCCGAATCGTCTTACCGAAGGTTACGGAATGAACAAATCTGCGATAGACAGTATAAAAGCACGGGGTACTGATATAATTATAACGGTTGATAACGGTATTTCCGCTGTTGACGAGTCAGAATATATCCATTCTCTTGGTATGGAACTTATTGTAACAGACCATCATCAGATTGGAGAAACACTGCCGAAAGCCTGTGCGGTTATTAATCCTCACAGAAAGGATAACAAAATCGCTTTTTCGGATTTTGCAGGCGTTGGTGTTGTTTTTAAACTTGCATGTGCTTTGTATGACGGAGATCCCGGAGATATAATTGAACAGTATGCCGACCTTGTTGCAATCGGAACAATAGGTGATATTGTTCCGCTCAAAAGCGAAAACAGGGGTCTTGTTAAAGCGGGTATAGATTTGATTAATTCATCTTCAAGAATAGGTATTGAAGCACTCAGAGAAGCATCGGGAAATGCAGGCAGCAATCTTACTGCTATGGATGTTGCTTTTCAGATTTGCCCGCGTATTAATGCAGCAGGTAGAATGGACACAGCATATATTGCTCTTGAACTTCTGATATGTGATGATTATGATGAGGCGAAGTTTAAAGCGTCGCAGTTGAATATCGAAAATTCACACAGACATGAGGTTGAGTCAAATATACTTGAAGATATTGACAGAAAGATTGCAGAGAACCCACAACTTATTAATGACAGAATTATTGTTATCAGCGGAGAAAATTATCACCATGGTGTTATAGGCATTGTTGCATCTCATATTGTATCGGCATATGGAAAACCTGCAGTAATTATCGGTATTGACGAAAATGGGGAGGCAACGGGCTCTGCAAGAAGTGTTGAAGGGTTTAATCTTTTTGATGCAATATTATACTGCAAAGACCTTCTTATCCGTTACGGCGGCCATCCTCTTGCAGCAGGACTTGGAATCAATGCAGACAGAATCAGCGAATTTCGCAGAAAAATAAATGAATATGCGTTTGAAAATCACCCTGTTATGCCTGTGCAGACATTAAAACTTGACTGCAAACTTTCACCGTTTTATCTTAATGTTGATTTGGTTGATAATCTGTCTGCGCTTGAACCTTACGGCGCAGACAATGCACAGCCGATATTCGGTCTTTTCAATGTAAAACTTGAAAGTATCACGCCTATAGGCGAGGGTAAGCATATTCGCCTTGAAGTTTCAAAAAAAGGCAAAATGATAAAAGTTGTTCTTTTCAGAAAGACGCCGGAGCAGTTGCCTTACAAAATCGGAGATTTGCTTGACCTTGCCATAAAAGTTTCCAAAAACTTTTTTAAGGGAAGATATTACCTTTCGGTTCAGTGTGTTGATATCCGACCAAATTCGGCAGATGATAATAAATATTTTTCGGAAAAATCAGATTTTGAACTTTTTGAAACAGGTCGGACAAATGAAACAGATATTTATCCGTCACGCAGTATATGCTCCGTTATATTTAAGTTTTTAAAGCAGAACGGCGGCTGGAATTATGATTTTGACGATTTGTATTTTGCCTTAAATCAGAAAGTGACTTATGCTCAGTTGAAGTATGCGCTTTCTGCTTTTGAAGAAAGCGGCTTGATTTCGCAGCAAAACAGCGTGATTATTATTAATGAAGTAAACGGCAAAGTTGACCTTGAAAATACAGAGATTTTAAAAATGCTGAAAGGGAGATTACAATGAGCGATACAGTTTATAATGAAGAATATAACGATGGATTTTATGAATTTTTTGCCGATGTAAAAAATAATCCTCAATATGATTCAAAAATAATTGAAAAAGCATATTGTCTTGCCCGTGATGCACATAAAAATCAGCGCAGGCGTTCGGGTGAGCCATACATTATGCATCCGGTTGCGGTAGCAAAAATTCTTTTTAAACTCGGAATGGATAACGAGTGTATTGTAGGTGCGCTTCTGCATGATGTTGTTGAAGATACCGATTACGATATTGATTATATAAAAAAAGAGTTCGGTGAAGTGATCGCACTGCTTGTTGACGGTGTTACAAAACTCGGTCAGATTCCGCTTTCAACAAGAGAGGAAGTTCAGGCAGAAAATATCAGAAAAATGTTTATTGCTATGAATGAAGATATCAGAGTGATTATTATTAAACTCTGCGACCGTCTTCATAATATGCGTACTCTTGAGCATATGCCGGAATACAAGCAGAGAGAAAAAAGCCTTGAAACGCTTGAAATCTATGCTCCCATTGCTCACCGTTTGGGTATTCGCCCTATTAAGGAAGAACTTGAAGACCTTGCAATTTATTATCTTGACCCTATTGCTTATAAAGAGATAGAAAAAAATCTTTCTATGAAAAAGGAACAGGGCGAAACATTTCTTAAAGAAATCACAGAACAGATAAGTGATAAAATCAATCCCATAATGGATAATGTTCAGATAACATCACGTGTAAAATCGGTTCATGGAATTTTTCGTAAAGTTTACATTAAAGGCAAAGATTTTGAGCAGATTTTCGATATATATGCTATAAGAATTATTGTTGATTCAATGATAGATTGTTATAACGCTTTGGGCATTGTTCACGATATGTTCAAACCTCTTCCGGGCAGATTTAAAGATTATATATCTATGCCAAAACCCAATATGTATCAGTCACTTCATACAACCGTGCTTTCTCACTCAGGTATTCCGTTTGAAATTCAAATCAGAACCTGGGATATGCACAGAACTGCAGAATTCGGTATTGCTGCCCACTGGAAATATAAAATCGGCAAGGGCGGCAAAGATAAGATGGACCGCCATCTTGAATGGATTCACCGAATGATGGAGGTGGGCAATGATACGGAAAATGCCGAAGAACTTGTTGCCAATATCAAAGGTGATCTTTCAGTTGAAGAGGTATATATTTTTACGCCCAAAGGTGATGTAAAATCTCTTCCGAAAGGGGCAACTGTAATAGACTTTGCCTATGCAATTCATTCTGCCGTCGGCAATAAGATGGTGGGTGCAAAGGTGAACGGCAAAATCGTAAACCTTGATTATAAAGTCAAAACGGGTCAGATTGTTGAAATTCTTACTTCAAATCAGCAGGGCAAAGGCCCGAGCCGTGACTGGCTCAATATTGTTACAACAGGTGAGTCAAGAAGCAAAATACGTGCTTGGTTTAAAAAAGAAAAAAGAGATGAAAATATTGTTGAAGGAAAGGCTGAGGTTGAGCGAGAGTTTAGGCGAAACTTTATCAGGCTTGACAGTGATAATTATGAAGCCTTTCTCAGAAAAATTGCCGAAAGACAGCATTTTACAAATATAGATGATTTCTATGCAGCAGTAGGTTACGGCGGCGTTCCGATATCAAGGCTTATGCCCGGTATTAAAGATGAGTATACCCGCAACTGGAAACCGAAAGAGTCTGTTCCGTCTAAGATTAATTATCCTGTTGAGGAACGCCCCGAAAGTAAAAATGTGGGTTCAATTATTGTTGAGGGTATAGATAACTGCCTTATAAAAATTGCAAGATGCTGTGCACCTATTCCGGGTGAAGAAATTATAGGCTTCATAAACCGCGGAACAGGTCTCACTGTTCACAGACGCGACTGCACCAATGTTCCCGTTGATGTGGCTCTTTCGCCTGAACCGGAGCGATGGGTAAAGGCTTACTGGAACAGCAATGTTCAGATTGAGGCACGTTCAACCATTGATGTTTATGCAATAGACCGTGACGGAGTGGTTCTTGATATCACAACAAAAATGGCTAATGCTCATGTTAAAATTCATGCAATTAATGCAAGACCTATTAATGACGGCAACTGTCTTACCACAATGACGATAACAGTCAATTCAAAAGAACATCTTGAAAATGTTTTAAAAATTATCCGCAAAATTGACGGTGTATATCATATTGAAAGAAGTACAAAAGAATGAAAGCAGTTATTCAGAGAGTAAAAAATTCAAATGTAGTAATAGAAGGTGAGGAATACAGCAATATATCGGCTGGATTTCTTATTCTGCTTGGTGTAGAACAGGGTGATACAAAAGGCGATGCCGATAAACTTGTTAAGAAAATTCCCGTACTGCGTGTGTTTGAAGATGAAAACGGCAAAATGAATTTGTCCTGTCTTGATATTGACGGCGAAATTCTTGTAGTGTCGCAGTTTACTTTGTGCGCGGATTGTTCTCACGGCAGAAGACCGAGTTTTACCAATTCTGCACCGCCTGATATTGCAAATGAACTTTATGAATATTTTGTTGAAAAACTCAGAAAAAGCGGCGTAAAAAAAGTCTGCACAGGAAAATTCGGTGCGGATATGAAGGTTAGTCTTTTAAATGACGGACCTGTTACAATAATACTTGACAGTAAGGATTTGAAATCATGCTAAGTGTAAAATATGATGTTTTCGGTTCTCTTGAAAATAATTGTTATCTTATAACCGATACCGCAACCGGAAAATCTGCTCTGGTTGACTGCACGGAAGACAGTTTAAAAATGATGTCTTTTATTGAAAACAGCAATCTTGAATATATTTTGCTTACTCACGGTCATTATGACCATATCGGCGGAGTTAAGGCTGTAAAAGAGAAAACAGGGGCTAAAGTTGTAATCAGTGCTGAAGATGAAAAAATGCTTTCTTCTTCAAGGCACAGCCTTGCTGCATTCTGCGGCGGTGTTCAGAACAATACCGATGCTGATATAATTATTTCAGACGGCGACGTTATAAATTTAGGCGAAAGTGAAATAAAAGTTCTTGCAACTCCCGGTCATACTAAGGGCGGGGTCTGCTATATCTGCGACGGGAAAATTTTCTGCGGTGATACGCTTTTTCAATGTTCCTGCGGCAGAACGGATTTCCCGGGCGGTTCTGTAAGTGAAATGCTTTTAAGCCTGAAAAAAATTGCCTCGCTTGATGGTGATCTTACGGTTTATCCGGGACATGAAAGTTTTTCAACTCTTGATTTTGAACGGAAAAATAACCCGTATATGAACAGGTAAACAGTATGATACTGAAAATGATAAATCATTCATATTCCCATGATATGACGCATTTATGTACGCTGTTTTTTCCTTATGAAAAAATAAGATGTGACGGTGATGACAACATTGTTGTCATTACAGAAAAAAAGGATAACAGTGTTGCAGTCAGTGCAAGGGTTTATGATAAAGAAAAATCAAAAGAATGCGTTTTAAATTGCAAGGATGATCCATGTGAAAAAATGTCTGTTACCCTTTATGAGGTTCTGTCTGAAATAATGGGTTATTCCCTTTCGTGGGGAATACTTTTCGGTGTTCGTCCTGCAAAACTTATGCACAGATTTACCAAAGAAATGGGAGAAGAAAAAGCAAAAGCATACTTTGTGAATTCTTTTCTTGTGAACCCCCAAAAGGCATCTCTTGCAGCAGAGGTTATGAAACACGAAAATAAAGTGATTGCTCTTTCAAAGAGAAATTCTTATTCACTTTACGTTTCAATACCGTTTTGCCCGTCGAGGTGCAGTTATTGTTCTTTTGTTTCCCATTCCATTGAAAAAACGCAGAAACTCATAGAACCGTATGTTAGTTTGCTGTGCAAAGAACTTGAAAAAACTGCAGAAATTGCATCTTCACTCGGCTTGAGGCTGGAAACCATTTATTTCGGCGGCGGAACACCTACAGCACTTACTGCACCGCAACTGAAAAAATTGCTTGATACAATATCCAATCATTTTGATTTGAAAAATCTCAGAGAATATACTGTTGAGGCAGGCAGACCCGATACGATTACCGAGGAAAAACTGATCACGCTGAAAAATGCCGGTGTTGAAAGAATAAGTATTAATCCCCAGTCATTCAATGATGATGTTCTTTGTGCCATAGGCAGACGCCATACGGCAAAACAGGCGGTTGATGCTTTTAACCTTGCCCGTGAATGCGGTTTTGATAATATAAATATGGATTTTATTGCCGGTCTTCCGAAAGACAGTGCAGAAAGTTTCAGATCAAGCATTGACATGGCTGTTTCTATGGGTGCCGAATCAGTAACGGTACATACGCTTGCTCTTAAATCTGCGGCATATCTGGTCACAAGGGAAAGCACTTTTGATTTAACCGATAGGCTTGTAACTGCCGAAATGGTTGATTATTCAAACAGCGTTCTTTCAGAAAACGGCTATTATCCTTATTATATGTATCGTCAGTCAAAAGCGCTTGGCAATCTTGAAAATGTCGGATGGTGCAAAGAGGGGATGGATTGTCTTTACAATGTGTATATGATGGATGAAACGCACAGCGTTCTTGCTGTTGGTGCAGGCGGGGTAACAAGATTGAAAAATCCTGATACCGCTCATATTGAAAGAATATATAATTATAAATATCCTTATGAATACATAGATGGTTTTGCAGAAATTCTTAAAAGAAAAAACAAAATATTAAATTTTTATAATAAGATATAATTCTTTTTGTATTGCATTATTCTACAATTTGTAATATAATGATATCAAGAGGACAGTTAAAATAATTATCTTCCGCTTTTTTCAAATGTTATTTTGTATTTTTTGAAAAGTTTTTATCACTCCTTGATTGGCTACAGCAAGGGTTTGTGATTTTATTAATATTTGTAGCCTGAAAGGCTATGTGATTGTTATGGCAAGTAAATTCAGCGATTTTTTTAATTATCCCAATGCACAGTTTAACAACAAAAAAATAGAAGAAGTTATTGAAAAAACAAAGGATGCTGCTGAAAGTTTCGGCAAAAAAAGTGTTGAGCATCTTGAGGTCAGCAGAAAAATGGTTGAATGTCTTGATGCAAAAGCAAAACTCAATAAACTTTATGAAAAATTCGGAGAAATCAATTATAATGCCTATATCGGCGAAACCGTCAATGGTGCAGAACTTGAAGATATAGCAAACCGAATTGCAGAACTTAAAGAAAAAGTAAGTCAACTTGATGTTGAAATTGAAATTGCAAAATCAAAATTCAATGATGCTGTTTCGGCTGCTGCTCAGAAAACAAGAGACGCTTTTCAGAAAAGCCAGTCTGAAACCGATGCAAAAGAAGTTGAAGTTCAGGCAGAAGAAAGTGATGCTGAATAACATCATCAGTTAAGTAATATATTTAGTAATAAAGGCAGTGTAAATCATCACTGTCTTTATTTTTTTGTTTTAAGGTGATTTCTTGAAAAAAGGTATAAAGCAAAGATATATTACTTCTGCATTTATTCTGCTTCTTTCCACGGTTGTGGTAAAGGTGATAAGTGCTGTTTATAAAATTCCGCTTACCAATTATATCGGTGCAACAGGCAGAGGATATTTTTCCGTTGCCTATAATCTCTGTCTGCCGATACATGCCCTGACTATGGGTGCTTTTCCCATTGCTCTCACCAAACTTGTCAGTTCGTATGAGGCCAAGGGTGATACTTTAAGAATAAAAGCGCTCAGAAAGGCATCAAAAAAACTGTTTTTTATTATCGGTCTTGTCGGAACAGTTGTTATGTTTGCCGTTTCAAAACCTTATGCACAGTTTGTTGCGTCTTCGCCCAAAAGTATTTACACGGCTCTTGCTCTTGCGCCGTCGATATTTTTTTCCTGTCTTTGTGCCTGCCACAGAGCATTTGCAGAAGGCTATATGGATATGAAACCGACTGCGGTAAGCCAGTTGATTGAAGCCCTGTTTAAAATGATTTTTGGTTTGCTTTTTGCAAGATTTTGCATGAGTTATCTGTATAATTTTTATGTTGAAAACGGTACGGTTTTCGGTGTGATTATGACGCAGGAAGAGGCACTTGCAGCAATTTATCCTGTAACCTCGGCATTTTCAATGTTAGGTGCCACACTCGGCAGCATTGCAGCATATATTTTTGCAGCCGTATATACAAGAAATAAATACGATAACTTTCCGCCTGACAGTGTTGATGTAAAATCGGCATATAATGAAATGCTTGCATGCTGTGTTCCGCTGGTTGCCGCAACAGTTGTGCAGAGTATTTCTAACTTTGCGGATACTTCAAGTATTCAGTATTTTCTTTCGCTTTGTGATGAAAAAATTCTGCTTTCTCAGTATCCGTCTGCCGGCGAAGATGTTTATACATATGTTTTCGGTATATATGCCTCGGCGCTTGATTTTAAAAATTTAATTCCTGCAATCGTTATGGCACTGGGAATTACCGCCGTTCCTGCAGTCAGTTCTGCTTTTGAAAGCGGTGATCAGCGTTTTTCCTCTCTTCTTACAAGCATTTTTAAATATACTGTTATTCTTTCGGTCGGCGGCGGATTGGCACTTTCACTTTTCAATGAAGATATTTTAAATCTGTTTTATGCTCAAAGCCATCCTGATATTGTCAGCGGGGCAAGTAAACTTCTGTTTTATTTCGGAGTAACTGCTTTACCGTGTGCAGCAGCATCAACCTCGGTGTTCTGCACGCAGGCACTCGGCTTTGCAAAAAAGACAGTGGCACCGTTTGCAGTTTCGGCAGTGATAAGAATTGTGCTGAATTATTTTCTTGTATGCAGCAGTGAAATCAATATCATCGGAACTGCGTTTTCAAATTTTGCCGGATTTCTTATTATTCTTATCTGGAATATGATAACGATAAGGAAATATACACATGCGAGGTTTAAAATTTCAGATATATTTTTTAAGCCTGTAATCTGTGCCGTTTTGACATATTTCACAGTTTTATCGCTTAAAAATACATTATTCGCTGATTTTGGCAGTTTAACTGTTTTTATACTGAGTGTTCTGGTTTGTCTATTATTATTTTTTATATTGCTGTTTTTATTGAAATGTGTATCATCAAAAGAAATAAAGTTGTTAAAATAATCCAAAAAAGTGCCTTAATTACTTGAAATTTTCTTACTTTTATAGTATTATTCAAATAGACACGCTTTTGTGTGCCATAACAAGTTAATCCGAGGTGGGGTAATAATTGGCTGTTGATTTTGAATTTAAAGATAAATATGATATTAATGATTTGATTTCAATAGTAACATTGCTCCGACAACCTGACGGTTGCCCGTGGGACAGAGAACAGACTCATTTTTCAATCAAGAAAAATTTTATTGAAGAAACCTACGAGGTAATTGAGGCTATCAACAAAGAAAGTACTGAAGGTCTGCAGGAGGAACTTGGTGACGTTCTCCTTCAGATTGCCCTTCACTGCGAAATGGAGAGGGAGCGGGGCAGTTTTAGTTTTGACGATGTTTGTAATGATATCTGTCAGAAACTGGTTATCCGTCATCCTCATGTTTTCGGCGAAGTTAAAGCAGATAACTGCGAAGAGGCACTTTTAAGTTGGGACGCCGTCAAAGCACAGATTAAAGGTCAGAAAAATCAGAGCCAGTCAATGCAGAGTATACCTCTTGAACTGCCTGCCCTTATGAGAGCGCAGAAAGTTCAGTCAAAAGCAGCAAAAGTCGGTTTTGACTGGGACAGTGCAGACGGTGCATTTGATAAAATTCAGGAAGAGATTGACGAGTTAAAAAGTGCCATGGCCCATGGCAGTTCTGCCGATATTGAAGATGAGTTCGGTGATTTGCTTTTTTCTTGTGTTAATGTGGCAAGGTTTATTAAGGTAGACAGTGAAGAGGCACTGAAAGGTGCAACTGACAAGTTTATTAAAAGATTTACCCTTGTTGAAAAATTAGCAGAGGAAAAGAATATGTCAATGAAAGATGCTTCGCTCGAAGAACTGGACAAACTTTGGGATAATGCAAAAGAATTATTAGTTGATTAATCAACAAAAACGGAGGAATTTTAAATGAACAAAACAGAACTCGCAGCAGCAGTTGCTGCAAAAGCAGATCTTTCTAAAAAGGACGCAGAGGCTGCAGTAACAGCAGTTTTAGATTCAATCAAGGAAGCACTTGCAGAAGATGATAAGGTTGCACTTGTTGGTTTCGGTACATTCTCTGTAAAAACACGTGCTGCTCGTACAGGTCTTAATCCTCGTACAAAAGAAACAATTACAATTCCAGAAGCAAAGGTTCCTGCTTTCAAAGCCGGTTCAGCACTTAAAGATGCTGTAAAGTAATCTTAAATATTACTGTTTTTGGGCATCGGGTTTCCGATGCCCTGATTTTTTGGAGATTATCATAATGAGATTGGATAAATATTTAAAAGTTTCAAGAATAATTAAAAGAAGAACTGTTGCAAACGAAGCCTGTGATGCAGGAAAAGTTGAAGTTAACGGAAAAATTGCCCGTGCATCATATGATGTAAAAATCGGCGATGAAATTAAAATTTCTCTTGGTTCAAATGTAAAGACTTATAGGGTTCTGGAAATAAGCGAACATGCTCTTAAAGAAGATGCGCTGAAAATGTATGAACAAATTAAATAAAAATGTTTTCACCTGCATATTAATTTAGCAGGTGATTTTTTATGGAAAATGAAACACAGCACACTTTGACTTTAACAAACAGGGAACAGTTGAGTTTAAGCGGTATAAAAGATGTTGATTCTTTTAATGAACAGGAAATTGTTGCAGTATGTGATTTCGGCGAACTTTCAATAAAAGGGGAACTGCTGCATATTGAAGAGTTGAGTCTTGACAGCGGACTGATGTCTGTCAACGGAAAAATATCTTCGCTTTCCTATACGCAGAAACTCACTTCCGACTCTCTTCTGAAAAGATTATTCGGTGGCTGAGCAACTTTTTTATGCTGTGTTGACGGGCGGAGTCCTTGCTGTTCTCTATGATTTTTTCAGGCTTTTTCGCATTGTTTTTAACGATAAGTTTATTCTTGATTTTTTATTCTGGATTATTTCTGCTTTTTCGGTTTATTCTTATATCCTTATATTCTGTGAGGGTAAAATCAGAAGTTTAGTTTTTATTTTTATATTTATCGGTTTTGTTCTTTATATTATGACCCTTGGTTACGTTACAAAGAATATAGAAATAAAAATTGGTAAAAAAATTAAAAATCGGTTAAAAAAGTTAAAATACAAATTAAAAAGTTTTAAAAAAGTATTGCATTATCCTCGCAATATATATTATAATATTACAAAACACAAAAACAGTATTTTTAAAAGGAATTCTGAAGGTGAAGATGATGAAAAAGGAAATGGGTAGGAAGAAATCGTTTAAAGATTTTTTCTCTATAAAAAAGAACATTCTTTTCGTTACGGCAGTTTCACTTGCTTTTGCGCTTTTTGCTTATTTCGGTTTTACTATGGTCAACCTCAGATCCGATATAAGTCTTCTTGAGCGTCAGAAAGCCGAAGTTGCTGCAAAATGTGATGAACAGGAGCAGACAAATAAAGAACTTCAGGCAGTTCTTGACAATGAAGATAAGGGCGATTATATAGAACAGAAAGCCCGTGAAAAAGGATATGGCAAATCCAACGAAATTCATTTTTATGATATTTCGGCAAGCGAATAACTCGGCGTCAGTCAGTTTGTTCGATAAATACGATTAATAAGACCGAGTATTGCTCGGTCTTTTTTTTTAAAGTTGCGTGAAACGCACATTTTATGCATTTCAGATAAGGAATTATATTTTATGTATTTACAAATGGTTGCACCATGCCTTCTTGGTCTTGAGGGTCTGGTGAGTGATGAACTTAAAAATATGGAGGCGCAAAACGTCAGTGCCGAAAACGGCAGGGTGTTTTTTGAGGGCGACGACAGTATGCTTGCAAGGGCTAATATCAACAGCCGTTATGCCGAAAGAATACTGATTGTTCTTGACAGATTTAAGGCCTTTACTTTTGAAGAACTTTTTCAGGCTGTAAAAAGCCTTCCGTGGTCGGAATTTATCGGCAGTACCGATACTTTTCCGGTTAAAGGTTACAGCATTAATTCAGAACTTCATTCCGTTCCCGATTGCCAAAAAATAATAAAAAAGGCGGTTGTTGAATCACTTAAAGAAGATTATAATATTTCTTGGTTTGAAGAAACGGGTCCTGTGCATCAAATTCAGTTTTCCATCATGAAAAACGAAGTTACCATTATGCTTGATACAACAGGCAGAGGACTTCACAAAAGAGGTTACCGGCCGGAGTCAAACGATGCACCGATAAGAGAAACGCTTGCGGCTGCACTTTGCGGTCTTTCAAGACTCAGGCATTATCACACTCTTTATGATCCTTGCTGCGGCAGCGGAACCATTCTTATTGAAGGTGCAATGATGGCTCATAATATTGCCCCGGGAATAAACCGTAATTTTGAATGCGACAGATGGGGGCTTTTAAATCCCTCGGCATGGATTACCGAAAGAGAACGCTGCCACGATTTAATAAAAACCGATACGGATTTTGTTGCTTTTGGCAGTGATATTGATTCTCACGCTGTTGAACTGACAATGATAAATGCCAAAAGAATCAAAGTTGACGGTTTTATGCGACTTGCACAAAGAGATATAAAATTTTTTAATCCGACAACTGAAAAAGGAACTCTGATAACCAATCCGCCTTACGGCGAGCGTATGCTTGATATAAAAGAGGCAGAAAAAATTTATAAAATTATGGGTGAAAAGTTTGTATCGAAAAGAGGATGGTCTTACGGTATCATTTCACCCGATGAAGAATTTGAAAAAATCTTCGGCAAAAAAGCAGATAAGCGCAGAAAACTTTATAATGGTATGATAAAATGCCAGTATTATATGTATTTTAAATAAATTTACAGTATGAAGAGGTGTATTATGGATTATAAGGAAAAATATCAGCAGTGGCTTGATTTTGCAGATGAAAACACGAAAGCGGAACTTTCTGCAATTACTGATGATAAGGAAATAGAAGACAGATTTTATAAAGACCTTGCTTTCGGTACAGGCGGACTGCGAGGTGTTATGGGTGCCGGCTCGAACAGAATGAACCGATACACTGTCGGCAAAGCAACGCTTGGCCTTGCAAGGTATCTTAAAAGTAAAAACAGCGGCGATATTTCTGTTGCCATTGCCTATGATACAAGAAATAACTCACAGTTTTTTGCAAAAACAGCCGCAGGCATTTTTGCGTCACAGGGTATAAAGGTTTATATTTACGAAACTGTAGTTCCCGTACCTGTTCTTTCGTTTACAACCCATTATCTCGGTTGCAGAGCAGGTGTTATGATTACCGCTTCGCACAATCCAAAGGAATATAACGGTTATAAAGTTTATGACGAAAAAGGCTGTCAGTTGTGCACGGATGATGCAAAAAATGCAATATCATTTATTAACGATATAAGTGACTATTCATCAATTCCTTTTACCGGTGGAAATCCTCTTATTACATATATCGGTGAAAAAGAACTTTCTGCTTTTCTTGCAGAAGTAAAAAAGCAGTCACTCTATGAAGAAAAAAGCGACTTGAAAATTGTGTATACTCCGCTTCACGGAACAGGCAATATTCCTGTTCGCAGAATGCTTGAGGGAATGAATGTTACCGTTGTTAAAGAACAGGAACTTCCAGACGGTAATTTTTCAACAGTCCGTTCTCCCAATCCGGAAGAAAAGGATGCGCTCACCATTGCCATTGAAAAGGCAAAAGAAATCGGTGCTGATATTGTTCTCGGAACAGATCCTGACTGTGACCGTGTCGGTATCGCCGTTAAAGACGGAGATGATTACAAATTATTTACCGGCAATCAGACAGGCGCTTTGCTTGTTAAATTTGTGCTCGAAATGAAAAAAGCATCATTAAGCGAAAAATCAACACTTGTAAAAACAATAGTTACTTCAGAACTCGGTGCAAATATTGGCAGAAAATATGGACTTCAGATTGAAGAAACTTTAACAGGTTTTAAATATATCGGCGATAAAATCAACAAGTATGAAGAAAGCGGTAACCAGGAATTTGTAATCGGTTATGAAGAGTCATACGGTTATCTTGTGGGTATTCATGCAAGAGATAAAGATGCTGTTGTTTCGTCAATGCTTATTTGCCAAATGGCAGCATGGTATAAAAACCAGGGCAAAACCCTTGTTGATGGACTTAATGAAATCTATGATGAATACGGCTATTATCTCGACAGTCTTGATTCTTTTGTTCTTAAAGGTAAAGACGGTGCAGAAAAAATACAGTCTCTTATGACCTATTTCAGGGAAAAAGGTGATACTCTTTTTGACGGCATAGAATCTGTTGTTGATTTCAGCGGTGGTATCCGTGATTTGCCGAAAGAAAATGTTCTTAAATATATCTGGAAAGACGGTTCATGGATGGCTGTCCGTCCGTCAGGAACAGAGCCTAAAATAAAGGTTTATTATTCAATCGTGGACCCGAGCAAAGAAAACGCGAAGATTAGACTTGATGAAATCAAAACAGAAATAAAAGCAATAATAGAAAGATAATGATGATATTTGACTCTGTAAAAATTTCAGAAATAAAACTAAAAAACAGAATTATCAGATCGGCAACCCATGATGGTCTTGCAGATGAGAATGGTGCGCCTACGGATAAAATGATAAGAAAATATGAAAATCTTGCCAAAAATGATGTGGGCTGTATCATTACAGGGTATGCAGGTGTCAGTGAAGACGGAATGTCGCCGTATCCTGCAATGCTGAAAATTCATAATGATGCTCATATGGATGCTTTTAAAAGAATGGTTGACAGCGTGCATCAATATGATACGCCTCTAATTCTGCAGATTGCGCATTGCGGCAGGCAGACATCTTCAAAAAAAATAGGTGCAAAGAAAAAAGCACCCACTGCAATGCGGCACCTTTTTTATCCGGATATGGCAGAAGAACTCTGCAGTGAAGATATTTACCGGATTATTGATGATTTTGTGAATGCTGCTGTCAGAGCAGAAAAGGCGGGCTTTGACGGTGTTCAACTTCATGGCGGCCATGGTTATCTTCTGCACGATTTTCTTTCACCTTATGGTAACAGAAGAAAAGATGAGTGGGGCGGTACGTTAGAAAACAGATGCAGGATAGTTGAATTTATTATAAAGGGAATAAAAGAAAAAACATCCCTGCCTGTATGGATAAAAATAAGCGCCGAGGATAACAGAAAAGGCGGAATGGATATAAATCAGGCAGTTCAGATATGCAGGAGGCTTGAAAATGCGGGCATTGATGCCATTGAAGTTTCCTGCGGAACTGTTGAAGACGGAATGAACACAATGCGAAGCCGTATGATGCCTATGGAGGCGGTTTTTGAATACCGTGAGCCATGTGCCTCTTTTCCTGATCCGCTCAAAAAGTTTTCACTCGCCTGTGCGAATCTCCTTAATCCTATGATTAAGCAGCCTGAGCCGCTTGAGAATTTTAACATTTTTAATGCCGCTGAAATAAAGAAAAATGTGTCTGTCCCCGTTATTGCGGTGGGTGGAATACATAAGCTTGCTGATATGGAATATATTGTTTCCAACGGTATGGCAGACTGTGTGTCAATGTGCCGCGCATTTATATGTGAACCGAATTTAGTAAAAAAACTCAGAGACGGCAGGCAGACTCAGGCAAAATGTCTGATGTGCAATTACTGTGGACTTGTTATTGAAAAAGGTGAAACAAAATGCCTTTTCGGAAAAATAAGATAACTTTTATATCTTTAGGATGGTGTAAATTATATGAATAAAGTTCAGAAATATGTTGAAAATGTATTGCAGCCAAAACTTCAGGGTGACGGCGGCTGGGTTGAGTTCGTTTCTCTTGAGGATGAGAAACTTACACTTGTTTTCAGAGGCGAATGTTCTAAATGTCTTATTCTGCACCGCTGCACCGATTGGATTGAGAAGCAGATAAAAAAAGATTTACATAAAAATGTTAAGGTTTGTGCTGTTCGCAAAAAACCTTATTTTCAGGATGTTTAAGGAGGGGTGACAATGGCTCATATTAAAGTTGTAAGACGTTCAATGCGTCCGGAAGAGTGGACCGATCTTCGTTTTGGTTGGCTCAAAAGATATATATATGACAATAAATGGGAAATAAAAAATCTGATGATACGTGATGCCCGTCAGGTTTCTGAAATGGAGTTTGAATACTACAGTGATGAATACAGACCGCTTAATAAAGGTGATATGTATTTCACCCCTGACGGAACTGCTTTCATTAAAGCAGATGTTGATATTCCGGCAGAATTTCAGGGAAAAGAACTTTGGTTTTCACTTAAAACCGCAGCCGAAATCTGTGTAAAGGTAAACGGAAAATACGTCGGCGGTGTTGACCCTAACAGAGAGCGAATGCTCCTTTCCCCTTATATTAATGACAAGGAAACGCTTCATTTTGATATGATGGGCTATAACCGCTCAAAGCCTGACGATGAGCGAAATCCCGAGTCTTTATCCGTTCGCGGCTGCCGCCAGATTTTTGAGGGCGCCTATATCTGCACCGTAAATCATAAAGTGCAGGATCTTGTGTGGGATTTTGAGGCGCTGCTTGATATTGCAAAAAGTGATTTATTCAATGAGGATTACAGAAATTTTCTGAATAAAGAACTGAATAATGCAATGAATTTAATTGATTTTGATAGTGACAACCTTACCGGAATTGACGAATGCAGGCAGTATCTTAACGATGTTGTATTTGCCAATGACACATATAAGGGAAACGGTGATGTTGCACTTATTGCCCACTCGCATCTTGATATTGCGTATTACTGGAGAAGAATTCATGCAGTTCAGAAAAATTTGAGAACCGTGTTGATTCAACTTCGTCTTATGGATAAGTATCCTGACTTTAAATATACGCATACGCAGCCGTATGTATATGAAACACTTGAAAAATACTATCCTGATGTTTTTGAAGAATTAAAAGAAAAAGTTGCAAACGGTCAGTTTGAACCTGTGGGTGCAATGTATGTTGAACCCGATTGCAACATTCCTTCGGCAGAATCTTTGGTACGTCAGTGCCTTTATGGTCAGCAGACTTATAAGAGAATGTTCGACAGAACAGTTAATAATGCATGGATGCCTGATGTTTTCGGAAACAGTTGGATAATGCCGCAGATTCTTAAGAAAAGCGGCGTTGAATATTTTGTATCAAATAAGATGTCAACATGGAATGATACCAACCGTTTTCCGCACAATAACTTTATATGGAGGGGTATAGACGGTTCCGATGTTCTTGCCTGTGTTCCTCCTACCCATTTTATAACATGGAATGCGCCTTCACAGATTCAGGAAAACTGGGAAGCGTATATTGATAAAGACAGCGGCGGACAGACGCTTAATATGTTCGGTTACGGTGATGGTGGTTCAGGCTGCACCGAAGAAATGATTGAACTTATGCATCGCTTTGAAAAAATCGCTGTTATGCCGAAATGCGAGCATATGGGCGGCAGTGAATTTCTCGAAAGAAATCTTAAGAATAATGATAATCTTGAGGTGTGGGACGGTGAACTCTATCTTGAAATGCACCGCGGAACCTTCACCACAAAATCAAATCTGAAAAAAGCGAATCGCCGTCTTGAATATAAACTGCGTGATGCTGAACTCCTTTCTGTTTTAAGAGGGGAAGATAATACTGCCGAAATAACCGATATTTATAAAAAACTTCTTGTTAATCAGTTTCATGATATTCTGCCCGGTTCTCATATCCATCCTGTTTATGAAGATACAATGGCAGATTATAAAGATATTGAAGCAAGACTTGATAAAATTATCGGTACCGGAAAAACATATTTCAACACCCTTAATTTTAAGCGTACTTCTCTGACATTTGTGCCAAACAAAAATGGTTCGGCAACAAGATACGGCGTAAAAGGCAACTGGGTAATTCCAAATGCCGAGCCGCTTTCATCTGTCAATATCCGTGCAGTAAAGTTCAAGGGCGAGTGGATAACTGTCGGGAATACCGTTGAAACTCCGTTTTATTCGATTAAATTTAATGCAGACGGTTCAATCGCATCTCTTTTTGATAAAGAAAATGACCGTGAATGGGCAAACGGTGATTTCAACAAACTCAAAATATATACTGACTGTCCCGGCAACTATGATGCGTGGGATATTCTTCCGAATTATAAAGATAAGCAGATTGATATTACTGTTGAAGAAGCGCTTCATCTCTGTGAGCAGGATGGCGAAAGTGCAACTTTCAAAACTGTTTTGGCAACAGAAAAATCAAAGTGGACCATGCTTATTCGTGTATTCAGAAGAAGCCGCGGCATAGAAGTTGAAAATATTGTTGACTGGAACGAGAAACATAAACTTGCCAAAGCAGAATTCTCATGTAATGTACTTTCGCGTAAGGCGCTTTGTGATACATCGGCAGGGTTTATTGAGAGAGACACCCATAAAAATACAACATGGCAGCAGGCACGTTTTGAAACCTGCCACCATAAATGGGCAGATTTATCCGAAACCGACGGTGGTGTCGCCCTTATTAATGACGGTAAATACGGTATCGGTTTTGATAATAACACAATGTCTCTTTCTCTTCTTCGTGCAACAATCAGACCTGATGTTACAAGTGATATCGGTACGCATGATTTCTGCTATATGATTATGCCGCACAGTAAAAATGCAGTTGATGCTGATATTAATAAAACCGCATTTGAATATAATATTCCGCTTGTAAAGGCAGATGTTCAGTATAACGGAGAAAGTTATGCGCCTCTTTATATGCAGGCAATGAAAAAGTCTGAAGACGGTTCAATGACTGTTATCAGATTGAGTGAACAGGATGGAAAACGCGGTAAAATAAAACTTTCCCGCAAAGTCAGACTGCTCAATATGCTCGAAGAAACCGAGTGCGAAACAGATGTTATTGCGTATAAACCGTTTGAAATTATTACAATAGGGGTAGAATAATGAGACCTGTTCATATTTTAATTATTGCTGCGGTAATTCTTGTTTTAGGTGTTATTATTTTTCCAATCGTTAATCGCCGTCAGTTTCGCAATCTTCCTCCTGAACAGCAGGTAAGAATACTGATGAAAGAGGCAAAAGGGCTCGCCTATTTTAAAAATGTGGCTAAAGGCGGAAAAGGCACTTTATTTTATGTCAAAAATAAACGTAAAATTCTTGCCTTCCCTTGGGTGCTTATTGATGGCAAAATGGTCTGTATTCGCAAAAATCCTTTTGAAAAATGGGATTATCCCGAAGAACAGCAACCGCTTAATGACGATGAACTGGCGCAAATTAAACAGGAGATAGAGAATTTTAACAAAAAAAATCCTGTAAAAATTGTATTTAATAATAAGAAATAATATAAAGACCGTTTTAATTTTGAGTATAATCTTAATTAAAACGGTTTTATTTTTAAATTGCTCTTGACAATTATGCATATACTGTATATACTGTTAATGTACAGTATGAAAGGAGGCCGATGATGTATATATTTATAGACAACAAAAGCGGTCAGCCTATATATGAACAGATTTATTCTCAGATAAAGCAGCAAATTATAAATGAAACTTTAAAACAGGATGAAATGCTTCCGTCAATACGCAATCTTGCAAAGGATTTAAAAATAAGTGTTATCACCACCAAGCGTGCTTATGAAGAATTGGAACGTGACGGATTTATATATACCGTGGCGGCAAAAGGCTGTTTTGTTGCGGCAAAAAATATTGAACTTCTGAAAGAAGAACAATTAAGAAAAATTGAAAAACATATTGAAGATATTTTTCATCTTGCTGCAGGGTGCAGTTTAACGAAAGAAGATATTATAGAAATGATAAATATAATAGGGGATGACAGTATATGAATGCCTTAGAAATAAATAACTTAACCAAACATTATAATGGTTTTAGCATTGATAAAATGAATCTTACACTACCCTCGGGTAGCATTATGGGTCTGATAGGAGAAAACGGGGCAGGTAAAAGCACAACTATCAAACTGATTCTCGATATGATAGACAGAGATGAAGGAACGATAACAGTTCTTGGTAAAGATAACAAAGACAATTTCCGTTTAACCAAAAATGATATCGGCGTTGTTCTTGACGAAGTTTCGTTCAGCGGTTTTTATAAACCGAAGCATATTGATAAAGTTATGCGTGTTCTGTATGAAAACTGGGACAGTGGATATTTTTTCTCTTTGATAAATCAATTCCATATTCCCTGTGATAAAAAGTTCAAAGAACTGTCACGTGGCAATAAAATGAAACTGGGTATTGCAGTTGCCCTGTCGCATAAGCCGAAACTGCTTATTTTTGATGAAGCAACAAACGGGCTTGATCCTGTTGTTCGTGATGAAGTAACCGATATGATTTTTGAGTTTACAAGAGATGAAGAACATTCGGTTCTCATTTCTTCCCATATTGTTACGGATTTGGAAAAAATCTGTGATTATATTGCTTTTATGAAGGAGGGCAATATCATTCTCTGTGAAGAAAAAGATAAACTGCGAGAAGATTATGCCATTATACAATGCGATAAAGATTTGATAAAAAGCATAGACTCCTCTGCACTTGTCAGAGTAAAGCATACTCCATACGGTGATAAGGCAATCGTTAAAAAGATGCATATTCCGCAGGGTGTTCATTACACTCCGGTTACGATTGAAGAGTTGTTTGTTTTTATGATAAGGGGTGATGAAAATTGAAAGGTATCTTGAAAAATGATTTTTATTCCGTAATGGAATACTGCCGTATGATATTTGCCGTTATCGTGGTGTTTATTATTATCGGTGTAACACAACATAATGTTCTTTTTATGACACTGTATCCGCTTCTTATGCTCAGTATAATTCCGGTTTCTATCCTTTCTGTGGATGAGCGCTTCGGCTGGGATAAATATATGCTTACATTTCCGATAACAAAAAAAGATTATGTAACCTCAAAATATCTGCTTAATATAATTCTTACAGGCTTAGGGTCAGTCGTTATTTTTGTTTTATCTGTTCTTATGAAATTTGATGTAAAAAGCACTCTGGTATCGTCAGTGCTTTTAATCGCTTTTTCACTTGTATACAATGGCACATTGCTTCCGTTTATGTTCAGATTCGGAGTTGTTAAAGGTAAAATCATTTATATGGTTTCATTCTTTATATGGGGTGCTCTTTTCGGCGGAATGAGCGGACTGTTCTATTCCGAAAATGCGAATACAAGTGGACTGTATAACAATTTCAGTGCCGGCTTGGCAGGTTTGATTCTTGTTTTTGCTGTTGTGATTTATACTCTGTCATGGTTTATTTCAGCAAAGGTTTATAATAAAAGAAATGTATAAAAAATACCGTTTGGATTTTCTCCAAACGGTATTTTGCTGCATTATTATAATGTGCTTAAATCATATGGTGTTTTCTGGTACACGAAATAGTTAAGCCAGTTTGAAAAAATAAGGCTGGCGCTGCTTTTCCAACTCATAATCGGAACCAATTTATCGTCATTGTTCGGAAAATAGTTATAAGGAATATCAATATCAAGACCTTTTGCCTTGTCTCTGAAATATTCTCTTGCAAGGGTATCTCTGTCATATTCACTGTGCCCCGTAACAAAAAATTGCCTGCAATCCATATCTGCAATAATATGCACTCCTGCAATTTCACTGTAGGAAATAATCTGCAGTTGTTTTACTTGAGCAATATCCTGACGGCTTACCTCTGTATGCCTTGAATGCGGAACAAAATATTCATCATCAAGCCCTCTCATAAGCGGATGAGTAACATCAAGGCTGACATGGGGAAAAATGCCAAACATCTTTTTATCAAGTTTTTTCTTCTTAATACCATAATGATAATAAAGTCCTGCCTGTGCTCCCCAGCAGATATGAAAGGTGCTGTAAACGTTTTTCCTGCTCCATTCCATGATCATGCATAGTTCTTCCCAGTAGTCGACTTCTTCAAATTCAAGATGTTCAACCGGTGCACCTGTAATAATCATTCCGTCATATCTGTTGTCTTTTATATCATCAAATACCTTGTAAAACTTGTCCATATGGCTTTTTGAAACATTTTTCGCCTCGTGTGTTTTGACCTGAAGAAAATCTATATCAATCTGAAGCGGAGAATTGCTCAGCAGTCTCAGCAACTGTGTTTCGGTTTCAAGTTTTGTCGGCATAAGATTTAAAATAATAATTTTCAGTGGTCTGATATCCTGCATGTCAGCACGCATATTGCTCATAACAAATATGTTTTCTATTTCAAGATTTTGCTTTGCGGGTAATGCGTCATCAATTCTGATTGGCACAATATCAACTCCTTTGAATATAATGTATTATATATAATAACATATTAAAATATTTTTTGCATTAAAAATTTATAATTTTATTATATCCGCCCTTGTGCAAATAGATAATTGCAGTTTTGTTATTATATCAAATAAAAATTTTAATAAGTGTTTGATATTTTTGTATAAGTTGCCGATAGTTAAAATTTTTTAAAAAAATTTGAAAAAAGATGTTGACAATAGGGAATAGTTGAGGTATAATGGCAAAGCACTCGAGAGAGACGGGGCGAGAGCGC
>CAMNST010000014.1 GCA_946555465.1 uncultured Clostridia bacterium
ACCGCATTTTCCGATAAATGCTATTTACATATGCAGCATATGCTCGGCAAATAAAAACAGGAATTAACTAATGTTTCTATCCTAAAAACAAAAAAAGATATGGTGAAAAACCATATCTTTTTCTGGAGCTGATAACCGGACTTGAACCGGTGACCTCATCCTTACCAAGGATGTGCTCTACCGCCTGAGCCATATCAGCAAAAAATGGCGACCCGAAACGGGCTCGAACCGTCGACCTCCAGCGTGACAGGCTGGCGTTCTAACCAACTGAACTACCGGGCCATCTCTTGCGAATTGTATTATATAGTAACTTTGCCGTCTTGTCAAGAAGTTTATAAAAAATTTATATTCTTCTTGCAAGTTACCTTTACTTGTTGTATAATGAGACTATACAATTTAAATAGAGGAGGAAGTGCTATGCGATTAACTAACGGAGCGTCAGAAAACACTTATAAGTTTATGACAGACGGTATTCGTTATATTTGTGAAAACTTTAAGGACCGCGGTCCGGGTACTCACAGCGAAAGAAAGGCACAAAAATTTCTGAAAGGTGAACTTGAACAGTGGGCCGACGAGGTTGAGATGGAGGATTTTGATCTTCATCCCGCCGCTTTTATGGGTTGGATACCGCCGGCAGGTATTATAGGTATTATATCTGTAATCTTCTATTGGCTTACATATAAAAGTGTTGTTGAAAATGCTGCTCTTGCAATTATTGCAACAGTACTTACCTGGTTTGCACTTTCCTGTCTTGTTGTTGAATTTTTAATGTACAGGGAATATGTTGATTTCCTTTTCCCAAAAAAAACATCAAGAAATGTTATGGCAAGAAGAAAGCCTACGGGTGAAGTTAAAAGAAGAATCGTTTTCTGCGGTCATACGGATGCTGCAAATGAATGGACTTATTCTCTGCATGGCGGTCTTAAATCACTTGCACCGGTAATGGGCGGTTCAATCGGCGGCCTTATCGGAATCTGTATTTTCAATGTTATATGGATGATTTATTCTCTTGCAGGCGGCGACTACACTTCAAAATTCTGGCTTGTTATGGGTATAATTCAGCTTGTTCTTGTTCCGTTTTTTATTGCAATTCTTTTCTTTATTAACTGGAAAGTAATTGTTTACGGTGCAAACGATAACCTTACTGCAGATTATATTTCAATGGCTGTTCTTAAAGAAATGGCTGATAATAACAAAAGATATGAAAATACCGAAGTGTGCTGTTTGCTTTCAGGTTCTGAAGAGGCAGGTCTGCGCGGTGCTGTGGCATATGCAAAGCGCCACCAGGAAGAACTCAAGGAAATTGAAACCGTTGTAATTGCAATGGATACAATGCGCGAAATTGAACAACTTCAGATTTACACACAGGGCTGCACAGGTACGCAGAAAAACTCAAATGCCGTTGGCGAACTTGTTTATGAAGCAGGTGTAAACTGCGGTATTGAAATGAAAGAAACAGATATTTATCCCGGTGCAGTTGATGCCGAAGGATTTTCACGTTACGGTATCGAGGCAGTCGGTTTCTGCGGTGTAAACCATGATCCGAAAACCTATTATCATACCAGACTTGATACACCCGATAATATGAGTGAGGAATGTATTAACCTTTCTCTTGATATTTGTCTTGAGGCTGCAGAACTCTATGATCAGAAGGGCGGAATTGAGGCTTTCCGTGAAGAAGGCAAAAAACGCTTCAAGAAGGGCTATAACAAATAAAAAGCAAAAAAGATCGGGCAGTGGTTTCTGTCCGGTCTTTTAATTATGTTAATTATAATTGTATTGGTGAAAAAATGAAAGATCTGCACATACATATTGAAAAAGGTCCGTATACAGTTAACTGGATTGAGCAGTTTATTGAAAAGGCCGTTCAGATGAATCTCGATGAAATCTGTCTGCTTGAGCACAGTATAAGATTTACCGATTTTCATCCGTCTTTTAAAGAGGCAAGAGCGTATAATCTCTATCAGCGCAAATGGTTTGACGGTAAAGCGCCTTCCGCTCACAGTCTTGATGAATTTAAAACTCTTATAACCGAAATAAGGGGCAGAAATTACCCGATAAAAGTTTCTTTCGGTCTGGAAATATGCTATTTTGAACAGCATATTGATTTAATAAGAGATTTAACTTCTGACGGTTTTTTTGATTATCTTTTAGGTTCTGTGCACTGGGTCGATAACTGGACTTTTAATCAGCGTAAATATCAGTGGCTCGGCAAAGATATTAATCATATCTATAAGCGTTATTTTGAACTTGAAAATTCACTCGTTGAAAGCGGTGTTTTTGACATTATTGCACATCCCGATTTAATCAGATGCCACTCTCTTTATCCGGATTATGATTTGCGTGATACATATAAAAATCTGTGTGAAAGCATTAAATCTCACGATATGATGCTTGAAATGAACACTTCAAAAAGTTTAGGCGTGAACAGTGAATTTTTTGAAATTGCGAAGAACACCGGCGTTGCGTTTTCAACAGGTTCAGATGCCCACAGGGTTGAAGATGTTGGAAAAAATATAGCAGAAGTAACCGAATTTATATCCCGTAAGTCGAATTTATCGGGTCTTTAAAAAGCGGGATAAACGGTGGCGCAACAGTGAAAATAACAAACAAAGCGCCGACAATAATAAATGCCGCTATGAAAATTGTATCGCATCTTATACTGCTTAATTTTTCTGATTTTATAATCATATAATCCGTTAAAAATGCGGCAAAAACACCTATGAAAAATGAAAGTATATTTAGTATTTCAATGCTTTTTCCGAAAATTCCCGTGTAAGTGTAAAAGAAAACTACGATTGCGGCAATACCTGTAAACACACCTATAAATTTTGCCGAAAAAACACCTTTTTGTTTCTTCAGCATAATATATTCCGCAATACTCCATATGAGATAGGGGAAAAATATCATTTTCAGATGTTCCCATGTACTTTCATTAATAGGGGCAAAAAGTCCGACAGCAGTATTGCACCCGCTCCATTCATATAAAAAATGCATAAGAGTTCCGAATACACTTACAAAAACAAATCCCGTTAAACTGTATTTAAATAAATCTTTTTTCACACGATCACCCGATAATATTTATGAAATTTTAAGGAGAATTATTATGGATATTTTTAAGCCGATACTAAAAACGATATGGTTTTTTACAGAGAAAGCAGATAACAAACGTATAGCCTCTCAGACAGCACCGCGCGGAATCGTCTGCAAAGAGAACATTGCATATATTGATGATTACAATAAATATCATCTTCTTGATTTTTACTATCCTGAAAATACAACCGAAAATCTTCCTCTTATAATTGATATACATGGCGGCGGCTGGTGGTATGGTACCAAGGAAATAAATAAGTATTATTGCATGGAACTTGCCAAAAGAGGTTTTATCGTTGCAAATATAAATTACCGCCTTGCCGACAGAGTTAATATAGCAGGGCAACTCGCTGATATTTTTGCCTGCCTTCAGTGGATTGATAAAAACAGTGACAAATATTATATCGACAGAAATAATGTTTTTCTTACCGGTGACAGCGCAGGAGGGCAGTTCTGCTGCCTTACGGCTCAGATTAATGCTGACAGTGAATTGCAGAAAAAACTTCATCTGCCTAAAAATAAACTCAGTTTTAATGCTGCAGCGGCAACATCACCGGTTATTGATTTGGTTTCACCTAATATAATGATGAATGTGAATCTCAATGCACTTCTTTCAACAACGCATCATAAATCTTCTCCGTATTATTTCCTTATGCAGTTTAAAAATATTGCATCCGACAGTCTGCCGCCGTTTTTTGTTGTAACTTCAAGCGGCGATTTTGTGAGAGCGCAGGGGAGAGAACTGCATAAAATTCTTGATGAACTTAATGTTGAAAATGAATTTCATGATTATACCGAAAAACTTGACGGAAGAAAACTTCCGCATGTTTTCAGCGTAACAATGCCGTTTACCGCGCCGTCACAAAAGTGTATTGATGATTTAGCAAAATTTTTTAAGCGGCATATTCATAATTAAGTATTGACAATTAAGCAAAGTTGTGTTAAAGTATAACACGCACCGAAAGTATTATTCTTTTGGTCAATATCTTGACAGGTAAAACCCGTCAACTTGCAGAAGTACTCAAGTTGGTGACGAGGCGCCCCTGCTAAGGGCGTAGGTCGGGCAACCGGCGCGAGAGTTCGAGTCTCTCCTTCTGCGCCATAAAAAGAGTGTGTTTTCACACTCTTTTTTGTTTTTTTATAGAGACGAGAAACGAACTCCGAATTTTGAACAGAGTGAAAAATTCGGGAGAAAGGTCCGGTGGACCTTTCGATAGTTGAGAGGAGAGTCTCTCCTTCTGCGCCATAAAAAAGAGAGTGTAAAAATACACTCTCCTTTTTTATTGCATTTGTGTGCCGAATTTCATTTTTAAAGAATTGATTTTTGTCTCTTCTGCCTGGTCGGTCGAATACCAGCCTTTTTCAGACATTTTGTCATATACTGTATCCTGCATGGTCAATGCATTGTTAAGTGCATTGCTGAATGTTTGGTGAACGTTATCAGTTGAAGATTCAATAGCACCGTGCATATATAAATCACATACTCCTTTTTCAAGAAGTAAAATATCTTCCATTAAATTCTTATCATCCATATTTCTTTCTCCTTATTAAAGCAAACCGTAAAAACTTTCAAAGATTTGCTGATGGTTTCTCTGCATCTGTTCAACACAGGCCTTAAGTTCTCTGTCCTGAATCTGATTTGCAGTCTGTTTGCATTTTGTTTGAAAATACTGTTCGTGACCGAGCGCATCTTCTATATACAGCAGTTCTTTTGATGTCATAATTTCAACCTCCCATAAGTTTCTGTGTTTTTAGTTTTGCTTTTGTTAATAGAATTATTCAAAATAATAAAGAATAAAATTGATGTATTGTTTTTATTGATTTAATTTTGTTTGAAATTCAATGATTTATTTATTTTTTTCAAAAAATATCTTGACATATGCATACAACTGTGGTAATATTATCAAGCATCAAACGCAGAGGTATCGAAGTGGTCATAACGAGGCGGTCTTGAAAACCGTTTGTCCGAAAGGGCGCGTGGGTTCGAATCCCACCCTCTGCGCCAAAAAAGAGAGTACGTATGTACTCTCTTCAGTCTGTAGAAAAACCCTAAATTCGGAACGGATTTAGGGTTAATTTTTTGATGAATATGAAAAATAAGCTAAAAAGGTTAGAAAAAGCAGTCTGATTGGTCATATTCCACCTGTGTATTGCGAACTTTTTCAGATTCATGGCAGCAAATTTAAGCCTGACCCAATTTGTAACTTGAGTTAAGCCCCGATATGGCGTATATCGCATTGCATGCTTTTCCTTTGCATCGGCGAATACCCGTTCTATTGTTTCTTTTCGCCGTTCATACAGCTTTTTGTATTCAGGCGTGTGTCTGATGTCTTCTAATGTTTCAAGATAATCAGACCATATATGCTTTGTTACCGTTTTTTCTGACTTTGCATTTTCTGTACATAAATGTCTTGACGGACAGTCTTTGCATATATATCCTTTGCTCTTAAACTCTTTGTAACCCTCGCGGTTTGTTGTTGCATAGCTTAATACTTGATTTTCCGGACAGATAACACAATCATAGTATTTATCATATACATATTCATACGGCTTGAAAAAATCCTTTTTGCTCATTGGACATTTGTAGGGTAATACAGGTATTCTTCCGTCATCAAGAACCCTTTTGCTTATCCACGGTGTTTTGTAGCCTGCATCCGCTACTACTGTTTTAATCTCTGGATTTTTCTCTGTGAGTCTGTCATACAATCCGTCAAAGGCTACGCTGTCGTGTACATTTCCCGGATTAACGGTTACATCCATTACATACCCGTTTTTGTCACAGCCTGTCTGTGCTGTGTATGCAAAGCATTTCTTATGCTCCCCCTTGTGAAACACGCCGCTTTCAGGGTCTGTTGTAGATTGTGAGATTTCTTTATCCTGTGGCGGCTTTGTTTCATCAAACGGCTTTTTATCGTGACTCTCTCTGTCCTCGTTGATTTCTTCCATTAATTGTTTTTCATATGTTTTTGCCGCCTTTGGAACTGCCTTTTTTACAGCCTTCTTTAAATTGGCATTTGCTTTGATATGTGTTCCGTCTACAAATACGGCTTCCGGTGATAAATATCCTGCATGATTGATTTCATCTAATATCCAATAGAATATTTCCTCTATGGTCTGTTCTGTATATCTGTGCTTGAAATTATAACTGATTGTGGAGAAGTGCGGTATTGGTTCGTTCATTAAATATCCTAAGAACCAGCGATAGGCTACATTCATTTTGATTTCTTCTACTGTTCTTCTTAATGATGGTATTCCATACAGATGCTGTATCAGTACCATTTTGAACAGAACCACAGGGTCTATACTCGGTCTGCCGTTGTCTGAACAATACAAATCTTCTACGATATCGTATATATGTGTAAAATCCACGGCGCTGTCTATTTTCCTTAACAGATGGTCTGAAGGTACAAATTCCTCTATGCTGAATATTTCTACTTGTTCTCGCTTTTCTCTGTGCTTTTCTATCATCTTTCATCACCTACTCTATTTTACCATATATATGACAAAAAGCATAGCATTTGCTATGCTTTTTCGACAAGCTGAAGAGAGTACGTATGTACTCTCTTTTATTTTTGTAATTGTGTTTTATCATAAATAATAGAAAAAGAGAGTACCGTGCGTACTCTCTTTTATTTAAAGAACAATCCTATTCTTTGATTTTTGCAAAGCATTCGCTGCAATAAACAGGTTTTTCACCGTTTGGAATAAACGGAACCTTACATTCTGCACCGCATTCTGCGCAAACAGCATCGTGAAGTTCACGTGGTGCTCTTGCAGCGTTCTTTCTCTTGTCGCGGCATTCTTTGCATCTCTGCGGCTCATTTACAAAGCCTTTTTCAGCATAGAATTCCTGTTCGCCTGCTGTAAACACAAATTCATTACCGCAGTCCTTACATACTAAAGTTTTGTCTTCGAACATTTTTTGATACCTCTCAAATCAATTAATATAGTCGGTTTGACTTTATTCACAGCGAAATATCAGATAATTTCCTGCGAACTCTTTGTAAGGCATTATCTACTGCCTTAGGTGTTTTGCATAATCTTTTTGCAATTTCATTGTAGCTGCAACCGACAATGTGCAACCTTAAGACTTCGTTTTCAAAATCTGAGAGATTTTCTCGAAGAACTTTTGTCAACAGTGAAACGCCTTCTTGAGCGATAAAAGCATCCTCGGCACTGTAAATTCCGCTCGAAAGGGGAATTTCCTCTTCCTGATACTCAACAACACTTTGCACGGGAATGTCCTTGAGTCTGTAGAATTTTCGCAGTGACGTCTGAATTGAATTTTCAATGCACGTTTTTGAATAAGTTTTAAAACTTGCACCCTTTTTGGGGTCATAAGATTTGGCAGCAGCCAAAAGACCAATCATGCCCTCCTGAATAAGGTCGTCCATTTCCATTGGAGAGTCCTTGTATTTTGATGCAATTTTTTCAACAAATTCTCTGTGTTCTTGAATTACAACAGCGAGTTTAAAATTATCGCCGGATTGCGCATCAGAAAGAATTTCGTCAAGTGTTTTATCGTTTACCTTTGACATAATCCTCTCCCACCTTAATTTTAATAATATCAGAATTATATTATATAGTCAACAAAAATTGTTTGATTTGTGTGATTTTTTTGTCGGAATAAACAAAAAATGTCAATTTTTGATAAAATAATTCGTAAAACTTCTTTTTTTGCAAAATAATTCGGCTTCTGTGTAACAAAAGCCGAAAGTATAGTTATTAAACATTGAATCTGAAAAGTACTATGTCGCCGTCTTTCATAACGTATTCTTTGCCTTCGGAACGAACAAGTCCCTTTTCTTTTGCAGCGTTCATACTTCCGCATTGCATAAGATCGTCAAAAGCAACAACTTCCGCACGTATAAATCCGCGTTCAAAATCTGTGTGTATTTTTCCTGCTGCCTGAGGTGCTTTAGTGCCTTTCTTTATCGTCCATGCTCTTACTTCCGGTTTGCCTGCAGTAAGATATGAAATCAGACCTAAGAGGGAATAACTCTTTTTAATAAGTCGGTCAAGTCCGCTTTTTTCAAGACCCATATCAGCAAGGAATAATGCTTTTTCTTCTTCATCAAGTTGTGCAATTTCTGCTTCCATTTCTGCGCATATCGGAAGTGTTTCGGCGCCTTCTTCAGCGGCAATTTCTTCAACTCTTTTAAAGTATGCATTGTTCTCAATTCCGTTTGCAAAATCGTTTTCACCCATATTGCAGGCATAGATAACAGGTTTTATTGTGAGAAGAGAAACTTCTTTAAGATATTCTTCTTCATCTTCGGAAATTTCAACGCTTCTTGCAGTTTTACCCTGTTCCATTTCAGCCTGAAGCCTTTCAAGAAAGGCAACTTCGCCTGCAAGTGTTTTATCACCCTTCATTGCTTTTTTGCGTGAATCGATTCTTCGTGTTAAAATATCCAGATCGGAAAGAACAAGTTCAAGATTGATTGTTTCAATATCCCTTGCCGGGTCAACATTTCCATCGACGTGGGTTATATCGTCATTTTCAAAACAGCGAACAACGTGAATGATTGCGTCGACTTCTCTGATATGAGAAAGAAATTTGTTTCCAAGACCTTCACCCTGAGCAGCGCCCTTTACAAGTCCTGCAATATCAACAAATTCTATTGTTGCAGGGGTAAATTTGTCAGGTTGATACATTTCTGCAAGTTTGTCAAGTCTTTCGTCGGGAACACTTACCATTCCCACATTCGGTTCGATTGTGCAAAATGGATAGTTTGCACTTTGTGCACCTGCATTTGTTATTGCGTTAAATAATGTGCTTTTGCCGACATTCGGCAAACCTACTATACCAAGTTTCATAGTAAAATCTCCATAATAAAAATTTTGATTTAAGTGAAATTACCAAATTCAACAAAATATTATATAACAATTTTTCTGCTATTACAAGTGAAATTTGTAATAGCAGATACTTGACTTTATTGTTTAAATAATATATTATATTTCTAATCATTTTTTCTAAATAAATTTTTGACCGAAAAAGAGGGGCGATATAATGAAACTTAATGGTTCGCAGATTGTTCTTGAAGTACTTAAAGAGCAGGGTGTTGATACTGTATTCGGTTATCCCGGCGGAACAATACTCAATATTTTTGACGAACTTTATAAGTACGGAAAAACTTTTAATCATATTCTTACTGCACACGAGCAGGGTGCTTCACATGCCGCTGACGGTTACAGCAGAGCAACCGGCAAGGTCGGTGTCTGCTTTGCAACTTCAGGTCCCGGTTCAACCAATCTTGTAACCGGTATAGCAACTGCTCATATGGATTCAATTCCAATGGTTGCAATTACATGTAATGTCGGAACAAGTCTTATCGGTCGTGACTCATTCCAGGAAGTTGATATCAAAGGTATTACAATGCCTATAACCAAGCATAATTTTATGGTAAAAAATGTTGAGGAACTTGCCGATACACTCAGACAGGCTTTCAAAATTGCAATTTCAGGCAGAAAAGGACCTGTTCTTGTTGACATTCCTAAAGATATTACCGCTGCGGAATGTGAGTATATATCTCAGCCTAAACAGGAAGCAGAAAGTCTTGTTAAACCTAAATCAAAATGTTTTGACAGAGCAGTTGAACTTTTGTCAAACTGCAAAAAACCGCTTATCTATGTTGGCGGCGGTGCCATACTTTCCGATGTTGGCAAAGATCTTATAACTTTTGCAGAAAAGATTGATGCTCCTGTTGTTTCTTCCCTTATGGGTCTCGGTGCATTTCCGAATGGCCATGAACTTCATGTCGGCTTTATCGGCATGCACGGCAGATTTGAAGCAAACAAGGCTGCTCATGACTGCGATGTTCTTATAACCTGCGGTGCTCGTTTTTCAGACCGTGTAGCAGGAAACAGAGCAAGATTTGCTCCGAATGCAGAGATTTTACATATTGATATTGATGCTGCCGAAATGGATAAGAACATCAATTCAAACTATCATCTCAGAGGCAATCTTAATGAGATTCTTCCGCAACTGACATGTGCGATTGAACAACTTGACCACACAGAATGGAAACAAGAAATAAATTCATTCAAAAGACCTTTTAAACAAGTTCAGATAGAAGATTACGTAAATCCGCAGACTCTTATTGAAAAAGTTGATGAGTGTACACCTGATGACACCATAGTTGTAACGGACGTTGGTCAGCACCAGATGTGGGCTGCACAGTTCTATAAATATAAAATGCCGCGTACGCTTCTTACATCAGGCGGTCTCGGAACCATGGGTTACTCAATGGGTGCTGCAATGGGTGCGGCAGTCGGCTGTTGCGGCAGACAGGTTGTAATGTTTGTGGGTGACGGCGGTTTTCATATGAATTTAAGCGAACTTGCAACAATGGCTTCGTATAATATTCCCGTTAAAATGTTTATAATGAATAACACCGTTCTCGGTATGGTACGCCAGTGGCAGAAGATTTTCTACGGAAATCGTTTTGCAGATACAGATCCGCACCGTGCCACCGATTTTGTTAAAGTTGCAGAAGCATTTGGTGTTAAAGGGATGCGTATAAATACCAATGACGAAATTGATGATGTTCTTAAAGAGGCTTTTGCTGTTGACGGACCTGTTCTTGTTGACTGCAGAATTTCACCGGATTCAAATGTGCTTCCGATGATTCCGCCGGGCGGGGCAGCATCTGATATTATTGAAGAAATGTAGGTGAAAAGGATATGGCAGAAGAAAAACTTGTTTTATCGGTTCTTGTTGATAATGTTTCAGGCGTTCTTCAGCGTGTTGCAAGCCTTTTTTCAAGAAGAGGCTACAATATCAGTTCGCTTACAGTAAGTGAAACTGAAGATTCTGCATTTTCAAGAATGACTATTGAAATTAATACCGAACCGGAAAATGTAAGACAGATTAAGTCACAGTTATTGAAACTTGAAATTGTAAAAAAGGTTGCCCAGTTAACAGATGCTAAATCAGTTTCTTCAGAACTTCTTTTGGTAAAAGTTAAGGCAGCAGGTGTTGAAAATAAAAATGCTCTTCTTGCTTTTAATATGAGATACGGAGCAAGAGTTCTTGATGTTTCTCTTTCAACCATCACATTTGAATTTACAGGTGAAGGCAGTGCTATTGACGAATTCCTTGCAGAAATTGAAAAGAATTTTGAAATAGTTGAACTTGCGCGAACAGGTGTCACATCACTTGAGCGCGGTGAGGGTTCCTTTACCGAAGATGTATAAAATCGGATATTATTGAAATTAGGTGAATATATATGGGTATGACAATGACTCAAAAAATATTGGCTGACCATGCAGGGCTTGACAGCGTTGTTGCGGGTCAGTTGATAGAAGCAAATTTGGATATGGTACTCGGAAACGATGTAACATCTCCGGTTGCGATAAACGAAATGAATAAATTCGGCAAAGAAACTGTTTTTGATAAAACAAGAATTTCTCTTGTTATGGACCATTTTACCCCTAACAAAGATATTCAGTCTGCCGAAAACTGTAAGCAGGTTCGTGAATTTGCAAAGAAGAATGATATTCTTCATTATTATGATGTCGGCAATATGGGAATAGAACATGCTCTTCTTCCCGAAAAAGGTATTGTTACCTGCGGTGACTGCATTATCGGAGCGGATTCTCATACATGTACCTATGGTGCTCTCGGTGCTTTTTCAACAGGTGTCGGTTCAACCGATATGGCAGCCGGTATGGCAACAGGCAAGGCATGGTTTAAAGTTCCGTCAGCAATTAAGGTTGTTATTACAGGCAAAAAAGCAGATTTTATCAGCGGCAAAGACGTTATTCTTCATCTTATCGGAATGATTGGCGTTGACGGTGCTTTATATAAATCGCTTGAATTTACAGGTGACGGAATAAAAGAACTTTCTATGGACGACCGTCTCTGCATTTCAAATATGGCTATTGAGTGCGGTGCTAAAAACGGAATTTTTCCTGTTGACGATGTAACCCTTGATTATGTTAAAGGAAGAAGTCTGAGAGAATACAAAGTTTATACTGCCGATGAAGATGCCCGGTATGACAGCGTTGTTGAAATTGATTTATCAACGCTTCGTCCTACAGTTGCATGTCCTCATCTTCCTGAAAATACAAAGACCATAGATGAAATTGAAAAAATTGAAATTGATCAGGTTGTTATAGGTTCATGCACAAACGGACGTATGGAAGATATGCGCATTGCTGCATCCATTCTTAAAGGCAAAAAAGTTGCAAAAGGTATTCGCTGTATTGTGATTCCTGCAACACAGGCAATCTATCTTCAGTGTATTAAAGAAGGTATTGCCGAAATATTTGTTGAAGCAGGTGCCATTGTCTCAACACCTACATGCGGACCTTGTCTCGGCGGTCATATGGGTATTCTTGCAAGCGGCGAAAAAGCAGTTTCAACATCAAACCGTAACTTTGTAGGCAGAATGGGTCATACAAAGTCTGAAATTTATCTTGCGTCACCGGCAGTTGCTGCGGCTTCTGCAGTAAAGGGTTATATTGCTGACCCTGCAACAGTATAAGGAGGTATAGGAATGAAAGCAAAAGGACTTGTGCATAAATTCGGTGACAACGTTGATACCGACGTAATCATTCCTGCTCGCTATCTTAATAAGAGTGATGAGGCTTGGCTTGCTTCTCACTGTATGGAAGATATTGACGCAGATTTTGTTAATAAAGTAAAAGTTGGGGATATTATGGTTGCTGAAGCAAATTTCGGTTGCGGTTCATCGCGTGAGCATGCACCTATTGCGATTAAGGCATCAGGCATTTCCTGCGTTATTGCATCAACATTTGCACGCATTTTTTACAGGAATGCCATTAATATCGGTCTTGCTATTCTTGAGTGTGATGAAGCAGCCAAAGATATAAAAGAGGGCGATGAAGTGGAAGTCGATTTTGGCAGTGGTTTAATTACGAACTGCACAACCGGTAAAACTTATCAGGCTCAGCCTTTTCCTGAATTTATTCAGAATATTATCAAAAACGGCGGCTTGATGAATTCCATCAACAATAAATAATATTTTCTTTTTTGTGGAAAATATTTGTAATTTGTTATTTGTTTATATAGATTTAAAGGTAGAAAAATGCAATTAGTTCTTAATCCTCAAACTCTTCGCTATGCGTGGGGTTCTTCTACGGAATATTGGTTTTCCCGTATAGATTATTCAATCTACAATGTTTATGATCTGCCAAGTCAGGATCATAGCAAACTTGTTGAAAATGGTTTTATTCCTTTCTTAACAATAAGCAACGAAGAAGTTATACGTTCATACATAAAATCGCTTAACAATAAAAAAGTTGCTGATGTTTTTGACAAACTTTCAAGTTATGACTGTGTTGAAACTTTTTGGAAATATTTTAATGCTTATTCTGATATTTCTTCAGGATTTGATTCTTTTGAAAATGAATATGTTCAGAAAAAGGTTATAGACTGGTGTGAAGAAAACGGCGTAAATTATAAAATAGAAAGTGAATAATAAAACTGCGGTTATTAAGATTTTATGCTTAATAACCGCAGTTTTTATTTGCCTGAGTTGAATTTTATTTCGTAAAAATAACCGTCGGAAATTCTTCCGTCAGGATATTTAAAACATTCTTTTCTGATTTGCGAACTTCTTTTCATATTTGCTTTTTCCATAACCTTGTATGAACCGATGTTATCAACATCGCATTCACAACAGATATATTGCGCTCCTTCATCTTTCATAAATTCTATTACTTTAATAAGTGCTTCGCTCATATAGCCTTTTGAAAATAATTTAGGATTCAGAAAATAGTAAAATGAGAAAGCGTCTTCTTTGTTGCATAACGGAATTGCCTGAATCATCCCGTGAATTTTATTGTTTATTGTTATTGCCCAGCAATAATAATCGGGGTTTTTATATTTTATTATTTTTCCTAATATAAAACGTGCAGTTCCGATAACATTGTTTTTCGTTCTGGATTCTGAAAATCTGCACAGTTCTTTTTTTCTGTACCATGTTAATGCATAGAAAAAATCAGTCGCCCTAAAACGCCGGAGCGTCAGTCTTTCAGTTTTTATTGTTTTTGTTCCGGAATGTTTCATTATGAAATATACCTCTGCTTAATCTGTTGATATATACTATACCATATATTGTCGTATTATGTCAAATACATCGGATTATATATTTGTAATGTTTGTTGAATTATTTTTGTTGTATGTTATAATGGTCTTGGTGATGAAATGAAAAAAGTGTTAATAATAAACGGTTCTCCGCGTGAAGATGGCGTATGCTCTCAACTGATAAATCAGGTTAAGCCCTATTTTATAGATTGTGAAATAAGACAGTATGATACATATAAAATGTCTCCTGCACCATGCAATGACTGCAAATACTGTGAATATCATAACGGCTGTTCCAATAAAGATTTAGATGTGTTTTTTGAAGATTTTGAACAGGCAGATTATATTATATTTTTCTCGCCTGTATACAATAATTTTTTTCCTGCACCGCTTAAAGCAATTATAGATCGTTTTCAGCGTTACTACAGTGCCAGATTTAAGCGCGGTGCAAAACCGCCGATTGAAAAGCATAAAAGAGTGGGGCTCCTTGTGGCAAGCGGTTCAAATGCACGTCAGTGTGCCGATTATATGGCATCTACATTAAAACAGGCTTTTACGGTTCTTAACGGTGAGGTCTGTTCGCGTTATTATATTCCTGATACAGATTCAAATAAATATACTTTCAATGTTGTTGAACTTGAAAAATTTATACATTTTCTGAAAAAATAATATCATCTTTTTCGCTGTGTGTTGTTTCAGAGGGGAGCAACTTATTAAAGCGAAAATTACTGTGAGATGGCTGATTTAAAGTTTTTAACGGAGGGAAAAGTGCCCTCCGTTTTTAGTTTTTTAATATATCCTTAATATATAATTTATATATTATATATTGCATAAAATAGTTTGGTGTGGTATAATCTGTTAAATGTAAAATGGAGAAGTGTGTATGATTATTCTTGGCATAGATCCCGGTTATGCAATCGTCGGCTGGGGAGTTCTTGAATACAAAGCAAATAAGTTTCGGGTGCTGGGTTACGGTGCAATAACCACAGAGGCACACACCCCTTTTCCGCTGCGTCTTCAAACCATATATAACGATATGGGATATATTTTTGAAAAATATAAACCTCAGGTTATGAGTATGGAAAAACTTTTTTATAACAATAATGCCAAAACAGTAATTGATGTTGCGCAGGCAAGGGGTGTTATAACGCTTGCCGCACAGAATTACGGTGTTGATATTTTTGAATATACACCGCTTCAGGTTAAACAGTCGGTTGTCGGCTACGGAAGAGCCGAAAAAAAACAGGTGCAGGAAATGACAAGAATTATGCTTAATCTTGAAAAAATACCAAAGCCCGATGATACTGCCGATGCACTTGCAATGGCAATCTGTCATGGTCACTGCAGCGGCTCGCTGATGACATCTTTCAGATGATATTTCCTAAACAGAGGTGGATTTATGCTTTATAATTTAAATGGAATTTTAACGGTAAGCGATGTTAATTATGTTGTGGTTGAATGCGGCGGAGTCGGATTTAAATGCTTTACCTCTCTGAATACGGTGAAAAGTCTCGGCAAGGTCGGTGATAAGGTTAATATATTTACTTATCTTGCCGTTCGCGAAGATGCAATGGATTTATACGGCTTTGCCGATAATGCTGAACTTGATGCGTTCAAACTGCTTATCAGTGTTTCTGGTATTGGTCCTAAAGCAGCGATTGCAATTCTTTCGCAACTCAGTCCGGACAGACTGGCGCTTTGCATTGCATCCGGTGATGCAAAATCAATTACCAAAGCACAGGGCGTCGGCAAAAAAACAGCAGAAAGAGTTGTGCTTGAACTGAAAGATAAAATGGTTAATATTTCATCCGGTGATGTTTCTTCGGCTGTCAGCAGTGCTGCATCCGCCGGCGAAAATTCAAATTCAGCAGAGGCTGTTGAAGCACTCGTGGCACTTGGATATTCTCAATCCGATGCCGCAGTTGTTGTAGGTGCAATGGATAAATCGCTTTCTGTTGACGAAATGATAAGACAGGGACTTAAGCAACTTGCAAAAAAATTGTAATATTACTCATGATTTTATTTAGGAGAAAATTATGCAGGAAACGGAAATGGATTTTGAAAACAGAATAATTACTTCTGATTTCACCCCTGAAGATAGCGATATAGAAAATTCGCTGAGACCCAAAACGCTTGACGATTATATCGGTCAGGAAAAAATTAAGGAAAACCTGAAAATATATATTGAGGCCGCTAAAGGAAGAGGGGAGGCCCTCGATCACGTTTTGCTTTACGGTCCTCCCGGACTCGGAAAAACGACTCTTGCAGGCATTATTGCCAATGAGATGGGTGTTAATATCAGAATAACAAGCGGTCCTGCTATTGAAAAACAGGGCGATCTTGCTGCCCTTTTAACAAATCTTCAGGAAGGTGATGTGCTTTTCATTGATGAGATTCACCGCCTTAACCGCCAGGTTGAAGAAGTTCTTTATCCGGCTATGGAAGATGGTGCACTTGATATAATTATCGGTAAAGGTCCTTCGGCAAGATCAATAAGACTTGATCTTCCGCATTTTACCCTTATCGGTGCAACCACACGTGCAGGTCAGTTGTCTGCACCGCTGCGTGACAGATTCGGCGTGATTTTCAGACTTGAAATGTACAGCAATGATCAACTTGCCACAATAGTCAAAAGAAGTGCAGGAATTTTGGATGTAGCAGTTGATGATAAGGGAGCGTGCGAAATAGCCTCGCGTTCAAGAGGAACGCCGCGTATCGCTAACAGACTTCTTAAAAGAGGGCGTGATTTTGCTCAGGTTAAATATGACGGAGTAATCAGTAAAGAGGCAGCGGTCGATGCCCTCGGAAGAATGGAAATAGACGAACTCGGCCTTGATAATATTGATCGTATTCTTTTAACAACAATGATAAAAAATTATAACGGCGGTCCTGTAGGTCTTGAAACCATAGCGGCAGCAATCGGTGAAGAGGCTGTTACGATAGAGGATGTTTATGAACCGTATCTTATGCAGATTGGTTTTCTTTCAAGAACACCGAGAGGAAGATGCGTTACACCGCTTGCTTATAAGCATCTCGGATTTGAGCAGGATAGTCAGCAATCTTTAATATAATTAATATCAAATTACAGTAAAGAGAGGATTTTGATTATGGGTAGATTATTCGGAACAGATGGTGTAAGAGGAATAGCAAATAAAGATTTAACAGTTGAACTTGCCCTTCAGATCGGCAGAGCAGCAGCAATGGTGCTTATTAAAGAAAGCAAGTCATCTAAGCCGACGGTTCTTATCGGTAAGGACACAAGAGCATCAGGAGATATGTTGGAGGCTGCTTTAACAGCGGGCTTGACTTCGGTAGGATGCAATGTTCTTTCTGTAGGTATTGTTCCCACTCCCGCAGTTGCTCATCTTGTCTGTCAGTATGGATGTGAGGCGGGAATTATGATTTCTGCATCTCATAATCCCTGTGAGTATAACGGAATAAAGATTTTTCAGAAAACCGGTTATAAACTTGATGATGCAATAGAAGAAGAGATTGAGGCTATTGTTTTGGATGGTGCTGAAGAAATTCCGGTTATGCTGGGAGGAGATGTCGGCAACAGACTTTACTGCAAAACTGCAGTTAAGGATTATGTTAATCATGTTGTTTCAACGGCAAATGTCCGTTTTGACGGTATGTCGATTGCACTTGACTGCGCAAACGGAAGTGCATCTGTTTGTGCTAAGGATATTTTTACCGCACTCGGTGCAAAATGCCTTATGCTTTCAGATACTCCTGACGGCACAAATATCAACAGAAACTGCGGTTCAACTCATCCTGAAGAACTGATGGATTTTGTTAAAAATGCTTCACTTGATTTAGGTCTTGCTTTCGACGGTGATGCCGACAGAATGCTTGCTGTTGATGAAAACGGTGAACTTGTTGACGGAGACAAGGTTATTGCAATCTGCTCAAAACGCATGAAAGATGAGGGCAAACTGAAAAAGAATACTGCTGTTGTTACCGTTATGAGCAATATGGGCTTTTTCAAATTCTGCAAAGAGAACGATATTGAATGCGCAAAAACCGCTGTCGGAGACAGATATGTTCTTGAAAGAATGTTAAAGGATGGCTATAATATCGGCGGAGAGCAGAGCGGACACGTTATTTTTCTTGACTATGCAACAACAGGAGATGGTGAACTTTCAGGTGTTCAGTTGGTTGAAACTGTTGTTAAGTCAGGCAAAAAACTTTCTGAACTTGCTGAAATAATGAGAGTTTATCCTCAGGTGCTTATCAATGTTACTGTTACTCCCGAAGGCAAGCAAAAATACAATAATGACGAATATATTATTTCTGCTGTGCAGCAGGCTGAAATGGAACTTTCAGGCGAAGGCAGGGTTTTGGTTCGTGTCAGCGGAACAGAACCGCTTGTCCGCGTAATGCTCGAGGGCAGTGATATTGAGCAGATAACAAAACTCGGCAACAGCATCGCAGATGTAGTTCGTGAACGTCTGTCATAATAAAAAATGATTACAAGGATTATAAAATAAAATGAGATATACAACTGATTGGGAGGATTATGAATTAATCGATTGTTCCTGCGGCGAAAAACTGGAGCGCTGGAGAAGAGAAATTTTAATCCGTCCTGACCCCCAGGTTATCTGGAAAAGTGAAAAAGAACACAGATTGTGGTATCAGCCCTGTGCACGCTATGTCCGTTCCAGAACAGGCGGCGGAAAATGGCAGGTTTATAAGCGTATTCCGGATGCCTGGCAGATTAAATATAAAGATTTGACTTTTAATATAAAAACCATGGGCTTTAAGCATACGGGAATTTTTCCGGAACAGGCTGTTAACTGGGATTATACAAGAAAACTTATTCGTGAAAGCGGAAGAGATGATGTTAAAGTTCTCAATCTTTTCGCCTATACAGGCGGTGCAACTGTTGCGTGCCTCAAGGAAGGGGCAAGCGTTGTTCATGTTGATGCATCAAAAGGTATGGTTCAGTGGGCAAAGGAGAATGCTGCTGCCAGCGGTGTTAAAGACGGAGATGTCCGCTGGATTATTGATGACTGTATAAAATTTGTTCAGCGTGAAATCAGACGCGGAAATAAATATGATATCATTATCCTTGACCCGCCGAGTTACGGCAGAGGTCCCAAAGGTGAAATATGGCACCTTGAAGACAGTATTTATGATTTTGTAAAACTTGTTTCTCAGGTTCTTTCTGATGAGCCGATAATGGTTTTGCTTAATTCATATACAACAGGGCTTTCAGCCTCTGTTATGAAATATATTCTTGATGATGTAATTACTTCGGAAAAAGGCGGCAGGGTAGATGCTGATGAAATCGGACTTCCTGTTTCATCAAAAAATCAGGTGCTGCCATGCGGTTCTTCCGCTATATGGACTAAAAATATTTAAGGAAAATTTTCAATGAACATAATTGAATTTAAGAATGTTGATTTTTCTTATACCATTGATGAGGATACAGGTGAAAATCCTGATCTTCCCGACAGGGTTAACGGCGACAGCGTAAATACGCAGGAAAGAAAAATCACTGTAATCAAAAACTTAAATTTGAATATAGAAAAAGGTTCTTTTGTGGCAATTCTCGGTCATAACGGCTCAGGTAAATCGACTATTGCCAAACTGACTAACGGTATTCTTTTTGCCGATAAAGGCGAGGTTGTTATTGATGGTCAGTCAGTGAAAGATGATGATACCATTTTTGATATAAGAAAAAAAGTGGGTATGGTATTCCAGAATCCCGACAATCAGATTGTTTCTTCAATCGTTGAAGAAGACGTTGCCTTTGGTGTTGAAAACCTCGGTATTCCTTCCGACGAATGCCGCAGAAGAGTTGACGAGGCGCTTAAAACAGTCGGTATGTATGACTATCGTCTAAAATCGCCAAGCAAACTTTCGGGCGGTCAGAAACAACGTGTCGCCGTTGCAGGTATTCTTGCAATGAAACCTCAGTGTATTGTTCTTGATGAACCTACTGCTATGCTTGACCCCAGCGGCAGAAAAGAAGTTATTGAAACTGTAAAAAAACTCAACAAGCAGGAAGGTATTACCATTGTTCTGATTACCCATTATATGGATGAAGCCGTTCAGGCCGACCGTGTTGTTATTGTTGATGACGGTGTTATTGAAATGGATGATACACCTGAAAATGTTTTTTTGCAGGTTGACAGAATAAAAAAACTCGGTCTTGATGTTCCGCAGTCAACCGAACTTATATACAGAATGGGATTTAAAGCGGATAAAACCGTTCTTAATGCGGATGATTGTGTTGATTTTATAAAAAGAAAGTTGGAGGCAAGGTAAATGGCGTTTCTCGTCTGTGAAAATTTAAAATATCTTTACAGCGTCGGCACGCCTTTTGAAACAGCCGCTATTGACGATATCAGTTTCAGTGTTGAAAAAGGTGATCTTATCGGTGTTATCGGTCATACAGGATCGGGCAAATCAACCCTTATTCAACACTTAAACGGTCTTTTACAGCCTCATAAAGGCAAAGTTTTTGTTGACGGAAAAGATATCTGGGCAAAAGGAAATAAAAAGAATATCAGACAGGTACGCTTTGCTGTCGGTCTGTGTTTTCAGTATCCTGAATATCAGATTTTTGAGGAAACTGTATATAAAGAAATTGCATTCGGGCCGAAACAGATGGGTCTTGATAAAAATGAAATAGATAAACGTGTCAGAAACAGTATTGCTTATGTGGGTGTTTCCGAAGATATACTAAAAAAATCACCTTTCGATTTATCGGGCGGTCAGAAACGCAGGGTTGCAATCGCTTCGATTATTGCAATGCAGCCGCAGGTTCTTATTCTTGATGAACCGTGTGCAGGTCTTGACCCGAAAGGCAGAGATATAATTTTGAAACTGATACAGAATTATCAGCAGTCTATGGGCAATACGGTTATTCTTGTATCTCATTCTATGGAGGATGTTGCCAAAATCTGCCGTAAAGTTCTTGTTATGAATAAGGGCAGACTTGCCATGTTCGGAAGTGTGGAAGATGTGTATTCACGCGGTGAAGAACTTAAAAGCATGGGTCTTAATGTTCCCGAGATAACCGATATTTTCCTGAAACTTAAGGCACAGGGTATTGACTGCAAAACAAATATTTTTACGGTTGAGCAGGGTGTAAGCGAACTACACCGTATAATGGGAGGTACTCTTGATGATATCTGATATTACAATCGGGCAGTATTTCCCGGGCAATTCCTTGCTTTATAAGATGGATGCAAGAATGAAAATTGTTCTTACAATGCTTCTTCTTGTTTCAATATTTATATGTAAAAACTTTTTTTCTCTCGGTGCGGTGGTTCTGCTTACCGTTATTATTGTTGCAATATCAAAAGTGCCTGTAAAAACAGTTCTTAAAAGTATAAAACCTCTTGCGGTTATTATCATATTTACTTCTGTTTTAAATCTGTTTTACGGCGAAGGAGAAGCACTCCTTCAACTTGGCAGATTAAAGATAACTTACAGCGGAATTGAAACGGCAATTTTTATGGCGGTGCGTATAATTGCACTTGTGGTTCTGAGTTCAATACTGACTTATACCACTTCGCCGACAGAACTGACCGATGCCCTGGAAAGGCTTCTTAAACCGCTGAAAGTTTTAAAAATAGATGTTCACGCAATATCAATGACAATGACAATCGCACTCAGGTTTATTCCTACGCTTATTGAAGAAATTCAAAAGATAACAGCGGCTCAGAAATCACGCGGTGCACAGATGGATTCAGGTAATATTATAAGCAGGGTTAAGGCCCTTATTCCTGTTATTATCCCTTTGTTTGTTTCTTCTTTCAGACGTGCGGGTGAACTTGCCTATGCTATGGAATGCAGGTGCTATCGCGGCGGACAGGGCAGAACCAAAATGAAAACAGTAAAAATGGAGACACGGGATTATATTGCTTTTGTTATCGTTATCCTTTTTATTGTTTCACTTGTTCTTATGAATCATTTTTTTAACGATATCAGAATTATATGAGAAATTTACTTATAACAATTCAATATGATGGTTCCCGTTACCATGGCTGGCAGGTCCAGAAAAATGCCCTTACGGTTCAGGAAGTTTTTCAGAATGCAGTTGAAAAGGTATTCGGCAAAAGGCTTGATGTAATCGGCTGCAGCAGAACGGATTCAGGTGTGCATGCAAATATGTACTGTTTAACGCTTAAAACAGATATGAATATTTCTGATGAAGGTGTTGTAATGGCACTTAATACGCATCTGCCAAAAGATATTGCTGCTGTTTTTTGCACCGAGGCCGATGCTGATTTTCACCCGCGGTATTCCTGCAAGTCAAAAGAGTATGTCTATAAATTATATAACGGAAAAGTAAGAAATCCTTTTTATGCCGATTACGCTTATTATTACAGATATCCTGTCGATGCCGATTATCTTAATAAGGAATGCAAAGCATTTATCGGAACATATGACTTCTGCGGATTTTGTTCTGCTCACAGTGATGTTGAAGATACTGTGCGTACGGTTAAAAATTTTGAAGTCAGCCGTGACGGTGATATGGTGTATTTTAAAGTTGAGGCAGACGGTTTTCTTTATAATATGGTTCGTATTATGGTGGGAACGCTTCTGTTTGTTGCAGAAGGTAAAATTAAAAGCGGCGAACTTATAAATGTTATCAAATCAAAGGATCGTAAAAGTGCGGGTAAAACTGCACCTGCGAACGGACTTTATCTTAACCAAATCAATTATTAGGCGGTGATTCTATGGCAGGCAATCAGCGTGAAATTGCACGAAGTGAAAAAAGACTGAAAAAAGATAAAAGAAATAAAAAAATTGTATGGATTATAATAGCAGTCATCATTGTGATTCTTGTTATTATGAAAGTCTGCGAAATTAATATTAATTCTGTTAAAGACCATTTTACGGACGAAAATGGTAATTTCACCCTTACCGAGGGTGTGGTTGAAGATCATTATCCCTATACGATTGATGCCTCACGTGATGTATTTATGTCAAACATAAATAACAGAATAGGTGTTTTAACACCAAACAGTTTTACTGTTATCGACAGCAGTGACGCCCAAACAGAATATGTTTTTGAACACGGCTATTCAAATCCGCTTATGAAAAGTTCGGGCGTTTATTCACTTGTTTATGACCAGGGCGGAAACACCTACAGACTTGATACAACAAGTGATGCAGTCTATGAGCGTGAAGTTTCAAATTCTATTCTTTGTGCTGATGTTTCAAAAAACGGAACAGCAGCCATTGCAACAACTTCAAATGAAACAGTATGTGATGTTTATGCTTATAACAAATCGCTTAAGGAACTTTTAAAAGTAAGCATTTCTTATGGATATGCAGTTGATATAGCCGTTTCGGATAACGGCAAAAAGGTGTCTGTTGTCTGTATCAACAGTGAAAATGCCAATCTTAAAACGATTGTTTATTCCTATGAGATAGGGTATACGGAACCTGCCGCTGTTGAACTTCCTCAGGGGCTTATTACAGATATCAGATACAGCGGAAACAATCTGCTTGTTGTTGGCGACAGTTATGCCGGTGTTATCAGGAAAAATAACACTTATGAACCGATATTTGAGCAGGGTACGATTAAAACAACTTCGCTTTGTTATACTCCATCGGGAGAACTTATTCTTGTTTATAATAAATTCAGCAATTCCACGGAAAATGTGATTTCATATATAAAACCAAATGGCAAAATAAAAAATGAAATAACCGTTTCAGGCAATATAAAATCTGTTTCGGCATCTTCAAATCTTGTAAGTATTTTAACGAATAATCAGATAATCAGTTACAGTCTGAGCAAAGGTGAAGAAAAAAACAAAATGCAGACAGATGATTCATCAAAATCAATTTGTCAGATGGGTAATCAGGTCTTTGTTCACCGACAATCTTTAATTGACAGGGGGGCGGATCAGACCGAATGAATTATATAGATATTGCCTTTCTGGTGATTGCCGCTGTAATGATTTTGCTTGGTGCAAAAAGAGGATTTCTGGTGTCAATGCTTAATGTTTTAAAATATATTGTGGCTGTGCCGGCTGCTTATTACGCATCTGATTCCTGCAGCGAAGTGATATATGATAAGTATCTGAGCCAATATGTTCAGAAAAAAGTGGAAGAAAAATTAAGCAGTGCCGATACACTTAACGAATTAATAAACAGTTTGAAAGAAAGTGCCGAGTCAATTTCGTCTGTTTTTCCTGAGTACACGGATTTATCAAATCTTAACAATCTGACAGGAGAGCGTTTGCGTGATTATATATGTATTGATATTATCCGTCCTCTGTCCCTAATTGTTATCAGTTTAGTTGTATTTTTGCTCGTTCTGATTTTTGTATTGGTTATTGCTAATATAATTATACATATTTTTAAGCAGCACAGAAAAAATGCCGATGAAAAAAACGGCAGGGGTATGCTTTCAATAACCAACGGCCTACTCGGTGCTTTGTTCGGACTTGTTAAATCGGTAATATTTTTGCTTGTTGTCTGTATGGTTTTTGAATATGCTGCAAGTCTTGCAGGCAGTTCAACTTCTTTTTATCAACAGGTTGAAAGCAGCCGTATAATAGAATTTGTAAATACCTATAATCCGCTTATTTAGGAGGTAGAATATGAGCGATTTAAAAAAAACTGTTAATGAACTTTTTGAAGGCTGGAACACAATTCCAAACTGGCTTTCGTTTTTGAGAATTGCGTTAATTCCCGTTTTTGTTGTTTTGTTTTTGAAGGGATATGTTTTAGCCGCTGTTATTGTTATGGCATGTGCTGCGATTACAGATTTGTTTGACGGCAAAATCGCAAGAAAATTTAATCAGGTTTCAAATCTTGGCAAACTTCTTGATCCGATTGCTGATAAACTTTCACAGATGGCGATTGTTATTGTTCTCATTGTAACTTACTGGGATAATGCAATAAGATATCTGTTTATGTTTTTTATTCTTAAAGAAATCATTATGCTGTTAGGCGGTGCAATTCTGCTTTCAAAAGGTATGCGTCCTACTGCAGCCGAAATCTGGGGCAAAGTTGCAACAACCATTTTCTATATCGGAATGATTATTCTTCTTGCTCTCGGAGAAAACGGAGCGCTCTGTCCGTATCTCAATGATTTCTGCCTTCCGGGTGTTGTAACATGGATTATAGTTGCCGTTGCAGCAGCAGCAACGCTTATATCTCTGCTTGGATACGCTCCGGGATTTATTCGTCAGATAAAAGAAAACAAGCAAAGTAATAAGCAAAAATAATTTTTAAACAAATATTTTTAATATTATGTTTAAATTATGTAATATAACCAACCATTCTAAGAGGTGATGTAATGAAACAGCAAATGTGCTCCCGATGCGGTGAAAGACCTGCAGTTATTTTTATCCAGAAAATGGATGGAGATAAGGCTGTTCCGGAGGGACTTTGTATAAAATGCGCAAGGGAAATGAATATAGGTTCAATTAATCAGATGATTGATAAGATGGGAATTTCCGATGAAGAACTTGAAATGGCTTCTGAGCAGATGGCTAATTTTATGGAAAATATGGGCGATTTCGATTTTGGAAACTTAGGTGAGATGTTCAATCCCGAAAATATGGACGGTGCTCAAACTATGCCGTTTTCACAACTTTTCGGCGGCGGTGAACTCAGTCCGTCAAATCATTCCGACGATTCAAATTCAAAAGGCTCAAAAAGACGCTCAAAGCGCCCTAAAAAGAATTCTCAGGATGAATCAAGAAAATTCCTTAACACATATTGTAATAATCTTACAGACCGTGCCAAAGAGGGGAAAATTGATAATATAATCGGAAGAGAAAATGAAATTTCACGCGCCATTCAGATTCTTTGCAGAAGAACAAAAAACAATCCTTGTTTAATCGGTGAGCCGGGTGTGGGCAAAACTGCAATCGCAGAAGGTCTTGCTATCCGAATTGCCAAAGGTCAGGTTCCTGCAAGGCTTGCCGATAAAGAAATCTATTTGCTTGACTTAACTGCCCTTGTAGCCGGCACTCAGTTCAGAGGTCAGTTTGAGGGCAGAATCAAGGGCCTTGTTGATGAGGTTAAGCACGAGGGAAATATTATTCTTTTCATTGATGAGGTTCATAACCTTGTGGGTACAGGTGACTCAGAAGGAACAATGAATGCTGCCAATATTTTAAAGCCGGCACTGTCAAGAGGCGAGATTCAGGTTATCGGTGCAACAACATTTAACGAATACCGAAAATATATTGAAAAAGACGCTGCACTTGAAAGAAGATTCCAGCCGATTAAAATTGAAGAACCCTCTATTGATGATGCTTACAGAATGCTGCTTGGCATAAAAGAGTATTATGAAGATTATCACAGAGTAAAGATTTCCGATTCTCTTGTATATCGTGCAGTAACCATGTCTGAACGCTTTGTAACGGACCGCTATCTGCCGGATAAGGCTATTGACCTTCTTGATGAAGGCTGTACGTGTGCTAATCTCAGAAACCCTGCTATAAGCGAATATCAGATTAGTCTTGACAGAAAAAAACTTCTTGAAGAAAATATTGAAAAACTTTCTTCACCTGAAGAAAATGATACGATTGATTATGAACTTATAACAAAAATCAAAGGCGAAATTATTCAGTTGGATTCTTCACTTAAAGAACTTGAAGAAAAGGCAAAAGATAATCAGGTGCTTGAATCAGACCTTGCCAAGGTTATTTCATTATGGACCGGAATACCTGCTACGAAAATTGAAGAGAATGATATCAAAAAGTTAGCATCTCTTGAAGATGAACTGAAAGCAAATATAATCGGTCAGGATGAGGCGATTGAAAAAGTTTCAAACGCAGTAAGACGCGGCAGAGTTCAGATCAGTCCGAAAAAGAGACCTCAGTCATTTATTTTTGTAGGCCCTACGGGCGTAGGTAAAACAGAACTTGTAAAAAGACTTGCAGATGCTCTTTTCGACAGTCCTGATAATCTTATAAGGCTTGATATGTCTGAATTTATGGAAAAATTCAGCGTTTCAAGAATAATTGGTTCTCCTCCGGGCTATGTCGGCTACGATGATGCCGGTCAACTCACTGAAAAGGTCAGAAGAAAACCATACAGTGTAATTCTTTTTGATGAAATTGAAAAGGCTCATAAAGATGTTCTCAACATTCTCTTACAGATTCTTGACGAAGGCAGAATAACAGATGCCCAGGGCAGAACTGTTAATTTTGAGAATACTGTTATTATTATGACTTCAAATGCAGGCTCAACTGATTCAGCCTCACTCGGTTTTAATAAATCGGCAGGGGATATTAATGCTGAAGTCACAATGAAAGCACTCGAAAGATTTCTCCGTCCGGAATTTCTCGGCAGGGTTGATGAAATTATTATTTTCAATCAACTTACCCACGGTAACTTTGAAAAAATTGCAAGACTTATGATAGATGAACTTGTTGAAAGTTTAAAAGATAAAGCAATTTCTTTAACTTATGATGATACCGTGCCTGTATTTCTTGCGAAACAGGCATTTGGTTCTAAAAAGAATGCCAGAGGGCTTCGTGATGCGGTAAGAAGGGAAGTTGAAGAGAAACTTGCAAATGCCCTTGTTTTCAGCAATGATGAGAAAATTGAGCGTTTCCACCTCACTGCAAATGAAAAAATTGAAATAAAAATAAATTAATTTTAAAAAAGTACTTGACATATCGGCGGTTGTTATGTATAATAATGACCGTTGCGAATGCGGGTGTAGTTCAATGGTAGAATCCCAGCCTTCCAAGCTGGTCGTGTGGGTTCGATTCCCATCACCCGCTCCATATGCGCTGATAGCTCAGCTGGATAGAGCAACTGCCTTCTAAGCAGTAGGTCGGGGGTTCGAGTCCCTCTCAGCGCGCCAGCGCTAATGGGGATGAGAAACGAAATTCAAAAGTTTTGATTTTATAAAAACTTTTGACAGAAAATAGTCCGGTGGACTGTTTTCGCATTGAGAAGAGAGTCCCTCTCAGCGCGCTAGCGCTAGTGAGGACGAGATGTACGTTCTGAAAAGTTCCTTTCGGCATACCGGCGTGTAACTAATGTGTTAAATAAATATGGTGGGATTAGTTCAGTTGGTTAGAGCGCCAGTTTGTGGCACTGGAGGTCATCGGTTCGAATCCGATATCCCACCCCACTATTTTTAATTCCCTATAATGGGGAGTAGCCAAGCGGTAAGGCAACGGACTTTGACTCCGTCATGCGTGGGTTCGAATCCCGCCTCCCCAGCCAACTCCCTGAAAATAAAAAATTCAATATGATCCATTAGCTCAGATGGCAGAGCACTTGACTTTTAATCAAGGTGTCCGGGGTTCGACTCCCCGATGGGTCACCAAAAAACCTTTGAACAACTTCGGTAGTTCAAAGGTTTTCTTTTACATCATTAAAGCCCTGAGAAGAAGTGCTCAGGGCTTTAATGATTATTTATTACTCTCGTTTTTAATTTGGTCAGATCCGAAAATATCTGCAACCTCTGTTATGGATATGTAAGCATTTGGGTCTATGCTGTGAACGATTTCGCGCATTTTGCTGACCTGAAATCTGTTTAATACGAAGTAAATCATGGTTTTATCGGAATCTGAATAGTAACCTTTTGCATTGAGAAAGGTGATTCCGTTTTCAAAAGCAGATGATAATTTTTCGCATATTTCTTCTTGTTTTTCCGTAATGATTATAGCGGATTTTGAACGGTCAAAGCCTTCAATAATAAAGTCGATTGTTTTTAGTGCTGCACCGTATGTCACGATTGAATAAAGAGGGAGTATCCAACTGTGAATTACAATACCGCAAATAATGTAAAGAATAATATTGTAAATCATAACAAACGTTCCGACAGTTATTCCAAGGCGTTTTGCAAAAATAACAGCAAAAACTTCTATTCCGTCCATTGCTCCGCCGTATCTTACGGCAAGACCGCTTCCGATACCCGATATAAGTCCTCCGAAAAGTGCACAGAGAAATAAATCGGATTTTGCAAGGGGCGATACTGTGCTTACGTCAATAGGCAGCACATCCGTGATCAGCCATGCACTGAGTGCGTAAATACCTACAGTGAATACCGAATATATGGTAAATTCTATGCCTTGCTTTTTTAAACCGAATATAAATATAGGAATATTAAGAATAATAAGGAAAAAAGAAAGGGGAAGATATTCCGGGGTAACCTGAGACAAAAGTATGGACGTTCCTGAGATTCCGCTGTCATATAATTTGACCGGCTGAAGAAAAATTGTTACACCTGCAGCATTAATTATACCTGCAAAAAATAATATAACAAAATTTTTAATTTTTAAATTTTTTAAAAAATTTGGTTTTTTCATAAATTTTTCCTTTCCTGTTTTAATATATTGTACCATTTAATGACTTTTTTGTCTTTTGGGTTTTCTTAATCTTTACAGAAAGTTAACATAGTAAAATTGCTTATAATACCTATTGACAAAGTAGGAAATTAGTGGTATCATTGCCTATTAGAAAGGTAGGCAATAAATATGAAGATTTATGCAGATAATGCTGCAACAACAAAAATCAGTGATGAAGCACTTGATGTTATGATAAAATCAATGAAAAGCAATTATGCAAATCCATCATCCCTTCATACATTGGGTCAGCAAGCAAAATCAGAACTTGAAAATGCAAGAGAAATAATTGCTCGATGTATAAATGCATCTCCTAAAGAAATATATTTTACCTCGGGCGGAAGTGAATCGGACAATCAGGCAATCAGAAGTGCCGCCTATCTTGGAAAGAAAAAAGGCTGCACACATATTGTGTCTTCAAAATTTGAACATCATGCTGTTTTGCATACTCTGAAAGCCCTTGAAAAAGAAGGTTTTTCTGTTACTCTTGTCAATGTAAATTCAAACGGTGTTATCAAAGCCGATGATGTTGACAAGGCAATCACAGATAAAACATGTCTTGTTACAATTATGACCGCAAATAATGAAATCGGAACCATTCAGCCGATAGCCGAGATAGGGCGGATCTGCCGTGAAAAAGGTGTTCTTTTCCATACCGATGCTGTTCAAGCAGTCGGTCATATCTGTGTTGATGTTGAAAAAATGAATTGTGATATGCTTTCTCTTTCTGCCCATAAGTTCCACGGGCCGAAAGGTGCAGGCGTTTTGTATGCAAAAAAGGGGATTATACTTAGAAACATTATTGAAGGAGGAGCACAGGAAAGAGGGAAAAGAGCCGGAACAGAAAATTTGCCTGCTGTTTCCGGTATGGCAGTTGCAATGAGGGAATCGATTGATAAACTTGAAGTAAATGCGAAAAAAATTCTTTCAATGCGTGATTTTCTTATTGATGGATTGAAAAATATTGAACGAAGCAGAATAAATGGTGATTTGGAGAAAAGCCTTCCCGGTACCTTAAATATGTGTTTTGAGGGCATAGAAGGCGAGAGTTTGCTCCTTTTGCTCGATTCAAAGGGAATATGTGTTTCAAGCGGTTCTGCCTGTACAAGCGGAAGCCTTGAACCGTCTCACGTGCTGCTTTCTATCGGTGTTCCTGTTGAGACAGCCCATGGCTCACTCAGAATTTCTTTAAGTGAAAACAATACAATGGAAGAAATGGAATACATCGTAAAATCAGTGAAAGAGGTTGTATCATATCTTCGTTCAATATCACCTGTGTGGGAAAAAATTATGTCGGAGGAAAAATAATTATGTCATTATATTCAGAAAAAGTTATGGACCACTTTACAAATCCGCGAAATGTTGGTAAAATTGAAAATGCAGACGGTGTCGGTGAAGTCGGCAATGCAAGATGCGGCGATATTATGAAAATATATATCAATGTGTCCGACTCGGGAATTATTGAAGATGTTAAATTCAATACTTTCGGCTGTGCTTCTGCCATTGCATCAAGTTCAATGGCAACCGAAATGATAAAAGGTAAGCCCGTTAATGAAGCGCTTGAACTGACGAATAAAGCGGTTGTTGAGGCTCTCGACGGATTGCCGCCCGTCAAAGTTCACTGTTCCGTTCTTGCAGAAGAGGCAGTCAAGGCTGCCGTTAAAGATTACTATAATAAAAAAGGCATTGCATATGACCATTCTGTTTTACCTGAGTCGTCATGCTGCAGTTGCTGTGGAGAAAAATAATGATAAAAGATATTCAGCAAGAGATTATTAAACTGAAAAAGGAAAAAGATATCTGCATCTTGGCACACTGTTATCAGTCACCTGAAATTCTTGAAATTGCCGATTTTACGGGAGATTCCTTTGCGCTTTCTGTTGAGGCTTCAAAAGTTAAAAACAAAACAGTTATTATGTGCGGCGTACGTTTTATGGCAGAAACTGTTAAGATTTTATCGCCCGATAAAACGGTTATACTTTCAAATGGTGATGCCGGATGCCCTATGGCAGAAATGATGGATAAGCAAACGATTGCTCAGGTTAAAGAGCAGTATCCTGATTATACCGTTGTTGCATATATTAACACTACAAGTACGCTTAAAACAATCTGCGATGTTTGTGTAACATCATCTTCAGCACTGAAGATTTGCAGCAAACTTGAAAATGATAATATTCTTTTTATTCCCGACTGCAATCTTGGCAACTGGATTTCAAAACAAATTCCGCAAAAGAATTTTAAACTTTTGAATGGCTGCTGTCCGACCCATGCAAAAATGAGTGTTAAAGATGTTGAAAAAGCAAAAGCGGCTCATCCTGATGCACTGTTTCTTGTTCATCCCGAATGTACACCTGATGTTGTTTCTTTGGCGGATTATGTCGGTTCAACAACAGGAATCATGAATTTTGCAAAAGAAAGTGATGCAAAAGAATTTATTATCGGAACAGAAAACAGCATTGTTTCGCATCTTCAGTTGGAATGCCCCGACAAGCAGTTTTATCCGCTTTCAAAAGACTGCATATGCCATAATATGAAAGCAACAACGCTTGTTGACGTTCTCAACTGCTGTAAAGGAACTTTCGGCGAGGAAATTATTCTTGATGAAGAAACTTATGCCGGTGCAAAAAGATGTATTGATGAAATGATAAGATTAGGATAATCATATGGCAAAGAAGGCAATTATAGCAATGAGCGGTGGCGTTGATTCCAGCGTTGCCGCTTTTCTGATGAAAGAAAAGGGTTTTGACTGCATCGGTGCAACAATGAAACTCTATGATAACGAAGATATAAATGTAAGTGATGAAAAAACATGCTGTTCTGCAGATGATGTTGAAGATGCGCGCAGTGTTGCTGCAAAACTTTCAATGCCGTTTTATGTTTTCAACTTTAAATCGGAATTTAAAGAAAAAGTGATTGATAAGTTTGTTTCCGATTATGAAAACGGTGCAACGCCCAATCCCTGTATTGAATGCAACAGATATTTAAAATTTGAAAAGTTCTATCAGCGAATGGAAGAACTGCAGTTTGATTATCTTGTAACAGGTCACTATGCAAAAATTGAAGAAAAAGACGGTTGGTTTTATCTGAAAAAAGCGGTGGATAACACTAAGGACCAGAGTTATGTTCTTTATTCACTGAGGCAGAGCCAACTTTCGCATATTCTTTTTCCGCTGGGTGAATTTTCAAAAAATGAGATACGTGAAATTGCAGAAAAAGAGGGCTTTCTGAATGCCCGTAAGAAAGACAGCCAGGATATCTGTTTCGTACCCGATGGCGATTATGTAAGTTTTATTGAACGGTATTCGGGTAAAAAATATCCCGAAGGTGATTTTGTTGATATTAACGGAAATGTTATCGGCAGGCATCAGGGGATTATCAGATATACAAACGGTCAGCGCAAAGGGCTTGGTGTTGCGTTCGGCAGACCAATGTATGTTGCGGGTAAAGATATTGAAAAAAATACAGTGACACTCTGCACAAATGAAGAACTTTTTTCAAAAGAACTTATTGCTGATAATTTCAACTGGCTTGTGCCGAATCCCGAAAAGGTAATAAAGTGTATGGCAAGGGTCAGATACAATATGAAAGAACAGCCTGCAACTGTTTATCAACTTGATGACGGCAGGGTTAAAATTGTTTTTGATGAACTCCAGCGTGCCATAACAAAAGGGCAGGCGGCTGTGCTTTATGACGATGATATCGTTGTAGGCGGCGGAACAATCGTATAGTTTTAATAAAAATACAAAAGAAAATCCTTGCCGCCAATAAAAGATAAATATTCAGATTATCGTCTGAAGAATAAGGGGATAATGTAAGTTGAAGAAACTAAAAGATTTTATAAAAGAGTTATCTTTTGTCAAAAAATTGCGTACTCGGAAAAAAGTAAACTATTACGGACGCAGATACATTCTGCCGGAAAAATCAGTAAAACGCGCAGAAAATGATATGGCTTACCGAAAATTGGCTGTTGCCAGACAAACAAAAAAGTGGCCCGAAAAAACTTCAGTTTTGACCGGGAAAATCAGAGAGGTTCTTGCTGCAGGATACTATGAAGGAGACAGCGAAGAACTTGCGGCAGATATGCTCTTTTGCTACTTTGCATATGGTTTTTCACCGAATGAATATTTATGTTATGAACTGAACAAAAAGAGTGTACAGGAGCGTCGGAGTTTTGTGTCTGACAGAGAAAGTGTCTGCTATGGCTATCTGATGAATGATATTGACCAGATGCGTGTGTTTAGGAATAAGATGCAGTCCTATGAGAAGTTTAAAAATTATTATAAGAGAGAGGCCATATCCATCGCTGCATCGCAGGATAAAGAAAAGTACCTCGATTTTGTAAAGCGGCATCCGGTGTTTGTGAAAAAAAGAGTCGGAGAATCCTGTGGACGCAGTGTGGAATTAATAGATACAAATTCTGCAGACAAAGAGCAGTTGTTTGAATCGCTGATCTTAGACGGAGAAATGATTTTGGAAGAGCAGGTAATCCAGACGGGGGTATTGAAGCAACTCAATGGCTCCAGTGTTAATACAGTCCGGTGTATAACCCTGAATACAGGAAAAGGGATTTATACTCCATTCTGTTTTTTGAAGGTTGGGAGAAAAGGTGCTTTTGTGGATAACGGCGGAGCAGGCGGAATTTTAGTCGGAATCGACAGCAAATCCGGAACACTGAATACGGATGGAGTAGATGAGGTAAACCACTGCTATTCGATTCATCCTGACTCAAAAGTAAAGTTTAAAGGGCTGCAACTTCCGGAATGGGAACAGATGATTTCTGTGTGCAGGGAAATGGCTTTGCAGATTGAAAAAGTGCGTTTTATAGGCTGGGATATGGCTTATTCGGATAAAGGCTGGGTTGTCATTGAGGGGAATGCCCTGAGTGAAGTTATCGGACCGCAGGCAACATCGAAAAAGGGGATTCGCAAGGAACTGAACAACTATATAACAGAGATGGGAGTAAAAATGTAATCGGTCTGACAAAGACATATAAAAACGCAGGTTTAAGCAAGACAAAGAAGAATTTCTGTGGTAACATTGTCTTTTTCTCCGGTTAAAAATCGTCGGGCTTATCGATAAAAGTGTGTAAATTTTTTGATTAAATAAAAAATTATCTATTCCTATCAGATTTGGTATGCAAGAACCCAATTACCTGATAAAGCAATTTCCTTATTTACCGGACTTCCGCTCGCTCGGAAGTCTGTTTTTATCTTTTTGGCAAATAAAATTCGGGCTGCCTCACGAAGTGTTTTCGTGAGACAGCCCCTTTGTGTTTTTCAAATCTATTATAATTTAACATCAATAGGCATTCCGCCGTTTTCCCTTGACTGATCTGCAAGATAAACGCAGAGGTGACCTGCAACCGAGTCAAATATTGATGTGCAGGCAAGACTTGGCTGTTCACCGCGGATAAACTTAACAAAATCAGCAGTAAGCCTTTCGTCTCCGCCGCCATGTCCGCCGTATGCACCAACCATATCACCCGTAACATTAAGGTCAACTTCTTCAATGTCGCATTCTTCATTGTGCGCATCAGGAGAAGGATTGATTTTTGAAACATAAAACTTTGATTCTTCAAAGTTGCCGTAAATTTCGCCTTCTGTGCCTATAATATGAATTCTTCTCAGTGACTGCGATGATCCGCCGACCATATTGTGTGTGCCTGTTGCTCCGCTTTCAAAGTTTACTAAAACAGACTGATGGTCAACAACATTGTTGTCACATTTGTAAATACATCTTGCATACGGGCTGTCGCTCTTCATAAGTGCAATTTTATCTTCAATAGTCGGATTTTCAATATGTTCAAGTTTATCCCAAACATAAAATGCCCAGCGGTCGGGATGGTCAATATAAAGTTTCTTTGTTGAAAATTTGCATGTGTCAACAAGCGGACAGTCTTTCATACAGATTGTTCCTGCACCCTCGGGTGCATTTTCAGGTTTAAACTGATATTTGCTGCCGAATGAAGAAACCTTAACCGGTTTTGTTTCTGCCATCATCCACATCATAAGGTCAATGTCGTGGCAGCATTTTGCAAGAAGCATTGTTGTGTGGCACTTGTCTGAATTTGCCCATTTGCCTCTTATGTACGAAGTTGAAAGATGATGATAAGATACGTGTTCGGTTGTCTGAATATTTATGATTTTTCCGATTTCGCCTTTTGCGATTCTTTCTTTAATTGCATAGTAGAAAGGACTATATCTCAGAACATGGCAAATCATAACCTTGGAGTTATGATTTTTTGCACAGTCAACAAGTTTTCTCATTTCCTCTTCATTAACTGCAAACGGTTTTTCAAGAAGCATATCATATCCGCATTCAAGAAGGGGAATTGATGTTTCAATATGAACTTCATCCATTGTTCCGTTAATGATTGTGTCGGCAAGTTTGCCTTTTGCGGCAAGTTCTTCGGCTGATTCAAAACACATATCTTCACCGAAACCAAAATATTCCATACAATGTTTTCTTCTTACGGGATTTGGATCCGCAACGCCGACTATTTTGAGCATTTCAGGATTTGTTTTTGCAAGTTCGCTGTATACCAGCGCCCTGTGTCCCGCACCTACAATTATTGCAGTAACAGGTTTCTGTTCCATAGTTAATTACCTCTTCTTCAATTTTTTATCCATTATAGTCTAATTGTATACAAAAATAAAGTCCTATTTTAAATTTTTAATATTTATTTTATGTTGACAGTATGAATTGGTGGACATATAATAACTATATTAATATATAGAATCATTTTAAGGTGAATTATGAAAAGATTACTTATATATTTAAAAGATTATACGCTTCAGTCCGTTATGGCACCGCTTTTCAAACTTCTTGAGGCTTCTTTTGAATTGATAGTGCCGCTTGTTATTGCTTCAATAATTGATATCGGTATTGCAAACGGTGACAAAACTTATGTTCTCGGCAGATGCGGTATTCTCATTCTTCTTGCTCTTGTTGGTATGGCTGCTGCTATTACCGCCCAATATTTTGCTGCCAAGGCCGCAACCGGTTTCGGAAAAGGTCTAAGGCATTCTCTTTATGAAAAAATTCAAAGCCTTTCTTTCAGCGAACTTGACAATCTCGGAACATCAACACTTATTACCCGAATGACAAATGATGTCAATCAGGTGCAAAACGGTGTTAATCTTGTGCTGAGGCTGTTTCTGCGTTCTCCGTTTATTGTTATCGGTGCAATGGTAATGGCATTTTTTATTGATGTAAAATGTGCATTGATTTTTGCAGTTGCCATTGTTCTGCTCTCGGTTGTGGTTTTCTCAATTATGGCATACACAATACCGAAGCATAAAGAAGTTCAGGGAAAACTTGACAGCGTTACGCTCATTACACGCGAAAACCTTAACGGCGCAAGAGTAATAAGGGCATTTACAGGCGAAGAAAATGAAATAAAAGAATTTGATAAAAGAAATACGGCTTTGTCTGTTCTTCAGAAAACAGTCGGCAGAATTTCCGCTCTTCTCAATCCTGTAACATACGTAATTATCAATGCCGCTGTCATAGCACTGATTTATTCAGGTGCTTTAAGGGTAGATGCGGGAGATTTATCGCAGGGTCAGGTTGTTGCTCTTTATAACTATATGAGCCAGATTCTTGTGGAACTCATTAAACTTGCAAATCTTATTGTTACCGTAACAAAAGCCTTTGCATCAGCAGGAAGAATCAACAGTGTTTTTGAGCAGGAAAATACACTTTCTCATAATGATAATAAGAAAAAATCGGACAAGTATATCAAATTTGATAATGTGTCTCTGATTTATAAAAATGCCTCTGCCGAATCACTCAGCAATATTTCGTTTGATGCGGATAAGGGCGATGTTATCGGAATTATCGGCGGTACAGGTTCGGGCAAGTCAAGCCTTGTTTCACTTATTCCTCATTTTTATGATGCGGCAGATGGTGCTGTATATGTTTTCGGACATGATGTAAAATCATTTGATGATAATGAACTGCGCAGCAGAATAGGTTATGTTCAGCAAAAAGCGGCCCTCTTCAAAGGAACTGTGCGCGATAATATGAAATGGGGCAAAAAGGATGCCACTGATGATGAAATAATAACTGCACTTAAGGCGGCCCAGATTTATGATACTGTTGCAGAAAAGGGCGGTCTTGATTTTGAAATTTCACAAAATGGCTCCAATCTCTCAGGCGGTCAAAAACAAAGACTTTCTGTTGCCAGAGCATTGGTAAGAAAACCCGATATTCTTATTCTTGATGATTCTTCATCCGCTCTTGATTTTGCAACTGAAGCAAAACTGAGAGATGAAATTTATGCTCTTGATTATAATCCAACTGTATTTATTGTTTCTCAGAGAGCATCTTCCGTTATGAGTGCAGATAAAATTATTGTGCTTGATGACGGGGAATGTGCCGGCGTGGGAACACACGATGATCTTCTTGAAAACTGTCAGGTATATAATGAGATATATACTTCTCAGTTTGGAAAGGAGAATGAATCATGAACAGTAAAGAAACACTTAAAAAGGTTTTAAAATATATTGATAAATACAAGTATTTTCTTATTCTTTCAATGCTGCTTGCTGTTGTAAGTGTGGCGCTTACGCTCTATGCACCTATCCTTGTCGGCAGGGCAATAGACTGTATTATTGACAAAGGAAATGTTGATTTTGCCTCAATTAAAGATACGCTTATTCTTCTTGGTATAATTATAGGCATAACTGCTGTTTCTCAGTGGCTTATGAATGTATGCAACAATAAGATAACTTATAATGTATCGCGTGATATGAGGCAGAAAGCATTTGAAAAAATCGAAGTTCTTCCGTGCTCCTATCTTGACAGCCATCAGAGCGGTGATATAGTAAGCAGAGTTATCAGTGATGTTGACCAGTTGTCAGACGGTCTTTTAATGGGATTTACCCAGTTTTTTACGGGCATTATAACGATTATAGGAACGCTTGCATTTATGCTTTCCATAAATTTCTGGATTACGCTTGCAGTAGTTGTTGTAACACCCGTGTCATTTTTGATTGCACGTTTTATTGCTAAAAAAACATATAAAATGTTTACGCTTCAGTCCAAAACAAGAGGAGAGCAGACATCCTTTATTGATGAAATGATTTCAAATCAGAAGGTTGCCGATGCCTATAATATGGACGAAAAAAATCTTGAAAGATTTGACGGAATAAATGAAAGACTCACGGATTACTCTCTTAAAGCAACATTCTTTTCTTCCATAACAAACCCGGCAACAAGATTTGTAAACAGTATTGTTTATGCGGCCGTTGCTCTTTTCGGTGCCCTTCTTGCAATTAAAGGGGGAGAGGGTGCGATAACCGTTGGTATTCTTTCGTGCTTTCTTTCATATGCCAATCAGTATACAAAGCCGTTCAATGAAATAAGCAGTGTTGTAACCGAACTTCAGAATGCGCTTGCCTGTGCCTCACGCGTACTTGCTCTGATTGAAGAGGAAAGTGTCACTGAGGATAAAGAGAATGCTGTTAAACTTGAAAATCCTGAGGGAAATATTGATATCAGAAATCTGACGTTTTCATACTCTCCCGAAAAAGAACTTATAAAAAATCTGAATCTTAGTATTAAGCATGGTATGACTGTTGCCATTGTTGGTCCTACAGGATGCGGAAAAACAACGCTTATTAATCTTCTGATGCGTTTCTATGATCCGGTAAAAGGCAATATAGAAATTGACGGAATAAAAACTTCAGATATTACCCGAAAGTCACTCAGACAGAATTTTGGTATGGTTTTGCAGGATACATGGCTTAAATCAGGCACTATTGAAGAAAACATTAAACTCGCCAATATGAATGCAACAAGGGAAGAAGTCATAAAGGCAGCAAAAGCAGCACACGCTCATTCTTTTATCAAAAGGCTTCCGGACGGTTATGATACTTTTATAGGTGAAGATGGCGGTTCTCTTTCTCAGGGGCAGAAGCAACTTCTCTGCATAACAAGGCTTATGCTTTCACCACCGCCGATGCTTATTCTTGATGAGGCAACTTCGTCAATAGATACCAGAACAGAGATTAAAATCCAAAATGCATTTAATAAACTTATGAAAGGCAGAACAACTTTTATTGTTGCCCATAGGCTTTCCACAATAAAAAATGCCGATATGATTCTTGTAATGAATAACGGCGATATTGTTGAATACGGAAATCATAATGAATTGTTTGAAAAGAAAGGTTTTTATTATAATCTATACAATTCACAGTTTCCAAAACAGTAAAATTTTGCATTTATAAGCGAGGAGAATTATGGACATTATTATTGTCGGTATAGGAAAAATCGGTAAAAAACTTGCAAAGGTGCTTTCAGAAGAAAATCATAATATCACGGTTGTGGATATCAATGAAGAAAAAGTTGAAAGAACGGTTGAAATGTATGATGTAAAGGGCGTTTCGGGCAGCGGAACACACTGTGATGATTTGCTTGAGGCTGATGTCAGAACCTGTGATCTTCTTATTTCTGTTACACCTATGGATGAAAATAACATTCTTACATGCCTTATTGCAAGGCGGATGGGTGCAAAAAATACCATTGCAAGAGTAAGAAATCCCGAATACATTTCACAGGTTAATTTTATGAGGGATGAATTGGGCATTTCCATGATGATTAACCCTGATTTTCAGGCTGCTCTTGAACTTTTCAGAATGCTTCAGTTTCCATCGGTAATGAATGTTGAAAGTTTTGCCAACGGCAGAATAGATATGGCTGAAATAAAAATAAAAGATGAAAGCCCTCTTTGTGATACAAAATTAAGTAATCTTTCGCCGAAACTTTCAAAAAATATGCTTATTTGTGCTGTCTGCAGAGATGATGAAGTCTATATTCCCAATGGTGATTTCGTTATCAGAAAGGGTGACAGTGTTTATGTGACGGGTTCTCATAAGGAACTCGGAAGAATTGTTAAGGATCTTTCGGGAATAAGAAAAAGCAATTCAATCAAAAATGTTATGCTTATCGGCGGTTCAAGAATTTCAATTTATCTTGCCAAACTGCTTATTTCATCGGGCAAAGATGTGGTTATTATTGAAAAAGACAAAATTAAATGCCGAAATATTCTTGAGCATTGCCCTAAGGCAACTGTTGTTCTTGCCGACGCAAATAATCAGGACGTGCTTATTGAAGAGGGTATAGAAAGTGTTGATGCTGTTGCAACTCTTACAGGTGCGGATGAAACAAACTTTCTTGTTTCAATGTTTTCCGAAAGTCTTGGTGTAGAACATGGTATAACAAAAATCAATAATAACAGCCTTGTAAAAATACTGAAAAAAATTGAAGGATATTCATATATTAATGTATCTGAAGTCACATGTGATATAATAACACAGTATGTACGTGCAAAAAAAGGTGTAAACTCTTCTTATATGAAAACCCTCTACAAACTTGTTGACGGAAAAATTGAAGCAATAGAATTTCTTGCCGAAGATTATGTTAAATTTCTCGGCAAACCGCTATCGTCTGTTAAAATTAAGAACAATACGCTGATTGCAGCAGTAAACCGCAAAAACAAGATTTTTGTTCCGGGAGGTAATGACACCATTGAAAAAGGCGATACAGTAATTGTTGTTTCAAAAGATTATGCAATGTATAATCTTAATGATATTCTGGCGTAGGTGAAAATATGAATTATAAATCAGTTTTATATGTTATCGGCAGAATATTTATTATTCTCGGTCTTCTGATGCTTCTGCCTCTTTTTGTATGTGTCTATTACAATCTGAACGGCTTTGAAGAAGCTTCCTATGCAAGTTTTGTCATTCCGATTATTCTTCTCATTATAACGGGGATTCTGCTTAAACTGTTCAAGCCGAAGCAGATAAGAATATATGCAAGGGAAGGATTTGTAATCTGCGGTTTAAGTTGGATTGTTATATCTCTTTTCGGTGCTTTGCCATTTGTAATCAGCGGTTGTATCCCCAATTTTATTGATGCTTTTTTTGAAACGGCGTCGGGTTTTACAACGACAGGCGCAACAATACTGAAAGAAATCCATTCGCTTCCCAAGTCCATTCTTTTTTGGCGCAGTTTTACCCACTGGATAGGCGGTATGGGCATACTTTCTTTTATGATTGCCGTTGTTCCCAAATCAAAAGGCAATTCCATGTATATTATGAAGGCGGAAGTTCCCGGCCCGAAGGCAGGAAAAGTTACGGCAAAGATTTCCCGAAGCGCAAGAATTCTTTACATAATATATTTTGTAATGACAATTCTTGAAGTGCTCATTTTATTTGCCGGCGGAAGAATAAACGGAGATAATATACGTTTCTATGACAGTGTGGTAACTGCATTTTCAACTGCGGGAACAGGCGGTTTCAGTGTTTTAAATAATTCCATTCTCGGTTATAACAGTTCTTTTGTTGAATGGACAGTAATTATTTTTATGTTTTTGTTCGGTGTTAATTTTAATCTGTACTTTTTCCTTCTGACAAAGAATTTCAAATCAATTTTTAAAGATGAAGAATTCAGGGCATATATTATTATCAATGTTATGAGCGTATTGCTGATTACGTTTAATATTGCCTCACTTTATAATAATATTGAAACGGCTGTCAGAGATTCGTTTTTTGCGGTAAATACCGTTATGAGCACTACCGGTTTCTGCACCGCTGATTTTAACCTATGGCCCACATTCTCCAAAATTCTGCTTGTAATACTGATGTTTACGGGCTGCTCGGCCGGTTCAACAGGCGGCGGAATCAAGATTGCAAGAATTGTTTTGTATTTCAAGCAGGCCGTGCGTGATTTTAAACAGATGATAAGGCCGAATAATGTTTTAAGTGTTCGTATGAACGGCAGATTGGTTGAAGATAATGTAATGAAAGGCGTTAATTCATATCTTCTTGCATATGTTATTATTCTTTTTCTTTCTGTTATATTAATTTCAATAAACGGATTTGATACAACAACAAGTCTTACCTCGGTAATAACCTGCATAAATAATGTCGGTCCGGGTCTTGAAATGGTTGGTCCGGTGGGAAATTATGCCGATTTCAGTGCATTTTCAAAAATAGTTCTTATTGTTGATATGCTTGCAGGAAGGCTTGAACTCTTCCCGATTTTACTGCTCTTTGTTCCCAATACATGGAAAAAATCAAAATAAACTTTCATAACCGAAAAAAACACGGATGAAATTCATCCGTGTTTTTTGTTTCTTCATTTGTTATTTTTCTATAACGGAAACAGGGGTAAATCCGGCATTTGTTACTGCTGCGCTTAAAACGTCATCAGCAACATTTTCGCTGAGTTTTACCGTTGCTGATTTTTTCTTGAGTTCAACTTTTGCAGATTTAACTCCATCAAGTTCTTCAAGAGCGTTTTTTACTGCTGCTGCACAGTGCTCGCAACTCATACCTTCAACCGATATAATTTTTTTCATCCTTTAAACCTCCTTAATCTTAAAGCGTTTGAAACAACTGTTACGGAACTTAAACTCATACACGCCGCTGCAATCATCGGGTTAAGAGTAAGCCCTGTTAACCCGTACAGACAGCCTGCTGCAAGCGGTATTCCGAGACAGTTGTAGAAAAATGCCCAAAACAAATTCTCTCTTATGTTTTTCAGTGTTTTTTTAGAAAGTTTTATTGCTTTTGCCACATCGGTGAGTCTGTCGGAAACAAGAACAACATCTGCTGATTCTATGGCAATGTCAGAGCCGGCACCGATTGCTATGCCGACATCGGCTCTTGTAAGGGCAGGTGAGTCATTGATGCCGTCGCCGATCATTGCAACTGTCTTTCCTTCTTCAATCAGTTCTTTTATTTTTCTTTCCTTATCATCAGGAAGTGCAGATGCAATGAAATTTTTAATTCCCGCCTGCTGTGTAATTGCATATGCGGTGAGTTCATTGTCACCTGTAATCATAATTGTATCGGCGCTGATATTTTCAATCGCCTCTTTTGCATCGCCTTTTATTTTATCTGCAACTGCAACCGTGCAGATATATTCATCATCACAGGTGAAAATTATAGGCGTTTTGCCGCTGTAAGCAAATTCGTTGTCAGCAAAACCTGTCAGTTTTTCATTGCCGGCTTTATATGTTTTTCCGTTTATTTCTGCAACAATGCCTTTTCCGATAATGTATTCACTTTTTTCAATATCAAGCAGTTTTGCATTTTTTTCTCTGCAGTAATTGCATATTGCCTGCGATAACGGATGATCGGATATGTTTTCTACAGTGTATATTATATCAAGGTATTTTTCATCTGTTATATCGGTAACAAACATTTCACCTTTTGTAATGGTGCCTGTTTTGTCAAAAACAATGGTGTTGCATTTTCCGAGGTTTTCAAGTGCAGAGGCATCTTTAAAAAGTATTCCGTTTTCAGCACCTTTACCTGTGCTTACCATAATTGCACACGGTGTTGCAAGACCAAGTGCGCATGGGCAACTGATTACAAGCACGGAAACACCTATTGAAAAAGCAAATTCAAATCCTTTGCCAAGGAACATCCATACTGCAAATGCAATAATTGAAATAAGAATTACAACGGGAACAAATACAGACGAAATTTTATCGGCAAGCCTTTGTGCCGGTGCTTTTGAAGATGAAGCATCTTCAACCAAAGAAATGATTCTTGAAAGTGTGGATTCATCGCCGACCTGCGTTGCTTTAAATGTGAAATTACCGTTGGTGTTTACTGTTCCGCTGATTACTTTGTCGCCTTCAGTAAGGTCAACAGGCACGCTTTCTCCCGTAACAGCACTCTGATCAACCGAACCCGCACCTCCTGAAATAATGCCGTCAACAGGAATTCTCATTCCCGGTTTAATAACAACAATATCACCGCTCTGAATAAGTGCAGAGTCAATTTCCGTTTCTTTACCGTTTTTAAGAATAATGCTTTTTTCGGGAACAAGGTCAATAAGTGAATTAATAGCCTGCTTTGTTTTTCCTTTGCTGAATGTTTCAAGAAATTTTCCTGTCGTTATAAATACAAGAATCATTCCTGCCGATTCAAAATAAAGATGGCTGTTTTCAAAGAATATCAGTGCAATTATACTGTAGATAAAAGATGCACCTGAACCCACAGCCACAAGACTATCCATATTCGGATTTAATTTTATGAGCGTTTTGAAACCGTTAATAAAGAAATTTCTGTTTATAATCATAATCGGAACGGTAAAAATTATCTGACCTATTCCGTTTGGTATATGTTCACCTAAAATCCATGGCAGGGAATAGTTAAGCATATGAGCCATTGAAAGATACATAAGCGGAATTAAAAGAATAACCGATATGATTAATCTTTTTTTCATTGCCTTTATTTCATCTGAGTTGTCGGATTTTTTCAGTTTGAATGGTTCGCAACCGTATCCTGCTTTTTTGACAGCGTCAATAATATCTTGTGTTTCACAGTTATATTCTGCTGTCATGGTTCCTGCAAGCAGATTAACATTTGATTCGCTGCAAAGCGGTGCAACTGCTTTTTCCACTCTTGCCGAACAAGCAGCGCAACTCATACCTGTTACTAAAAATTTCTGTTTCATTAAAGTATGATTAACTCCTTTGTTATTTTTGACAGATTTTCAGGTCCGTGCGGTGATAAGTAGAGTAAATCCTCAATTCTTATTCCGTATTTATCGGGAATATAAATTCCGGGTTCAACAGAAGTTACGTTTCCTGTTTTATATGTGTCGCTGCTTTTAGGTGAAGCGTTATAGCCCTCGTGTATATCCAAGCCTACTCCGTGACCAAGACTGTGCCTGAAATATTTCGCTCTGTTCCTGCTTTCCAGAACATCATAAGCCGCTTTATAAACATCTGCACATTTTGCACCATCTGAAAGTGCTTTGATTCCTGCCATCTGTGCTTTTAAAACAAGATTGTAGTCTTCAATCATTTCGTCTGTGGCGTAGCCTACTGCAACAGTTCTTGTCATGTCTGAATGATAACCCTGACATGTTGCTCCGAAATCAAATAAAACAAAGTCACCTTCTTTTATAACTTTGTCACCGGGAACTCCGTGGGGCATGGATGTATGTTCGCCTGTAAGCAGTATTGTGTCAAAACTTACACCGTCTGAAGCGTTTTTTGCCATCAGATAATCAAACAGGGCAGCAAGTTCTTTTTCTGTTTTTCCTGCCTTTACCTCCGGCAGAAGTTCCATAAATGATTTTTCTGCAATATTATTTGCATCTTTAATAAGATTTATTTCAGCAATGTCCTTTATGTTTCGCAGTTGCATAAGTTTATTATCAAGATTAATAAATTCTGCATAGTGAAGAACTTTGCTGTAATCATTATACTTGGCAAACGAAATGGTTTCATTTTCAAACAGAATGGTTTTTACGTTGTGCTTTTTTGCAATTTTGTCAACTTCATCCGTGAATTTTGAACTTATTTCAATAACGTTAAGACCTGTTCTTTTTGCATGATTTTCAGCAGTTTCCGTATAACGTGAATCAACTATGTGATAACCTGCGCCGTCTGCAGTTATGAAAACGGCTCCCTCACTTGGTGAAAAACCGCAGGCATAATGCATATTGCTTTCGTTTAAAAGCAGTATTGCATCTGCATGATTTTCTTTTATGAGATTAATAATTTTTTCAGTATTCATATCAATTTCCTATCTTTTTTATAGGAATATAATAGCACTTGATTTTTACCTTGTCAATAGCAAATAACACGATTTATTATTGCATCTTTTTTGCAGAAAAAGATATTGAAACAGTAACTTTTCAAGTGAGTATTTTTATTTAATGTTATTTTATATTTTTTATTATTGACATTTAATTATGCATATGATATTGTGAAGAAAATTAATTTTTCAGGAGTGAATTATGGAAAAATATTTAATAAACCCTAATCAGAAAATAAGCAAAATTAATAAAGATATATACGGGCATTTTTCAGAACATCTCGGCAGATGTATTTATGAGGGAATTTATGTAGGCGAAAACTCCAAAATACCGAACGTGAACGGTATGAGATGTGATGTGGTAAATGCACTTAAGGAAATGGGTTTGCCTGTTTTAAGATGGCCGGGGGGCTGTTTTGCCGATGAATATCATTGGAAAGACGGAATAGGTCCTAAAGAAAACAGAAAGAAAATGGTAAATACCCATTGGGGCGGTGTTGTTGAAGATAATTCTTTTGGTACACACGAATATTTTGAACTTTGCCGTCAGATTGGCTGTGATACATATATCAACGGCAATGTCGGTTCAGGTACCGTTCAGGAGATGAATGAGTGGGTTGAATATATGACATTTGACGGCGTGTCACCGATGGCTGAACTCAGAAAGAGAAACGGTCAGGAAAAACCATGGCAAATTAAATATTTCGGTGTCGGAAACGAGTCATGGGGATGCGGCGGAAATATGGATCCCGAATATTACGGCTGTCTTTATAAAAGATATAATACATATGTAAGAAACTATAATCCCGATGCACCTATAAAGCGCGTTGCCTGCGGTCCTAATGCAGATGATTATCACTGGACCCGTGAGGTAATGGATAAAGTTAAACATCACGCACAGGGGATAGCGCTTCACTATTATACCATTCCCGGTGATACATGGGCGCATAAAGGTTCCGCAACTGATTTTACGCAGAAAGAATACTACAAAACAATCTGCAAGGCATATAAAATGGAAGAACTGATTAATAATCATCTTGCAGTTATGAATTCAATAAATCCGCAGCAGTGGGTAAATCTTATTGTTGATGAATGGGGAACATGGTATGATGTTGAGCCGGGTACAAATCCGGGATTTCTTTATCAGCAGAATACAATGCGTGATGCTGTTGTTGCAGCACTGACTCTTAACATTTTCAACAAACACAGTGACAGGGTTATTATGGCAAATATTGCCCAGACCGTTAATGTTCTTCAGGCAGTAATTCTTACCGATGCCGAAAAAATGGTTCTTACCCCTACTTATCATGTGTTTAAAATGTATAAAGATCATCAGGAAAATACGCTTGTCGGTTCATATATTACTACTGATGAAATTAAATCGGAAGAAGCAAAGAGAACTTGCCCCCAACTTATTGAGTCGGCATCTGTTGATGAAAACGGCGTTATTTATTCCACAATTACAAATATTTCCGCAACAAAATCTTCTAAGATAAAATGTCAGATTGCTGATACAAAAGTAAAAAGTATAAAGGCAGAGATTATCTGCGGTGATATTCATGATAAAAATGATTTTGATAATGTCGATAATATAAAAACAAAGGAGTTTACCGATTTCAGAAAATTATCGGATGGCTTTACTGCCAATATCCCTCCTTGCAGCGTTGTTAAATTCGTTATTGAAAAATGATTCATCAGTGTAAAAAATGCCTTCTTCTTGAAGCAGGGGAAAAGCAGTCGCATAAAACCGTTACAGATTATATTGATAATCTTGAAAGCAGTCTGAAAGTAACTGACTACGAATATAAAAGGCGTCTTCAACTTTGCAGAAACTGCGATAATCTTATTTCGGGTATGTGCCTTAAATGCGGCTGTTATGTTGAAATCAGGGCAGTTCTCAAGTCGGAATCATGCCCTGATTATAATGATATAAAATGGCATAAGGTTGATTGATAAAGAAATTAATTATCTGAATTTTTAAGCGATGCTTTGTCTTAGTGGCTGAGCATCGCTTTTTTAAACTTTCTCTATTGCATAAATCGGCATATTTTGATAAAATTAACAAAAAAGTATTAATATAATTAAGGAGTAAAAATGGCGGAACTTAGTCGCGAAGGTCACAGAAGCAGAATGCGTAAACTCTATCTTTCGGGTGGTATGGAAAATACTCATGACCATAATTTGCTGGAACTTTTCCTTACCGGAATTATTGCCAGAAAAGATGTAAAACCGCTCTCATATGCATTGATAAATAAATTCGGCTCTCTTGAGGGTGTGTTTAATGCATCGCCTGAAGATTTAATGACCGTTGACGGTGTTGGTGAGGCCGTTGCTGTACATATTTGTCTTATAAAAGACATTACAAAAAGAATTGAAATTAATAAAAACAGTAAGATAAAAAAGATTACTTCAACGAATTCTGCTTTTGAATACTGTAAAAATATTCTCGGAAAAGAGGAAACCGAAAAACTTTTGCTGATTAATCTGGAAAATGACGGAAAAATTATAAATCACTATATTGTCGGTTCAGGTACGGTTAACACCGCCTGTGCAGATATAAGGCTGATTGTTGAAAATGTTATAAAAGATAAGGCAGCAAGTGTTATTATCGCGCATAACCATCCCGGCGGAAGTGCCGCTGCATCGGCACAGGATATTAACTTTACTCTTGAACTGAGAAACACTTTGAATAAAATCAGTGTAAGCCTTATTGATCATATAATTGTCGGCGAAGATTCCTGCGAGGCTCTGAGAAATAATCCGAGGTACTCGCTTCATATTTAATTAAGATGTTTAAAAATTTTCACGCATGTCAATAATGACTGTATGAGAATTTTTAAATATTTAAACAGGTTTCAGAATGCATCTGCTGTTGCTTTTATATTTGCAGGTGTGATGATTCTTGCAGGCGAAATTACAAATCTTATAGGTTTTGAAGCAAGTGGAAATGTTCAGACATTTTTTTATGGTTTTTCAAAATTGTTTTATGCGCTTATACCATATGTGTTCTGCTATTTCCTTACAATGATGCTCACAACAGGCAGGCGTTGGTTTAAAGCCTTCTGGAGCATACTCTGTTTTGCTCTTTTTGATACGGCTTTCTCTTCGCTTTGTGATGAGCAAAGCATATTTGTTTTTGGAATTATCATTTCACTGCTGTGTGTGTTTATGTTTAATAATACCGATAAAGTGCTTTCTATGCCTTTAACTATTGCAGCCTCAATCATATTCGGTCTGCTTTTCGGTTATGTATATGAAATATGGAATAACGCAGCAATGCGGGCAGCAGATTTTATTTCTGACAAAGGAATGCTGTCGTCCCTGCTTTACGGTGCAGCAAATTCTCTCCTTTCGGTTTTTGATATTGATACGCTGAATGAAATGTTTTTTTATAAGAGTTACGGCGGTTCCATGCTTATTGATGAAAATATTGTAACCGGTGTTAAAGATTTGTTTGCAGCAGGCTACAGCGGCGAACTCCTTTCAACTTATTTGTCGGGTCACTATTTTGTGCTTTTTGCTTTTTCGGGTATGGCGTTGGCGCTTTTCAGTGATTTAAAGGGCAGTGAAAAAACGGTTATCGCCGTTTGTGCCGTGAGTTGCATTGTCAGCGGAAATGTAAGCCTTCTTATGTTCTTTTTTCTGATTGAAAGTCCGTTTCTTTTTGTCTGTGCGGTTGCTGTTTGCACACTTTGTTTTTTGGCTTCGCACTTGCTTAATCTTGAAATGGGGTACCTTTCAGGCGGTGGGCTTATAGAAATGTTTATAAATCTTAATAATCCTGTTTATTTATTTGCCGGCGGAGCAGTTTTTGTTGCAATAGGTTATTTCGTTTTTAAATACAGTATCGAAAAACACGGCATATCTTCCTGCCTTAATATTTATATACCTACGCGCCTTAATAATATTGTAAGTAATCTCGGCGGTATAGAGAATATTATTCGTTTTAAAGATGATGTAATTGAAGTGCGAAATCCAAAACTTGTAAATACTTTTAAGTTTGATTGCAATATAGATGAAAATATTGTAAAATCAGATGATAAGAGTTTTTTGGAATTGAAAGAATATTTGGAGTAAAAAGATGAATGTAAGAGAAGAATTGTTTAAATATCAGGAGTTGCAGTACCGTGATTTTCATTCAAAACTGATTCCGGGCATTGATAAGTCAAAACTAATCGGTGTCCGTATGCCTAAAATAAGGCAGATTGCCAGACAGGCAGTAAAAGAGAATGCGGAATTTGAGCCGGAATATTACGAGGAATTTATGGTTTACGGGCTTAAAATCGGTTATGAAAAATGTTCCTTGCAAAAACATCTTGAAAAACTCAGAATTTTTGTTCCTATGATAGATAACTGGGCAGTTTGTGACTGCTGCTGTTCTACTTATAAATTTGCAAACCGATATCAGAAAGAAGTATGGGATTTTATTTTGCCGTATTTAAACGGCAGTACATATGAAATAAGATTTGCCGTTGTTATGATGATGGATTATTATCTTAATGATGTTTATATTGATGAAGTGATTAAATTTCTGCTGAAACTTAAGTCGGAAGAATACTATGTTAATATGGCGGCTGCATGGGCGTTTTCCGTTATTTATGTTAAATATAAAGATAAAATGCTTCCGATACTTCAGAATAAACAACTTGATACATGGGTTCATAATAAAACCATACAAAAGATATGTGAGTCGTACAGAGTTGATAAAGAAGATAAGGATTATTTGAAAACGCTGAAAATAAAATAAGAAAAAACAGGCTTGAAATTTTTAAGTTTCAAGCCTGTTTTTATATGAATTAAATATTATAATTTGGCTGCTTCTGCTGCAACACCTAATAAAGCGGCGTCGCTTCCGAGTTTTGATCTTACAATATTTACGCCTCTGAAATTTTCCATAAGCATATTGTAGATTTTTCTGTCAATCAAATCTATGATATAGCCCTCGTTCATGATTCCTCCTCCGATAACAATAAGCGGGGGATTAAAAATATAAATCAGATTTACAAGGCCGATAATGATTTCGTCAATCCATTTATCAATGACCGATCTGATTTCCGGTTTCTGGAAATTTTCTTTTGCAAAAACCTGAAAACCATCCATATCGGCACAAACACCTTTGTTTACTGCCTTGATAAGGGCGCTTGTTGAGGCATAACATTCATAACATCCTTCACCGCCGCAGTTGCACTGCTTGCCGCCTGCGTGGGTAATCATATGTCCGAATTCTCCTGCTGAAGAACCCATTCCTTTATAAAGTTTGTTATCAAGATAAAGCGCACCGCCGATTCCCGTGCCGTAAGTCAGGCAGAGAAAATTTGATTCACCTTTTGCTGCGCCGAACTGTGCTTCACCAAGTGCAAAAGCATTTACGTCGTTTTCAACAAAAGTCGGTATTCCCGTTTTATTTTCAATAATTTTTTTTACCATCATTCCGGTATAATACGGAATATTGCCTGTAGAGTAAACAACGATACCGTTTTTACTGTCAACCTGACCTGCAGTTGAGATTGCTACTCTGTCAATATGATCATATTCTTCAATTATTGATATTACCTTTTTAACAAGATGTTGTCCGCCCTTATGTGCTTCTGTAGGTATGGTGTGTTTGTCTGTAATAACAAAATTTTCGTTGCAAAGTGCGTATTTTATATTGGTTCCGCCAATATCAAAAGCCAGTATTTTCATATTTACCTCCGAGGATGAACATAATCTTAGTTTTTACAGTATTTTCTATATTAACAACAAGTATATCATTTTTATTTATGAAATTCAATACTTATTGAAAAATGAAACAATATGTGTTAAAATTAGTTTGCATTTAATAAAACAATAATTTTGAGGTACATATATGTCTGATGAAATAAAAGAAGAGAAACTGGACAGCCCCTTGGTTGTTCACAAAAAAAGTGATGCGTCTTATCAGGAAACTGCGTCTGAGGTAAGCATGAGTGCCACGCATACCGATGAGGAGGCAGATGATGTTCCCACTCTTGAACGTCACCGTTTTAAAAAGACCAAAAAGAGAAATCGTTTTCCGCTGTTTTTGCTGTTTGCAGCAGTAATAGTGGGTGTTATTTGTGCGTTGGTTTACAGCGGTGTTATTCCGATAGGCGAAAAAGAAACAACCACCACAACTCAGAAATCATATACAACCAGTCCGGTTAACGAATTTGAAGGCATTATCACAGTAAAAGGAACTTATATTTTCTTTGAAGGCGAAGAACTCGGCGGAATAAAAGATCTTGAACGCCAGGTAAAATATCTTAATGCCGGAACAAAATTTGTTGTTCAGGACGAAAAGGCAGACAGCGATTTTCTTAATTTTGAGGTTCTTTCCATACTGTCAAAATATAATATTGATTATGATATAACCCATATTGTTTCTTCGGGTCTTATCTCTCAGTACGAAACCACTGCACCAAAGAGCACAGCCCCCGCTTCCTCGTCAACTGCGGCGCCATCAACTTCAACGTCCGCTCCTTCAACTTCTGCCCAGAATAATACGGAAAACTGATTTATGACTGATTTAATGAATGACATCAATCTTGATGAAGATTTAAAAAGAAAAGTAACTGACCTCTTCCGAAACGAAGAGGCAGTTGTTTTATCACTGGCAAGGAAATGCAGCAAAGGAAAGTTTTCCTGCCTGAAAAATAAAAGTGATTTAATGCGTCTTGCTGTTATTCTTGAATGTGCTGAAAAAACAAGAGCATTTTATAACGAAAAAGGCATCAGCGAAAAAACACTTGCGGATACGCTTGATGATATTCGTATATGGTGTGAAAATAATGATAATAAAGGGCTTGCAAATTATAACTGGATAAAAAATCATATTAATGGTGAGTTGTTCAGAATAGGCAGACTTCAGTATCAGATGTTTAAATGCAAAAGCAGAACCCTTCGTTATTCAAAACTGCCGTTTCGGTATGGCGAAAACGTTCTTTATGTTCATATCCCTCAGGGTGAAAAACTGGTTTATTCGGATTGTGTCAGATCTCTGAAAGATGCTGTGGCATTTTTTGATAAGTATTTTCCCGATTTTAAGTACAATTTTTTCTTCAGCGAAAGTTGGCTTTTGTATGGAGAAAATTGGCAGTTTATGGAGCCTTCCTGCAATATTCTTCAGTTTTCAGCGCTGTTTGATGTTGCGTATTCGGTAAATAATGAAAGTCAGGCGATTGAGCGTATATTCGGCAGGAGACAGGCTGAAAAAGAAAATTATCCCGAAAAAACCACCCTGCAGAGAAATGCAAAGGCATTTATGCAGGGCGGAGGTGAACTTGGTGTGGGAATAGGTTTTATTTATAAACAAAGCCTTTTATAACAGCCGATATATTTTGTTACATATTTAGATAAAAATGAACTGCAAGTTCGTCGCAGCGTTCGTTATAAGGGTGGCCGTTATGACCTTTTACCCATTTGAAAGTTACATTATGTTCTTCAAGAAGCGGCAGCAGTTTCATCCATAAATCAACATTGAGGGCAGGCTTTTTGTCTGCCTTTTTCCAACCGTTTTTCTGCCATGAATAAACCCATTTTTTTTCAACAGCATCACATACATATTTTGAATCTGTGGTAACAAGAACTTCGCAGGGTTCTTTTAACTGGGAAAGTGCCTCAATAACGGCGGTCAATTCCATTCTGTTATTTGTGGTTTCTGCCTCACCGCCGCAGATTTCTTTTTCCTTGCCTTTATACACGAGTATTGCACCCCAGCCGCCTTTGCCGGGATTTCCGCTGCAGGCACCGTCGGTGTATATTTCAATCTGTTTCATCTGAAAACCTCTAAAACTTTTTTAATTTAAACATATTTTACCATTAAAAGTGGTAATAATCAATATATAGGTACGACTTGACAACAGTTAAATTTTGCCTTATTATATAAACAATTTATATGTTCGGAAAAAATAATAATTAAAACGGAGGAAATTTATGTCAAATCAAGATAGGCAAAACGGTAAGAACGCCTATGGAAAACGGAATTCCAAAAAGCGTTATGTAACTTACCGCAAAACGCCTAAAAACAAAACTCTTCAGCAGCATAAGGCTAAGGAGTCTGTTCGTATTGCCTTTTTGGGCGGTATGAATGAAATCGGAAAAAATATGACCCTTTATGAATACGGCGGTGACATGTTTATTGTTGACTGCGGTCTTGCTTTTCCTAATTCTGATTTGCCCGGTGTAGATATTGTTATACCGGATTTTACTTATGTTGAAAGCAATGCAGATAAAATTAAGGGCATTATCATTACACACGGTCACGAAGATCATATTGGCGGACTTGCATATTTATTGAAAAAAATCAATGTTCCTATTTATTCAACAAAACTTACAATCGGACTTATCAAAGGTAAGTTTGAAGAACACAATCTTTTGAAAAGAGCAAAACTCGTTGAAGTTAAACCGGGGGATAATATTACGCTCGGAAAGTTCAATGTTGAATTTATTCATGTTAATCATTCAATTCCCGATGCAATCGCCATAGCAGTAAGAACACCGTCAGGTATAATTGTGCAGACAGGTGACTTTAAAATTGATACAACCCCTGTTGACGGCGAAATGATTGACCTTGCGCGATTTGCCGAACTCGGAAAAAAAGGGGTGCTTGCTCTTCTTTCAGATTCCACAAATGCTGAAAGACCGGGGTATACGCAAAGCGAAAAATCGGTCGGCGAATCTTTTGAAATGCTTTTCAGAAGGGCTAAAAACAAAAGAATTGTTGTTGCAACATTTGCTTCAAATATTCACCGTGTGCAGCAGATTATTGATGTTGCACAGTCGCGCGGCAGAAAGGTTGCCGTAATCGGACGCAGTCTTGAAAATCTTGTTAATGTCGGTTCAGAACTCGGTTATCTCAATATTCCAAAGGGTATTCTTATAGATATTAATTTGATTAAAAACTATCCTGATGAAAAACTTGTTATAATAACAACAGGCTCGCAGGGTGAACCGATGTCTGCCCTGACGAAAATGGCATTCGGCGAACACAGGAAAGTTAATCTTACACCAAATGACTATGTTATTATTTCGGCAACCCCGATTCCGGGAAATGAAAAAATGGTCGGTAATGTAGTTAATGAACTAATGAAACGCAATGTGGAAGTTATATATGAAAAAATGTATGATGTTCACGTATCGGGTCACGCCTGCCAGGAAGAGTTAAAACTCATAATGGGTCTGGTTAAACCTAAATATTTTATTCCTGTTCACGGTGAGCAGAAGCATCTGCAGAAGCATGCTGCACTTGCTGTTGCCATGGGAATAAACGAGGAAAATATTTTTATCGGAAATATCGGTGATAAAATAGAACTTACCCGAAATCAAATAAAAAAACTGGAACCTGTTCCTGCCGGTGAAATTTATGTTGACGGTATCGGTGTGGGTGATGTCGGAAACATTGTTCTCAATGACCGTAAGCATCTTTCGGAGGACGGCATAATAATTGTTGTCGCAACGATTGACAGTTCAAGCGGATATGTTGTCAGCGGTCCTGATATTGTATCACGCGGATTTGTTTATGTAAAAGAAAATGAGGGTCTTATGAAAACTGCACAGAATACGGCATGCAGGGTTATAAAAGAATGTTATGACAGCCGGTATAATGACTGGAACAGTGTAAAATCCAGACTTCGTGAAGAAGTTTCAAAACTTATGTATGAAAAAACCAAACGCAAACCCATGATACTTCCAATTTTAATGGAAATATAATTTAAGAAGAAAACAGGAGAAATCGCAATGAAAGTAATTCTTAAACAAGATGTAAAAAGCCTTGGCAAAAAGGGCGACCTTGTAAATGCTTCAGACGGATATGCAAGAAATTTTCTTTTTCCGAAAGGTCTTGCCATTGAGGCAAATGCATCAGCAATGAATGAATTCAATAATAAGGAATCTGCCAAAAAATTTCATAAGGCAGAAGAGATTAAGGCTGCTCAGGAAGTTGCTGACAAACTCAGCGGAAAAACCTTTAAACTGAAAGCAAAAGCAGGCGCTAACGGAAAACTCTTTGGTTCGGTAACATCAAAAGATGTTGCAAAACAGATTAAAGAGGATCTTGGCCTTGATATAGACAAAAGAAAAATTGTTATGGCTGATATGAAAGCCTTCGGAACAGTTCAGGCTGAAATAAAAGTTTATCAGGGAATTACTGCAAATATTTTTGTTCAGGTTTCCGAAGCATAAATTCTAAAGATTAATTTTTATGAAAGGAAAGATAAAATAATCTATTAATCAGATTGGTTATTTTATCCCGCTTTATTATGGCTGGAACAAATTTATCAGCAGGTGCTGTGCCTTTTAATCTTGAAGCGGAACAGTCTGTTCTCGGTTCGGTTCTTATAGATTCAGATTGTATGGAAGATGTTGTTGCAGAACTGAATGCAGACAGTTTTTTCCTTCCTCAGCATCGATCAATTTTCAGTGCAATGATGTTGATGTATTCCTCTTCAAAGGCGATTGACCCTGTTATTATTGCCGATACTCTGACAAAAGAGGGGCATTATGACTCGGCAGGCGGAAGAGATTACCTTGTTCAACTTGCGCAGGCTGTACCTTCAACTGCCAATATAGAATACTATATTAAAATAGTTAAAGAGCAATATTATCTGCGCCGTCTTGTAGATATATCCAATAATATTATAGATAAGGCAACTTCAGGTGAAACCGAAGCCTCGGCCCTTCTTGACCATGCCGAGCAGATGATTTATGAAGTTCGCCAGGGCAAAGAAAAAAACGGTCCGACAAAAGTCAGCGAAATCATTGTTAATGATGTATATAACAAACTTGCTCTGATTACAGGCGAAAACAAAGATCAGTATAAAGGTATTCCGACAGGTTTCGGCATACTTGATAAATACCTTACAGGTTTGAATAAATCAGATTTTATTCTTATCGGTGCCCGTCCTGCTATGGGTAAAACGAGTTTTGCACTCAATCTTGCACAGAATATAACAATGAATGCAAGAAAAAAGTGCGTCTTTTTCAGCCTTGAAATGACGAAGGAACAACTTGCTGAAAGACTCCTGTCTGCCCAGGCAGGTGTTGAATCTCAGAAACTCAAAACCGGCGAACTTACGAATGATGAATGGGTAAGACTCGGTAATGCGGCAGGGCAGTTCAATGATGTTGAACTTTATCTTGATGATACATCTTCAATTACGGTTCCTGAAATAAAATCAAGAGTGCGCAGAATGAAAAATGTCGACTGTATTCTTATCGACTATCTCGGTCTGATAACTTCTGCAACGAAAAAAGAAAACCGTGTTCAGGAAGTTTCTGAAATAACACGAAATCTTAAAATGATGGCAAAAGATTTGAATATTCCCGTAATATGCTGTGCCCAGTTGTCACGTGCAACCGAGGGCCACGGAAAGAATCATAAACCGCAACTTGCGGATTTGCGTGAATCCGGTTCTATTGAACAGGATGCAGATATTGTTCTTTTTCTTTATCGTGAAGATTATTACAGAAATGATGTTTCCGAAGATAAACAGGATGATATTGATGCAAACAAAACAGAACTGATTATTGCTAAAAACCGTCACGGCGCAACAGGCTCTGTTGAAATGACATTTGATAAAGAATTTACAAGATTCAGAGCCATTGATAAATCTCATTATGAATAACAGAATTGATAAAACCGTTAAAAAGTTTAATATGCTTTCAAAGGGTGACAGGGTGCTGGCCGCTGTTTCAGGCGGTGCAGATTCAATGCTGCTTATAAATTATCTGCTTTATGCCAAAGAACGTTTTGATTTAACCCTGTGCGTTGCCCATGTTGAACACGGAATAAGAGGGCAGGCTTCACTTGACGATGCAAATTTTGTAAAGGATTTCTGCAAAAAAAATTCTCTTGAATATCATCAACTGCATATTGATGCCGTTAATGAATCTCTCGAAGCCAAAATGAGTGTTGAGGAATATTCAAGAAAACGGAGATACGAATTTTTTAACAGTATTTCCTGTGATAAGATTGCAACGGCACATAATCTTTCAGATAATGTTGAAACTGCTTTGTTCAGACTCAGCAGAGGAACGGGGCTTAAAGGCGCGTGTTCAATTCCTGCGGTAAGAGGAAAAATTATAAGGCCTCTTATTGAAATTCCTTCGGATGATATACGAAATTACTGTAATGAGAACTTAATTGAGTACAGATATGACAGCACCAACAGTTCAAATGAATACAGCAGAAATTATATCAGAAATGTAATTATACCTGATTTTATTAAATTAAATGGTGCTTTTGAAAATAATATTAACAGTTTTATAGAAAGTGCAAATGAAGATAATCATTTTATTGAAAATGCTGTGAATTGTGCTTTTGGTGAAACTGTAAAAGACAATAAAATACTTCTCTCAAAATTGAGAAAATTCGATATTGCTGTTTCTAAACGCGTAATAAAAAAATATTTTTATGAAAACGGTATAGAAATTGACAAATTTCATCTTGGTGAAATTGTTATGCTAATGAACAAATGCGGCAAAATTCAGATTAAAGGCAGTTATTTTGCAGTATCGGATAAAGAAAATCTGCGTCTTGCAGATTTTTCAAAGCAGAAAAATAATTTCTCTTTTGTTTCAAAAATTTTAAATATTTCTGAATTTAATGATAATTCAGTTGATTTTTATTGCGACTGTGATAAAATTATTGGAAAAGTTGCAGTAAAATCGAGAAATCCCGGTGATACCATAAGACCTGCAGGAAGAAATTGCAGAAAAACGCTGAAAAAACTTTTTAATGAACTGAAAATTCCTCAGGAAAAGCGTGATTCAACAGCAGTTTTTTATGATGATAAGGGTGTTATAGGTGTTGCGGGCTACTGTGTTGACGAACGTGTTTGTGTAGACCGCACAACAAAAAATATATTGTCAATCAAACTTTGCACGGAGGACTGATAAATGGAAAATATGGCAAAGAACTGGAAATCAATAATATGGTATGTATTGATTCCCATTGCGCTTATTGGTGCAATCGTCTTTATGACAAATCAGCAGGCTAAGGATGAACTGAAGTATTCCGAAGTTGTAAGTATGTTTGAAAACTATGAAGTTAAAGAATTTACACTTGATCTTTCAAAAGGAAAACTTGTTTATAAAACTTTTGAAAAACCTGATGACGAACAGGTTTATGATGTTCCGAGTGTGAGTTATTTTCTTGAAGACATAAGAGACAGTGTGGATGAGTATAATTCTCAGAATGAAGATGCTCCCATTGTCTATGACTATAAGGCGGGAACGTCAAATGCTGTGTTTATCAGCATGCTTCCGAGCGCCCTTATGCTTATTTCCATAATTCTTCTTGCCGTTTTCGGTTTCAGACGAATGAGTAAGGAAATGAATAATGAAACAAACAGAACCCTCAGTTTCGGCAAAATAAGAACCAAAAACCTTGTTGACGATGAGAAAAGAAAAACCACTTTTAAAGATGTTGCAGGCTGTGACGAGGAAAAGGAAGAGTTGGAAGAAATTGTTGAATTCCTTAAGGACTCCGACAGATTTACCCAACTTGGCGCAAGAATACCAAAGGGTGTTCTTCTTGTGGGTCCTCCGGGTACAGGTAAAACCCTTCTTGCCCGTGCAGTTGCAGGTGAGGCAGGTGTGCCGTTTCTTTCAATTTCAGGTTCAGACTTTGTTGAAATGTATGTAGGTGTCGGTGCATCGCGTGTTCGTGACCTTTTTGACCAGGCAAAGAAAAAATCTCCTGCAATTATCTTTATTGACGAAATTGATGCAGTAGGCCGTCAGAGAGGTGCCGGCATGGGTAACGGTCATGACGAACGTGAACAGACTCTTAACCAACTTCTTGTTGAAATGGATGGTTTTGGTGCTAACGAAGGTGTTATTATCATTGCTGCCACAAACCGTCCCGATGTTCTTGACCCTGCTCTTTTAAGACCGGGCAGATTTGACCGTCAGGTAACAGTAGGAAGACCGGATACAAAAGGCAGAGAAGAAATTCTTAAAGTTCACTCCAAAAATAAACCACTTGGACCCGATGTTGATTTAAAAGATGTTGCAAAGGGAACAATCGGTTTTGTGGGTGCCGATCTTGAAAATCTTATGAATGAGGCAGCGCTTCTTGCTGCAAGAAGAAAATATAAGGCCATTACAAGACAGGAAATTCAGGATGCAATGTTAAAGGTTATTATGGGTACGGAAAAGAAATCCCATAAAATGTCTGAAAAAGAAGTAAAACTGACTTCTTTCCACGAGGCCGGTCATGCTATTGCAACCTATTATCTTGATACCCAGGATGATGTTCATGAAATAAGCATTATCCCGCGCGGTATGGCAGGCGGCTATACAATGAGCCTTCCTAATGAAGACAAGAGTTATCATTCACGCCTTGAAATGCTTGATGAACTTGTTGTTCTTCTCGGCGGAAGGGTTGCCGAAGCCCTTACAATGGGCGATATTTCAACAGGTGCTTCAAATGATATTCAAAGAGTATCAACTGTTGCAAGAGAAATGGTAACAAAATACGGTATGAGCGAAACTCTCGGACCGATTAATTACGGCGGAGATAATCAGGAAGTATTTATCGGCAGAGACTATGGCCATATCAAAAACTATTCCGAAGAGACTGCCGGAAGAATTGACGAGGAAGTGTCAAGACTCATTAATGACGCTTACAAGAGAACCGAGGATATTCTTAAAGAGCATATGGATAAACTTGAACTTGTTGCAAATACTCTTATGGAAAGAGAAAAACTTGATAAAGATGAATTCAGAGACCTTATTGAAAAGGGTTATATTGAAGAAAAAAAAGAAATCATTTCAAGTGAAAAGGCTGATGAAAAATCAGCAGATGAAAAAACGGAAGCAGAAAGCACTGATTCGGTTCAGGAAATATCTGAAGATACAACAGATTCTGACAATTCTGCTGAATAAACAAAATAAATTAATTGCGGTAGTTTTACTAATACTACCGCTTTTATTTTGATTTCTTGACTTTTTACACAAGATATAGTAAGATAAATCGGAATGTGAACTTCAGTTCGGAGGGATAAATTTGGCAAAGAAAAAAGAGTACGGTAACGAAAGCATCAAATCTTTGAAAGGTGCCGACAGGGTAAGAAAAAGGCCCGCGGTTATTTTCGGATCAGATGGTCTTGAGGGCTGTCAGCACTCGGTATTTGAAATAATGTCTAACTCTATAGATGAGGCAAGAGAGGGGTTCGGCAGCAAAATTGTTGTAACTCGTTTTCTTGACGGTTCGGTTGAGGTTCAGGATTTCGGACGCGGTATACCTGTTGATTATAATAAGAATGAAGAAAAATATAACTGGGAACTTCTTTTCTGTGAGATGTATGCAGGCGGCAAGTATGATAATGACGGTGAAAATTATGAGTTTTCTCTCGGTCTTAACGGACTTGGCCTTTGTGCTACCCAGTATGCTTCCGAATATATGGATGCCGAAGTTCATTCAAACGGATATAAATATACCCTTCATTTTGAAAAGGGAGAAAATATCGGCGGACTTCAGAAAGAAGAGTGGAAGAAAAAAGAAACCGGTACAAGAATAAGATGGAAGCCGGATCTTGATGTTTTTACCGATATTAATATTCCGCTTGAATATTATATGGACACGATAAAAAGACAGGCTATTGTTAATGACGGTGTTCAGTTTATTCTCAGAAATCAGATAAATGCATCAAAGTTTGACACATATGAATACCGTTATAATGACGGTATATCCGATTATGTAAAAGAACTTGCAGGCGACAGTGCCATGACAAATGTTCAGTACTGGGAATGCGAACGAAAGGGAAGAGACCGTGAAGATTTACCCGATTATAAACTTAAAATAAAATCGGCACTGTGTTTTTCTTTAAAAACACAGTTAAAAGAATATTTCCACAACTCAAGTTTTCTTGAACACGGCGGTGCTCCTGAAAAAGCGTTTAAAAGTGCATTTACAAATCAGATTAATGCTTATCTTAAAGCAAATAATAAATATTCAAAAAGCGACGGTCAGATAAACATTCAGGATGTTGAAGACTGTATCATTTTTGTTGTATCGTCTTTCTCAACGCAGACTTCGTATGAAAACCAGACGAAAAAGGCAATTACAAATAAGTTTATTCAGGATGCTATGACGGATTTCTTCCGCAAACAACTTGAAGTGTATTTTATTGAAAATAAGATGGATGCCGAAAAAATAGCCAATCAGATTCTTATTAATATGCGTGCAAGAGTTAAGGCGGAAAATACACGTAAAACACTTAAAACTTCACTCCAGTCAAAAATGGATATGACAAACCGTATTCAGAAGTTTGTTGACTGCCGTTCAAAAGATGTAAATGAACGTGAAGTGTTTATAGTAGAGGGTGATTCTGCTCTCGGTGCCTGCAAACAGGCAAGAGATGCAAACTTTCAGGCAATAATACCTGTAAGAGGTAAAATTCTGAATTGTTTAAAATCAGATTACGACAAAATATTCAAGAGTGAAATTATTACAGATTTGATAAAAGTTCTCGGCTGCGGAGTTGAAGTTAAAAGCAAAGCAGCAAAAGATTTGTCGGTGTTTGATATGGATAATCTGCGCTGGTCAAAGGTTCTTATCTGTACGGATGCCGATGTCGACGGTTTCCATATAAGAACTCTTATTTTAACAATGATATACCGACTTATGCCGAAACTTATTGAAGCAGGCAAAGTTTATATTGCCGAATCACCGCTGTATGAAGTAACCTGCAAAGATCAGACTTATTTTGCCTATAATGAAGTTGAGATGGACGAAATAAAAAAAGAAATCGGCGATGAAAAATATACGGTTCAGCGTTCAAAAGGTCTTGGTGAAAATGAGGCCGAAATGATGGCGCTGACAACTATGAATCCGGCAACAAGAAGACTTATTAAGGTAACGCCTGACGATGCGGAAAAAACATCTCAGATATTTGATTTGCTTCTCGGGGATAATCTTGAGGGCCGTAAGGAATACATTGCCGATTACGGTCATCTTTATCTTGATGCCGCAGACGTAAGTTAAGGAGGGAATTATTTTGGCTAAAAGAAAAAAAGAAGATTCAAATAATAAAAATAATTCTCTTTCCGAGAATGTTCATATCAAAGGTGCGGGTCAGGTTCAGGATGAGGTTATCACAAACACTCTGACCGGAAATTTTATGCCGTATGCTATGAGCGTTATTCTTTCGCGTGCAATTCCTGAGATTGACGGTCTGAAACCGTCTCACAGAAAACTCCTTTATACTATGTATAATATGGGGCTTCTTCAGGGCGGAACAATAAAGAGTGCAAATATTGTTGGCAGAACGATGCAATTAAATCCGCACGGTGATGCTGCAATATATGAAACAATGGTGCGTCTTTCACGTGGTAATGAAAGTCTGCTTTATCCTTTTGTTGAATCAAAGGGTAACTTCGGTAAAGCATACAGCAAAAATATGATGTATGCCGCCTCTCGTTATACAGAAGCAAAACTGGCGCCTATTTGTCATGAATTGTTTGACGACATAAAATCAGATACGGTTGATTTTGTTGATAACTATGATAATACCATGAAAGAGCCGACTCTTCTGCCGGTAACTTTCCCTTCCGTTCTCTGCAATGTAACAACAGGTATCGCTGCAGGTATGGCTTCATCAATCGCATCATTCAATCTTAAAGAAATATGCGAAACAACCGCTGCGCTTATGAAAAATCCGGATCATATTATAAGTGATACTCTTATTGCCCCTGATTTTGTCGGCGGTGGATTTATAATTTATGATAAAGCCGAACTTGATAAGATTTATGAAACCGGCCGAGGTTCCGTGAAGGTTCGGGCAAAATATACTTATGATAAAAAATATAACTGTATTGATGTTACGGAAATTCCGCCCACAACTACCTCGGAAGCAATTATTGATAAAATAATTGAACTTGTTAAATCCAACAAAATTAAAGAGATAAGTGATATACGAGATGAAACAGACCTTTCGGGTCTGAAAATTACAATAGATTTAAAACGCGGAGTGGATGCTGATAAGTTTATGGCAAAACTTTATAAGATGACTCCGCTGCAGGATTCCTTCAGTTGTAATTTTAATGTGCTTATCAAGGGCAGACCTATGGTTCTCGGTGTTAAGAGTATTCTTCTTGAGTGGATTGATTTCCGTCTTGAGTGCATCAGAAGAAGGATTACTTTTAATCTTGATAAAAAGAGAAAGCAACTTCATCTTCTTAAAGGTCTTTCAAAAATTCTTCTCGATATTGATAAGGCTATTAAAATTGTTCGCGAAACCGAAAGTGAAAATGAAGTTGTTCCAAATCTCATGATTGGTTTTGGTATTGACGAAATTCAGGCTGAATATGTTGCCGAAATCAAACTTCGTCATCTTAACCGCGAATATATTCTTAAGCGCATCAAGGATATTGAACAACTTGAAAGTGATATTGCCGAACTGGAGGCAATTCTTTCAAGCAAGAATAAAATGAAAAAAATCATTATATCTGAACTTGAGAATGTTACAAAGAAATATGACCGCGGCAGAAAAAGTCAGGTACTCTATGAAATTAATGAGATAAATGTTGATGAAGAAGTTGAAATTCCTGATTATCCGGTTACACTTTTTCTTTCGGAACACGGTTATCTTAAAAAGATAAAAACAGCCAATCTTCGTATGAGCGGAGAACAGAAACTTAAAGAGGGCGACAAAATGCTGCCTGAAATTGAGTGTTCAAATAAAGATGAACTTCTATTCTTCACAAATGAACATCAGGTTTATAAATCAAAAGCAGATGATTTTGCAGATACAAAGGCATCTGCACTCGGCGAATATGTTGCCTCAAAACTTGAAATGGCTGAAAACGAAAAAGTTATTTATATGGCGGTGCTCAGTGAATATACAGGATATATGATTTTTGTTTTTGAAAACGGTAAACTTGCCAAAGTTGATGTTTCTGCTTATCAGACTAAAACCAACCGCAAAAAACTCATAAACGCATATTCGTCAAAATCACCGCTTGCCCAGGCTATATATATCAAAGAAGATACAGATCTTGTTCTTTGTTCATCCGGCGGAAAAATGCTGCTTGTTAATACTGCAGCAATTCTGCCGAAAACAACAAAAGATACACAGGGTATTGCGGCAATGAAACTTAAAAAGACCCAGAAAGTAACATCTCTTCATCTTTATAAAGAAGGTGAATTTGAAAAAGCATGGCGTTTCAGGGCCAAAAATCTTCCTGCTGCAGGGGCAGTACCGGGAGAAAGTGATGTTGCAGAGCAAATAACTTTTTAATAAATAAAAAAGTTCTTGCATTATTTGTTGTATTATGATATAATCCATTAGTAATTTATATTAAAGGGAGAAATAAGTATGTCTTGGTATCATTATGTGTTCGGTGCAGTATTGATTCTTGCTTCTATTATTATAACTGTTATAGTTCTTATGCAGGAAGGTCGTTCACAGAATCTTTCCGGTGCGATTGCCGGCGGCGCTGAAACATTCCTCGGCAAATCAAAAGGAAGAACAGTTGAAGCAAAACTTGAAAAAATTACAAAATGGTTGATTGTTGGATTTTTTGTTATTGTGCTTGCAGCATTCCTTGTATTCCTTTTTGTCTGATTAAAAATTGTAAGAATTAACCTTGCATTTCGGCAAGGTTAATTTTTTTATAAAAAGTGATGTAAAATGTTGGATGTTTTCGGAGAAGTATGAACTATATAATTTTTGACCTTGAGTGGAATAATTATTATAACTATAAACATAAAACGGGTATAAATGAGATAATTGAAATCGGAGCCGTCAAATTAAACGGCAGTCTGGAAGTTGTTGA
>CAMNST010000015.1 GCA_946555465.1 uncultured Clostridia bacterium
TTTTTCTCCACTAAATTTACATAACCACGTGTTTTAATATTATCCAAAATAGTTTTAGCTTTTTTAGTATCCTGAGAATCGTCAAAAATAAATGATAATGCATTTAATGTAGAAGCATAAACTGCGATATTGCCATTATCAATCTGTGTTAAATACTTTGAAAACTCCGTTGCATCTTCCTTAAACGTATTATAGGAATTAAAACAATCTGACTGTCCTTCATCACCGGTATTTAAAGTTGATAAATTATACTTGTTATTTAGTGAATATATGTATACAGAATAAGCCGCAAATGAGTTTGCATCAGTATAACGTTCATTAGTCAGCATCTTGATTTTATCAACATTATCTTCAATTGAATTTAAATCTTCAGCAATACTGATATAATCATCATTTCCATTCATGAGTGATGAATATGTATAACTAATATCCGTTAAATAGCTGTCAATAGTATCAGCCTTTCTGTTATTGAATATAAATGAAAATGTTCCGCATAAAATTGCAAAAACTAAAGATAATGATATAAATGAAGTGAAAGCAGCGATCTTCTTTTTTAACATCAAACGATAATCATTTGTTAGCTTTTCAACGTTTTCAAGATCATATCTCAATTCAGCGCAACTTTGATAACGCAAATTAGCATCTTGTTTTAAACATTTTTCAATTATATATTCCAAGCCTTCGGTTTTTTTGGAAACCTTTCCGGTAACAAGCCTTAACCTTTTAAAACCTACATTACGTCTCGGGTCCATTCCTGTAAGTAAATGATGCATAGTAGCACCAATACTATATATGTCCGATCTACCATCTAACTTCATTCCCGGAATAGATTGTTCAGGCGAAGCATAACCGGGAGTACCAATGCATTTTGTACCTTCTGCATCTTTTTCAACAAGTTCTTTTGCAATACCGAGATCTAATACCTTAATGCTATTTATCGGTTCCGGCTGACAGATAATATTTGCCGGTTTAATATCCCTGTGAACAATAGCTGGTTTTCTCGTATGCAAATATTCAAGCGCATTGCATAACTGAATGGCCCAATCAATAACATCATCTTCTGACTGTCTGCCCGAAAGTTTTACTGTGCTTTCCAAAGATTCACCTTCAACATAGTCCATTACAACATAGATCGTATTCCCTTTTTCAAGAATATCAACTATTCTCGGAAAGGACGGATGATTAAGTTTTTTCATTAAATTGGCTTCTGTCATTAAGCTTTGAACAACCAATTGATTTTGTTGATTATTAGCGTTTTTCTTAACCTCTTTAACTGCCCATTGCTTATTTAATCTGGTATCCGTAGCGAGATAAACATAGGACATTCCTCCTCTGCCTATCTCTTTAAGGATTTCATATTTTCCTTCTAAAATTGTTCCCGGTTTTGTCATAGCCTTCTCCGTTATACTGCTTTAATTAAAATTGATGAAATATTATCTTTTTCTCCTCTTTGCTTATTAAGTTCAGTTAAATCAATCAGCGTAGTTTTCATTATTGTTTCATCAAGTAATACTGAAGATTTTAAAACACCTAATAATTCTTTCGGTAATACTTCATGTCTGAAACCATCTGAGCATAGTAATAAAACCATGCCTGAGTGTAAATCCATTTCAAAAAAATCCGGTTTAACTGCAGGCGAAGCACCAATACATTGCAAAAGCGTGCTTTTACGAGGATCATTTTTTGCTTGTTCTACTGTCAATTTACCTTCTTGTATTTCTTTTTCAACAACAGTATGATCTTTAGTTATTTGTTTAATATCATCTTGAAAATAATAACACCTTGAGTCACCAACATTGCATACCATCATATGGTCATTCACACAAAGTACAGCAACAATTGTAGTGCCTAATTGAACATTATGCTTTTCACCATATCCAGCCATTTTTTCATTCAAATATATAATATTCTTTTTCCATTCATTGGCTATATCTTTAAAAACTATTCCATCCTGCAATCTTTGCGGTAATACATTTTCAAACCAAGAAGAAAAATACTTGATTACCGTTTTGCTTGCAAGTTCACCTTTGGAAAGACCGCCAAGTCCGTCACAAACAATCGCCAACACTACTTCTCCGGCTGTGGATTGTGCTACCTTTAAACATAAACTATCCTGATTAACTTTTTTCACAGTGCCTATATCGCTGTGAATTGCAGTTAAAAAATGCATATTAACACCTTTACCTTATATTAAATATAAATTCTTCATTTGAAAGAACGAATCTACTACCGGAAAACAACCGATATCTTGTATTGGGAATTGCCTGCACTCCCTCAAAATATGAATTATTCGACGAATTATTATCCATAATATAAAAGCAACCATCATCTCCAAGCTCTATCACTGCATGGATTCTGCTAATCGTCGAATTATCTTTAATACAAAAATTAGCTGCTTTTGCACTACCAATTTTAAAAGAACTCCCCGTCATATTAACTGTTTGATTCGTCCGTGTGCAAATTATTTCAACCCTGACATTTCCAGATAAAATTGTTGTGCCTTCATCATTCGTTGAACTATCCATCAATTGAGTTGCACCACTATCTGATACAACCTCGCTTGATAAAAGTACAGTATCCGGTATATATTGCTCTTTACTATTTCTCAAGATATATCCACCTAACAAAAAAAATTATATATTTCGTAGAACTGTGAGTTCTAAACGCACACAATTTCTCTCTATTCTGTCGTATTTTATCATATATTTGTATAATATGTCAATAAGGCTTAGTCATTTTTTAGTAACAATTCGGTAATAAATTGACAAAATATTGAATACTGACAAGACTACATAGTTATTTCTGGTCAAAAATGTGGTCGCCATTTCAACGGATATTACATAAAGGAGTGTGAAATATATGCCAAGACATGGCGAAAACATTTTTAAAAGAAAGGATGGCAGATGGGAGGGCAGATATATTTCTTCCTATAATGAAAATGGGAAAGCAATATATAAATCGGTTTACAGTAAGACTTATTCAGAGGTCAGGCGAAAACTGGAGATTGCTAAAAGCAATAATTCAAATCTTCAAAAGTCGACCACAGTAAATACTTTCGCAGATTTGCTCTATTACTGGCTTGAATTCAATAGTCCTAAAAACAAGCAAACCACGCAGGATAAGTATGAATTTCTTATTGGAAAACATATTGTACCTGAATTGGGAAAGGTTAAACTCAATAAAATTTCATCGGCAATAATTAATAAATTTATTGACAGTAAAATTAAGAGTTTGTCAAATTCTTACGTCCGAACTATGGCAATTATTATGAAATCTGCCTTAGAACTCGGTATAAAAGAACGGTTTATTTTTATGCTGAATTTGGATATTCATTTACCGAAACAAACAAAGCATGAATTACAGGTTTTATCAGGTGCAGAACTAAATTTACTTGAGCAATATATTCTGAATAATCTTGATTTTACAACACTCGGAATATATATTTCTCTTTATGCAGGACTGCGCATCGGAGAGGTTTGTGCTCTGCGATGGAGCGATATTGATTTTGAAAATCGTATCATCAAAGTCAGATCAACTGTAATCAGAGTCAAAGGTGCTAATGGTAAAAGTTATGACGAAATCGGATCAGCAAAAACAGATGCATCAATCAGAGATATTCCGATATATAATAAACTTTTTATTCCACTTTTGAAAATGAGAAAACTCAGCAATTCACCGTATGTGATTTCAGAGAAAATGAATTTTGTTAATAAAAGAACATTTGAATATAGGTATCATAAGATTTTAAAAGATGCAGGAATTAAGGATATTAATTATCACGCATTAAGACATTCATTTGCAACCAGATGTATTGAATGCGGTGTGGATGTAAAATCACTAAGTGAATTTATGGGACATTCAAATGTGTCGGTTACACTGAATACCTATGTTCATTCTTCTATGGAATTAAAGAAAATGCAAATTGAAAAACTTAATAACTTAATTGCCTGACCATTTTCTATTTCTGGTCAAAAATTCTGGTCAAAAACTAACGGAAGTCCCATATTTCAAGGACTTCCGTCTTTTTGTTATAGAACTCACAGTTCTACGCAATACTACACAATATATAAGTGTAAGATTTGTTGAATAGTAACTTGAAAAAGTTGAAAATTCAAGTCATTTTTCAAAAGTGTATATTTTATAAGCAAAAATGCAGTACATTCAAAGCGAATGCACTGCATTTTTATTTGCCTAACATCTAATTTAACACTTTTCAATAATTTTATTCTCTCTAAAACTACACTTTTCAAAAGTTTCCATTTTCATAACTCCTCATAAACAGCAATAGTTTTCTCCAATATTTATAATGCGGAGTGGCTTGTCCGAGTTCCCAAAGCTGGAGGGCATTGATGGAGATACCTGTCAGATTTGAGAGTTCAGCTCTCGTTAAATTATGCCTTATTCTGAAATTTTTGATTTTGGTGGGATTATACAAATTAATTGACGGATTTATAGTTACTTTGACGAAGTTTTTGTTGTTTTCAGCCATAGAAGCTGCCATAGTATTGGTGGAGGAAATCTGCCGTTACAGGGGGTCAGAGAATTTGTGATGACTGCCACAAGGCGTTCACGCGGTGAGTCAATTATACGGCAGCCTGTTACCCCGACAGCATTGCAGCCGTAGCCCATGCACGTTGTGAGTGCCTGCTTACCGCATGCACCGCAGCATTCAAATGCACCGTCAAGATTAAATGCAATTCTCGGAAGAACGCCGAAATCTTCAAGCAGTGCAAAAATCGGGAAAAATATTGCCATGGGGGGCAGCATAACGGCAACAACCCAGAGCAAAACTCTTAAAACACCGTTTACAAGCAAACTTACTGCAGTCTGAGATACGCCTGCTGAAAGCATGGAATCGGCCAGCCACACTTCAAAATTATCAAAAACACCGCGCAGAAATTCAGAAGGATAATTTGAACCTGCTATTGTAATCCACAAAACGATACCCAGAATAATGAGCATAACCGGAATAGACGAATATTTACCGAGAAGTATTTTATCAAGCATCTGTTCACGCTTTTCTTTTTTTGAGGGCGCAAAACAGGCTGTTTTTTTAACAAGTTTTTCAGCCTTTTCATAAACGGTGGAGGTCAGCGTTTTCATATATTTTTCATAATCATAATCATTATCTTCAAAAATTTTTTCTGCCGCTTTCAGACTGCAGCAAAGCGGACAGGTATCAAAAATATCCCCGCCGAAATTTTCTTTGAAAGATTTATTAAAACTGTCGTTATTTTCAAGTATTCTCAGTGCAAAAAAACGCCTTTTATCCGTGCAGTCAAGAGTTTGCTTAAGTGAATTTTCAAGTATTTTAACTGCGCATTCCACAGGATAATCATATTCCATTACGCCCACTTCATTTTCAAGAACACCAATACATATTAAATGCACCTGTTCAAGAAGTTCATTGATACCCTTACCGCTTCGTGCAGTTGCTTTAACAACAGGAATTTTAAGCAGTTTTGAAAGTTTTTTTACATCAATATCTATATTCCTTTTTTTTGCCTCGTCAGACAAATTCATCAGCAAAACAACTCTATTGGTAACCTCAAGTACTTGAAGAACAAGATTAAGATTTCGCAAAAGATTTGTTGCATCGACAACGCATACCACACAATCATAATTTTCAAAACAAAGATAATCACGTGCTATTCTTTCCTCTTCGCTTGAAGAAAGCAGACTGTATGTACCGGGTAAATCAACAAGTTCATAATTGTTAAACTTATAGTAATATTCACCCTTAGCAGCATCAACCGTTTTTCCCGTCCAATTTCCCGTATGCTGGTGAGAACCCGTTATCTCATTGAAAACAGTGCTTTTTCCAACATTCGGATTGCCCATCAAAACAACTCTTTTTTTCTTTTTCATATAAATTATCACAGCCTTTCTGAACACAAATAGTTAATAAAAATCAAATCGACACGCCTATTTCATCGGCATCTTTTTTGCGCAGTGCAATCGTGCAGCCGCACAAACTGTAAGCAATAGGAGAACCGAATATACCTATATTCGTGCAGGTAATTTTCTGACCTGCCATAAATCCCAAATCAAAAAGTCTTCTTTGTATTTCTTTCGTGTTTAAATCCACTATAATTGCCTGCTGATTTTCTTTCAGTTCGGAAAGTTTCAAATTAAATCACTCCCTTAATGGTGAATTGCAAAGACATCAGGCTGAGTTTTTTATTTTATTCTATGAATTGTCTAACATTATTGTGAAATGATATTGATTTTTGAAACACCTTTGTGCTATAATTTTTAAGACAAAATTCTTTTAAATAAGGAAGGGTAAATATATGTCGGTTGAAAAGTTACAGTATTTTGTAAACAACGAGTTTAAAGACTCAAAAACAGATGTATGGTATGACCTTCACAACCCGTCAACAGGTGAGGTTACAGGTCAGGCACCATGCTGCACAAATGATGAAGTTTTGGAGGCTATTGAAGCAGCAAAAGCAGCATTCCCGGGATGGAGCGGCACCCCTGCTATCAAAAGAACACAGATTCTTTATAAAATCCGCCAACTCATTGTGGAAAGAATGGACGACCTTACAATGTGCGTTGCCAAAGAAAACGGTAAGGTATGGGCAGAAGCAGAAGGCGATGTTCTTAAGGCTAAAGAAGGAACCGAACTTGCTACTCAGGCTCCGTCTCTTATGATGGGTGAAAGCCTTATGGATGCATCAAGAGGTTACGACACTGTTAAGTACCGTGAACCTATGGGTGTGTTTGCAGGTATTGTTCCTGTAAATTTCCCTGCAATGATTCCTTTCGGCTGGATGGCACCAACCTGTATTGCAACAGGTAACACAATGGTTCTTAAAGCCGCTTCACTCACTCCAAAAACAGCAATGATGTTTGCTCAGATTTATAAAGATGCCGGCGTTCCTGACGGTGTAATCAACATTGTTACATGCTCAAGAAACGAGATTGACACAATTCTCGAACATCCTGATGTAAAGGGTATCACCTTTGTTGGTTCTACCCCTGTCGGCCTAAAAATTTATCAGAAAGCCGCTGCAGCAGGCAAAAGATGCCAGGCTCTTTGTCAGGCTAAAAACCATGCACTTATTCTTGAAGACTGCGCTCTTGAAAGAACAGTTGCAGGTGTAATCAACTCTGCTTACGGCTGTGCCGGTCAGAGATGTATGGCTCTTTCATGCTGTGTTGTTCAGGAATCAATCGCAGATAAATTTGTTGCTGAACTTAAAAAACAGGCTGAAAAGATTAACTGCGGTCCATCATGGGATAAGACTTCAAAACTTGGTCCTATCACTTATGAAAAGCACTACAAAGAAGTTCTTGCCGATATCGACAAGGGTGTTGCAGAAGGTGCTACACTTGTTCTTGACGGAAGAAATACCGTTGTTGAAGGCTATGAAAACGGCTACTTTGTAGGTCCTACAATCTTTGATAATGTTACAGAAGATATGACAATAGGCCGTGACGAAGTATTCGGTCCTGTTCTCTGCATTAAGAGATGCAAAGATTTTGAAGACGGTCTTGCAATTATGAACGCCAACCCATATGCAAACGGTTCTGTTATCTACACACAGAGCGGTTACTATGCAAGAGAGTTTGCACGTCATACCGACGGCGGTCAGGTTGGTATCAACGTTGGTATCCCTGTACCTGTCGGATTTATTCCGTTCAGCGGTCACAAACAGTCTTTCTTCGGTGATCTCCACTGTCTTGGCAAAGATGCTTACAGATTCTTTACAGAATCAAAAGCAGTTACCACACACTGGTTCAGCGAAGAGGAAAAGAAGGCTACCGAAGTTTCAACCTGGGACGGCACCATATAAACATAAATAACAAATAACCCCTCAGTGAATTTTCACTGAGGGGTTATTTTTAACAATACATATATATTTTATAAAATATCAATAAGAAATTTTTTATTACTATAATTTAAACTTATTCATTAATATGTTTAATAAATGCATAGTCCTTTGCATTTATTACGCCATCCGTAACAACATCAAGCATAAAGCCATATTCATAAAAATCCTTTTCATAATTTATCGGAAGATATTCGTTCCACATTTCTTCTGCAAGCCATACAGGTATTTCACATGTGCAACCATTTAATGAACTTGTATAAATCAGATTACCGCCTTCAACAGAAGAGAGAGAAGCGTTTTTGCAATCAACAAAACGATGGCCGTATTCTTCTGCCCATGTCTGTGCATATGAATTGCCGGGAGCAACGATTGTATATCCATAACCCGTTGTATCATTCGGTAAATTGGTCATAGCACCTGTAAAATACCAGATTGAATTTGGTATTTCAGCCATTTTATTTGCACTTGTTACTTTCGGAAGATATGCAAATCTAAGATTTTTGCAATACTGCAGAAAAACTTTTGAATTTGATGATTCAACTGAAACTGCATTAGGTGCATAAATAAAACGCAATGCAGGAACCGCTCCGTCTTCTATTGTCGCTACCCCGTTAGCATCCCAATTTATTGTAGGACAAAAAGCAGATTTAGGTAAATATAGTTCTTCCAGATTTAAACAATTACAAAAATAATTTGCTGATGAAGAATTTACAAACGTAGTTACATTCGGCATATCTGCAAATACCAAATAAACACATTGATTAAATGTACCTTCGTTAATCGTATCAATTTCAGGTATGCTTATGTATTTTGCCGTGCAGTACGCAAACGCATTTGCCCCCAGTTCGGTACAATTATCAAGAATAATTTCATTAAAATACGATCCTGATAAACCGCCATTCTCAATCACCTGAATTTTTGAAAAGTCCATTTTGGTAAGACTCTTACAGCGATTAAAGGTATCATCACCTATTACAGTAACATTAGGTATGTTTACAGTTTTAAGATTAATACAATTATCAAATGTACCTGAAATCCGCTTAGCATTCGGTAAATCTGCCGAAAACAGATTGCTGCCTTTAAAGATATTTAAAACGTTTGTTAATTTTGGAAAACAGGCATTCTGAAAGTTTGTTGAGGCAAATGATAAATAACCAATTTCCTCAACAGTTTCGTTAAAATCAACCGAGTCAAGCATTGTGCATCCGTAAAAAACCTCTCTGCCGCATGTAAGAACATTGGGCATACTGACATGAACAAGGTTTGCACATCCTCTGAATGCATATGCGTCAACTTTTGTTATTCCCGATGCAATAATAGTGCAAATACTGCTTGAAGCGAATGCATTCTGTCTGATTAAGGTTGCGGTTTCCGGCAGTTCAATATATGTCAAACTGCTTTCCTTGAATGCTGAAATGTCTACACCCGATACAGTTATTCCGTTAACAGTATCAGGCACGGTAATGCTGTCTTTATTTCCTTTGTATTTTGTTATATTTCCGTTTGAAGAAATTGTAAATTCGCTGTCATCCGGAGTATATACAATCTGATATGTTTCACCAACATACTTACTCTGATTTTCACCGTCTGTTGCAACCGCGATAATATGCTGATTTCCCGAAATCGTTATTGGGTCTGTATATTCAGTTCCGTTGGTAAGACTCGGAATCGAATAATCTGTTGTATAAATAATTTTACTGTTTTCAGGCGCAGTCATTGTTAATTCAATTTCCGAATTATATATATCGCCTTGATAGTTTAAAACAGGTGAATCAATAAGATTATCTTCAAAAAGTCCTCTGTAGTTAAGTATTCCGCTTCCGCACCAGTCAACATCTGTATATGTATTATCAAAACCAATGCAGGCTGCTTTGATTTTGCTTTCTACCGCTTTGGCTGTAAGGGATGAATCCTGCATCAAAACAGTTGCACAAGCAGCGGCAACAAGAGGAGCAGAAAAGGAAGTTCCGTTGGAAAGGCTGTAGCCTCCGCCCATTTTTGATGTATAAACCTTATAACCCGGAGCCGCTAAATCAATGCTGTTTCCGTAATTTGAAAAACTGCATTTTCTGTTATCAATATCGGATGCAGAAACACTTATGACATTTTCAACATTTGCAGGAAAGATTTTTTCAGTAGTTATATTATCATTTCCCGCTGCAGTTACCGCAACAATACCCTTATTGATAATCTTATTCACCAAATCGGTAAAAATCAGATTTGGGGTGGTTGATTTTACACCAAAACTCATATTTATAATATCGGGGGCATTTTTATCGTTAAGAATATGCGTAAATACGGAAATAATCTGTGAATTTGTACATTGACCGTTTTTATTCATTAATTTGTATGGCTGGATTTTAACGTTGTCTGTTGTATTCTGGGCAACAACACCTGCAACCATTGTGCCATGCCCCTTCTCATCCATACAATCATTTTGGTTTCCGCTTGAACTGAAATTAAGGCTTGTATTATCGATTCTGTCTTTAAGCAGAGCGTGTGTATAATCAACACCGGTATCAATTATTCCAACCGTTACATCTGAAAGTATCTTTCCGGAGGATTTGATTGCATTGAGCGTTTCTTTCGACTCAACTCTCTCGTTAGCCCACTTGTTGGAGGTTTCGTCTGTTGATGTAACGTCAAAACAAGTATATACCATATCATATTCTACTGTATAGCCATTGCTTTCAAGAAGTTTTTTGGCTTCATCCGCACTGTTGTCATCATTATATTGCAAAACAGTATATCCTAAGCCGCTTACGGTTTCAAGTGCATTATAATCCTCTGAAAGACTTTTGGCTGAAACAATAAGGCGGTCACCTATAACATCATCAATATATTCCTCTTCATCATCATAATTTTCAATCAAACTGTTAATTCCGGCAGAAAAGTTTTTTATATTACGGCTTTCTGCATTTACAGAAAAAGTATAAAATCCCGAAGAAATACACGAAAATAGAATTAACATACTAAATGTTATACTTAATATCTTTTTCAATTTCAACACATCCTCTGCTTCTCATTATATATGCATACATATAAAAGTCAATAACTATCGGTGAAAACTGATTTAACACTCATTTTTACGCAACTGATTTTATATTTTATTTACGATTAAATCAACCTGCTCAAGTGATTTTATCTCAAAATCCGGAATGATATTCGTATGATTCGGCAGTTCTTTCGGGTTAAACCATATTGTTTTTATACCTGAATTGATACCGCCTTTGATATCGGAAGAAAGGCTGTCACCTACTATAACCGTATCTTCTTTTTTGAAACAATCAATATGAGAAAAGCAGCAGTCAAAAAACTCTTTTGCAGGCTTTTCACAGCCGATAACTTCAGAAATAAAAATACCTTTAAAATATTTTTCGATACCCGAACTTGCAATTCTGCTGTCCTGAACCGCTTTTGCACCGTTAGAAACGATGTACAAATCATATTTCTTATATAGATTTTTTATAACATTTTCTGCATTTTCAATAAAATAGTGCCCTATTTTAAGATATTCTTCATAGAGTGAAGTGGCTTTTTTCGGAGATAAATCAAGACCCAGTTCATCAAAAAGCAGACGATAACGGTTCACCTTCACTTCTGCTCTTGATATCTCGCCAAGTTCAAGCCTTTTCCACTGGGAAATATTCAGTTCACTGTAACGGGCAATTATCTTGTCCGTAGGTTTTACACCAAGTTCTTTAAGGGTTTTGCTAAGGGCAACGCTTTCTGCTTTTTTAAAATCAAACAATGTATCATCCAAATCAAAAAATATGTTTTTCAAGTTGCACATCCTCCCCAAAAAATTAACCGCAGGTACTGTTTTCAGTATAACAGATACCTGCGGTTTTTTCTATTCATTTTCCAAATTAATTATTATCCGGACTGTCTATGCTGTGTGAACAGCCGTGGCATTTGCTGCAATCACCGCCGCACATACTTGCACCGTTCTTTTTATCTTTAACCATTTTGGCAACTATACCTGCCACAATCAGAACAACAACAGCAAGAACAATAATTGTGCCGATATTATTTGCTAAAAACTCTATCATAGCAATCACCTACCTTTTTTTAGAAGTAACTCTTACATTTTCTTTAAGAGAATTACTTTCTTTGTAAGGACGGAAAAGCATAAAGAGAAGGAAAGCAAGAACGGCAACAGCAGCAATCAATCCGATGATATTTGCCTGACCCATAAAGAGCATACCGAACTGATATACGATAAGTGAAACTGCATAAGCAAACAGACACTGATAACCGATTGCAAACCAGGTCCATTTTGCACTGTTCATCTCTCTTCTTATTGCACCGATAGCAGCAAAGCAAGGAGCGCAGAGAAGGTTGAAGATGAGGAATGAATAACCGGCAATTTTGCTTAATCCTTCAAAATCAAGCACACCGAATACACCTACAACTTCTTCTTTAGCAACAAGACCCATTACGGTTGCGATAGTTGCCTTTGCACCTTCAGAACCTGAACCGAAGCCAAGCGGAGCAAAGATGAACTTAACTGCATTGCCGATTACACCAAGAATACTTGCATCAAGTTCCATTTCTGCATCAAAGCCAAATCCGCCGCCTTCAAGCATTCCGAAATGAGAACCTGCCCAAACAAAGATTGATGAAAGGAGAATAATTGTGCCTGCTTTTTTGATGAATGACCAGCCGCGTTCCCACATTGAGCGAAGAACATTGCCGACAGTCGGCCAGTGGTAAGCGGGAAGTTCCATAACGAACGGAGCAGGATCACCGGCAAACATCTTTGTCTTTTTAAGCATAATACCTGAAATAACGATTGCTGCAACACCAACAAAATATGCACTTGGAGCAACCCACGCTGCGCCACCGAAGAGTGCAGATGCAATAAGAGCAATAATCGGAAGTTTTGCACCGCAAGGGATAAATGTTGTTGTCATAATCGTCATTTTACGGTCGCGGTCATTTTCGATTGTACGTGATGCCATAATGCCCGGAACACCGCATCCTGTGCCGATAAGCATAGGAATAAATGATTTACCCGAGAGACCGAAACGGCGGAAAATTCTATCCATAATAAAGGCAATACGAGCCATATAACCGCAACTTTCAAGGAAAGCAAGGAAGATGAAAAGAACAAGCATCTGAGGTACAAATCCGAGAACGGCACCTACACCGCCCACAATACCGTCAAGAACAAGTCCGCTGAGCCAATCTGCACAGTTTATTTTTTCAAGAAGATTTCCTACAAGAACAGGAACACCCGGAACCCAGCCTTTATACGTTGACGGGTCAGGCATATCCTCACCCTCCATTAAATCGGCTGCAGCAGAAATATCGTAACCCTCTTCGTTGAGTGAATCGGCATAAAAGCCATATGCTTCTTCAAAAGCACCATAGTCTTCATCTGCAACTGCGCTCTGAATATCCTCTGCACCGATAACGCCTGCATCTGCCGCACTGTTAACGGTTGAAACAAATTCATCTGTCCAGATATTTTCACTTGCATAAGCGGCAACATCTTCATCATAAACATCACTGTGAGCAATAAACCAGCCGTCACCGAATGCACCGTCATTTGTCCAGTCTGTTACCCATGTGCCGACAGTTGTAACAGAAACAAAATAAACAATAAACATTACAAGAGCAAAAATCGGAAGAGCAAGAAAACGGTTTGTTACAACCTTGTCAATTTTGTCCGATGTTGTAAGAGAGCCTGCTTTTCTCTTTTTATAAGCACTTTTGATAACAGATGCAATATATATGTATCTTTCATTTGTAATGATGCTTTCTGCATCATCATCAAGTTCTTTTTCTGCAGCAAGAATATCATCTTCAATATGAGATTTTACGGTTTGGCTGAGGTTGAGTTTTTCAAGGACCTTTTCATCTCTTTCAAAAATTTTCACTGCATACCAGCGCTGCTGCTGAGCAGGCATATCGTGAACTGCGGCCTCTTCAATATGCGCAATGGCGTGTTCAACCACACCTGAAAATCTGTGCTGAGGAACTGTTGAGGTGTTCTTTGCAGCATCAACAGCAGCCTGAGCAGCATCAAAAATTCCTGTTCCTTTAAGCGCTGAAATTTCAACAACTTTGCATCCCAACTGCCTTGAAAGTTCATCAATGCGGATTTTGTCGCCGTTCTTTTTAACAACATCCATCATATTTACTGCAACAACAACAGGAATGCCGATTTCAGTAAGTTGTGTTGTAAGATAAAGGTTTCTTTCAAGGTTTGTACCATCAACAATATTTAAAATAGCATCGGGTCTTTCATCAATAAGATAATTTCTTGCAACAACTTCTTCAAGCGTGTAAGGTGAAAGCGAATATATACCCGGAAGGTCAATGATTTTAACATCGTTATTCTTTTTCAGTTTACCTTCTTTTTTTTCAACAGTAACACCCGGCCAGTTACCAACAAACTGATTTGAACCGGTAAGGGCATTAAACAAAGTGGTTTTACCTGCATTGGGATTGCCGGCAAGAGCAATTTTAATATCCATTCTATATTTTTCCTTTCATATTTTAATTAGTTCCAACTAACCGTTACTTATAAAAAATAGGGATTCTTCCCTATTTTGTTACTCAACTTCAATCATTTCTGCATCAGCCTTGCGAAGAGACAATTCATAGCCGCGAACATTAATTTCGATAGGATCGCCGAGAGGAGCAACCTTGCGTATTTTAATGGTAACACCCTTTGTTATCCCCATATCCATTATTCGGCGTTTAACCGCACCTTCGCCATGAAGTTTAACAACTGTAACAGTATCGCCGGTCTTAAACTGCTTTAAAGTTTTCATATCATAACCTCCGCTGAAATTTATATATTAAATAATTTATTTATACCATTATTTTTCCTGCCATCTCTTTGCTGATTGCCACACGCGATTCCTTAACATTAACAATCAGATTACCGGCAATGGAAGAAATAACCTTTACACTGCCGCCGACAACAAAGCCCAGATTTTCAAGATGAGCACGGACTTCAGAACTGCCGCCTATCTTTTTAATAATATAATCCTTTTCCATATCCGCAAATATTAAAGGCATCATAAAAGTAATCCACACTCTTTCCAAACGTATTATAATAAATATTAAATACAGTTAGCGTTTTCTAACCATACATATGTTAGCACTGGCTAACCAATTTGTCAAGAAGAAATTTACAAAAAATAAATTTAGTTGAAAACTTATTGCAAAATATACTAAATCTTGAAATATTACTGCAAAAGTGTTATACTGTTTTTATATTACTAATCCACAGAGGTGTATATATGAAAATACATGAATCTGCCGAAAATTATCTCGAAACTATTCTTATGATTAAAAATAAAAAAGGTAGTGTAAGATCTATTGATATTGCAAATGAACTTGAATACTCAAAACCCAGCGTAAGCGTTGCAATGAAAAATCTAAGAGAAAACGGTTTTATTGATGTTGATAAAAACGGATACATTACGCTTCTTGACAACGGAAAAGAAATTGCCGAAAAGATGTATGAACGCCATACCACCCTTTCAAACTGGCTTATCAGCCTTGGAGTAAATAAAGATACTGCTGTTGAGGATGCCTGCAAAATTGAACATATAATAAGTGCAGAAAGTTTTGAGGCTATTAAACAAATCGCAAATAAATAACATAATATATATTAAGATACTGCTGTGATAATTCACAGCAGTATTTTTTATTCCATAAAACGTGGACTTATTCTATCACCTGTTCATTTAAAACAGGTGCGGCAAAGCATTACAATATAATAAAAAGGGCTGATAATTATCAGACTTTCATCATTAAATCTTTTTTCTGAAAAACTGCTTGACAAACAAAAAAATGTATGATATTTTATAACTGTGATAGTTGTGATATCACAGTTGGTCAACCGTAAAGGAGTAAAGAAAGGGGATGATTGTTTGATTTTTATTGATTATCACAGCCGTGTGCCAATCTATGAACAGATAAAGGAGCAGATTATTATGCTTATCAACACAGGTATTTATAAACCGAACGAACAACTGCCATCAATAAGAAGCCTGTCAAACGAACTGAATATTAACGTTAACACAATTAAACGTGCTTTTGCAGACCTTGAAAAAGACGGCGTTACCTACTCTGCTCAGGGAAGGGGTATTTTCGTGAGCGAAAACCCGATAGGAAACAGCAAAATTGTTGCCGGTGCTATTGAAGACATACGAATTGCACTGACATCCGGTAAGGCAAAAGGCGTAACCAGAGAAGATTTACAATCACTTATTGAAGAAATTTACAGGGCGGGTGAAAAAAATGATTGAAATTAAAAATGTTACAAAAAAGTTCGGTGATTTTACTGCCATTGAAAACATATCGCTGAAAGTTGAGGAAGCGTCATTTTACGGTCTGGTAGGCTACAACGGCTCAGGCAAAACCACACTGCTGAGAACCTGTGCCGGAATTTACAGACCCGATAACGGCGTTGTTGAAATCGGCGGCGAAAACATTTATGACAACGGTGAAATGAGAAGCAGCCTTTTCTTTATTCCTGATAATATCAGTTTCAAAAGAAACGCCAACCTTAATAAGATGAAAGAATTTTATAAAGGCTATTATCCTAATTTTTCGGAAAAAGTATTTCTTAATATGTCTGACGCCATGGGAATTGACAGAAAGAAAAATCTTCATTCTTTCTCAAAAGGTATGCAAAGGCAGGCGGAAATTATTCTTGCAATGGCAACACGTCCGAAATATCTGCTGCTTGATGAAGTTTTTGACGGTATCGACCCACAAAAAAGAAACCTCTGCAAAAAAATACTGCTTGAATACATGGCAGAAACAGGATGTTCCATTATTATGAGCAGCCACAATCTTCAGGAGGTTTCGGACCTTTGTGACCATGTTGCTCTTCTTAACGGCAAACATCTTTCCATGGATGTAAGTGTAGACGATATAAGCAATGCATACAGAAAATACAGACTTATTTTTGAAAATAACATTGAAATCGGATTATTCGGCGCAATAAAAGCAAAAGACGTTACCATTGACGGCAGAATGGCAACTATTATTGTGAAAAGCGATTTTGATTCAGAAATACTCAAAAAGTTCAATCCTATGCATATGGACTGTGTTACGCTTTCTCTTGAAGAGGTATTCTTAAATGAAATGGAGGAAAAGAAATATGACATCTCAAAAATATTCAGCGAATAAGCACGCTGCAAAATATGATTTTAAACAGTCATTTATTGCTGCTGTTCCTGCTGCCATATTAATGTTTATATACACAGCCGTAAAATTCTTTGCATTTCCTCTTATGGATTTTACAAGATGCACAGATTTTAACGGAAATATTGATTTTGAAATGATAAGAGAAATATATACATGTTTTCTTACCAATTCAACAGGCATTGAGGCAGGTATAATACTCTGCGCATTCGGTATCATAGCGGCACTTGTTCAGTTTTCATTTCTTTCTTCAAAATCAAAAGTGAATATTTATCTTTCGTGCGGCGTTGACAGAAGAACAATGTTCAAAAACCGTGTTATAAGTGCAGTTATATTGTTTGCAGTTCCTCTTATGCTTGTATTTACGGCGGATGTAATATTAAACATTTATATGATTGGCAATGCATCCTATATCATTACACTCGGCATTACACTCTTTATTGCCGCCATTACCCATATTATGGTAGGATATGCCATTACTCTTATTGCCGTAATGGTATGCCATACAATAATTGAAACACTGTTTTTTGATGTATCGCTCCTTGTATTCCCATCAGCAGTTATAACTTTCCTTGATGCTATGTTTAACACATATCTCAGAGGATACACGGTAAATTTAGGCTACGGCGCACTCTATTATAACTCAAACGCAGACACTTTTTTGCTTGACCAGTTAATTACAAAAACAACTGTGTTTAATCCCCTTTGTTTCACACAAATGATGAACGGAGATTTTGACAGAAATAATATTTTCAGTTTTGCCTGCAGAGGCAATAACAGTGAAATTATCGAAACCAGCAGTTTGGTGTATTTACCTGAATACAGAGGAATTGAAAATCCGGGAAAAGAATTCATCATTCCGATATTTTTCTGGGCGGTGCTTACCTGCGCAATCATTCTTATTGCACGAAATCTTATGATTAACCGCAAAGCAGAAAATGCCGGCATACACGCATCTTCGCCTTTTGCAACGCATTTCTTTATCATTACAAGTGCAATCATCGGTTTTTCAGCACTCATATATTCACTTGAAATTACTTCTGATATATCAAACAGAATAGACAGTAAATTCAAAGTTCTTGCAATTCTTATCGGAATCATTCTTGTTATGATATGTTACTTTATTGTTATTTCAATATGCAGGCGAACCATCAAGCACAAATTCAGGACGTTTATCCCCGCAATATCTTTCTGTGCAATAACTGTTCTTCTCGCAGTAATTCTTGCAGCAGGCGGTTTTGGATATACAAATTATATTCCTGATATGGATAAAGTTGAAAGTGCCTTTGTTTCATCGTCTTATACTGACGGTTTCGGAAGTGAAACACATATCTCCTATTATGAGAATTCATTTGTTTACGATATTTTCTCAAACGAGTCGGCAGATTACGGCAATGTTATCGGCGTATTTACAGACAGCGACGATTTGCAGAAAGTTTTTGAACTTCACAAAAAACTTGCAAAAACAAGTGACAATATGTCTGACCAGAAATGCAGTGTCATTTATAATTTGAAAAATGGAAAAACAGTTGTAAGAACATATACAACAACAGATATTCAGGGTGCATATGATATTCTTTCACTTCGCGATACAAATGCATATAAAGAAGAACTTGATTATCTCCTGAGTGAAAACAGTACGGTAAGCGAAACAGTTGAAAAGAAACTGGAAAACACCGAATACACATCCAATATGCTTTTTGGTGATGAAGAGAAAAATGCAAAAACAATCATTCAAAACGGTTATATTCAGGTTGTAAAAGCAAACGGACTTTTCAATTTTGACAATATGATTGAAAACACACCCGAACTCAGACAGGCACTTCTTACTGACCTGAAAAATCAGACTTATGCAGACAGACACAAGCCGCAGGAAAAAGCAATCGGTATGATTGTGTTTATTGCATACAAAGATGATTACTCTGCAAAATGGAATCCTTATTTTGAATCGGATTATAAATATACCGAAAACACTTATCAGGAAAACACCGAAGACTTAAAGCCATACGAAACAGATCCTGAATTTTACGGTTATTATCAAGGCGGATTTTATATTTATCCTTCCATGACAAACACGGTAAATTATCTGAAAAGCACCGGCGAATACAAATATTTTGATGATAATATCACCGAAGGTCTTGTATCGGTTCAGGCAATGAAAGTATCTGATTCTGTTATATACAACAAAGACTTGGCATATCACACTATATTTACAAGTCAGAACCAACTACTTACGGAAGAATTCACCGATGACGGATTTGAATACACAAATATGAAAAAATATTTTGATGCGTCGAAAAAAATAACCGATAAAGAGCAGATGAATGAACTTGTTCAGAAATCTACAGTTTATAAAATCACGGATGTTGACGATACTTTGCTTCTTCTTGAATACAGTGACGGAAGAACGTTTACAAGAATCGTTACAAAAGAAAACACACCCGAATGGGCTTTCTGATAAATAAATAATTTAAAGGGGATTATCTGCCGTGAATTTTCACGGGTGGATACTCCCCCTTTTATTACAAAATTGTTATAAAAAAGTCACCTGTCGGTAAGATAAAAAGAATAATATTAAGACAAATCAAAACACCTTTACCGATTCTTTACTTTTTCTTAAGCGAAATTTCAAGTCAATATGGTTTAATTAAAGCAGAAAATAAAAAGAAAAGGAGCAGTATTTATGATTAACATACTTGTTACATTAAACAGCACATATATTCCGCCTTTATGCACAATGCTCAGATCACTTGCAGTATCAAACAGTAACGAAGCATTTAACATTTATGTAGCATATTGTGCACTGACGGATGAAGACTTCAAAAAAATCGAATATGCACTCTCCGATATTGATGCCGAAGTTTATCCCATAAAACTTGATGACGGTCTTTTTGAAAAAGCACCCAGTAAAAAAAGAATTTCAAAAGAAACCTATTACCGCATGTTTGCCCCTCTGTATCTTCCAAAGTCTGTTGACAGAATCTTATATATAGATCCTGACACGGTAGTAATCAATCCCTTAAAGTCTTTTTACCAAACAGACTTTGGAGGAAATTATATAATCGGGGCAAAGCATTTTGACGGTGCCGTTGATAAATGGAACAGAGGCAGACTGGGCATAAAAAACTCGCCAAAATATATTAATGCAGGTATTATGCTTTTAAACATCAGAGAGATGAGAAAAGATTTTTCTTCAGATAAAATCTTCAGTCTGATTAACAGATATCACCGCATACTGTTTCTTGCAGACCAGGATGCAATAAATATTCTTTATGACGGAAAAATCAAAACATTCACTGAATATAAAATCAATCTTGACGAACGCAGTTTTAACCATCTTTTAAAACATTGTTCACTTGAAGATGCCCTTGAATTTGTTGAAACAAACACAATTATTGTTCATTTCAACGGTAAGTATAAACCATGGAAAGATGATTATAAAGGTAATCTCAAAGAATTTTATGACAGATACCGCAGCAATCCCCCAATTAAATTCAAAGCGAGGTGCTTTGATGAAGGCGCTTAAAAAATACATAAAAATACCGCCTAAAAAAACGCTTGCCGTATATTCGGTCTGCGCAGCGGCACTGCTGATATTATTTATCGTTCTTTATCTGACCATCGGAAAAACACTTACAGAATTTGTCAGCGATACGCAGAGTTTTAAACTATGGTTGGAATCATATAAAAATTTAAGCGGTGTTATTTTTGTTCTTATCAGGGCTTTTCAAACTGTTGTTAAAATAATTCCTGCCGAGCCGCTCGAAATTGCATCCGGATATGCTTTCGGAACATGGGGCGGACTTGCACTCTGTTCACTCGGAACTTTTTTAGGTTCGCTTGTAATTGTTGTTCTTTCACGAAAACTCGGCAGCAAATTTGTAAATACTTTTATAAATGAAGAACAGTTTGGCAAATTAAAACTGATAAGCAATCAAAAAAACCAGCGTCTTTTTCTTGCAATTTTCTATCTGATTCCCGGAACGCCGAAAGATATACTCACATATATTTATGCTACCACAAAAGGAAATTTAGCAGAGTTTTTCATTATAACAACAATCTGCCGAATACCGTCAATCATAACCTCAACAATATGCGGCAGTCAGATTGAACAGCACAATATAAAACTTGCAGTTGCAATATTTGCCGGCACAGCAGTAATATCGCTAATCTGCACCGCATTTTATAAAAAATATTCAGATGCAAAAAACAAAAAACAGTAACGAAAAATTGATTCTTATATAATACCTTGATATAAAAACAGGAGTTGTCTGAGATTAGACAACTCCTGTTTGCATTATTATTTATTAAGCGCATTTTTGAGAAATCCCCTGAGAATTTCGCTTTTTGGATTTTCAAAAACTTCTTCGGGCGTTCCGAATTCTTCAATAACTCCACCCGCCATAAACATCACCTTATCGGCAACATTCTTTGCAAATTCCATTTCATGTGTAACAACAATCATTGTGCTGTTTCCCGTTTTAAGGCTTCTTATAACATTAAGAACTTCGCCGGTAAGTTCCGGGTCAAGAGCGGAAGTCGGCTCGTCAAAACAAAGAATGTCAGGCTGCATGGCAAGCGCTCTTGCTATTGCAACACGCTGTTGCTGCCCGCCCGAAAGTTCACACGGATACGCCTTTGCCTTGTCTGTAAGACCCACTCTTTCAAGAAGTGCAAGTGATTTCTGCTCAATTTCGGAAATTCTTTTTGACCGGTAATCTTTTGCAGCCTTATCCGCATTTTTCATTTCATCTTTAAGCGCAAGTTTAGGCGCAAGATTCAGATTATCTTCAACAGTATACTGCGGAAACAAATTGAACTGCTGAAAAACAAGTCCGAAATGAAGTCTTTTTTTCCTTATTTCCTTTTCACTGAGCGTCTCTTTTTTTTCTGTATCAAGAAGGGTTTCACCATTGACAGTTATCAAACCGATATCGGGGGTTTCAAGAAAGTTAAGGCATCTTAAAAGCGTTGTTTTTCCGCTGCCCGAGGAACCGATAATTACAAGAACATCACCCTTTTCAAGCGAAAAGTCAATACCTTTAAGCACCTCGTTGCTGCCAAAACTTTTATGTATATTTTTAACTTCAAGCATAGCCATAGCATTAACCTCTGTAATAATCCAGTTTCTTTTCTATTTTGCCGAATATAATAGTAAGCAGTCCGTTGAAAATAAGGAAGAATGCTCCCGTATAGAATAGCGGCCAGATAATACCTCTTGCCGAAAATCTTTCAGACGCCATAATAATTTCGGCAACAGCAATAACTCTTGCAAGCGAGGTATCTTTAACAAGTGTAATGATTTCGTTGCTCATCGGCGGAACAATCTTTTTAACAACCTGCATAAGAACAACTTTAAAGAAAATTTGGCTCTTTGTCATTCCAAGCACCTGCCCTGCTTCGTACTGACCAATCGGAACGCTTTCTATTCCTCCGCGGTAAATCTCTGAAAAATAGCAGGAATAATTAATTACAAACGCAATCAGAGCCGCCGTAAAACGAACCTTTACCGGCACGCCGAAAACAAGACCCGGAACATAAAGCACAACAAAAAGTTGAAGCATTAAAGGTGTTCCTCTTATTATCCACACAAAAGTTTTTGCAAGCCATTTCAGTGGTTTGAATTTTGATGTTGAACAAAATGTAATAATAAGCCCCAGCGGAAGCGACAATGCAAGCGTAAGTATAAACAGTTTTAAGTTTTCACCGAAACCTTTTAAAAGTTCCAGTGATACAGATACGAAATTTTCCATAAAAACATACCTAAATTCATTAAGACGGAAACATCACAAGGGGTGTTTCCGTCCTGAAAATTTATTTTTTCTTTAATAATCAGTCAACAATAAGTTGATCGCCTAACTTATATTTGTCGGCAATTTTCTTAAGAGTTCCGTCAGCAATCAGTTCGTCAATAGCCTTGTTTACTTCTGCTGTAACATCACTGCCTTTTCTGAAAGCAATACCATACTGTTCATCAGCAAAACTTGCAGATTCAACCATAACGATATCTGCATAGTCTGTTCCTTCGCCGATTGAACCGATACCTGTTACATAGTCAATAACAGCAGCCTCTGCCGTGCCTGCCTTAACTTCCATAATTGCTTTTGCCATTGTGTCAACTGCGGTGTAATTTGCACCATCAAAGAATGGGTCTGTTGATGCAACTTCTTCACCGGCTGATTCTTTTTCTGCAACAACAACTGCACCCTTGAGTGAACCTGCTGTGCTGTATTTTTCTGCATTTTCTTCTTTAACGATAAGAATCTGCTTGTTATCCATATATGGATTTGAAATTGACATAGATGCTTTTCTGTCGTCATCTATTGTAAGACCGTTCCAGATACAGTCAATATTTTTAGCATTAAGTTCGCTTTCTTTTGCTTCCCAGCTGATTTCCTGGAACTGAGCCTCAACGCCGAGTTTTTCGCAGACTGCTTTACCAAACTCAACCTCAAAACCTGTAAGTTCACTGCCCTCATAATAATCCATAGGAGCAAAAATTGTCATACCGATAACAAGTGTTCCTTTGCCCTGTATGTATGCAAGGTCCGAATCTGCACTTACTTCCTTATCCTTTGTGCAGCCTGCAAACACACCGATTATTGAAGCGGTCATCAAAACTGCAAGAAGAACTGATAAAAACTTTTTCATAATTAAACCCTTTCAATTTAAAATACTTTAAATCATACTGTGATAATACATTAACGCTTTGCCACAGTAAAATTTACTTTATCATTATAACAGACCGTCAGACAAAAAGCAACATAAATATAAAATAAAAAGCAGTGATAATCACTGCTGCAATTTTTGCTGATAATAATTAAACTTTATTTTTACACAATTCTGCAAATAAAAAGAGAAAAACAACCCCTTTTCTGTATATCACAAACCTCCCGAAATACCAAACAAATCATGCATTGAAATATCCCGTTTAATTTGCGACTCGACCAAAAAAAAGATTGTTTCCCCGTGGAAAATACCCACTTGTTCTAAAGACCAGCGAATTTAGTATACAACATTTTTTATAAAAAATCAATACTAATATCTATAAAAAAGCAATAATATACACTTCGGCACAATTTGCTTATTATCAAACACAAATCCAGCATTATTTAAAAATATCGAATCTTAACTTCAATATAAAATATGCAATCTTTTTACCGCCTGCAATTAAACCGACACCCATAGCGGCAAAAATAATACCCACAATTACATCCGGTCCAAAATTGTATCCATCATTTATTCCAAGATTACAGTATATGGCACATATTCCGATCAGCAGACAAATTGTTCCCCACATTCTGTAAAACAAAAAATCTTTAATTCTGTTTTTGCCTATTGAAACAAGTGTATAGTTTTTCTTTGCATAATCTGTTAAGAAAATCTGCAATTCATGAACCAGGATTCTGCATACTTCCCGCTCTTCATCAGAAGTTGAATATTCATTGTTATTATAATAGTTTATTATCGTCAGATAATTTTCATACGTATCCAGACTTATAACTTTAGCATGATACAGCATTTCGATACGGCTGAACAGAATTTCACATTTTGGTGATTGACATCTTGAATAAATATAATCAACCATAACCGCCAAATTATCGTACATCGCTTTTGCGCGTGCATCAAAATCATTTTCCTTAAAAGTACAAATAACAGTTTCATATGCTTTTTGTATTTCAGGATACGGCATAAGGTTTTTTCGCATTAATTCCTGTTTACTGCACAGCAAAACGCCGCACTGCGGACAGACAACAGTTTTGCTGTCAATTTTCATTTTACATTTTTTACAGTACATTTTATCTCCTTAAATGATAAAAATAATCTGTCTGCTGATTATGCATATTGATTTGCTGATTATAATTAGAATTTGCGTGTATCTGTATAAGTTCGGGATATTTGTTATATAAAATCCCCGTTACAACTTTATGATCTGCAATATCGGAAGCAGACATTTTCTTTATTGTTGAAAAACTTTTTATGTAAAGAAAAATAAGAAATATAAAGAATACAAGATTAAACAGAGCACTGTCAACCGACAGGCAAAAATCATAAAATCCATGGAACAGAATCGGAACGATAAGACACAGTGCCATATATTTACCTCCGCTGAAAGCGGGCGGTTTTATTGTTATAAGACCGCATTTTGCATATATCTTTTCATAATCCGAAGCAACTTTCTGCAAATGCCACTGACCGTAATAATACCCCATAAATACGCCGAAAAACATATGACCCGGAATGGATGTGACCGCTCTTATTGCTGCCGTAGAAAGTCCGCCCTCAAGAACATAGAATATATTTTCAAAGGATGCAAAACCCATTGAAACAAACACTGCATAAACGATTCCGTCAAACAAACTGTCAAAATTTTTATTTTTTCTTGTTACAAGATACATAAACAGCCATTTAAAGAACTCTTCAAATAATGCCACGCCTAAAAAATTATCAACAAACTGATAAATAATATTTTTACCTAAATCCTCCTGTGCTGCTGAAAATCCGATTATTTTGAACAAATTTGTATTCACACTGTCAAAAATAAGTTCACATATTATTGCCGGAATGCATGAAAACACACCCACACCGAACAAAAGCGCAAGCAGTTTTAACGGTTCTTTTTCGCACCGGTCTTTTTTATACACATACACCATCAAAGCAATCGACGGCATCAATGAAATTGCAAGTAAATAAGACAACATAACACCCCATTTTCAGTTCTATAATATATCATTATACTGGTAAAATCAATTATTTCATCAATTAATTATGAAAAATATTTAACAACTTTTTTAATCAATAAAGAATTTCAGAAAAGCAAAAATAATAAAGAAATAAAACTGAAAAACAGATATATTTATTCAGATACATTAGGCACATACGACAGCATTACACTTATAATTACAAACAGAAAGGTTAATTATGAACAGATCAGACTTACCGGCAGGATTTGTACTGGCTCTCGCCCAGAACGAATCGGCAATTAAACAATTTGAATCATTATCAGACGAAAAAAAGAATGCACTGATAGACAAAACACATCAGGTTAAATCAAAAAAAGAAATGAGAAGTTTAGTTGATAACCTCTGCGAAGGCTCACTTAATCTTTAAGGAGTAAAGAAAATTTCCCGTATCAATAGAATTATGTTCTATTATTAAGTTATTGATTTTATATTTTCACTCAGATATTATAAAAGTACAATGGTGCTGTTGAATAATAATTTGAGGTAAAAATATGAATATTTATTTTGGAAAAAATCTTAAGGAATTAAGACTAAAAAAGAATCTCACACAGGAAAAAATTGCAGATATCTTAGGCGTCTCGTTTCAGACAGTAAGCAAATGGGAAAGAGGAGATACGTATCCCGATATTACGCTTCTGCCCGATATCGCTGATTTTTTCAACATTTCTGTCGACGATATTCTTGGAACAAACCGTGTAAAAAATGAAAATGAAATCACTGCATTCTGCAGATATTATGATAACCTCACAGATGACAAGCAGCGAAAAAGCGCAATAGAAGATGCTCTTAAAAACCACCCGGCAGATTTCAGAATTTTGTTAAGATATATGTCATATTTAATACACTTTGAAGGCAACACAACAAAAATCATGCCCAAAGTCAGAACCATTTATGATAATATTCAGCAAAACTGCACAGATGACAGTATACGAATCTGTGCAAAAAGGCACATTGTTCAGTATTACAGAAATATGGCACGTGATAAAAACAGCGGTATTACTTTTGACGAAGTTGAAAAGATACTTTCCCAAATGCCTTATATGCGTGACGGAAGAGATTTTATATCTGCCTATGTATATCCGCTTGATCACCCCGAACATTATAATATCTGCAAAGAGTCCATTGAAGAGGAAGTCGGACTTATCTGCTGCACATTGACCCATTGTTTTCTTTGGGATGATGATTTTGATGCAGATTACAATATAAACATTGCAGAAAAAATAAACAGTATTATAAATCTGTTTTACGATAAGGATAATTACGGCGTACAATGGCGCATAATAATAAAGAATTATATGGATATCGGATTTTTTTACTACAGAAAAGGCGATAATAAGAATGCATACCGTTATTTAAAATACAGTGCCGAATCAGCAAAAAAATTTGATTTGCTTGATAAAATCTCGACCCTGAATTCACTTCTTTTAAATGGAATTGAATTTGACAAGTCCACACTCGGAAGCAACTTTATTGCGTCTTCAAGCGTTAAAGAAAAACTTACTGACGGGTATCCGTTTTCGGAATATTTCAAATCAACCGATGCATTTAAAAACATCATAAATATGCTTGAATAAAAGCAAGGAGATTTACCGAAACACGGTAAATCTCCTTTTTTCATTAAGTATAAGTTTTACTTCGCATATGCTTTGCCGTTGTACTTCAGGCAAATCCAGCCGGAAGGTATCTGCGCCCAGATATCCGAACCGATATATTTTATCTGATTGACGGTGACACGTGTTCCTGTTTTCAGCGTTGCATACATCTGATTGAGTGCATGTTTCTGTCCGTCTGCTGTCAACTCACTTTTCTTTTTCTGTGCACAGTTCGTTCCTGCTCCTGTGCGGACATTTACATTCGTTGTCAGCGTGTATGTACTGCCCACTTTGAACACTGCTGTCTCTTTCAGACTGCTCTGATTTTTCGGTCTGAGTATACCGTTGATGTATGCACTTGTGTACGGTTTTTCTCTCAGTGCCATTGCATCGCCGTTGCCTGCCGCATTCTGGTCGTAATACTTTATCCTGCCATTTGCTGTCGGCTCTTTGACAATGAATATATGGCCGTATGTGCCGCTTGTCCTGATTCCGATATCCCCTGTCTGCAGTTCTCCGTTTCTGTAGGTCGGTGTGATGAAATCAAAGTTATCCTTCAGCCATTTGCTTGCATTTCTGTTTGTCCACCACGTTTTTGCATTGCCCCAGTAGCCTTTTTTCAGCCCCAGACATCTGTCAATATAGCAGTCTATCAGGTCAACGCACTGTACACCGTACGCACCGTCATAGTCTGTCTTTCTGCCGAGATACGTCTTTACCCAGTCTGTGAACTTAAGCGCTGCACCGCCCTTCTGCTCCTTGTCGCTGAGCACTTTGTCCTTTATGTAGTCAAATGTTTTTGTAATAATCGGCGGTATATTGATACCCAGTGATTTTGCATTTTCAATGATGGATGATACTTCGATTATGCTGAAACAAACACAACTGATTAACCCTATCGGCGCATATGTAACATCCGTTGAGGTTACAATCAGCGTATCGAGCAGTATGCTCATAAATATCATGCCCACATAGCCGACGAACTTCGGCACCGACATACGCAGTTTGGAACTGCTGATGCCTTCCACAAATATCCCTTTGCACAAACCGAATATGAAGTCTATCACAAAGAATATCAAAAATATGATGATTGCAATTAAACATTTTTTAAAATCTTCTACAAAATAGTCCATTTTTCCTCCTAATAAAAATTATATAAATTGTATTCTAAAAAATTAACATATTAATCCGTCAATTATCCCCCCTTTCCTGAACTTTTGTTCCTATTTATGTTATAACACAAATAAAATACCTTTGCAGAGCGGTGTACAGATTTTTGGACTTCAAACGAAAAATAAATATATTTTTGTCACCTTTTTAATAAAAAAACAACAAAACGCCTTTCTGATAAGAAAATAACAGACAGACGTTTTTTATTTTATTAAATATATTTGTATTAGTCAGACTAAAAACCGACAGAGATAATCCATCACACACTTCATTTCGGGTGTTATCCATTTATCACGATGATACAGCATCTGAATCCATATATCTGTTGAAAAAAAGTTTGTTTCAAGGCGCTTAATCTTACCCGCTTTGACATATTTATCCGTAACAAAATCAGGCAGAAAAGATACACCCATATTCTGTTCAACAAGGTGGCATATCAAATCGGTATTACCTATTTCAAGAAACGGATTGAGTTCAATGGATTTGTCGGAAAGATATTCTTCAAATACGCTTCGGTAACTCATACCCTTTTCAGTCAATATAAAAGGAAAAGCGAGCAAATCATCAATATCAATATTATCTTTACAGCAAAGCGGATGATTTACAGACACAACAAAATGGGTGCTTACACGATGCTCTTTTACTGTAATATAATTGGTATCATAGATATGTTTATCAAGTGTAAAAATTAAATCAACATCATTTTGCTTTGCAAGCCTGAACATTTCCTGTGTGCTTGAAGAAATTATTTTAAGCGAAATATTCGGATACTGAACGCAGAAATCATTATAATTATCCCACAAAAGCCAGTTGCAAAGTGAATCTGCCATGGCTATGCGGATTTTTCCGCTGTATTCATCAGGATTATGCGAAACTTTTTTCATATCTGCCGTAAGTGCCATTACTCTGTGGGCAAGTTCAAGTATTTCTCTGCCCTTTTTAGTAAGTTTTATTTTGTGATTAACTCTTTCAAACAGAACCACATTAAGTGATTTTTCAAGTTGTTTTATCTGAATGGATACCGCCGACTGCGTATAACCGAGTTTATCGGCAGCCTTTGTAAAACTGTTCTGTTCTGCAACATGAATAAACGTTTCAATCAATTTTAAATCCATACACACCTCATAAATAATTTTTATGCTAATTACAAAAAATATTAATTTTACAAATGCTATTACACATTATATAATGATTTAGCACAATATGCAAGAAAATTAAGAGGTAAGAATATGATTACAAACATAATTGAAACAGTCTACACTTTTCTTTGGGGAGATTTAATAACAATACCGCTGGGAAACAACGGAGAAATGGGCATTCCCCTGCTTGTCATTTTGCTGATTCCCACAGGGATATTTTTTACAATAAAAACGAAATTTCTTCCGATAAGAATGTTTCCGGCCATGGTTAAGGCTCTCGGCGAAAAAAACGATAATAAAAGCACTCTTTCAACATTCCAGACTCTGATTGTTTCAACGGCAACAAGGGTTGGTATGGGAAATCTTGTCGGCGTAGTGGCAGCGATATCCGCAGGCGGTGCCGGTGCTGTTTTCTGGATGTGGGTTACGGCACTGCTCGGCTCCTCAACCGCATTTATTGAGGCAACACTTGCTCAACTTTACAAGAAAAAAGATCCGCTTTACGGCGGATATCAGGGCGGACCTGCCTATTATATCCACAGTTTTGTTGAGAAAAAGCGCGGCAAAAAAATCAAATATTCGGTTATAGCCATACTTTTTGCAATTTCAGGTCTTATCTGCTGGTGCGGCATCAGTCAGGTTATCAGCAATTCCGTAACATCGGCATTTGAAAATGCATTTTCAATACCCCCTATAGCAACAACCATTGCTCTTGTTATTTTAGCCGCATTCATTGTTATGCGCAAAAATGCAACGGTTAAATTTCTTGATGTAATTGTGCCGATTATGGCAGTATGTTATTTTGTAATTACAATTTTCATTATTGTAAAAAACATCAATTTAATGCCCGGCGTTTTCAGCCGTATTTTCAAAGAGGCATTCGGCATAAGACAATTTGCCGGAGGTGCTTTCGGCGCAGTGCTTATGAACGGAGTTAAAAGAGGCTTATTCTCTAACGAAGCGGGTTCGGGTTCTGCCCCATGCGCAGCAGCGGCAGCAGAAGGCAAAGAACCGATGAAAATAGGTCTTGTTCAGTCTCTCGGCGTAATTATAGATACTATTGTTCTCTGCACATGCACGGCAATGATTATGCTTCTTGTTCCCGAAAACATTACTTCGGGTCTTGCCGGAATGGATTTGCTGCAGACTGCAATGAACTATCATCTCGGCAGTTTCGGCACAATTTTTACAGCCGTAATACTGGCACTTTTCAGTTTTTCAACCTTTATCGGCATACTGTTTTATGCAAGGTCAAATGTATCATATATTTTCGGTAACAGATGGAGTTTTCAGATTATTTATAAAATCATTGCACTTGTTATGCTTTTTATCGGCGGTATGGAAGCATATACCGTTGTATGGGATTTAGGGGATGTCGGAATAGGACTTATGACAATATTTAATCTTATTATTTTGATACCTATGTCAAAAGAAGCAATAAACACTTTGCCGAAAAGAAACAAAAAATAAATATTTTGCACAACTCGGAGCGGTTTGAATATACCGCTCTTTTTTCATGTTCAGAAAATAAAAAATTATGAATTACAAAAAATCAGTTGATATTCATAAAAAAATGTGAATAATGTAAATAGAGGTTCATTTTGTATTATTAATTTTAAAATAATAATTTTGAGTCGGATTTTGAATAAAAGTGACATATAATTAACAGAAATTTAACCTTTGAGTATTTTGCTGGAATTTATTGACAAATCCTCAATTTTATGATTGCATAATCATATATGGTAATGAAAAATTTGTATAATAGAGTAGAATGAGGGGTTAAAGCGGTAAATGATGACTAATGCTTCAAGTGCAGAAAAAACTGAAATTGATGACAAAGTAATCAAAATTCTCGAAGAATGCGAACCGTACAGAGAACTCATCTTAAAGCGGTGCATTATGCAATATGCCGTTGGCTATGAAAACGCAAATGATTGTGTGCAGCAGGCAGTTGTTTCGCTTTATGAGACTATAACTGACGGAAAGGTTATCGAAAATCCTCTTGCATGGCTTCATAAAGTTTCTCTTAACAATGCCAGCAAGGTAATAAGAGATGCTGCAAGAGAACGCCAAGCAATGATTGAATTGAGTTCTTCTGCTTTCAATATTGTCGGGAACTCGCCTATTTACAACCCCGACTTTCTCGACGAAATGGTTTCAGATAATCAGATTAAAGATGAATCAATAAAAATTCTTTCAAGCCTAAAAGGTAATGATAGGCGTTTGTATTATTCACATTATTGCTGTAATAAAAAAATCAAGGATATTTCAGAAGAAGCGGGTGTATCAAACGATGCAATGAAAAAACGTCATGAACGTCTTAAGAAAAAACTTCGTGAAGAAATCTCTAAAACGAGCAGAAATATTCCTTAATACTGTCACTTTTAAACCAAAACAAACTTATTGAGTAAATCCGATAAAAACAATTTTATCGGGAATACTCGTTTTAATCATATTAAGGAGACGGGATTTATGAATAATAAGAATCGTAAAAAGGAAATCGAAAAGATGATTTTTTCTGGATTTAAAAATTTAAGTCCGAATGAAATAAGACGATTGATTGACAAGGAAATTTCTAAGGACGAAAGTGAAATAGACATTGCTTATCTTGACACCTGTTTTGAACTTCTTGAAATTAAAGAAAGCCAGAGTACCGAAAAGTCGAAAAAAATCAAACTCAGAAAATCCATCAAAATTATTCTTATTGCAGCAATTTTTACAACGCTAATGGCTACTGCTGTATCGGCTACCGCAAAAGTTTATCACTTCGAGGTTTCTGATAAAATAGTAAGTGCATATGACGAATTCTTTGTTGTTAACTTTGATAATGAAGAATACATAAAAATTAATAACAAAAAGAATGAAAACGGAATAAACGCTTTTATTGAAACTGAATACGGATTTGAAAATGTTCTGTTACCAAGTGAATTTGACAATGAAGAATTCAGAATTGTCGATGTTCAGTTAAAAAACGAAGAAAGCGGTAAATTATTAAAAATTGATATTCAAAAAGATAGTTATACAATTTCAGTAACAATTAGAAATGTTGAATCTGAAATATGGTTAAATAAAACCAGGGAAATTGATAATGATTATGATTTATCACAGCAATTAGATATTGGTGGTACAAACATAATAGTATTTAGTGGTGATACATATAACACTATTAATTATCAAAAAGGGTTAACTGAGTACTGGGTCGAAATTGAAAACTGCACATTTGAAGAAGCAGTAGAAATAGCAAAAACAATTAAATAGGAGAAAAATGATGAAAAAAGTAATAAGCATTATTGCTGTATTTATGGCAATAATCATGTGTTTCCCTTTCACGGTAAATGCAGATGATCAAACAGAATGGCAGGACACAAATATTACTGATGAAGAATTCTATGCTCTTGAGCACAGTGACGGTGAATGCGGACCTGTTTACGAAAGAGCAAGCGGGCTTATAATGGGTAAAAGTCTTTCAATAGCAAAAAGCGGCACAACATTATACATCAAAGGATATACAGAAGGAATTCCGAGTGTTGTAAAAGCCGGATTTACAGAAATTACTATTCAAAGACGAACCAGTGCTGGTAACTCCTGGAGTAATTATAAAACTTACACAAGTTTATATGCTGACGATAATTTTTATAGTTTAGCAAAAAGTATCACTGTTTCCACCGGTTATCAATACAGAGTTACAGGAACTCACTACGCTAAAAAGTCTTTACTTTCAACACAAAAGATTTCAAATTCAACCGGTTACTTAACATTCTAACCAAAACAACAAAGGCTGTCTTAAGTATATTAAGGCGGTCTTTGTTTATTTTACACAAATTATCAATTCTTTTTTGTACGATTAAATCTGTTGCAAAAAGACTATGCTTAATGTAAAATAAATATATGGGAGGATAAAATTATGGATAAACCTATTTATACAATAAGATGCGAGCGTGACGAAAGAGTATTTATTCACGCAATGCCCGGTCACTTTATATCTTCTTCATCGCATCTGAATTATTATATCGGAACCTCCGACATTAAGCATAACCACGAAGTTTCGGTTGATGCAGCAATGCTTATGGCTCAATACTATAACGAAAGAAATATTGAGGTTGATTCTGTTTTGTGTTTATATGAAACACAGGCTCTCGGAGCATATCTTGCGCACGAACTTGCAAGGCCGAATATGCTGACACCCAACCCTAACAATAAAATCTATGTTCTCGGTCCTGAATATGACGCGCAGGGAAATATTATTTTCCGCGATAATCTCAGGAAACTCATAGACGGCAAAAGAGTTGTTCTGCTGATTTCGTGTATTACCAGCGGCAAAACCATTGAAAGAGCAATGGAAAGCGTGCGTTACTACGGCGGAACGGTTGCGGGAATCACATCGGTGTTCTCGGCTGTTAACAGTGTTGACGGCGTTGAGGTAAACACCATATTCACAAAAGCAGACCTGCCCGGATATGAAGCATACCCATCTCACGACTGCCCGCTTTGCAAATCGGGCGCACGTGTTGATGCAATCGCAAACGGCTACGGATATTCGCTTCTGTAAAACACACAGCATACAGATTTAAAACATCTTGACAATAAAAAATTTTTTGATATAATATATTTACAATTTAATAGTACCCAAAATAAATACTGTGAAGCAGAAAAAGACCTTATAGTTTCGTTCCAGAGAGTCGGCGGGCGGTGCAAGCCGATACAGATTATATGGTGTATGGCTCTCTGTGGAGTTGCTGTTTTGAATAGAAATCAATAGAAACAGACGTGTGGCTGCGTTAAAGGCAACAGCATTGATTGATGCTAAAGGGCAGATTATTCTGCTGAAATAGGGTGGTACCACGTGAGATTTATTACGTCCCTATACGATTTATGTGTAGGGGCTTATTTTTTGCTCCTGTGCAAAACTACACACTGAAAAGGAGATTTAATTATGAAAAAGGGTTACGAAAAATATGTGGGTTTCAAACCCATAGACATTAAAGACAGAACTTGGCCTGACAAAACAATCACCAAAGCACCCATCTGGTGTTCGGTTGATATGAGAGACGGCAACCAGGCACTTGTTGATCCGATGAATCTTCAGGAAAAACTTGAACTTTTTTCAACGCTTGTAAATATCGGCGTAAAAGAAATTGAAGTCGGTTTTCCGTCTGCCAGCGAAACAGAATACGAAATTCTCAGAACGCTTATTGACGGCGGCTATATTCCCGATGATGTTACAATTCAGGTTCTTGTTCAGGCAAGACCTCACCTTATCAAAAAAACTTTTGAGGCAATAAAGGGTGCTAAAAACGTTATTGTTCATTTTTACAATTCAACATCCACCCTTCAGCGTAAAGTTGTATTCAAAACCGATATGCAGGGTGTAATTGATATTGCAGTAAAAGGTGCAAAACTTATTTACGAACTTACGGAAGAGCAGAAAAAATCAAATCCCGAAACCAATATAAGATTTGAATACAGCCCTGAAAGTTTTACAGGCACTGAAATGGATAACGCGGTTGAAATCTGCCGTCAGGTTATGGAAGAACTTCATATCACAAAAGAAAATCCAATTATCCTTAACCTTCCCTCAACAGTTGAGGGTTCAACACCAAACGGCTATGCCGACCAGATTGAATATTTCTGCCGTCATCTGCCAAACCGCGATGCTGCAATCATTTCGCTCCATCCTCATAACGACAGAGGCACAGGCGTTGCAGCAGCAGAACTTGCTTTGCTTGCAGGTGCAGACAGAATCGAAGGAACGCTTTTCGGAAACGGCGAAAGAACGGGTAATGTTGATATCGTAACACTCGCTCTTAATATGTGGACACAGGGTATTGACCCCGAACTTGATTTCAGCAATATAAATAAAATCAAGGAAGTTTATGAAAGAACAACCCATATGACTGTTCCTCCGCGTCATCCTTATGCAGGCGAACTTGTATTCACTGCATTCTCAGGTTCACACCAGGACGCTATCAACAAAGGCAAAATGTATATGGAAGAAAGCAAATCAAACCTTTGGGAAGTGCCTTATCTTCCTATCGACCCCGCCGATGTGGGCAGAGAATATGAACCGATTATCCGCATCAATTCACAGAGCGGAAAAGGCGGAACCGCATATATTCTTTCAAGCGAATACGGAATAAAAATGCCTAAGGCTATGCACCCCGAATTCGGTGCAGTTGTTCAAAAAGCATGCGATGAAAAAGGAAAAGAACTTCTTACTTCTGAAATTTTTGATCTTTTCCAGAAAGAATACAGAAATGTCTGCGGTCCTTACAAACTTCTCAATTACAAAGTAAGCGAAGAAAAGAATGAAGAAGATTATCTTACATCTGTTCATTTTACAGGAAAAATACGCTCAAGAGACAATGTTGTAACAGAAATTGAAGGAACGGGTTCAGGTCCTATCGGGGCATTTTTCTCAGCAATTAAGAAGATAGGCATTACCGATTATGAATTTGTTGACTACAGCGAACATGCAATTTCAGTCGGTTCAGACTCAAAGGCTATCAGTTATATTCATCTTAAAAACCCACAGGGTAAAGATGTTTTCGGCATCGGCGTAAGCCATAATATCAGTTACGCTTCCATGAAAGGCATTATTTGTGCAATAAACCGAGACCAAAATGACACAATGCGTGACGACACAATGCCCGGCATTTTCGATGTATGCTGATAAATAAAAATATGGAGGAAACAGAAACTATGAATCATTACAAAATTACAGTTTTAAAGGGTGACGGAATCGGCCCTGAAATCGTTGATGAATGCATAAAGGTGCTTGACAAAGCCGGTGAAAAATTTGGTTTTTCACTCGACTATGACTATCAACTTTTAGGCGGTGCTGCCATTGATGAATATGGTGTACCTTTCCCGAAAGAAACAGAAACATCATGCAAGGCTGCTGACGCTGTTCTTTTAGGTTCTGTCGGAGGTCCTAAGTGGGATACCCTTCCAAGTGAAATCAGACCTGAAAAAGGACTGCTTGCAATACGTGAGGCACTTGGCCTTTTCGCCAATCTCCGCCCTGCAAAAATTTTTGCGCCGCTCAAATCTGCTTCTCCTCTTAAAGAAGAAATTATCGGCGATGAACTTGATATTCTCATTGTCCGTGAACTTACAGGCGGAATTTATTTCGGTGACAGAGCAACATATGAAGAAAACGGCGTTGTCGGTGCATATGATACAGAGCGTTACACATATCCTGAAATTAAAAGGATTGTTAAGGCAGGTTTTGAATATGCTATGAAACGTTCAAAGAAACTTACCTGTGTTGACAAGGCAAATGTTCTTGACTCTTCAAAACTCTGGAGAAAAGTTATGGAGGAAACTTCAGCAGATTATCCTGAAGTTGAAGTTTCATATATGTATGTTGATAACTGCGCAATGCAACTGGTAAGAAACCCCAACCAATTTGACACTATAGTTACATCAAATATTTTCGGTGACATTTTATCGGATGAAGCCTCAATGATTTCAGGTTCTATCGGTATGCTTGCATCTGCATCCCTTGCAGAAGGAACATTCGGAATGTACGAACCGATTCACGGCTCAGCGCCTGACATTGCTGGTCAGGGCAAAGCAAATCCACTTGCAACAATCCTTTCGGGTGCAATGATGCTCAGATACAGTCTCGGCGAAAGCGAAGCAGCAAACGCCATTGAAAAGGCTGTTGATACCGCACTTACCAAAGTAAGAACACCCGATATTACCGAAGAAGGACTTCCAACCGTAAACACCTCTGAGATGGGTGATATGGTAGCATCTCTTCTTTAAAATTGCAGGACCGAAGATATTTTACACATCTTCGGTCTTTTTTATAACTATATTTAAGGAGGTAATTATGAGCGACTGGAACTCAGAATTATATTTAAAATTTAAAAAAGAAAGAACGCAGCCCGCTATTGATTTGGCAAACAAAATCCATTTTAAAAACCCTGAAAAAATAATTGATATCGGCTGCGGTCCCGGAAACAGCACCAAAATATTAAAAGAAAAGTTTAAAGAGGCACGCATCCTCGGCGTTGACAATTCGGTAAATATGATTGAAACCGCAAAAAAAAATAACCCTGATATGGATTTTAAACTTTTTGATGCATCACGTGATTTTGATTTGATTATAGAAAAATTTGATATTGTTTTTTCAAACGCCTGTATTCAGTGGATTCCGAATCATAAAAAACTGCTTAAAAATATGATGAATATTCTTGTGCCGGGCGGAATTATGGCAGTTCAGACTCCAATACAATTTGACCAGCCAATGCACAGAATCGTTGACCGCGTTGCAAAAACACCGAAATGGAAAGAATACATAAAATTTGAAAAAGTTTTCAACATTCTTCACGAAGAAGAATATTTTGATGTTCTCTCTGAAATTTCCTCGGATTTTTCAATGTGGAAAACTGTTTATATGCACAGAATGCCTTCGCACGAAAGTATCATTGAGTGGTATCGTTCAACAGGTTTAAAACCTTATCTTGACGTTCTTCCGTCAGAAAAAAAAGAAGAATTTGAAAAAGATGTTCTTGAAGAAGTCATAAAGGCTTACCCGATTCAAAAAAACTCGGAAGTTATATTCCCCTTCCCCAGATTATTCTTTACTGCAATAAAATAGTTTATACCGTTTTAAGTTTATCTATCAGTTTGGAATAAATATTGTCTTTAAACCATTTTTCATTTGACTTTTCAAAAACCTCATCAAAAGTGAGCCATGCAACATCACTGTTCTCTGCCTCGTTCATATGAAGTTTCTCATCTTCACTCGCCTCTAACAGATATGTAATATTAAGATGCAGGTGTGAGGAAACGTATTTACCCCTTTTTATATGTCCGTCAACAGTCAGCACTTCCACAGAATAAATATCGTCGGAAACAGCTGTCACATCCTTTATTCCGCTTTCCTCACACGCTTCCGTCATTGCAACTTTCATCAAATTGCTTTCACCATCGGCATGACCTCCCAGCCACGCCCAGGAATCATAAATTTTATGGTACGCCATTAAAACTTTCGTGCGTTCTTTATTTACAACCCAAGCGGAGGTTGTGACATGGCAGACAGAATTTTCACGGCAGAATACATCAGGCGTATTTTCAAGATGATAAAGAATCATTTCTTTATCTGCCGCCTCCTGTTCATTAAATGGTTTATATCTTTTTAAATCATCTATAAGTTTCATAACATATTTTCTCCTAAACCATACTGCTATAATTATACTGCCGGATATTTATCTTTTCAACAAAATCATTTTATAAATTCACACTTTATTTCAAATCACATTTGTGCTAAAATAAAACATATAAAAACAGGAGGTAATGAAAATGAACATATGGCACGACATTTCACCTAAAAGAATAAAAAAAGATAAGTTTTATGCTGTTATAGAAATTTCAAAAGGCGGCAAAAACAAATATGAACTTGACAAAGAAACGGGTCTTCTAAAACTTGACAGGGTTCTCTTTACCTCAACCCACTATCCTGCAAACTATGGTTTTATTCCAAGAACATATGCAAGCGACAATGACCCGCTTGATGTTCTGCTTCTCTGCAGCGAAAAAATACAACCGATGACGATTGTCGAATGCAAACCTATAGGTGTGCTTATTATGGAAGACGGAGGAATGAAAGACGAAAAAGTTATTGCCGTCCCCGTAAATGACCCGAACTACAACGCCTATACAAATATTGACCAGTTGCCTGTTCACAGATTTGATGAAATAAAACACTTTTTTGAGGTTTACAAAACACTTGAGCACGGTAAAACCACGGCTGTTGCAGAATTCAAACCGAGGGAAGTTGCAGAAGAAATCATTCAGCACTGCATAGATAATTATATAGAAAACTTTCAGTTATAAAGATGCTAAATATAAAACAAAAAGGTTCGCTTCTGTCATTTTGACGGAACGAACCTTTTTATTATTTACTTAAATTTAATGCTGTACTGCGAGGTTTTCATTGTTATTTCCTTAAGCGAATTATCATCATTCTGAATAAGAATAAAATCGCCTATTGAAATTTTGCCCTCATATTTATATCCGCCTTCAATTTTTTTGGCATTGATTTGCTCTGCTGAATTAAGATAATCAAAAACCTCATAAACAACGATAGCGGAATTTGTTTTTTCAAAGCCGGATGTATTTACAGCATATGAACATCCGTCATAAACGAAAGTTAAATTTTTCCCGTCACAGTTCATTCTGAGTCCCTGGGCCGAAGTTGTGAGCACGTCAACACTCACGCCGTCATTATTTTTACAAATTTCGCAGTCAAAAGAAAAATCCCCCGATGTTACCACTGCCGATAAATTAAAATCGGAAGGCAATTCGGGGGTATAATCTTTTACTTTACATCCGGAAAAAACAATAAGAGAAATTGCTAAAAAAAGCGGTACAAATTTTTTCAATCCAATCAGTCCATCATTCAAATTCAGACATTATTGCACCCAAAAGAGAAATCATATCCTCAACTGTCATTCCGCGCTCTGAAAGTTCACGGGCGGTAATATCACCGCAGTAACCGTGAATATATACGGCTGCTTTCGCTGCATCAAACGGTTCAATACCCTGAGCAATAAAAGAACCGATCATTCCGCTGAGCATATCACCGGTTCCGCCCATTGCCATACCGGCATTGCCGTTGGTGTTAATAAAAACTTCACTGCCATCGGTTACAACGGTATTTGCCCCTTTCAGAACAACCACAGCGTCATTTTCTTTTGCAAATGCCTTAGCGGCATCCACTCTGTTCTGCTGAACATATAATGTGCTTTCATTTATAAGACGGGCCATTTCACCGGGATGAGGTGTGATAACAAGCGGTGCTTTTCTGTCTTTTATAATATCTATGAAAGGACACACTGCATTTATTCCGTCGGCATCAAGAATAACAGGAACTTCACATATTTTTATTATCTGGCCGATAACCACCTGAACATCATCATTATTGCCGAGACCGCATCCGGCAACAACACTGTCTGCCCATTTGAGTTCATCACAGATATCATTTACTGCACCGATTGAAATTGTTTTGCTCTCATTTTCACAAAGAGGTCTGAATACAGGCTGGGTTAAATGTGAAGTCATAACAGAATAAACCGATTTAGGAAAAACGCATTTCAGAAGTCCTACGCCGGTTTTAAGCGCAGATTTCGCACATATCACGGCAGCACCCGGCATAAGATACGAACCGCAGATATTAAGTTGATGGCCAAAATCACCTTTATTTGAATTTTTTGCTCTTGCTTTAAAAAATGACTTTACCTGTGATTTTGTAATCGTATTCACATAATCGGAATCATAACAATCTTCGGGGATTCCGATATTGACGGTTACGGTCTTTCCGCAGTATTCGCTTGCGGGCGGAAGCACATGGGCAAATTTAAGAGTTGATATGGCAATCGTCATATCAGCCTTAACCGCCTTGATTACACTGCCGTCAGTTGCATTTGTTCCGCTCGGAGTATCAATACTGATAACCACGGCACCACTGTTATTTACTGCATCAAACACCTCATCAAAAGGAGCCTTAGGTTCTCCGTGAAAGCCGATACCGAAAATGCAGTCAACTATAATATCACAGTCAAAATCATATTCGGCAAAATAGTAAATTTTTACATCATTTTCAAATGCCTCATCAAAGTACATTTTGGGTTCTTTGAGTTCGGGCTCTCTGTCGGCAAGAACAATGCTTGCGTCAATCCCCTGCTGACACATCAAATCGGCAATCACAAAACCGTCGCCGGCATTTTTACCGTTTCCGCATATAACGGCAACTTTTTTATTATTTATGCCGTCTGCATAATATTTCATTATTTTATTGAAACAGGCAGTGCCTGCGCATTTCATAAGGCCCTCTTCGGTAAAATCGCCTGCAAATGCTCTTTTTTCAACTGTTTTGATTTGGTTGGCAGTTAAAATTCTCATATAATCACCATATAATTACTGTTGCAACAGCATAATCACCATCGTGAGAGATTGACAGATCACAATTTGAAACACCGCCGAAATACGGTTTTCCGAATGTATTATGCAAAACCTCGATATTGTTCAGAGGAAATTGCAGCCCTGTTCCCAGTGCTTTGAAATATGCTTCTTTTGCTGCAAAAACACCTGCAAAATTTTCTGCACTTTTGCAGTATTCACGTTCTGTTTCAGTAAAAACTTTCTGCATAAACGAAGGGCTTTCCATGCTTTTTTCAATTCTTGATATTTTTACTATATCCGTACCTATGCTATACATACAATTCCGCCTTACTTAATAGCCACAGGTCTGATAACAAAAGAAAGTGTTTTTCCTGTAAGCCTTCCCAGACGATATTGCTTTGACGGTGTCGGTCCGCAGGCATTTGAGCCTGCACCCATGATATCAGCATCAATATTTACACAGGTTGTATTTCTGGTTATATCTTCCCTGTGCATTGCTTTTGCACACTGATTCGGAGTAAGTGTGTTAACAGAAAGTGCAAACGGTTTGCCAACAGCATCAATTCTTATGCCGATTCCGTCATCATCTGTGATTTCTGCAAATCTTGTGTCACATCTTACAGCACTTTCCTGCGGCTTAATATAATCTTCATGCATATCAAATGAAGTTGTTTCATAAATGCCTGTCAGAGCATGCTCCTTAAAATCAGGGAGATTAACATCTGGACCAAAACCGAAATATTTTACATTTTTAAATTCTTCAGGCATTTCAAACTGTATTCCGAAACGCGGAATAAGTCTTACGGCACCGCTTCTTACACACTCATAATCGGCTTTAATTGTTCCGTCAGAATAAATGCTGAGCACTGCTGCAGTTGTTGAAACATTAAGTTTAACAGGAGTCTTAACCGTAATTTTACTTCTTATTTCAAGACAATCATTTTTTACTGTATGCCTGCAACCTTTAACGAAAGTAACACAACTGTCAAGTCTGTACTTATTCCATGCTTTAAGAAAATACATATCATTGTCAAGCGGCGCTCTGTAGTGCTGAACACTCATACCTTTAAAATCGCTTGACGGAACCTGATTTATAAACTCTTTGCCATTATAGATATAAGAATCAATAAATCCCGTGCCTTTATTGAATATCATACTGCCGTTATCAAAAGTTATGAAAAGGCGGTTTTCGCTTTCCTGAACCTTAGGAGCACTGCCCTGTTTTGCAAAAACAAGTTCGCCCTCTGCAAGTTTAATTTCTTCCGTTGCAACAGAAAAATCGCCGTCAAAATATTCAAACTGAATAACAGTATTTTTCTTTTTGTCAACACTGAATTTATCAAATGTTATTTCTGATTTGCTCTGCGGTGCAATATTAACGCTGAATTCACCGGATACCTTTTCAATACCGTTTTCTACAATCTTATATTTAACATCATAAACTGCATTTTCAAAATATCTGTGGTTAAAAAATGAATAAACATTTTCACCTGTTTTTTCTGCTCTTACGGGACGGTAGCAGTTTTTCATCTGCTTTGCACCTGAATGGGGCGTTAAATCAGGATAGAAAAGACCGTCAACGCAGAAATTGCTGTCATGCTTTAACTCGCCGTGATCGCCGCCGTAAGTATATTCATACTTTCCGTCTTCATGATAAATTGCATGATCCTTGAATTCCCAGATACAACCGCCGAGCATATTTTCAGCACTGTAAAAACACTGAACATATCTTTCCAGTTCGCCTGCACCAACACCCATTGCGTGGGCATATTCGCAAAGATAAAACGGTTTTGTGTAATACTTGCCGGGCAGCCCTTTGCCCTTAGCAATTTTTTCACATACATTCGGCCATGTATACATCTGTGAAAGAACATCATATGCCCATCTTCTTGTTCGGCATACGGCTTCATAGTGAATAGGAATATCCGTTAATTTTTTTAGTTCATCATAACAGTAATCCTGATTTTTGTAGCCGTGTGCTTCATTGCCCAGCGACCACATAGTAATTGACGGGTGATTTTTATCACGTTCAAACATACGGTAAACCCTGTCCCAATAATGGCCCTGCCATGCAGGATTATGAGAACATGCGCCGCGTCTGTGATATTCGGTTTCACATCCGTGCGTTTCTATATCTGCTTCGTCTACAACATAAATTCCGTACGCATCGCAGAGATCAAGAAATGTCGGGTCAGGCGGATAATGAGAAGTTCTGATACAGTTTCCGTTATACTGCTTTATTACCGAAACATCATCTTCCATATCCTGAACACTTAAAACATAACCTGTTTTGCAGTTGGTATCGTGATGGTTTACGCCGAGAAGTTTAATTGGTTTATTATTGAAATAAAAAACATTTCCCTTTATTTCAATATGTTTAAAACCGATTTGCTTCTTTATAATTTCGCAGACTTTGCCGTCTTTCATAAGAGTGATAACCATATCATAAAGATAAGGGTTTTCGGCTGACCATTCCTTCACCTTAAGCGAAGAAAACGCAACCTTTTGTATCTCTTTCACAGTTTCGTTTACCGAAGAAGTTGCAACAAGTTCCCCGTCATCAAAAACAGCAACAGCAAACTCACATTCGTCAACAATCTTTAATGACGGCACAACCTCAAGAGAATACTCACCGTTTTTATCGGAAAGGCATTTTGTTTTAACTTCAAAATCATATATAGAATTGTTGTTTGTTTTATAAAGAAGAACATCACGGAAAATTCCATTGCATCTGAACATATCCTGGGCTTCAAGATAAGTGCCGTTTGACCATTTATGATTAAGAACAACTATTTCATTTTCGCCTTCGTTAAGAAACGCATTAAGTTCAAACTGAGCAGTATTATGGCTGCCCTCGCTGTAACCTACATATTTTCCGTTGCAGAATAAATCAAGGCTGCCTGCAACACCAAGGAAACAGATGTAATAGTTTTGTTCGATATTTTCAATATTAATAATTTTTCTGTAAACCCCTGCCGGAGTATCATCGGGAATAACGGGCGGATGAGGTTTAAACTGATAGCGTGTGTTTACATAATACGGTGGTTCATAGCCGGTATGCTGCCAGGTAGACGGAACATTCACTTTATCAAAGGCAATATTCTGAGAATCAAAATTCTCGGGAATATCCAGATCGCTTTTATAATAAACAAAATCCCACTCACCTGACAGACATTCTACCATGGAAGAAGAATATCTTTCATTTCTGATATCTGTACCCTCAAGTTCGTCAAGAGAAGCAAAAGGAATAAAATAGGAACGCGGATACATAATGTTTTCACTGTATTTTTCAAATGTTTTAAAGTTATTAGTTTTAAGGTTATATCTCATAATCTCTCACCGTAAGCAAATAATCCTACCATATCAAAACAAGATTATCTGCAGTATTTTTTGCAGTAAATTTATAATATTCAGTTTACTAAAAAAGGGCGAACAGCATAGTATCGTTCGCCCCTATTAAATATGTATTATGCCATAAATGTACGAATAACTGCCTCGCAGTCTTTTTCATTCATAATTTTAGGTACCGGATAAAGCGGATTACCTTCTTTAAGCGCACGACTTACAAGAAGCGGCAAATCTTCTTCTTTAATGAAATCGAACTTTTCAGGAATGTTCATATTTCTGTTAAGCGTTCTGATAGCCTCGATAAATGCCTTACCCTTTCCTGCAGTATCAAGCCCCTTGCCTATTCCGACAATATCTGCAAGTTTTGCAAGTTGCGGATAAGCGGCATCTGCATAATAATCAAGAACATACGGAAGAATAACCGCATTTGCAAGTCCGTGAGGAGTGCCGTAAAGACCTCCGAGATTATGAGCAATAGCATGAACATAACCTACATAAGCGTGGGTAAACGCACGGCCTGCAAGGAAAGAGCCTTTAAGCATATTTCCTCTTGCTTCCAAATTCTTACCGTCATTATATGCTGTTTCGATATTATCAAAAATAAGTTTTGTTGCCTGTTCGGCTTCTCTGATAGTATCTTTCGTATTGCTTTTACCAATGTATGCTTCAACTGCGTGAGTAAGCGCATCCATACCTGTAGTAGAAGTGATATGCGGCGGAAGTCCAACTGTAAGTTCAGGGTCAAGCACGGCATACTTAGGTCTGAGGCAGGTATCGTTGATGGCATTCTTCTCATGCGTCTCAGGGTCTGTTACAACAGCAGCAACTGTTGTTTCCGAGCCTGTTCCTGCTGTGGTTGGAACTGCAAAAAACGGCGGAAGTTTTTTGTGGACTTTCAACTGACCACGCATACTTCTGACAGTTTTGTTAGGTCTTACTACTCGTGCGCCTGCTGCCTTTGCACAATCCATAGGCGAGCCGCCGCCGAAGGCGATGATTCCCTGACAACTGTTCTTTACATAAACATCCTTACAATCCTCAATATTAGGAATTGTAGGATTTGGCTGAACGCCGTCATATACTACATATTCAACGCCGACTTCATCAAGTTTCTCAAACAACGGGTCGAGAAGATGAAGCCCCATAAGACCCTTATCCGTTACAACAAGAACTTTGCTTATACCCTTACCCTTAATAAACTCAGGCAATTTGAGAATACTGCCTGCGCCTTCTAAAAGTTCAGGTGAAGACCAGTCCATAAGACACATTGCAACCTTAAAGCATTTCTGGTAAATTCTGTACCAGCACTTTTTAAGTGTCCAGAGCATTATTGTTCCTCCTTTTCAATATTTTTACTCTATCATTGTACCTTTTTATCGTCACTTTTTCAAGTATTTTAGAAAAATAGTCTTTCAAAATATTTTATTATATGCTATCATATAATAAAATTAGAACCAAACTTAATTTACAGGAGAGAATTTTATGAGCAAGGAGAAAGTAATTTTCTGCGGAAACAGCGAAAAATACCTGTCAAAAGAACTGATTGAACAGAGCAACGAATCAAACGGCGGAACTGCCTTTCGCATTCCAAGCCTTATCAAATCAGGCAATACACTTATTGCTGCTATTGACAAACAATCCTGCGGTGCTGACTGGGGATTTATTGAAGTTGCAATCAGACGCAGCGAAGACGGCGGCGAAACATGGAGTGATATTGAAACCATAGCAACCCCTCCCGCAAGAGAAACAAGAATTACAGACGACTGTTATGCATCTGCCTTTTTCATTGACCCCTGTATGGCAATAGCACCAAACGGCGATGTAATTATGATTGTTGATTTTTATCCCGAGTGCAAAGGGCTTCACAACAGACGTCTGCTTGATAAAAAGAAAGCACCCTACACCATGTACAAAAACAAAATGCGCCCCGTAATTTATGACCGTGACGGAAACTTCTATATTATAAGAGAAGACGGTGTTGTACTTGATAAAAAGCAAAAAGAAACCTCATATAAAGTTACCGACTGGAAAGGTTCGCTTTATGACGGCGAAAATTATGTTGGCAATATTTTTCTCAATGGCAAAACAGGCAAGAACGAGGTTGACGCAGTTATCACTTTCGGCGCACCGCTTAAAGCACCAAAACGTAATTACATATATATGATGAGAAGTTCCGACAACGGAAAAACATGGTCTGATCCCGTTGATATCACAGGTGACTTTCTGTTAAAGAGCGACGGAACATTTGTTGGTGTTGCACCCGGAGTTGGTCTTACTACTCAGGACGGCAGAATTATAATGCCGCTTTATGTTGACAGAAAAGAAACGGTTTCTATTTACAGTGTTGATAACGGCGAAACATGGCACAGAATGACACAGCAGCCGTATTCCTGCAATATTGATGAATGGCAGGCAGTACAGGCGCCTGACGGAAATATTCTCGGTTTAGGCAGACAGAAAAGATATAGTAAAACACCGCTTTCAATTTCGTTTGATAACGGAAAACATTGGGATAAGGCAAAAACTACTGCACTTTATGCGCCGAAATGCCAGAAAAGTGTTATCAACATAGGCAACTATGTATTTTGTTCCCACGCATCTGAAAGAAAAAGAGCCAACGGTGTAATCACCGTCGGCAAGTTCAAAAAAGTAAGGGGCAAAACAGTCGGCATTGACTGGTACAGCGAAACTGAAATTAATCAGGGATTTTTCGCTTATTCCTGTCTTGCTCAGATTGACGACGATTATATCGGCGTACTTTATGAAGATCAGCCAAGTTCTCACATCTGTTTTAAAAAGTTTAAGATTGAAGATTTAATATAACTCAGGAACAGACAAAAAGAGTTCTGACTCAATATGATTCAGAACTCTTTTATTTTTTATTCATTTTTCGGTTTCATTGTGTTATAGGAAAGCATAACTGCCTCTTCGCTTATATCACAGCCGAATTCATAAAGCGGAACCTGGTCAAAAATTTTCTGAATAACATTAAAAAGACTGTCCATTTTTTCTTTACTGAGTCTGTGTGCCGTCTGTGAAAAAATATTAAACACGGCTTTTCCCGTTTCTGCCTTTTTTATCCAGTTTGTTTCGCTTCTTTCAAGAAAGCATATTCCGCCGAGTTTTACAATTTCGGGCTTTGAATAATCGTACTTACCGCTCCACGGAGTTCCGCAAGCATACACCTCTCCGTCTATAAGCCTTATTGCCGGTTTATCATCATTAAGCATATATGCACGGTCACCGAAATGTTTAAGCCATAACTGAGTATGTGTAGATTTTCCCGTTCCGCTGTCTGCAGAAAAAGCATAGGCAACATTATCAACAACTATACACGAGGAATGAAGAAGCATGCCGTCAAATGTAAGAAGTGCGGTATAGAAATCAGAACCCGATATCATATACTCCCAATCATCCTGATTAAGTTCGGGATGCTCTGCCATCACATCGTTTATTCTTTTTTTTGTAACATTGATTACAATATCGACATTCTGAGCCTCATCCTGATTTGCCGCAAGATATGGTATGGCCTGTTTTTTCGTTCTGCCTGTAGAATTATTCATTTTTACTTTAAGTCCTGCAATATCGTATATAGCCATAAATTCACCTGCTAACCTTTATGTAAATTAGTATAACCTAACTTAATTAAATCGTCAAGTGCAAATAAAAAACACGCTTGTTTTGCCTGCCGTAAATTTACTGAAATTACCTCTTGACATTTGTGAACGTTTGTTTTATTATAATTTCGAAAGTACGTTCGTTCTTTGTTTGTTCGATAAGGAGTAATAAAAAAAATGGAAAGAGAAATATTACATATTGACTGCAACAAATTTTATGCAAGTGTTGAATGCTATCTTCATCCCGAACTGAGAGACAAACCTGTTGCTGTGGGAGGAAGTGAAAAATCACGTCACGGAATTATTTTAACAAAAAATGAAATAGCCTCAAAATATAATCTTATTGTAGGCGAACCGCTATGGAAAGCACGTCAAAAATGCCCTGATTTGATAATCGTTCCGCCTAATTTTCCCGTTTATATGGAATTTTCACAAAGGATAAGAAAAATATTAGAAGATTACACCGATCTGATTGAACCATTCAGTCTTGACGAATGCTGGCTTGATGTTACGGGAGACAGATACAGAACAGGCTATGAAATTGCAGAAGAAATACGAAAAAGAGTAAAAGAAGAAATCGGAATTACCGTAAGTATCGGACTGAGTTTCAACAAAATATTTGCAAAACTCGGTTCTGACTATAAAAAACCCGATGCACTTACCATTATAAATAAAGATAATTACAAAGACATTGTGTGGAACCTTCCATGCAGCGATATGCTTATGATAGGAAAAGCCACAACAAAAAAACTGAATCATTACGGAATATTCACAATCGGCGATATAGCAAATGCAAATGACAAATTCATGAAAAATATTCTGGGCAAAAACGGCCTTATGCTTAAAAGATTTGCCAACGGAGAGGATACCTCCCCTGTACGCCACAAAGACTTATCACGCGAAATAAAGAGTATCGGAAACTCAACAACAACACCGAGAGATTTGGTAAATAATAATGATATAAAAGTGGTTTTCACAGTGCTTGCCGACAGTGTTTCACGCCGTATGAGAGAACATAATCTTAAAGGCACAACACTTGCCATATCCGTAAGGAATAAAAACCTTGAAACCTTTACAAGGCAATGCCGGCTGCCTGCACCTACCAACGTCAGTTTTGAACTTATTGAAAACGCCATGAAATTGTTTGCTGCAAACTATGACTGGAAGGAGCCTGTGCGAAGTATCGGTTTATCCGTCACAGATTTTGACTACGATATTGTTCCCCAGTTTGATTTTTCGGGAACGGTTCAGAAAAGAGAAAAACTGGAAAAACTGGAATATGCGGTAGACAAACTGAAAAACAGATACGGCTCTTTCTGCATTCAGAAAGCAACCGCCCTGTGCGATACCGGTCTTTCGCGTTTCAGTCCTTTTGAAGAACACACGGTTCACCCGATATGTATGTAAAAATAAAGACGCGGAAATCCGCGTCTTTAATCTTTGCTATGTATTTTATTATGCCTGAGCAGGAGCACTTACAGGACAAACGCCCTCGCATGCACCACACTCGATGCAAGTGTCAGCATCGATAACGAATTTGCCGTCACCCTCTGAAATAGCACTTACAGGACATTCTGCAGCACAAGCACCGCATGAAATACAATCATCAGAAATTGCATATGCCATTAGTAGATACACCTCCTACATCAAACTTCTAAGACTAATATATCAGTAACGGGCAGAAAAATCAAGTAATTTTTTCTGTTTTAATAAATTAATTCGTATTGGTATTATTTTACAACCCTTACTTCATTTCTGTCAACAGTGACAGGCATTGATTCGGGAGCATCATTAAGTTTCACTTTAAGTTTTCCTGTAAGAAGCGAAACATCAACAACCACTCCGCGTCCTTCTCTGCAATCAACAACACTTCCCTTAGGTGGTGTAATTTTGCTGAGATGCTCATATGAACTCTGCTCATATTTCAGACAGCACATAAGTCTTCCGCAGGTGCCGCTGATTTTTCCCGGAGCAAGCGAAAGCCCCTGATCTTTTGCCATTTTAATGGTAACAGAATGAAAATCATCAAGAAAGGTGGAACAGCAAAACGGTCTTCCGCAGGTACCGAGACCGCCAAGCAGCCTGCTCTCGTCACGAACGCCAATCTGACGCAGTTCAATTCTCATATGAAAATGATTTGCCAAATCTTTTACAAGTTCTCTGAAGTCAATCCTTCCGTCAGCAGTAAAATAAAACACCATTTTACTTCTGTTAAACGGATACTCCGCACCTGTAAGACGCATATCCAGACCATGATTTTCTACTTTTTCCTTGCAGACAGCAAGAGCCTCTTTTTCAAACGCCTTGTTTTCTTCAAGAATTTTCATATCCTCTTCAGTTGCAATTCTTTTAACAGGCTTGAGCGGAGAAACAATTTTATCATCCTCAACCTCTTCAACTTCAGTCTGTGCAACAGCACATTCCACTCCCTTTGCAGTTTCAAGCACAAGGGTCTGCCCTTTTTTTATATCAAAATCACACGGGTCAAAATAATAAGTTTTGCCCGCATCCCTAAAACGGACGCTAACAACCTTTGTCATTCTAATGTCCATAGCCTTTCCGCCCACAAATAGTTATTAATAACACGCCGATTTGCCTGTGGGCAGACACGGCGCATACGAAAAATTCCGCCTGCATATTAAAAATACTGACAGAACAATTTAATATCGTTTTATTCACATATCCTATGCAGGCTATCTTCCGGCAGCCTGCCTTAAACTGTAACAAATTTTTGTTATTAAAAGTGAATTATTTGAATTCATCACAGCCATTGTTTTCAGTGTATCACAAACATTTATTAAGTCAATAAGTTTTTTTCTGGTAAGTTTTGTTTTAAGAAGTTTGGCAATATCTTTCTGACCTGAAACAGAATCACTGTTTTCGCTGTAAACCAATGCATCTCTGAACACGTTTTTCAAAAAATCGCCGGCAAAAACAACCGACTGCCTGTCTTTCTGAAAAACGCTGCAGGCTTTAAGCAGTTCATACTCGCTTTCTTCAACAAGAGCCCTGCAGATATTTCGGCAGCATTGCGTTAGTTCATCGGTCCTGCCGTTTTGCATACTGTCTGCTGCTTTTCCGATATTGCCGTTAAAAGTTTCAAGAGCCTTTTTTGCATCCTTAAAATCAATATCACTGTTATTTGCACAGATATATTTTGCACCGTCTTCAGGATTTACACCCTCAAGGCTGACTACAACAGAACGTGAAAGAACGGTTTCAAGCAGCATACTTTTTGACTTTGCCGTTAAAATAAAAACAACATATGAAGGCGGTTCCTCCAGAACTTTAAGCAAAGCATTCTGCGCAGAAATGCTCATACAATCAGCATTGCCTAATATATAAACTTTATGCTCGGCCTCATTTGGCTGCATAAAAGCATCTTTTATAACTTCACGAACAATATCAACATGAAAAGAATTTGCCCCGCCCGATGCGCTGTGTTCAAAAATATCGGGATGAATATGTCCATTCGCCTTACGACACTGCGAACAATTCATACAGGGTTTTTCATTCTCTCTGCATACAAGTGCTGCTGCCAGAATTTTTGCAAGAGTTCTTTTACCGAGCCCCTGCTCGCCTTCTATAACAAGAGCATGAGGAAAACGCCCACAGTCAATAAGATATCCAAGTTGCTCGATAACTTTTTTATTACCGACAAAATTTATATTCTTCATAAAAATTATAACTTTCTGAAATCATCAACATTAACCACAAAGGCAACTGCCCCGTATTCTTCAACATCAACAGGTTTTTTAAGAAGTGAGCCTTCAAGAGTGCTTTCAACACCTGTTTGGCGAACAATGCGCTTTGTTATATTGTTTTGCAAAATATCAAAAAGATTTTCAACTTTACAGTCATCCACACCGAAAAGAACAGTAGTATGACCGCCCTCAAGAAACTGACCTGCCGTTGATATTTTTGTTGCAAAAAATCCTTCGGCACTTGTTGATGCAAGAACTTTAGGCAAATCTTTATTTGATACAATCGCGATAACCAATTTCATTATATATCACCCTTTAAAAAATTCTCTGATTTTATGGTTATCATAAAATACTTTTACATTTTAATACTATAATTATATATTATTTTTAATACTTTTTCAACTATATGGATAATTCATTAAAATAAAATTTACATTTTGTAATATTCAGTTCACAACTGATGCAAGTGCAACAATAACAGGCATTGTTGCTATCGACAGAACCGATGACTGAGCCGCAATTTCAGAACCCAGTGCAGAATCATTGCCATACCTTGCGGCGTACATAGCCGTGTTTGTTGCACTCGGGGCAGATGCTGAAATAATCATGGAAACAAGAAGGTTTCCCCTCACGCCGAAAAGTCTGAAAATTCCCAGCATACAAAGCGGTATAAAAACAAGTCTGAAAAATGAAACAACGTAAATTTCTTTTTTTGCAAACATATTTTTAAAACTTGAATTTGCAAGAAATGTTCCGAAAACAATCATTGCAAGCGGCGAATTGCAGTTACCGACAATTTCCATCGGATATTCAATAAAATAAGGCATATCAAGATGCATAAAAAACAACGGCAGACCGATAATAACCGATATTGTTCCGGGGTTTAAAATCAGTTTTTTTAAATTAATTTTCGCCTCGTGACCTGAAATTTCATATATACCAAGAGTAAATGCGACCATATTGAAAACCGCAACGTAAACAGAGCAATAAAATATTCCTTCGCTGCCGATAACACTTTTAGCAAGCGGAAGAGCAAGAAAAGCAGCATTTGAAAGAATCATCGCATAATGATAAATTCCGCGTTCTTTAAGACTTCTTTTTCTAAAAGTAAGCATAGATACAAGGGCGCCGAAAATATGCGTTGCAAAGGCGCACAGAAAAGCAATAAATATGCCTTTTACATGCTCAGCCGAATATTCCATTGTCATAAATGTATGTATTATTGCAATAGGCAGAATAACATTAAACAGCAAATCAATAAGTCTTTTGCCGTCTTTCTGTTTAAATATTCCTGTTTTATCGGTAATAAAGCCGATACCCGCAATGAGATACAGAATCAAAACCTGTACTGCAATCGTTTTTAAATTATCTAAAAACAAAATAATAATTCCTTTTAAACTTCTTTGCGTCTGTTTATGTCATTAACCAGGGCAAGTGCAAATACACCCACCATCATATATGTAACATTTGAAAAAGTTACATCATTAATTTTCTCAAAACTGCCCGCCGCAACCATTATTATCCGGGCGGCAGTAAGAATTGCCGAAAATGAAAATGTTGAAAGCGCCGAAAAAAACAAAAGTTTTGTTGTGCCTTTTCCTTTTCTTTCCACAGCAGATATAACACAGAAAAAAAAGCACAGCAGCACACAGAGGAACAGAAACTCACAGCATATTTCAAAACTGTTTTTTATATCAACAATTCTTGAAATAATCATAAGCATTCTCACGAAAGCCCACAGCAAAGGGGCGAAATGCAGCCATGTAAAATTTCTGAAATCATAATTGTCATTTTTATATGTCAGTGAAAAAGTTAAAAAGTAGAAACTGCACAAAAGAGCAACCAAACCCGACAGCCCTATCGGAACAAGATAAACGTATTCGATATAAGACACGCTCTGAACATATTCATAACAATTATAACATTGATGCAGAAAATCAAAAAACATTGAAACAGAAAGCAATAAAACAACAGACGAAAATGTTTTATTTTTTCTTTCAGTATCAAATACTTCAGGCAAATCAGGCTGCACAGCAGCATAAAGCGCACACGATGCTGCACAAAAAGCCATAAGTGCATATATAACATAACTAAAAACACCTGTGTCAAAATCGAAAATGTTTTTACCTGCCTGCTGCATCAATTTAAAAAAGTGCAAAACACAAGCAGCAACTACCGTTATAACAATGAACATTACAGGTATTTTTGCCTTTGTATTTTGCACCTTATTCTCTCCTTATATAAACAAAAAATTATTCTCCGCGGTCGTTTATATTAACAAACTTTTTAGCGTAACTTACACTTTTATAAGCAGGACGCATAATTTTTCTTCCCGAAATAAGTTCTTCAAGGCGGTGAGAACACCAGCCGGCAATTCTTGCTGTTGCAAAAAGAGGGGTGTATAAATCTTCGGGAATACCGAGAACCTTGTAAACAAGACCCGAGTACAAATCAACATTTGCACATATTGTTTTGTCAACACCTTTAACCTCGGAAAATACTTCAGGTGTTAAAAGTTCAATATTTTCCAGAACTTTGAATTCTTTTTCAAAGCCCTTTTCAAAGGCAAGTTTTCTTGCATTTTCTTTTAAAATAACGGCACGGGGGTCGGATTTTGTATATACCGCATGACCCATTCCGTAGATAAGACCTGAGCCGTCGCCTGCCTCACCTTTAAGAATTTTTACAAGATAATCTTTAACCTGTGCAGAATCCGTAGGATCGGCAACTGCACTCATTATTTCATTCATCTGTTTTGCAACACGAAGGTTTGCGCCGCCGTGGCGCGGTCCTTTCAATGAACCGAAACCTGCCGTAATTGCAGAATATGTATCCGTACCGCTTGAGGTAAGCACTCTTGTTGAGAAAGTGGAATTGTTTCCTCCGCCGTGGTCAGCGTGAAGCATAAGGCATATATCAAGCAGTTTTGCCTCTTCTCTGGTAAACTTTTCATCGGCACGAATCTGATTAAGAATATATTCGGCTGTTGACTGCTCCTTTTTAATTGGATGAAGAAACATTGTTTCATTGTAAAACACACGGCGTTTTGCCTGATAGGCAGCATTCATAATTGTCGGAACCTGTGCAATCAACTGCAGTGACTGACGAAGAACATTCGGAATTGAAATATTATCGGGATCTTCATCAAATGAATAAAGCATCATTATGCAGCGTGCCATTTTATTCATAATATCCTTTGAAACATGTTTCATAATAACATCTTCAATAAAATCTTCAGGCAGCGCTCTGCATTCTGCAATAACTTCTCTCAGGCTTACAAGTTGCTGATTTGTGGGCAAATCACCGAAAAGCAAAAGCCAAACAACCTCTTCAAATCCAAAGCGGTCATCTTTAATGCAACTGTCAACAATATCGTTTATGTCATAGCCTCTGTATGAAAGTTTACCCTCCTTGGGAACTCTTTCACCATCAAGTATATAATAACCTTCAACAGAACAAATACGGGTAAGGCCTGCCATTACACCTGTACCGTCACTGTTTCTGAGTCCCCTTTTAACGTGATATTTTTCAAAATGCTCTGTATTAATATAGTTATTCTTGTCAAGTTCTCCGCATAAACTTGAAAGGGCATCCATTGAAATCGGGGAAATATAATTAGCCGGCATATTATTCTCCTTTCTGTATCGGTTAAGTTCGGGTTTTCCAACCCATGCTAACTCTTATTAATTAAATTACCATATTATTATATTATCAGTTTATTATACATTTATTTTAATATAAAGTCAAGGAGATGAAACTTTGAAAAAGGCAATTATAATTTATGTACTTATGTTTGCATTAACGCTGATTATTCCTGCGCTTGTCTGCTTTGTAAGCACAAAAGACGCAGGAAACCAGGAACTTGTAACAATATTCAGGCAATGCATAAGCATCACGTCAATTTTTTGATGCAGGTATACCGGCTGTATATCAAGGCAAAAAACGCTTTGCTTAGGCTGCTTAGTTCAACTCTTGTTTAGTTAGGCAATGAGCAAGGGCAAAGCACCCATTTAAAACACGATTCGGATCTCTGCTCACTGCCCATTGCAAAAATAAATCAATTAAACTGGGCATTGTCGCTGATTTTTTTCAGTTTGCACTGTGCCGAAACAGAATATTTTACCGACTTATAATAATCGTCCCACTTATCACTTACAGAATTGTAGGCTTCGGATGAATATTTTGCAAGATAATTACCCACACGCATACAGTCGCTGTTATTTTCCTGACAGGCTTTGAACGATTTTTCACATAGAGAAATCAACTTGCTTTCCGTCATTGCGCTTATTTCATCAAGTTTCTCTGCATCAAGCGAGTTTACAATTCCATTTTGGATTTCACTTATTATATAACCTGTTTTTATCTGTGTTGAAAAAATGATATCTCCGTCTTTTATCTGCACTTCATTTTTCGCTTTTATACCCGATATCCTTACGCCTATTTTTCCGAATTTTTCATCTTCAAATTCCAGAGTACAGTTTTCTGCCCTTCCGCTGATAATAAGAAAACCCATTGTTTCTTCTTCGTCAAGGGTATAGACAAGCCTGTCTTCGTCAAATATACCTATTCCCACGGCTTTGACATTCTGTGTTTTTTTATCTTTTTCAAGCACAGGAAGATAAATATCACTTGTTTTATCGGTATAAAATTTAATAAGTTCGCCCGTGGTAACATATGCACTTGAGCCCGATTCTTCATCTTTTTTCATAAGATGAAGAATATTTTCGCACGGAACCTTGCTTTCGTTTTCTTTTGTTTCAAGAATATCTTTTGCCTTTGTGTTTGATATACAGACAGAAACATCATTTCTTGAATCATCGCTTCTCAAGAAATAATCAATTTTATTTTTAAAATCATTTTCAGCAATATCTTTGCTGAAAATGATCAGTTTGTTCTGCCCGAAAAAAAGTTCCTTTGACAAATTTTTAGAAACAGATGCAACGGCATCCACTATTGTAGCTCCGCTGCCCTCGGCATTTACGGTCATATTCCCTTCTGATGCTTCACTGCTGCCGGCAGTTTTTTCAACGTTGAGCGTACGGGCCGTTACAAGTGTTTCTTTCTCTGTTCTGTCAATTCCCATACCCTCAACAACCGTCAGATCTTTCAGGTGCAATGAGTTCATGCATCCCGAAAACATTGTGCAGATAAGAACAGCACAAATTATTACTTTAAAACTTTTCAACAAGTTCATCACCGAAATTTCTCTTTTTAAATATTAAAGTTGCAATGGGAATAACTATGCAGAATATGCAAAACGGCACGGCTATAAAAACAGGAGACATGACTCCGCTCTGAAATGCATTTGTAATAACAAAAGAAATCAGAAGCACAAAAACGGATGCCACAATGCATTTTACTCTGTTTTTAAACGGTTTAATACAAATACTTGCACAGTAAATCAGCAATACGGTTTTTATAAAAATACCGAAAATCCAGAAAGAAATATGAAGGATATCAATACGTTCAAAACTTCCGAATTTTGCCATCTGAAACATTGTATAAATCGGGAAAGAATGAAGCGATGCAGACGCACCCATAACCCCGATAACAATAACAAAAAGCAGAAAAATTGTTAAAAACGCCGCTGTTATTGACCATATAAACGGTTTTACACAGTCACCGTTTGTCTTTTTATACAAACAAAGAAAAACGCCGAGTTCAGATGTCTGAGATGTTATAAGCAGCGTATTTTTAAAAATATCATCCGTATCGTTTTGAATTATCGGATAAAGGTCAACTTCATTATAATTTTTAAGATTGCAGAAAAACATTGTTAAAATGGTCATAACAAGCAAAACAAATGCAAATGAAGAAAACCGCGACAAACCTTCTATCCCGATACAGGCACAGTAGGATGAACACAAAATGATAAGAATCGAAAACATCCAAGCCTGAGAATCGGGATTAAAAGTTGTTGATGCAAAATAAGAAAAACGGCTTACATTCAAAGCGGCAAGGAATACAAAATAGATGCCGTAAAAAAAGGCGAGCCACTTAATATCAAGCGGATTTTTATTGGTTTTATAGCAATAAACAATCGGAACGCAAAGGACAAGCGTAATGCCCATAGCCGCCAGAATACTTATCAATATATCAGGTTTATACAAAAGTCCTGTTGTTACAGACTGTGCATTTGTAAGGCTCACCACAATTCTGCTTATATAAAGCATGGTAAATATGCTTATGGGAGCAATTTTATTTCTCTTTGCCGATGTCAATATCTGCACCTCTCAATTTATTTACTCTTACCTTGCGTTTTGAAAGTTTAAGCCATGTTTCACGGTAAAAAATATCGCCAAGCGAATGTTTGTCAAGCGGCGAAATCGGTGACGACATCGGCACTCCGAACGGATTAAGCGAACATATATTGACAAAAACAACACCTGCACCAAGAATAATTCCATACATTCCCGTTATTCCGCCTATAATTATAAATAAAAATCTGAGCACCGAAATACTTTCATACAGCGGATAAACAACATAAGACGATATGGCGGTAAGTGCAATAACCACAAGCATGGGTGCACCGATAATTCCCGCATTTACTGTTGTTTCGCCTATAACAATACCGCCGATAATGGAAACCGCATGACCGATTGCCTGCGGAAGTCTTAAGCCCGCTTCTCTCATAATTTCATATAAAACCAAAAGAAGTATGGCCTCCGTCATCAGCGAGAAGGGGGTTGTTATCTCTTCAGACGCAATCGTAAAAAGCAGATTTGTGGGTATCAGTTCCTGATGAAAAGTTCCGACGGCAACATATATGCCCGGTAAAAATATTGACAGAATAAAACTCAGATACTTCAGCACACGGATAAAACCGCTGTAAAACGGAGGATTATCATAATCATCAACCGACTGAAAACTGTCGCTGAAAAGATACGGAAGAAATATTGCAAAAGGTGTTCCCTCCATCATTATAAGAACTCTGCCTTCAAGCAGTTTTGATGCGGCAACATCGGGTCTTTCGGTATTACCCACACAGGAGAAAAACGATTTTATATCAGTATCAACAAAAGGAACCAGTTCACCGTAATCAGCAACGGTGTTGAACTCCGCACTGTTAAGCCTGTTCTCAACTTCGTTAACAAGTTTGCTGTCTGCCCTGTTATCAATATAAGCAATGACTACAGGCGTATCAGCAGCGCTGCCCAGTTTTATCTGTTTAAATTTAAGATGATGGGTTTTAAGCCTTTTTCTGAGCAGTGCCTTATTATCATTCAGTGCCTCGATAAAGCATTCCTTTGCACCCTTAACATTATTTTCGCTGGAGGGTTCATCAATGGAACGTCTTGCCCATCCCTGAATGCCGAAAACCATTGATTTATTGCACCCGTCAAGAATAAAAACGCAGAAACCGCTCATAAGAAAATAATAACAATCTTCAAAAGTTTCCGCCTCATTCAACTCTACAGAGTTTACCACTTTCAGTTTCAACTGATTAAAAAGATCTGTATTATTCTGAAAATCAAGATTTCGTCTTAACATCGGTGAAACAACCATCTGCGATAACTGGAGCGAATCAACCAGACCGTCCATAACACAGAAAAAGCACTTTTCACCGCAAACGATTGCTTCTCTCAAAAGAAAATCCGAACAATCTTTAAAATCATCTTCAAATTTTTTCTTGTTGCTGTCATAATTACAATACAGATTAGTCATATAATCACCATAAATAAATTTTACAAAAATACATTTTTTATGCAAAAAATAATATTACATAAAATTTTTCACACAATATTACAGGTGAAACATATGACAATTAATTTTATCAGAGCAATTATTCTTTATATATTTGTTATTATAGCCGTAAGGCTTATGGGAAAACGGCAGGTAGGCGAACTGAAACCTCACGAACTTGTTATTACAATTATGGTGAGTTCAGTTGCATCAATTCCATTGGAAGATAACGCAATGCCGCTTGCCAACTGCCTTGTTCCCATTCTGCTTTTCATAAGTTTTGAAATTCTTGTTTCGGTAATATCCGTTAAAAGCCTTCATTTCAGAAATCTTATTCAGGGCAGACCGATATTCATAATAAGAAAAGGCAAACTTGACCAGAAAAAACTCAAAGAACTGCGCTTTACGATTGACGATTTGATAGATGCACTGCGTCAGAAAGATATTTTTGATATATCCGAAGTTGAAGATGCGGTTATTGAAACAAACGGCTCGATATCGGTTCTGCCGAAAGCACAGTATCGACCCATTACACCGAACGATGTTCATCTGGATGTTAAAGAAAACGGAATGCCGATAACCATTGTTATGGACGGAAAACCTGTTGAAGAATATTTCAATGAAGAAAAAATAAAGATTTCCGAGATTGAACTTGTTCTTCAGACTGTGGAGCGTGACTGCAAAAAAATCATGCTTCTGACAATAGACGATAACGGCAACACATTTCTTATTGATAAGGAGAACCGGAAATGAAACGAGCATATATCGCAGCAGTATTTCTTTTACTTTCGGTATCACTGTGCGTTTTTGA
>CAMNST010000016.1 GCA_946555465.1 uncultured Clostridia bacterium
GAACAACGTACTTCTTTTTGTACGTTGTTTTTTTATTTCCTTTTGTGTACTTTTTATCCACTGTTTTTCCTCCTTTGCCCTTTGCGTTCATATCTGCTTTGCCCGCAAAGTTCATTTTTTTATATGAAAAAAGCAGGGCAATAATTTTGCTCTACTCTAATCAACTATTAAATTTAGGTATAAGAAAAGCACTATGCAATCAACCATAGTGCTCAATCCGTAAATAAATATGAATATTTTTTTTGTATTTCTCTTATTTTTTTAGCAAATTTTTTATGAATTGCTACATTGAGTCCATCAAGGCCTTTTACTTTGGGTTGCTCCACTGTTGACAGTTCTTCAATCATTTTAACCCTCGCATCATTGCATTCTTTAACATATTTCTCATAATCGGGATGCTTTTTATTAATCACTATTTTTTATCCTTTCATATTGGAAACCATATTTTTTTGACAATAATTTTATTGTTTCGTGGTAACCATCCTCATCAATATCAATTAATCCATCAACAGACATTTGATATACATTCTTTTGATACAAGTCACCAAACTCAGAAATAATATCATCATAATTTGCTGGTATTGTATCTTTTGTACTTTTCATTACATAAATATACTTATAATCAGATGCTTTAGAGTATATCTGTTCTTTTTCCAAAAAGAAACCTACATCATTTCCGCTGAATGAAAAGTAAGTTTCTTTTTTGGGATGATTATGATATGAATACGATCCCTTAAGATTCGAACCACCTTTTTGTGTTTCAATAAGATCTGTTTCAACAAACCCTGAAGAACCGTCAAGACACCATACTTTACCGTCTGATGTAACTGTACAGTTACTTTCATACAGAAGATTTATTGATTCTTTTTCAAATTTATCTAACTCTTGTATTATAGCATTTTTATCATTGTAATCAATAGTTTTGATTAATTTAGGTCTATTGTTGTTTTTATTATCTTTATCATTATCTGCAGAAAGACCTTTTAATTCCTTCTTAACATACTTATCATACCACTGCTGATATGTCATATCTGCAGGCACGGTTATACTTTTTCCTGTGATAGGGTCTCTTGCCCAGCGCGTGCCTTTTCTGCTGCCTGTATCTGGCACAGTAACCGAACGACAGAACGGATGCATCGGCGGAAGGTTCACTCCTGCTTCTGCTTCTGAAACCGAGAAAGATATCAGGTCCAGTTTTCGGCAAATCTCAGATGTTTTAAGGTCAAGAGTTGCAAGAAAAAGATATTTTTCTATTCCTGCCTCTTTATATCCCATTAACATTCCCTGATTGGAGAAATAATTGACCTCTGTTCTTATAAGGCGGCTTGCACAATACCGCTGCTTATTATGCTATGTTGATATTATATATATTTTATGTTAATATAATTTTGAATTAATTATCTTTTAGGTGAACAATGAAAAAATTATATTTTATATCAGGTACTATGGGTGTTGGAAAAACAGCGGTGTGCCGAATTCTTAATACTAAACTTGATAACAGTGTTTTTCTTGATGGTGATTGGTGCTGGAATATGTCTCCTTTCTCTGTTACAGAAGAAACCAAAGAATTGGTTATGGAGAATATAACTTATCTTCTGAATAATTATATTAAATGTTCTCAGTTTGATAATATTGTTTTTTGCTGGGTTATGCATAAACAGAAAATCATTGATGAAATTTTATCAAGTATTGACAGCGATAACTGTGAAGTGAAATCCATATCTCTTGTGTGTCGTGCAGATGTATTAAAAAGTCATCTTCAAAAAGATATTTCAGATGGCATTCGCACTTCTGCAATCATTGAGAAAAGCATCAGTTACCTTTCGTTGTATGATAAATTGAACACGTACAAAATTGATGTTTCGGATATAACTGCACTTCAGGCTGCTGACCGGATTATTAAATTGTAGGTTTTATTATTTGACAGGTGATAATATGATTGATGATGAACAGAATATAAGAGATTTTGTGAATTACGGTTCAAATAAATTTGCAAGTTGCACTGTCATTTCCGTTTTTTCTATATTGGAGGCTGTCTTTTTTGCAGTGATTTATTTTGTTTCGGATACGAGCAGGGATATTCAAACCGCTCTTTTCGGGATGATTTTTTTTCTTATTTATGCACTTTTTATTTTTATATATTTAAAAGTGATTAATAAATATGAAAAAAGCATTTTGACTGGTTATATAAATAACTGTGTTGTAATTTTTTCTTTTTCTTTGCTCACAATTTATATGCTTATTTTTGTGCTTGTTCATATGTATGCCGGCATATTGAATTATGCCTTGTGTTTTTCATTGTATTTTCTTTTTTCAATTTTTAATATAGTAAATACAGTTAAAAAAATCAGAAACGGAGTATTTGGAGAATATCTCAAACCCGGTTATAAAGTTAACAGCAAATTCATTTCTGCAATAATGATTGCTTCTGTTTTGGCCGCATTGGCAGTCAGAATATCCATAAAATATGTCAATCAGGCAGTTATCATGATTATTATGGAAATTATTTTAATGATTTTGCTTTTGATATATTCAATCGGAAATGCCAATTTTATAAAAGTCTATTACATTCTCAAGTATAAAATCAGTTAAGAAAAATATTTTTGTTGACAAAAAATATCTTTTGTGGTATTGTTATTTTCACAAGGTCAGCCGAAACTGACTAAATCAAGTTATCTGTTCCCATCCCGAACACAGTATTTATGTGCTTGTATTTTATACAGGCACTTTTTATTTTTTATGAAAGGCGGATAAGAATATGGACTTAACATTTAAAACAGAAGAAGGCATTTTTAATTACCGTGTCACCGCTGTAATTATTCATGACGGAAAACTGCTTGCGATGAAAAACGAACTTTCACCTTATTATTTTTTGCCCGGGGGCAGAGTAAATCTTCATGAAAGGGCAGAGGATGCTGTTTTAAGGGAACTGAAAGAAGAACTGAATATTGATGCAAAAATTGAAAGAATATTATGGTTTAATCAGAGTTTTTTTATTGAAGATACAACGAAAGATAAATTTCACGAAATTTGTCTTTATTTTTTGATGGACATAAGCGATACGGATTTGCTTGAGAAGGGAGATAATTTTATAATCCCCGAAGGCAGGCATACAAATTATTTTGAATGGTTGCCCTTTAAAAGTCTGGATGATGCATATCTTTACCCTAATTTTATAAAATCTAAAATAAGTTCACTTCCGATGAATCCTGAATTTTTAACAGAGATACGGGATGAAATTATATAATTATTAAAAGTATAGGGGGGATGAAATATGGAATTGTTTGATTTATATAATGCGGATCGTGAAAAGACAGATGAAGTTATGGAACGCGGAAAGTCAATTCCGGATAACCGATATCATCTGGTTGTGCATATATGCATCATAAATTCAAAGGGCGAGATGCTGATTCAGCGGCGCCAGTCCTTTAAATTGGATTGGCCTGGTATGTGGGATTTAACCTGCGGCGGTTCTGCAATAAGCGGTGAAAACAGTGCCCGAGCAGCATCACGGGAACTTGAGGAAGAGATAGGATATAAAATGTCTTTTAACAATATACGGCCTGTGTTTACAATTCATTTTGACCATGGTTTTGATGATATTTATATTGTTGAAAAAGATGTAGATATGCATAATCTTGTTTTACAGTATGAAGAGGTTCAGGCAGTAAAGTGGGCGACACAGGAAGAAATTATAGATATGATAGATAGAGGCATATTTATTCCTTATCATAAAGAACTTATTAAACTTTTGTTTTTTATGAAAAACCATAGGGGAACTTTTGTTATAGATGATTTATCAGAAAATAGCAGAATGGAGAAATAAATTGTCACAGAATATTTTTGATAATAAAGAATTTTTTGAAGAATATAAAAAACTCAGAGAAACAGATAACAATTATAACGATTTGCTTGAGCAGCCTGCCATGAAAAATATAATGCCTGATTTAAGCGGAAAAACAATTCTTGATATCGGGTGCGGTTATGGAAATAACTGTATTGATTTTCTAAATGCAGGTGCCGTAAAGGTTGTTGGTATTGATATTTCCGAGAAAATGCTTTCGGTTGCAAAAAGCCTTAATCATCATGAAAATATTGAATATATACAAATGGATATGTCTGATATTTCAAAACTGAACACAAAATTTGATTTGGTCTATTCTTCACTTGCATTTCATTATGCAGAAGATTTTGAAAAATTAGTTTCTGATATTTTTTGTCTGCTTAACGAAAACGGCGAACTTCTTTTTTCTCAGGAACATCCTTTGGTTACTGCCTCGAAGGATGAAAACGGTGGATATTATCTTTATAATACTGCCGGCAAAGCAACTGCTTTTGTTGTTTCTGATTACAGTTATGCAGGAAAACGCTCAGGTAAATGGTTTGTTGATGGGGTAGAAAATTATCACAGAACTTTTTCTGATATTATAAATTCACTTTGCAGAGCAGGTTTTATAATGAAAGAAGTATGTGAACCGCTGCCCGGCGAATATGCAGTTATGAAAAGGAATGGACTTTCAAAGGAATTTATAAAACCAACTTTTTTAATCGTTCGTGCAAAGAAACCCAAAAAGAATTGACATTATGTATTCGTCGGTATTATTATTGAATTAATAATAAAGTTTAGGTGATAAAATGATCATTCATCCGATTGAACCTGTTTTTAACAAAAATTCCAAAATACTTATACTCGGTTCTTTTCCGTCTGTTAAGTCGAGAGAAGAAGGCTTTTATTACGGTCATAAGCAAAATCGTTTCTGGCGTGTGCTTTCAAAAATCTGTAAATGCGAACTTCCTGAAAGCAAGGATGATAAGAAAAAAATGCTTCTTGATTATAACATTGCCCTCTGGGATGTTATAAAATCATGTGAAATTGAAGGCTCAAGTGACAGTTCCATAACAAATGTAACTGTTAATGATATAAAGAGTATAGTTGAAAATACAGATGTAAAATATATTTTTACAAACGGAAAAAAAGCAGATAATCTGTATAAAAAGCACCTCGAAAATGAAGTGAAAATAAAAGCATTATGCCTGCCTTCAACAAGTCCTGCCAATGCTTCATGGAGTTTTGAAAAGTTGTATAATTTTTGGAATAAGGAAATTTCTTCAAAACTTTTTGTTGACAGATGATAATCTTTGTGTTAGTATGAGAAAAAATCAAAGAGGTAAATATGATGTTTAATCTTATTTCAAAATCCGATATGCAGCAGTCTCCCATGTATGATTATTCATGGGATTATTTGCTTTGCGTTCATCGGAATTTGAAGATAAAATAGCATTTTGATATACTGTATTTTATTTTGTAACGCTGATGAACAGAAATGTTTGTCAGCGTTTTTTATTATCTGAAAGGGGTTTTTATTGTGATAAGGTTAACAAGAATAAAAGAAAATGAACTGAAACAGGCATTTTTTATGATGAAAAAGGGCTTTTTCCCCACATTTATACAGTATCGCGATAGAATAAATCCTATTTTTCAAAGTTATGGAAAGTTCAGAAATAAGTATAATAAATCAAAAATGTACTGGATTGTTTTTAACGGTGAACGTGTCGGTGAAATATCTTTAGTTATTAAGGACAGTCAAATTCATCTATCGGATTTTTTTATCCTTTCTGAATATCAAAACAGAGGAATCGGGCAGCAGGTGCTCAGAAGCCTTGAAGATATGTACAGTGCCGGTGTCTGGCATCTCTTCACTATAAAAGAAGAAAAAAGAAATATACACCTTTATGAAAAGTTCTGCTTTATTCCCTCCGGGGTAGAGCATAAAATTAATAAACGTATGACATTGGTTGAATATGAAAAAAGAAAATGACGCAGGTGAGGTTTCATTATGAAAAAGGAATTTGAATATATTGAAGAATTTTATAAGCATTATGATGAGGAGGGCAGGCTGCTGAAAAAGAACCGTCTTCCTGAATATTTAACAACAATGAGATATATAGAAAAATATCTTACTGCAAATTCGAGAATACTTGAAATCGGTGCAGGTACGGGAAGGTATTCCTTAGCGCTTGCTGAAAAGGGATATAAAATAGATGCTGTTGAACTTGTTGAACACAATCTGAATATACTTAAATCAAAAATAAAGCCTGAAATGAAAATAAATACGTATATCGGAAATGCCGTCGATTTGAATTTTCTGAAAAATGACAGTTATGATATCGTACTTTTGCTTGGTCCGATGTATCATCTTTTTACTGATGAAGATAAGCACCGTGCAATCAGCGAGGCTTTAAGGGTTGCCAAGAAAGGTGCAGTTATATTTGCTGCTTACTGCAATAATGATACATGTATGTATAAAATGTTTTATAAAAAGAAAATTCTTGATTATCTTGACAGTGGATTAATTGATGAAAACTATCACGCCTATTCAAGTCCTAATCTTGTTTTTGAACTGTACAGAAAACCGGATATAGACAATCTGATGAAAGATTACAATGTTACACGCCTGCATTTTGTTGGTGTTGATATGCTTTCTTATCTGCACAGCAACAAATTGAACAAACTTAATAAAAGAGAATTTAATGAGTATATGAAATTTTTGAATACCATTTGTGAGCGTGAAGATTTGGTCGGTTTTTCGATTCATATGCTCGATATATTCAGAAAAAACTGAGGTGAAAACTGTGATAAAAAATATAAATATTGATAACGGCAAAGCATTTGACTGGGGTCTTGCCTCAGAAGAATATGCAAAATTCAGAGATATTTATCCCGAAGAATTTTATAAAAAAATTGTTGATTTAGGATATTGTAAAAACGGTCAGAAAGTTCTTGATTTGGGAACAGGCACCGGTGTTCTTCCGCGGAATATGTATAAATACGGTGCCGAGTTTACAGGCACGGATATATCTGAAAATCAGATATCTTTTGCAGAAAAATTATCTTCAGCAGCAGATATGCATATAAAGTATATTGTATCATCGGCAGAAAATCTTGATTTTGCAGAAAATACTTTTGATGTTGTTACTGCCTGTCAGTGTTTTATGTATTTTGATAAAAAAATTATTCTTCCTAAAATACATAAGTTTTTAAAAGATAACGGTCATTTTTTAATTCTTTTTATGGCATGGCTGCCATATGAAAGTGATATTGCAAAGAAAAGCGAAGATCTGGTTTTGAAATATAACCCCGACTGGAGCGGTGCAGGAATGACAAGATATGAACTGAAAGCGCCCCAATGGTCTGAAGAATTATTTACGGTTTCAAATGCAGTTACTTTTAATATGGATGTTTCTTTCACAAGAGAAACGTGGCACGGACGCATTAAGGCCTGCAGAGGAATAGGTGCTTCATCTTTAAGTAAAAAAGAAATTTTTGAATGGGAAAAGGAACATCTCAAATTTCTTAATACACAGCCTGAAACATTTTCTATACCTCATTATGCAAGCATACTTGATTTGAAGAAAAAGTGAGGTGCGAAAAAATGGTTATCTATATAACAGGTGCACCGAGATGCGGCAAGACAACACTTGCCCAAAAACTTCTGTCTGAAATTTCAGATGCATCTTTGCTGAGTCTTGATGCACTTTCAAAAGCCGTCAGAAATACTTTTACTGATTTTAAACTCTATTCCGATAAAGTTCTTATAAGTCCCGATATTAACCGAGATGTGTTTTTGAAATTTGTAAAAAAGTATGCGGAGTGTTTTATTAAAGAGTATCCGGATAAAACATTAATTGTTGAAGGATGCCACTTTACACCGGATGAGTTTAAATCTGGATTTTACAATTCAAAAATTATCTGTATGGGGTTAACTTCAAAGAAAATGATATGTAATTGTGTATTAAACAAAGACTGGATGTCAGAATTATCTGAGAAAAGGCGAAACGAATATGTAAACCTGATATATGATTATTCACTTGATATGAAGACAAATGAAAATACCGATATGTACAGATATTTTGAATTTGAAAAAATGGATTTTAAAGATATTTTACATTATATAGAAAAAGGTGATTAAAATGAAAAGAAAAGAACCGATAATTGAAACCGAACGGCTTATACTCCGTCCGGTAATGCTTGAGGATGCCGAGGCATGCTATTCATGGAACAGTGACGAAAGAGTTGCAAAATTTATGTCCTATACCTGCTGTACAGATATCAGCCGGACGATAGACTGGATAAAGTCTACCTATACTGATGAAAAGGAATGGAACTGGGCTTTTGTTCTTAAAAGTGAGAATAAAGTGATAGGTACAGGAAGTATAGGACCAAATGAAGAGATGAAAGGCTACTGGGGAATCGGTTATAACATCCACTATGATTATTGGAACAATGGTTATACGACAGAAGCGATGAAAGCAATTCTTAATTTTGCGCGCAAAGAACTCGGTGCAAACAAAATATGTGCCGACCATGCTGTTGATAATCCGGCAAGCGGTAGGGTAATGGAAAAGTGCGGTCTGAAATTTCATCATATGGGAGAGTACGAAAAACTTGATAAAAGTGCTGTTTTTAAAGCGAAATTTTATACACTTGAATATGATGAATAAATAAATACACCGTTAATTAAAATAAAATCAAATATTTTATTGACTTTACGGATGAATAGTACTATTATGTATAAAATTTATGATTCAGAGGCGCATTATGAAGAACGATTTATTAACAGGCAAACCGATTAAAAGCATAATATTGTTTGCTCTTCCTATAATGGCAAGTTCAATGCTTCAATATAATTACAATCTTGTGGATAATATCATTGTCGGCAGATTTGTGGGTACAGATGCTCTTGCGGCAGTCGGCAATACCGGTGCAATAAACAGTTTTGTTATCGGTACTGCTCTTGGTCTTACCTCAGGATTTACCATTCCCGTTGCCCAGAGTTTCGGTGCGGGCGATAAAAATAAAATGAACAAATATGCAGCAAACAGCATTTCACTTGCACTTATAATCGGAATTGCTCTTGTGATATTTTCACACATTGTTTCAACCCCGTTGCTCAGGCTTATTCATACGCCTGAAAATATTATCAAAATGTCTTCATCCTATCTGAATATACTTTATTTTGCCATACCCATTCAGATGGCGCAGAATAATTTCAATGCACTTTGCCGCGCAATAGGAGAGAGTAAAAAACCGCTCTATTTTCTTATTGCCAGTGTTATAGTAAATCTTATTCTTGATTTATTATTTGTCGGTGCCTTTGAGTGGGGCGTGGAGGGGGCAGCACTTGCAACCGCACTTTCTCAACTTCTTTCAACCATACTTGCAGGTATTTATACGCTTAAAATCAATAAGCAGTTTGATATTAAATTAAAAGATATGATTCCAAATGCGAAAATATCGTGGAAACAGTTGAAACTCGGCATACCGATTTCGCTTCAGTTTACCATAACTTCAATCGGTTCAATGACTTTGCAGACGGCGGTAAACGGTTTTGGCGAAAGTGTTATTGCCGGCTTTACTGCAGCAGGCAGGGTAGAACAACTTACAAATATTCCCATGTCAGGTCTCGGCGTAGGTACTATGACATTTGTTTCACAAAATTACGGTGCAAAGAACTATGACAGAATCATTAAAAGCGTAAGAAAAATATTTATTCTTGATATCTGTGTTTCAATAATCTGCAGTATTATTCTCATTCTTATCGGTCCGTCTGTAGTTGGCTTGTTTATGACAAAACCAAATGCCGAAGTTATGGTCGCTGCAAAGCATTATCTTCTTGCAATAGCCGAATGCTACAGCCTTGTTGCAGTTTTGTTTGTGCTTAGAAATACCCTTCAGGGACTCGGATTTACTTATTCAAATACGATTGCAGGAGCGGGTGAACTCTTCGGAAGGCTCGCAGTTGCACTGATTTTTACACCGCTTATCGGTTTTAATGCAATTTGTTATGCAGGTCCTGTTGCATGGCTACTTGCAGACATACCCCTTGTTGTGATATACTTAATAAAGCAGAAGCAGTTTAAGCAGGAGTCAGCAAAGCAAATCAGGGTTTAATCCACTTTTTCTTAGAAGTGCACTGCGAAGAAATTTTATCGGCAGGTTCAGTCCTGCAGAGAGGGGAGTACATATGTTTTACTATATTGTGCTTGCAGTCGGTGTCGTGGTATCCTTCGTTTTTTGTTATCAGAGAAGGCTTGGTTTCAGTTTGAAAAATTTGTTGTTCAAATCCATTTCAAGTCTTTGCTTCCTTCTTACGGCAGTTTTTGCCCTTATAGGAAACAGCAGTGCATATATTTATGGTTCTTTAATCATAATGGGCGGTGCACTGGGTCTTGTAGGTGATATTCTGCTTGATTTAAAAGGCGTCTATAAGCAAGACGAAAAAACGTACCTTAAGGGCGGCTTTATCTTTTTTCTTGTCGGTCACATATTCTATATAGGTGCTCTTATTTATTCCATAAAACCAAAGTGGTGGCTTATCCTTATTGCTGCCGTTGTTTCAATACTTATTGGTATAGGAACTGTTTTGTCTGCAAATCTGATGAAAGTACATTATGGGGCATACAGAAGAATAGTTGCAATCTATGTTGCCTTTCTTGCAATGACAATGCTTACTTCCATACTATGTGTGTTCCTTACCAATTTCCAGAAGGGTTATATTCTTATGGCAATAGGTTCTGTTTTGTTTCTGCTTTCAGATGTTGTGCTTTCAAATACATTCTTTGGCAGAGGTAAAGATAAACAGCACCATCTGTTTATAAATCATTTTTTGTATTATGCAGGTCAGTATCTTATTGCTTCATCGGTTTTATTTGTAAATTAAAATATATTTATTCTGAGCAGACAGTTTTATAAAATTGTCTGCTTTTTTTAATTTGAATGTAATAAAATTCAATTTAAGTATTGACTTTAAAATGAAATGGTGATATTATATCTAAGTCGCAGAGCGGCGAACAATGTGGGCCATTAGCTCAGTTGGTTAGAGCCACCGGCTCATAACCGGTCGGTCCGGGGTTCGAGTCCCTGATGGCCCACCATATATAGGGGTATAGCTCAGTTGGTAGAGCAGCGGTCTCCAAAACCGCGTGCCGAGGGTTCAAGTCCTTCTGCCCCTGCCATATTAGGACTACAAAATAGATGTCAGTCCCTGAAACCCCGATTATATCGGGGTTTTTCGCATTTATTAGGGTGAAAAATTAAAGTGTTTTTTTATAGATGCATTTAGGGTGTTTTTATCAACTGAAAGGATTTGAACCCTTTAAAACTTAATAAAATGGAAATTGAGGATTAGTAATTTTATGTTACTAATCCTTTTTTCACATATAAATATAAAATCTGCAGAAAGGAGAAAAGATGTTATTTACAGACGGAAAACTTCGTGACTTGGAAAAGTTTATGTGCCTGCCGAAATACCCGAATCGCAAAGGCGGCGGAAGATACAGCAGTGCATATCACTACACAAGGAATGATTGCAAATGTATGAATTGTTTGCATTGGAAAAAGAAACAGGGCTGCAGTCAGAGGGTATGCCCATATATACAGGAGCGAATAGATTGCGGTGCGTGTTCTTTTGATGAAATACTTCATACAGTCTTTATAGATGTTTATGACAAGAAGTTCAGAAAACGATTAAATCATTATGTATGGGAGAGTAAAACAATGAATGTAAAATTCAGAAATGATGAACACAAGACACTCTTTTTTAATTCTATTGAAAATAAATACAAAACGAATAATGCATTTGTGTCAGCGTTCTATTTAATGACTGCTGATATTTTTTTGTGGAAACAGGTTTGTATGAAAGTTGGATTGAAAGAAATCTCATTTGACAAAATCAGATTAAGAAAATCTACACCCGAAGCATATGCCCTGTATTGTGCAGCTAAGGATTTGTATCTTGGTACAGAACATTTTTCAATGAATGATTTAACAGATAATGAGGTTGTACCAAATAAAGTTTTTGAACTTATCTGTAATGCAATAGCAATCAGAAGATTCGGAATCGGAGTGCTTAATTGTAATTGAATTATTCAGGACTGACAAATTTATCTGTCAGTCCTTTTTACATAACGAAAGGAGTGGTGACAAATATGATTGAAATGAATTAAATCTTTAACTATCAAAATATTATGAAAGGAAATTACTATGAACGATTTTGAAAGATTGTCAAGAATGGCAAATCGTATTAAAGCAGAGTATCCCGAAGGTACAAGAATTCTGCTTATTGAAATGGGCGATGACGATCCAAGACCTATTCCACAAAACACAAGAGGTACAGTAAAATTTGTTGATGATATGGGTACGGTTCATTGTTCTTTTGATAACGGCAGGAACCTTGGATTAGTTCGTGGTGCTGATAGATTCAGAAAACTTACTGAACAGGAACTTGAAGAGGAGGCTCTTGAAAGACGCTCAAAGATAGTAGGAATATCAACATCGCTTACCACCGATTCAGGATATGGCTGTTTTGAGGGATATACAACAAGCAATAAATGGAACGGCTGGCAGTGTCCTCTGTTCAATAAGGAAAATGCTGATAAGATTTGTAAGGTATATAACAATGAATTCTGTCAGATGAGATATGACGAAGAAAATGATTGCTATATCGCTGATTATCCTGTTGATGAATATTCAGAAAAGTATGAAGGCCGCGACTATGTTGTTAACGGCAAGGTTGAACATCTTTATGCTATCGGCAGCCACGAGTGGTGCTGGGCAATGGCAGAACAGGAAGAGATTGAGGATGAAAATAACGCAATCTGCGTTGAAGAATCGACAGAAGAACTGATTGAGGAATCAGGAATAACACAATCAATGTGAGGTGAAAAGGAAAAAGAAATAAATCAGGGCAGTGATGTCCTGTGTCAATTAAATATTTAGATATGTTTTCAGGTATCGGCGGTTTCCGTTCAGGACTTGAAGCTGTCGGAGGTTTTGAATGCATCGGTTATTGTGAAATAGACCCATATGCCAAACGAGCGTATGAGGCGATGTACAATACGGAAGGAGAGATGTATTTTGAAGATGCAACAAAAATCAATCCCGATGACCTGCCCGATATCGACCTTATATGTGGAGGCTTTCCCTGCCAGGCTTTTTCAATCGCAGGCAGAAGAAACGGATTTGATGACACAAGAGGAACTTTGTTCTTCGAGATTGCAAGAATTGCTTCCGTTAAAAAGCCCGCTTTATTGTTCCTTGAAAATGTTCCCGGACTGCTTAACCACGACAAAGGCAGGACATTTCAGACAATCCTCAGGGCGTTGGATGAAATCGGGTATGATGTGTCATGGACAGTGCTTAACAGCGCAAACTTTGGAATTCCCCAAGCCCGAAAGAGAGTGTATATTACAGGATTTCTTAGAGGAAAATGTTGCGGCGAAGTATTCACTTTCCCCGATACAAATCCAAAGACTATTGTCAGACGAGTGCCGGGAAGTGAAGGTCGCAGAGTTTACACAAGTGACGGAGTCGGAATCACCCTCACCGCATCAGGCGGCGGAGGCGGAGGAAACACAGGACTCTATCTGATACCTCTGCCTGTTAAATCAAATACAAAAGACGGTTATCAGTTTGCATTTCCTAATGACAGTATTGATATATCATATCTGACTATGAATACAAGGCGAGGCAGAGTGGGTGCTGAAACTGCTCATACTCTCACTACAAACAGTACACAAGCCTTTTATTTTATTGATATGAATCCGAATCCTAAAATAACGGAACTTGCAAGGTGTATAACAGCAAGACATAATTCAGGAGTCAGCAATCATAAATGCGAGCATTCTGCTGTTATGGTTATTCTGAAAGAATTTACAGCAGAAGAAATATTAACTCTCGGTGATACATTCAGTAACTACTGGACTATTGAAAATCCGAATAAAGATACTGTAACAGCAATGATTATTGTTAATGAACAAGGCAGTTTCTTTGTGGGATATATCAGAAGATTAACACCACGAGAATGTTTCAGATTGCAGGGATTTACAGACGAACAATTCAATAAGGTTAAGGCAATCGGAATGTCCGATGCACGATTATATAAAATGGCAGGAAACGCAGTGAGTGTTCCTGTCATTTCTGCTTTAGGTACAGAATTAAAAAGAATATTTTACGGAGGTGTTAAGTAATGCCGAAAATTACGGATAAAGAATTAAAGGAATGGCTTAATACGCCGGGTTCACTGCAACTTATCAAGAGTGATAAACACAATTCTGATGTACTTGTGAAAATTCCGTATAAACAGGATTTTGATTTACTGTTTTGCAGTCATGTATGGAATGCAGACAATTTAAAACTTAATGAAAAACTTGAAAACGCAGGATTGTATTACAGAAAAGACGGATGTATATATAATTCTTCATATTCATTGAGATGCTGTTGTGAAGATTCAGAACTGTTCATTGAAAAGTCACATAAAGAAAATTTTGCAGAAAAGCTCACCGAACTTGTCAGGGCAAAGGTTGAAGAAATCATTGGTAACAAAAGAAGCAATATATCCATTAAGGAATTATCTGACGGTTATCTCCTTAATCAGATGAAATACTATTCCGAACACGGTGCAGCAAGAGATGCTAAAAGAGAATTCATCGATGGAAAAGAGCCTTCGGACATTGTATATAAATGTCCGTACTCCGTTGATTCAATGAGTGATGCAGATTATATTCAGTTCATTGTGGACAAAGAACTGCTTGTTGAGAGAGAAGCAAACGAGTATATCGAGAAAAATCAGGAAAACATACTTGCTCAGTTTTATAACAATGCACTTCTTAAAAAGGAATTGCAAAGCATATATGATAATCCGCAGCATATTCTGCACAGAGTAAAAGCGATTATTGATGCAGTTAAGGAGTCTGAGGCAAAAACAGTTAATGTTACAATCAATAAGGACAATAAGGACTTTACCTTTAAATATGAAACAAGAACATTAACATTTGCTCCCGACAGTTATTACAGCTCATATAATATGAGAGCATCAGACCGTCGTGAATTTGAAAATCTCTTTGGCAGAAATGCGGACTTTTATCCGAATGAGATTACTCAGATCACCTACGGAAGAAAAACAATATATGATTCAAGTGAATTTGATGTAACGGAAACAGAAGATTCCGCAATGGCAGAACAAACAATGTAAGGGAGGTTTAAATTATGCCTAATTGGGTTGAAAACCACTTGTCATACGGTGGTGATAAAAACGAAATAGCAGAAATGCGTGAAAAAATCAGATATGATGATTCAACAACAGGGACAATAGATTTCAATAAAATCATTCCTATGCCTGAATCACTCAATATTGAATGCGGCGGTATAACAGATAAAGGCATTGAGATGGTTAAGAATTATCTTGAGAATCTGTCTGCGGAATTGAAAGGTAAGGAAGGCACATATGAAGAATTCATAGAAGATTTGCGCAATCACAGTGCTGATATTGCCGATGAAGAGAAAAAAGAAATCTGGGATATCGGAGTGAAGGCTGTAAACAATCTGTATAAATATGATGCTCCGACATGGTATGAATGGCGTAATAAAAATTGGAATACAAAATGGAATGCCTGCGGTTATGATGAGAACACGGATTACAGCGGTAACAGTGTAATATGGTTTCAGACCGCATGGTCAGCACCAATACCCGTTATTCAGAAACTTTCTGAAATGTACCCTGATATTGAATTAACACTGGAGTTTGCAGATGAGGATTTAGGTCAGAACTGCGGTCAGATAAAATTCAAAAACGGAGATATTATTGCAGAATATACTCCGCATATCGGAAAAGAAGCAATGGAATTTGCCGCAAAAGTATGGGATTATGACCTTGCTGACTTTCAGCTTCATATTAACGCAAATCAAAATGATTATGTGTATACAGGAGAAGCAGATTATGAGCTTATAGAGTTGTTTGGCAAACCTGCTCTTTTTACTAACGAACGATTGACACTTAATGATATACCGTTGGGTCTTAATCTTTATCATATAAGAAAATCAGATGACGATGATGAAATTCTCTCGACGCTTGAACCTAATGTCAGAGTGAATCACGGCGGCTCAATCCTTACAAGTGAAAGTATTGATTTCGGAGAAAAAGGCTATATTGAGTTCACCGATGAAACAAAGCCTAATTTCTTAGGTCAGGGATTATCCATTGACGATTATGTAACAGAAAACTTTACTATGGATATTTCAGGTCAGCAGACAGGAGGTATTCAGATGTGAATGTAATCAAGTTTTATTATCCCTTGTTCGGTCATATGCATGATGATTGGGAAAACTGCGATTATGGTATCAGCAGTGAACAGTTAACCGATTATCAGGAATTGCTTGAAAAGGAAATGAAAGAATATCAGCTTTGTGACGGAGAAGGTATGGAACAGTTCTTCAGTGAAAATGAAGATGTTGAGTCAAAACTTAAATCAATTGTCTGGAATTTCGAGGAATTCAATGGAAAACTCTTTGGTGTTACAACGGTAGAATTAACCGGTGACATAGATGCAAAAGGAATTACTGACCTTAAAGATTGGATAACAGGACAGAACTCCGACGGTCTGGGTGAAGGCTTTGAACAACAGGATTTTGAGGTTGACGAAGGTAGATTATCAGTATCGTTATGGGATTTCAACGAGTATTTTATCTGTACCGAAGAAGAATTTCGGCAGTATCTAAATTCATCTCAAAACAAAACTGTTACGGCAGAAAGAAAAAAGCCCGACTGTGAGTTGATCGGTCAGAATGGAAATATCTTTAACCTTATGGGAATTGCATCAAAAACACTACGCAGAAACGGAATGGCAGAGGATGCAACTGAAATGTGTACTCGCATAAGAGCATCGGATAGTTATGATGCAGCTCTTTGCATTATAGGCGAGTATGTAAACATTACAGGACCGAATGAAGATATGTGCGAAGATAATGATTTTTCTCAATCAATGTGAGGTGATAGAATGAACGAATTTCAGGATAAATTTAATGATGTATTAGAAATCAGTGATACATTTTCTGATGCAAAATATGTGGGAAGAACGGCATATATTCAGCTTGATAAAGAAATTAAAATTAAAGCAGAATTAATTGCCCTCTCAGCATCAGACAGCTTTGACGGTGTAAAATTAACTGTATTGAATAATCAGTGTATAGTTGACAGTGTAATTATCCGCTTTGATGATTATTTTTCTCCAAATCAGTCGCTTAAAGAAAATATAATTCCGCATATCTGGGTGCGTAAAGGTACAGCGGAGTGGTATTCTTATCCCGATTATGATGAACATAAAAGTCTTACAAATGCAATTGATGATTATGTTTTCCTTTTTAGCGGAAAAAATCCTGCAAAAAGGAGATCGTATTTATAATGACAACAGATGAGTTCAATAAACAATTGAATAAGAGAGTCGGAAAATCAAGCATTCTTGATATTGATTCAGTAGGGGATTTTCAGTGTGACGAAACTCATGGCTTCCCGACCTTTTTGAATATTCATTGGAATTCAGGTACAGTATGGCTTTCCCTTAATTACAATCTTGTTGATGAAGATTTCGACATTACAGAATATGAACAGGCTTGTGCTGATTGGGGTATTCGCTGTTGTTATTCTATTGAAGAATTCAATTCATTATTAGAGTCACTCGGAAAGGAAGCATATGAATATGCTTTGCCGATTGAGGAATCAATGGGACAGTCAATGTGAGCTGACCATAAATAGTTCTACGCAAAGGAGATATAAAATGACAGCTTTATGGATTGCACTCGGTTTTATAGCCGGAAGTATTTTTGCAACATTTACAATGTGCCTTGCTTTTGCAGCAAAAATGGCTGACAGAGCAATGGGAATTAATGAATAAATCCTTATAACAATATATTAATTTGAAAATAGTGCGTGGTTGTTTTGCGTGTTTAACACTCAGAGCAGCCACGCTTTTTTTGTTTTGCACGCAAGCATCCCCTGCACACAAGGGGGTGATTATATATAAATAGCTTTATTTCATGGGTAGGCGGAAAAAAGGCACTTCGTGACGAGATTTTACTCCGCTTTCCAATTGAATATACAAAATATGTTGAAGTATTCGGCGGCGCCGGATGGGTATTGTTTCATAAGCCGAAGGGCAAGGATTTTGAAGTGTTCAATGACTATGACGAACTGCTTGTGAATCTGTACAGATGTGTCCGTGACAGTCCGGATGAACTGAAAAAGGAAATGGAATATATCCTAAATTCAAGAACAGATTTTCAGTATATGAAAGAACTGATCAGAGGTAAGGCTCCCATGCCAAACACGAAAAGAGCAGCGTATTTTTATGCACTTATCCGTTTCAGTTACGGTTCGGGTGCGGATGATTATGGTGGTAAACCTCATTCAATGTGGAATGCTTATCCTATGATCGATGCAGCATGCCACAGACTCCAGCGTGTCATTATTGAGAATAAACCATATGACAAGCTGATAACACAGTATGACCGCCCCGATACTTTCTTTTATTGTGATCCGCCGTACTACAAATCGGAATTTTATCCCGGCGGTAATTTCAAAAAAGAGGATCATAAAATACTTGCAGATTTATTGTGCAGTATTAAGGGGAAATTTCTTTTATCATATAACGACTGTGAGGAAATCCGAGAGTTATTTAACAGACCGGGTATTCTTGTTGAAAGAGTTACCCGATTGTCAAATCTCGGTCTGGTATATGAAAAAGGAAAGGAATATCCCGAATTATTTATTTCAAATTATGATACAAGAGAATTTCTCAACTCTTGTGTTCAGATGTCCTTGTTTAAGGAATATACAAATCAGATTATTGGAGAAAGGGAGATTATATATGACAGACTCAATGAAATTCATTCCTGTACCCCAGGAGATATATGACATACTCGGCTTTACAGACGAGGGTATATTTACAGCAGAAATCAGTGAAGGCAAACTTGTGCTGACTCAGGAATCAGGAAGAAAGTGTATACTTCCGCCTGAGGCAGAGATTGATTGTGAAGATTGTTGCTTTTGCTGTAAATGCTGCGGAGAATGTATGGCAGAAGAATTTATCAGGCGTGAAAACAATGATAATGAATTTTGCTATGAAATTCAGATTAACGATATGAACTGCGACGGTATAAATACCGTACATTAATTTAATTCGGAGGTGTAAGATGAAAATTTTAAGAATACTCGGAAAGAAAGGAAGAATTACAATTCCCTTTGAAATCCGAAAAGAAGTAGGTTTTAAGTACAATGATGTGCTTTCATTTGTTCAGGCAGATAACAACACAGTGGTTATCAGGCGGGAAAGAATATGTGATGAAGGATGTCCGGCTTATAACAAGTATAATCCCCATCCAAACGAAAGTATTCCTCTCAAAGAATTTCTTGATGGATTAACTGCAGAAGAACAGAGAAAGGCTCTTGTTCATTTATCGACAAATTGGGCAATTCAGCAAGGCGGTGCAGTCAATGTCTGAATATGTACCGTTTTATGAATATTCGCTTGATAATGCAAGGCACTGCAATGAGGTTGATCAGTGGCGAGCGAGCCATAAGGCAAATCTTGACTGTGCAGCAGCTATTAAGAAAGTAATCGGCGCTAACTTCAAGGATAATCATTTCAATTCTGATTGTGCAGATGCAGTTATTAAAGAATTCGGATTTGACCGTGTTAATTTCATTTTGCAATACAATTTGAAAAAGGCACAGCACGATGAAAGATATTCAGCAGAAAACAGAGAATGGGGTAAGTGGTTATATGCTCCCAACAGTAATATGCGAACTGAATATCTGATAAATGAACATCCTGTATTGCTTAATGCTTTTACAGATAAGGTCAGAAGTGAATGGGATAAACTGAATCTTTTTGACGGTTCGCATTGTGATGACAAAACAGGAGTTAATCTTGAGGGAAAGATACTTGTTGTCAATCCCTCCTGTCTTAAGGATGAATACAAAACGCCTGAGGATCAGCTCTTTATGGCAACAAGCGGATTCGGCTGTTCACCAACAGCAAGCGGCAGAGCGGTTTTCGGATATTTTATCAAGGATGAAGAGCGTTATTGCTGGCATAGAGAGAATTTTATCGGAGTATTGAAAGATGAGTGTGTTCCTGATTGGGTAAAAGATAAACTGAATATGTCGGAAAATACCGCTGAGCCTGTAGAGGACGGCGGTATTTCTATGTCATAGGGGGTGTAAGCAATAGATAAAAAATACAATATTATCTATGCCGATCCGCCTTGGAGATACGACCAAAAGAATGTTCAGGGTGCAGCGGAGAAAATATATCCCACTATGTCACTTGAGGATATCTGCAATTTACCCATTAAAAATATGGCTGATAAGGATTCTGTTTTGTTTTTGTGGACTACATTTCCGAAGTTGAAAGAAGGTCTTAAAGTTATTGAAGCGTGGGGATTTGAATACAAAACTATAGCTTTTTTATGGCTGAAACAGAATAAATCAGGTAAAGGCTGGTTTTACGGTCTTGGATTCTGGACAAGAGGTAATGCAGAAATATGCCTGCTTGCAACAAAAGGTCATCCGAAAAGGCAGTCAAAAAGCATTCATCAGTTTATCATCAGTCCATTGCGAAAGCATAGTCAGAAGCCTGATGAAACGCGAGATAAAATAGTTGAACTCGTGGGCGATTTACCGAGAGTGGAACTGTTTGCAAGGAATAAGACAGACGGCTGGGACACATGGGGCAACGAGGTTGACTGTGATATTGAGATGCAGAGATATATTGATGAAAAATCACAGGAGGTGGTTTTATGAGAATCAAAATATATCAGAGTAAAGGTGACAGTAACAAAAATCAGTTTATGAGTTATGATTTCACTATGGCTCACGGCGGTATTGACGAAAGTTTATACAAAAATGTCTTTTATGGTGATGTTGACGGTGACGATTTGGAAGATATATATGCCATTTTTAATATGGATAGAGTTCCGACACATCAGGGATATAGTTTGTCTGTATCGGATGTAGTTGAAGTAATTGATTCTGAAAATGAAATGCTAAACGGCAGATGCTTTTTCTGTGATTCCCATGGGTACAAAACTATTGATTTTGATACAAGCAAGTGTGATGAAATGAGCGGACTTAAATGTTTATACATTACACCGAACCATACACCTATTGAACTTAATCTTGAAATCAATGAATACAAAGTTTTAAGGGATGCAGTTGAAGGCACTATTGAAATTACACACCCATTTGATGATGATATTGCAATAGTCGGGAATGATGAGGCTAAGCTCATAAATATGGAAGGTAACCGTAAAGTCGGTTCAAGCATTTATGCAGGACCGATATTAATTGTCGGTGATAACGGCGGAGAAGATTTTGTCAGTCTTACACAGGAACAGGCTGACAGATATATGAAATATTTTGAAGAGCCTGAACAGATTTCAAATGAGGAAGTGCAGTCTGATACAGGTTTTATAGTTTATGGATTTAATTAAAATACAGGAGGAAATATATTATGAAAATATCAGTAAGAGTACATGAGGTGTACGATAATGAAAACAGCAAGGTAAGAGGAATTGCATCGGCGGCGCTTGCAGGTCAGTTTGCAGTCAACGGAATCAAAATCGTTGAGGGTAAAAAGGGCTTGTTTGTTACTATGCCGTCAAAAATGAACGATGAGGGTGATTATGTTGATATGTTTCATCCCATTACAAAAGATTCAAGAACGCAGCTTAATAATGCAGTTTTAAAGGCTTATGAGTTGAAACTCGAAGAAATTGCAAATGGTGAAGAAGTGTCGGAAGGCAATGAGCAGTCCGAGGATGACGGCGAGGATTTTGAAGAAATTGAAGAAGTCGCGGATGATTTGGGAATGAATATGTCATAAAAGCTGGACAAATTATTTCTTTTCTGATACGGTAGGCTCAGGAGGTACAATATTATGAAAAAGAAAATATTGTTTATTATGTTATCTGTATTGATAATTGCCGGTTTGACTGCCTGTTCGGTTGAATCAGAAAGTACAGACGGAACTGCAGAATCTACTGTTTTCAGCACAACTAAGACTGAAAGTGCAGCAGAAAAGGAAATAACAGAATCTGAAACTACTACGCAGAAAAGTGAGAGTTCAGAAACATCATCTGCAACTACTACAAGACCTGATGAACGAAAATCAGCAGGTCAGACTACAACCAAAAAAGTAACTGCAACGCAGAATCAAACCACAACTAAAAAGCAGACTGTATCTCAAAGTCAGACAACAACACGGAAAGTTACCACTACTCAAAAGCAGAATGTTACTCAGAAGCAGACAACCACTAAAAAGGAAACTACTACAGTGACAACTACTGTTAAGACGAATAAACTCTCCAAAAGTGATGTTGACTGGGTACAGTCACAGGCACATTCATATATAAAGAGTAAAGGCTGTAATGTCGATTCAAGTGTTGGCAGTTTTTCAGGAAGAATATCAACAAAAAACTTTACCGACAGAAATTCTTTGTTAGCAGAGGTTAAAGAATGGATTGATTCAGAATATAACGATTGTATTAATTCAGGTTGGAATGCAGTCGATATGTATTGTAAAACAGAATCAAGGTCTGACGGCAGTTTCTTTATTTATGTAATGTACGGATAAACAAGCATTAAAATTATTTTAGCACCGAATTTTTCGGTGCTTTTTTTATATCCAAATAGGAGGAATATATGACAAATACTAAAAAAAGAAGTAAAAAATTAATGTGCTTATTTCTTTCTTTGATAGTTGCGTTATCAGCATTTTTACCATGTGTATCGGCTTTTTCCGCAACTGTTGAAGAATGCAGGCTCAGTATAAGAACAAGCACAAAATATAAGTATATGAACAACTGGGCATATCCAAATGACAGAAATGGTATTCATCTCGCAACCGTTAAGGATGGAAAGTATAAAGGTGAGGTTGCATATTGTATTGAGTTTGGAAAAAATATGGGCGATGACGGGCAGAAAGAAACAGCTACAGAAATCGAAGATGTACCTGCCTGGCAGGATATGAACACCACTCAGAAAAAAGGAATAACCTATGCTACAATTTACGGCTATCCTAATTTCACATATGGTGTATCCGCTGAAGCTGCTCAGGTTGCAACTCAGTTTGTTGTGTGGGAATATTCTCAGGGATACAGAACATCAGCAGACGGAAACAATCCTACTGCCGGTCTTGACGGCTCAAATTCAAAGATTAATGATGCAATAAAGAATGCAGGATTTGATGTCCGCAGGCAGTATTATATGTCAGGCGTAACAGACTATTCCGATGTTGAAACTGCATATAAAGGAATCCTTAACGGCATCAAGAATCACAGAGTAATACCGAGCTTTAACAAAGATACAGTTGAGCTTAGCTGGAACAGTAAGAACGGAAGATTTGAAGCGAGTATCAAAGATACCAACAATGTTTTATCTTTATACGAAATCAGCTCGAATAATTCATCTCTTAAATTTTCAAAGTCAGGCAGTACCCTCACAATTTATACCTCTGATGTTCTCAATTCGTCAGCAGAGGTTAAAATGAATAAAACCTGTGCAAAGGTTGGTGCAGATATAGGTTTTGTTCCGCCAAATCAGAATTATAACCAATCATTAGTCGGCAGACTGACTGATCCTGTGTCGGCATCATTTACTGTTAAAACTGCTGTCGGTAATCTTAAAATCAGCAAAACATCAGAAGATGAGATTATTAAAAATATTCCCTTTACTGTTAAAGGTAACGGGAAAACATATAATCTTGTCACAGATACAAACGGTAATGCAGAACTGAAGAATATCCCTGTCGGAACTTATCAGATATACGAGGGAGATATTCTCCGCTATGTAAAGCAGGCTGTTAAGACAGTCACAGTTACAAACGGAAACACTGCAACTGTTTCATTCAAAAATGAACTCATTAAAGGTAATATCAAAATACAGAAGAATTCTGAAGATAAAATCGTTAAGGACTTTACTTTCAGCGTTAAGGGCAGTGATGGAAACAGTTATACCGCAACCACAAATGCAGATGGAATTGCAACTGTAACAGATATTCCTGTTTATGATAAAAACAATAATAAGATTGTATATACTGTTCAGGAAACAAATATCCCTGTGAGATATGTCACTCCTGACGGACAGACTGTTACTCTTGAGCCAAATAAAACATCATCACTCACATTTAACAATATTCTCAAAAAATTCAGAGTTACTGTTGTTAAATCTGATATTGAAAAAGGCAATGCACAGGGTGATGCAAAGCTCAGCGGTGCTAAGTATGGTGTTTTCAAAGGCAATCAGTTAATTGACACTTATACAACTGATGATAATGCATCTTTCACAACTAAGTATTATGTATGTGACACAGATTGGACTATCAGAGAAATTGAATCAAGCGAGGGTTATCTTGTTAATGATGAGGTTTACAAGGTTGGTGCTGATCCTAAGCTCTATACAGTAGAATACAACACTACTGCAAACAATGTTGTTGAAACACCTATTAAAAACAGAATATCATTAATTAAACATTCAGATGACGGCAGTTCAAAGATTGAAACTCCCGAAGCAAATGCAGAATTCCAAATCTATCTCAAATCATCAGGCAGTTATGACAAGGCTGATTCTGACGAAAGAGATATTATTGTTACCGATAAATTCGGATATGGCGAAACAAAACTGCTTCCTTACGGCACATATACTGTGCATCAGACCAAAGGTTTAGAGGGAACAGAATATATTGCAGATTTTGATGTATTCATTGACAGTGAAGAAAAAGAATACAAATACCTTATTAACGATCCGTATTTCTATTCATTCATAAAGGTTGTTAAGACAGATACCGAAACAGGCAAACAGATTGCTTATGCAGGTGCAGGCTTTGAGATTTATAAGCCAAACGGTGAACAAGTTAAAATGACCTACACCTATCCAACCCCAACAACGATTGACACATTCTATACAAACAGTGAGGGTTATCTTGTTACGCCTGAAAAGTTAATCTATGGCAAGGGATATAAACTTGTTGAGGTGCAAGCGCCATATGGTTATGTGCTTGATTCAACTCCAATCAGTTTTGATGTAACACAGGACAACAGTTCAAAAGAAAATGCGTTGACTATTGTTAAGGTTACAAGACCGAATACTGCACAAAAAGGTGTTATTGAGATTACCAAGACAGGTGAAATATTCAAGTCGGTAGGTGTACTCGGCGGCGGATATATTGATGAAAACGGAAATGATGTTGAATTCCCAATCACATATCAGCCGATTTATGAAAACGGCAACCTTGCAAATGCAGTATTTGAAATATATGCTGCCGAGGATATTGTTACTCTTGACGGAACAGTCAGAGCAGAAAAAGGTAAACTTGTTGATACTGTTACAACAGGCAAAAACGGAATTGCAAAATCAAAGCAGCTTTATCTCGGCAAATATACTGTAATTGAGAAAACTGCTCCTGACACATTTGTTAATGCTGACAAGCAGTACGATGTTGAACTGACATATGCAGGGCAGGATGTTAAGGTAACATCAACTGCTCTTTCTGTTTACAATGACAGACAAAAGGTGTCCATTTCATTGTTAAAGGAATTATCAAAAGATGAGCGTTTCAAACTCGGTATGAATGATGAAATTTTATCCATACAGTTTGGTGTTTATGCTGATGAAGAAATCACTGCTGCCGATAACTCTGTTATTCCTAAAGATGCTTTAATCACTTATGGTAACTGTGATGAAAACGGCGAGTTAACATTTAACTGTGACCTTCCTATCGGCTTTAAGTGGTATGCAAAGGAAATTGCAACGGATAACCATTATATCCTCTCCAATACAAAATACGAATTTGACACCTATTATAAAGGTCAGGATATTGAAACAATCAATATTGATTTGAACAACGATGAATCAATCATAAATGATTTAATCTATGGCACAATTAAGGGCCTGAAGATTGACCGTGAAACCGAGAAAGCAATCAATGGTGCTTTGTTCGGATTGTTTAAGTCAGACACAACTGAATATACAAAAGACAATGCCATTCTCACTGCTGAATCAGACGAGAACGGCATTTTTATTTTTAACAATATTCCATTTGGTGATTGGATTGTAAAGGAAATCAAGCCTGCCGAGAATTATCTCCCAAGTGATGATATTCACCATATTACTGTAACAGACAATGAAGAGATAATTGAAATCACAGCGGTTAATGACAGAATACCTGAACTCAAGACTACTGCCACAGTTGACGCAGAAAAGGAAATCTTTGCAACTGAGGTATTCACTTTAACTGATACAGTAGAATATCAGCACTTAATTCCAAATCAGGAATATGTGCTTAAAGGTATTCTTATGGATAAGGCTACGGGAAAGACACTTGTTATCAATGGTGAAACTGTGACTGCTGAAACCACCTTTACACCAACAGAGCCGAACGGAATAGTAGATGTTTCATTCACTTTTGACAGCCGATATATCAAGGCTGATACCGATATTGTAGTCTTTGAAAGTCTGTATAAAGACGGACAGGAACTCGCTGTTCACGCTGATATTGAAGATAAGGGGCAAACTGTAACTGTCAAAGTGCCTGAAATCAAAACTACTGCAAAGGCAAACGGCAAGAAAGAAATCACTGCCAAAGGTGAAATCACGATTGAAGATACAGTCAAGTACACCAATCTTACACCCGGCAAAGAGTACAAAATTGTAGGTACACTTATGGATAAATCAACAGGCAAGCCATTTGAGATTAACGGAAAACCTGTTACAAGCGAGATAATATTCACTCCCGAAGAAAACAATGGTGAGGTTACTGTTTCATTTACCTTTGATTCAAGTGCAATCAAGGAAACAACCGAGCTTGTTGTATTTGAAACACTTTACCGAGATAATGTTGAAATTGCAGTACACGCAGATATTGATGACGAAGGTCAGACTGTTAAGATTAATGTTCCCGTACCTGAAAAGCCTTCTACTCCTAAGACCGGGGATGACCGAAACTACAGTTTCTGGATTGGACTCGGCTTTATTGCAATCGGCGGTGCAGTATCAGCAGTGATTCTCAAAATAAAGGCTAAGAAAGATGAGGATGAAGTATGATGAAAAAAGCATATATCTGCAGCCCTCTTTCCGGGAATGAAAAAGAGAATATAAACAATGCTATTGCCTATGCAAAATTTGTTTATCACAGATGTGAAATGATACCGATTGTATCACATTTTTATGCTCTTATTTTTGATGATACCGATAAGGTTGAAAGGAAAATCGGAATCAATATCGGTCTTGGGCAGATATTGGATTCAGAGGAAATGTGGGTGTTCGGAAATACCATAACAAAAGGTATGGATGAAGAATTAAGAAAGGCTATTGCACTGAAAAGACCTATTCATTATATTGATGATTATCAGTGCAAAGAAATCCTTAAACAATATTCTTAACGAATAATATATTTTATAATTTAAATGGCTGTTTTGCGTTGCAAAATGGTTGTTTAAATTTTTGTATATTAAATATTCCTTTTGCAGCAAGACAGTCGGAAAGGAATGTTTATGAAAATTAAAAAAAAGCAATTTGCTATTTTCGCAGTTGCATTAATCCTTATATGTGCTTTTTCTGCAACAACGGTATTTGCAGCCGGGGATGTTGCAAGTGCAATTGAAGGCACATGGAATACAGCAAAATCACAGATTAAAACTGTTGTAAATAATGTTGTATTTCCTGTTGTTGATATGGTGCTTGCTATACTGTTCTTTGTTAAGGTTGGAACAGCATATTTTGACTATAAGAAGCACGGGCAGTTCGAGTTCACGGCTCCGGCAATCCTTTTTGCATGCCTTATTTTTACCCTTACAGCACCGCTGTATATATGGGGTATTGTAGGAATGTAAAAAATATTCCCATAAAAGCTGGACTTTCAAACCTCTTTAAATATAATGATGTTTGAAAGGAGGCTGGATTTATGTCATTTATAGAAAAATTGTTTTGGAACGAGGATTTTATTGACAGCATTAATAACCGTGCGGAAAAAGAAAAATCTCAAAAAGCGGAAAAGGAATTGAGAGAGAAACTGCTTTGCGAAATGGATTCGGAACAAAGGAAAACTCTCGATAAATTCTGTTCTGAAATAAACATTCAAAACGGATATGAATGTGAGCGTGCATTTTATCTCGGATTCAAAGCAGCAATTAAGTTGTTACTTGATTCGTGGGGAAATGGACTTAAAACATAACAAAGAGGTGATTGAATTGAAAGATGAATCAACAAGTTTGCTTGATAATATATTTAACGGACAGTATTCACCGATTGAAGTCATCACACACAATTATCCCGAATATGAAGAAGCAATGAAAGTTTTAATTGATAGTGAATCGGAGTTAATCAAAACATTCAATGAGAAACAAAATGAAATGTACGAAACATATCATAATGATATGATGTCGAAGCAGACGGCACTAATTAACAGAGCTTTTGCAATGGGAGTAAAGTTTGGATTGCAGATGTCAGAAGAATTGAAAAATATTCCGTCTGCATCAAGATTAGACCGTTAAAAACAAATTAAAAGGTTAAGAGGAAAGTCATCGGATTTATTTCGATGACTTTCTTTTTGAAAATATTTTCAGAAATATTAAAGTAATTAAAAAATTTTTCTATAAAGGCTGGACATATATAAAACGATGTGATATATGTTGTGATGCAGAGGAAAAGATTCCTCTGATGTCGCGAAGCAATCTTAAGCAAGGGTAACCGCCGGGTGTATGCTCGGCGGTTATTCTTTTCGGAGGTGGTTAGAATATTTGATTGGTTAGGCGATATTGTGTCAGGATTCGGTGATGCAATAGGTAACGCCTTTGAAGGTATTTCGGATAAACTTATTGACGGAATACTCAACAGAATTATACAGTGGATATTTACTGTTATTTATGACGGAATAGCAGAATTCTTTACAATGATAAGCGGACTCGGTGTTGAAATATTTACTCTTGATTGGGTAAATGCAGTAGTAAAACTTTTCTCTCTTTTCGGCTGGACTTTGTTTGTTGTAGGGCTTGTTGTATCTGCATTTGACCTTGCAATTGAATATCAGAACGGAAGGGCAAGTATTCACGGAACTGCAATAAACTGGATTAAGGGATTTATGGCAGTGTCGCTGTTTACTGTAACACCGATAGAGTTATATAAATTCTGCGTTACTTTGCAGAATGTACTGTCAAAAGATTTAACAAGAATATTTGCATCACAGCAAGGAACAACTCTTGGCGAGGTTGCACTCAAAACATTGGAATTTGCATTTTTCAGAGATGGGGCAATTATTAAAGCAGGATTGTTTGAACTTGTTGCAATCATAGCTCTTGGATATTGTGTAGTAAAAATCTTTTTTGATAACATAAAACGAGGTGGAATTTTGCTTATTCAGATTGCAGTCGGCAGCCTATATATGTTCTCAATTCCGAGAGGTTATGGTGACGGTTTCACACAGTGGATGAAGCAGATAATTGCACTATGCTTAACTGCATTTTTACAGACAACTTTATTATTCCTCGGACTTCTGACATGGACAGACAATATGCTCCTTGCAATAGGTATTATGATGGCAGCATCTGAAGTGCCGAGAATAGCCGAACGATTCGGTCTTGATACAAGTGTTAAATTTAATATGATGAGTGCAGTTCATATGACTTCAACTGCTGTTAATCTTGTTAAGAGTGTTGCAAAGTAGGTGTAAATATGAGTGATTTTACTAAAGATGAAATTGTAATCGGTGATATGGAAATCAATGATGATTTTTCAGGAGTATCATCATATATTGAAACCTATCTTGATGTTGATAAAAAATTCGGAACGAATATAAATGATGATTGTGATTCATGGTTGAATTTTTATGCGGAATACTTTCCCGAAAGTAAGGAACTTAAATGCGAGTATTATGTGCATACACCTACTAAGGAAGAATGTTATTCCTATACACCAACAGAAAAAGAAAAACAGATTATCATTTTTGCAATGGAAGAATATACTCAGGATAATTACGGTGAAAATATTTTGGAATTTATTATGAGTGAAAAAGAGGAAGAAACCTTAAGCATGGGAGGAATTTGATGCAGTATTCAGGAAAAATAGATGAAATAAAACAGATTATTGTATCCGATCCAAGTTATTCAAAAGATGTCTGGTGCAGATATGAAAATGATAATCTGAATGCAAAAGATTGGAATATTAAAATTCAGGTGTCTGAATATAACGAAACCTTTGATGATATGAATGTTAAAGGGTTAGATTTATTTATTTTAATGTTCCACCCGAATATACACTGCGATTTTACAGATAAAGGATTTTCGCATCCGGCAACAATTAAAATCAATGAATATACTATTGGTATGGACACTGCTTGTGTATCGCTCGGAATAAATGATGTTGCAGATAAAATCCGCAGCGAAATAGATGAGTGGCAGCCTGTTACTTGTTTAAAAACACTTACCGACGGTGAGTTTGGATCCATATATGAAGGAAAAGTTCCAAATAGTGATCAAGCGAGTTTGATTGCTATTACAGGATTTCTTGATGAAGATACGGGATATTCTGAGGAGGATTTAATTGATTACTTCAAAGAAAATTTTGCGATTCAAAATTTGTCACCCATTATATCCAATGACGAAGGAATGACTTTCGGCAGTGTGTAGCTTGCATATTAATTAGTATTATGTTAATATGTGAAAGAAATATAAATCAAAGGAGATTTAATACTATGACTAAATCAGAACTTATTTCAGCAGTTGCTGAAAAGGCAAATCTTTCAAAGAAGGATGCAGAATCAGCAATCAGTGCTGTTACAGAAGCAATTACAGAAGCTCTTGCAGAAGGTGACAAAGTGTCACTTGTAGGTTTCGGTACTTTCTCAGTTAAAGATCGTGCAGCCCGCACAGGATTGAATCCTCGTACTAAAGAAACAATTGAAATCCCTGCATCAAAAGCTCCGGCTTTCAAGGCAGGATCTGCTCTTAAGGATGCAGTAAAATAGTAAGTGATGATGAAAAAAGGACTTGTTCACGGTGAACAAGTCCTTTTTTATATATCATTTTGTAATAGAATCATCAGTCATATTTTTAATGTGAGTTAATATTTTAGCTTTGTTCTCTTCTGTTAGATTGTTAAGAGCATCAAGGAAGTCACAAAAAGCTAACCAAACCTTTTTTTCCAATAACTGTTCTTCTGACAAATCACCAAGCAGAGTTGAAGGTTTAGTGATATCATCGCTTTGTCCAAACAAATAACTTGGTGATATGTTTAAAATATGAGATACAGAGAGTATTAATCTGAAATCAGGTGTATATAAGCCTTTTTCATATGCTGCCCAAAGTTTTGGATCAATACCAAAGTAATCAGATATTTCTTCAATTGATAAATTATTAAGTTTTCTGACAGAAATAAGTCTTTCTCCAATAATTGCTGAATTATTATTTTCTTTCATAGAATTCTCCCTTTAATATATTTTTACACTTCTTGTGTTACCATAGATTAAATGAAATGTCAACAAAAAAGGAGTATATAATGAACAAACAATATATTTATCCGCAGAATATGAGGGCGTCTGCTACTTTATGGCTATGGAGTCTGAAAGACTTTGCCATAATTGTAGTCGGTGCTCTTTTTTCTGCAATGGTGCTTGCCACCACAAAAATATTAATCCCTGCGGTGCTTACTGCTGCCTTTGCATTTTTAAGTATTCGCAGTGATGAAACTACAATACTTGATTTCATAAAATATGCAGTCAGGTACTTTATTTCTACACAGCAATATTTTGAATGGGGATTAAAAAGTAAACCCATAAATAAGCAGAAAAAGGAGGTGTCGGTAGATGTTCAGGTTCAGAAAAAAGCAAAAGAATAAGAATACAGTTCAGGAATTTATCAGTATTGAAACATTTACCAAGCGTGGTCTTAAAACCAAATACGGCGAGCTGGTATATTTTCAAATAAGTCCGACTAATATATCCGTATTATCAAACGAAAATATACAGACGAAGATATGGCACTTAATGCAGGTTCTATCTGCATATCCGAATATTGAAATCACCTGTCTTGATTCCTGTGAAAGATTTGATGATAACAAAACCTTTATGGTTGACAGAAGAAATGAAGAAAACAATCCAAGCGTAAAGGATTGCTTATCTAAGGACATTGATTACCTTGACAATATTCAGATTGAGATGTCAACCGCAAGGCAGTTTATGTTTTCTGTCCGTTTCAAAAAGGAAAAGGATGAGCAGATATTCAGCCAAATTAACAAGGTTGAAAAGGCTATTGCAGAGCAAGGATTTGAGGTCAAGCGAATGAAAAAGGAAGATATCAAACGATTCCTTGCTATATATTTCGGTGCATCAATGCAGGGTGAGTTAATTCCCGACATAGACGGAGGTGACTGCATTGAAGAAGAACTCAAAAAGGCGGTGGCTTAACCTTATGATAACAATTTGTTTTATCGTTTTTGCTATTGTGCTTTGCTATTTAATTTGCAATTTTAATGTTGATACGCAGGATCAGAAACAGTTTGATGATATGTCACAGACTATTACTGTTGATGAGGATAACGATAACAGTAATGATAATGAGAATAACGGAATAACTGATTTAATCAACAAGAATTCTGATTGTATCGGCTGGTTAAGAATCAACGGAACAAAGATTGATTATCCGATTATGCAGAAAAAGAATAATCCACAGTATTATCTGCGCCGAGATTTCAACAAGCAGTATTCATATATGGGTACACCCTTTATGGACTCAAGGTGTAATGTAAACTACGATAACAATTTGATTGTTTACGGACACAATATGAAAGACGGAAAGATGTTTGCAGACCTTTTGAAATACAGAGATAAATCGTATTGCCAAGAGCATAGCATAATTAACTTTATTACTCCAAATGGAGTTCAGAAATATGAGGTTATTGCAGTATGCAAAGTAAAGAATGATGACGAATGGTACGGATATACTTGTCAGAAGGACAAAGACTCATTCCACAATTTAATATCCCATATCAAAGATAAATCCCTATACCGAATTGATGAATCAATTGAGTATGGGGATAATTTTTTAACCCTTTCAACTTGTGAATATTCACAGAAAGACGGAAGGCAGATTGTTATAGCTGTAAGGATTTAATTATGTTGATTTTATCAGAAAGAGTGTGTATAATAAATGAAAGACTATATTAAGGAGAAAACACCATGGAATATGTTTTGATGCATAAAAATATTCCTGTTACCGAGTTGGAAATAGATTCGATTACGGGATATATTCTTAAAGTGAATAATACCGAAAATCCAAAACATCTTCCTATGGGTATTGGATTTGCAAAGAATACTGTTGATAGGGCGGCACTTAATGAGTGGTGGCGAGACCGTTCGATTCCCGCAAGCCGTTCCGGTATAAATAAAGCACTTGATATTTTGGAACTTCCCTCAACACAGGCACTTTTAACAAAGTGTTATGGTTTAAGCCTTTCAGATCAGTATTGGCTGAAACCTAAGGGCAGTGATATATCGTGGGAAGATATAAACTTTTTTGATAATCCTTTTTCCGAAGATATAGGTGATGTATTAATCGGTAAGGTAAAGCACAGCGGTGTGTTTGATTTCAATTCGCCTGATAACACATCTGACGGTTGTTTGAAAAAAAGATGGAAGATAATAAATTCCAAAAGATGTCTTGTTAAAGGCGGAAGCAATCCGTTTATGCAGCAGCCTTTTAATGAGGTTATTGCTTCAAAATTAATGGACAGATTAAATATACCGCATATTGAGTATTCACTGATATGGGATGATAATCTTCCGTACAGTGTATGTGAAGATTTTATTGACAGAAACACCGAGCTTGTCAGTGCGTGGCGTATAATGCAGTCTTTTAAAAAAGACAATAACACATCCGTCTATCAGCATTATATCAACTGCTGTGAAAGTCTCGGAATTGAAAGCATCACTGATGATATTGACAAAATGATAGTTGTTGATTTTTTGATTGCAAATGAGGACAGACATCAAAACAATTTCGGTTTAATCCGCAATGCCGAAACATTGGAATGGATAGGTACTGCACCGATATTTGACAGCGGATCGTCTTTTGGTTATGACAAACTTGCTGCACAGATAAGTAACGAAAAACTCTTATCCTGCAAACCATTTAAAAAATCACACAAAGAACAGTTGAAATTAGTTAAATCATTTGACTGGATTGATTTTGATAATCTTAATGGCTTTTCAGAAGAAATCAGAGAAATCTTCTCAAATTCAGGTGATTATGCTGATGAGAACCGTACAAATGCTATTGTCAAAACTTTTGAAAAAAGGCTTGAATATTTGCAGGCGTTCGCAATCATTCATTCTCAAAACAATATTACTGACGATTTGAGTGAAGATGTAGAGGAAGATATTGCGGAAGATTATACAAATCCAATAAGTATGTGTTAAGGACCGATGAAACGGTCCTTATTTTTTTAACCCTATTAAATAGTTGTTTTGCGGCAGAACGCAAAACAACTACAATATGGGATAATTGCCTTCTGTCGCAAAGACAGGAGGTAAACATGATATTTAAAAAGAAAAAGCAGATTGAACTGACAGAAGAACAGAAAGAAGAAATCAGAATTAAAGATTTCTTTGACCGTATTCTGCCGAGTACAATAAAATTCTCAACCGACCATTATATCGTAGGTGACAGCTACCGCTGTGTATGGGCAATCAAGGAATATCCGCCGACAACTGAGGAACTTGCCCTGTTTTCACAGCTTGCAGACAGAAACAATGTAACTGTCCGTTTATACTCAAGGCTTGTTGATGCACTTGAACAGAGAAAAATTATACAAAATGCAACACGCAAAAACAAACTCAGCACAGGCAGTAACGATGCAATGGAAAACATCACTGCTGAAGGCAACCTTCAGGATGTTGTTACTCTCATTGCTGAACTGCGAAAGAACAAAGAGCCGCTGCTCCATTGTGCCGTATATCTTGAACTGAAAGCAGAATCCATGCAGAAGTTAAAGGAACTGCAATCAGATATTACTATGGAGCTGACACGCTCAAAGATGTCGGTTGACAGATTAACACTAAGGCAGAAAGAAGGCTTTTTATCTGTTCTGCCGTGCGGTGCAAATATGTTCAAAGAACAGTTTGAGCGAGTGCTCCCTGCAAGCTCAGTTGCAAATCTTTATCCGTTCAATTATTCGGGCAAAACTGACCCAAAGGGATTTTTTATCGGGCGTGACAAGTACGGTACAAACATTCTTGTTGACTTCGACCGCAGAGCCGATGACAAGACAAATGCAAACTGTCTGATACTCGGCAACTCAGGTCAGGGCAAGTCATTCCTTATGAAGCTGATATTAACGAATTTAAGGGAGAGCGGAAAGAGAATAATCTCACTCGACCCCGAAGCCGAATATGAGGAATTAACAAAATCACTCGGGGGCTGTTATATTGACTTTATGAGCGGTGAATATATCATTAATCCTTTAGAGCCTAAGTCTTTTGGTGATAATAACAACGATAATGATGAATCTACGCCAATGGCATTCAGGAAGGTTACGAGGTTATCACAGCACATCGCATATTTAAAGGACTTTTTCAGAGCATACAAGGAATTCAATGATGAACAGCTTGATACCCTTGAAATTATCCTCACCAAGTTATACAAGAACTTCGGTATTACCGACTACACAGATTATGACAAACTGAGCAAAACAGACTATCCGATTATGTCAGACCTTTATGAACTGCTTGAAAAAGAGTATAAAGGCTATCAGCATAATCAGAAGAATATCTACAGAGAAAAGACATTACAGGAATTATGTCTCGGCTTGCACTCCATGTGTATCGGAACGGAAAGCAAATATTTCAACGGACACACGAATATCGTTGACGATCAATTCCTCTGTTTTGGTGTTAAAGGACTTATGGACACCAACCGCAGACTCAAGGATGCTATGCTTTTCAATGTACTGTCATATATGACAAACGAGCTGCTCGGAAAAGGCAACACCGTTGCAGCCATTGATGAACTTTACCTCTTCCTTACAAATATGACTGCGATTGAATATATCCGAAACGCATCAAAGCGAGTTCGTAAAAAGGACAGTTCGGTTATTCTTGCAAGTCAGAATATCGAGGATTTTATGCTTGACGGAATCAGAGAGTACACAAAGCCGTTATTCTCAATCCCTACACATCAGTTTTTATTCAATGCAGGCAACATTGAACCGAAGGTGTATATTGACACAATGCAGCTTGAACCATCAGAATTTGAACTTATCAAGTATCCCGAACGAGGCACTTGCTTATATCGTTGTGGCAACGAACGCTATCTGCTTCAGGTCATTGCCCCTGATTTCAAACAGAAGATGTTCGGAAAGGCTGGTGGCAGATAATGTCAAGCGTAGGCAGAGAGATTGCAGATTTAAAAATGAATGCTTATTCCAAACTCCATATTCCTTTGAAAGAGGAAATAATGGAAGAAATTATTGCTATCGGAAAAGCAGTTGCAGACAGTATTTCAGTACAAAATCCCGTTGATGATACTATAGTCATATTTGTTGAAAACAACAATAGTGATTGGGAGTTTTACGGATTTGTTGGTGACAGTACAGGAACGATTGATACCGAAGGAAACTTAATTCATATCGGTGATTCTGTTGAAATGCATTGCAAAGACGGACATACTTCAGGACAGTATGCTTTGAAAATTTTACCAAAACAAAAATCAATAAATTTTTTCAAAGGAAAAGTAGTGAAGTCATATAAGAAATTGTCGAAAAATATTTGCGCGCTGGACAATGGTATATTCCATTTTGTTTCCTGCTTAGCAGAATATTTGAAATCAATCAAGCAATCCGATACAGAAAACGAGGATATTATATGAGTAAAAAGGAATACACATTAGCAGATGGCAAAAGAATATTTGCAGACGATACGGAAATTGATGTATCTGATATGAATTTCTTTGATGAGCTTGAATATGATTCATGGGATTTGTTCTTAAAATATTGCGATGCAATCGGTATCGAAGTTAATGACAGAGAAGAACCCGACTGGTTTACTGCTAAAAGTATTCAAGAGAAGGTTTTAGATGTCATTATGGAATCGGGAATAAAACTGAATTTTGATAATGGTATTGACGATAATTACAATAGCGAAATGAGGATGACTTTATGAGTGCAGAAGTAGCTGCTGCAAAAGCAGTCATAGCAGTCGCATCAGATAAACGAGGGCGTATTGCAATTGCAACAATTCTCTGTTCAATAATAATGCTGTTCTTTCTGCCATTGATTGTGTATATGGGTGTAATGAGTAATCTTGGTGAAATGGAGATTGACACTGCTCAGGCACAGCAGATGATAGTGCAGAATATGTCAGCAGAAGAAAAAGCGAAGCTCACACATCTTGAATCAGTAATGAAAGAAATCAGCAAAGAGTTTCAGAAAAGAGAACTGAATAATTATACTATCAAAAAGGCACAGGCATTGTATGTCTGTGCCTTATATAATGCCGAAAAAAGTGACTCCAATTTTATAACTAAATATGCAGACTGTTTTGAGAATGCAGAAAATGATAACGATTTAAGAGATGCAATTTTTTCTGCCTTTGGTGTGCAGATTAATGCCGATGAGTTCAACAACCTTATGAGCGTTATCAAAAACACAGTTATTGATATTGATTTGACTGATACAGATAAAAACAATCTTGATTTAGTCAAGTGGGCAGAATTTGCCTATGAGAACAAATGGGGTTATGTATGGGGATCGCATGGTCAGGTGCTGACAGAAAAAGAACTGAACAGACTTAAAGGTGTGTTCGGCTCTCATGTAACCGACAAGGAAGCATATATCCGTTCCCATTGGCTCGGCAGGAGAACAGCGGACTGTGTTGGTTTGATAAAAGGTTATGGTTGGTACAACGAGGAATCAGGCACTATTAAATACGGAACGAACGGAATGAAGGATGTTACTGCTGACGGAATGTTCAGTGCTGCAACAGAAAAAGGAACAATCGGTACTATGCCGGATATTCCCGGTCTTGCAGTCTGGCATAAAGGTCATATCGGTGTGTATATCGGTGGTGGATATGTTATCCATGCGGCCAATACCTATGATGGTGTTATCAAAACGCCGATAACCTCAAGCGGCTGGACTCACTGGCTTAAAGTTCCGTATATAAACTATATTGAAGAACAGGAGAGTGAAAATGAGTAATATTGCTGATTTCATATCTCGTGAGAGATATGAAGAAATGTTTAGATTGGCACTCAGACGCATAAGCGGAGAATATATAGAAAGAGATGAACTCTTAAAAGTATTTCGTGATGAGATAGGAATGACTGACGAAGAGATTAACTACTTCGGTTTTGATTTTTCTGGTATAGAACAGGATAACAGAATTTCAGTTTTTTGTCTGAAAGATTATGAAGATGCTGTTTTTTATACAACAGCAATTCCGAATGATTTGTATTGCATTGCAAGCACATATTATTACTATATGAAACACGATGTTGGCAGACTTTCCCTTGACAGTCTTGCACAGTGTTTTTCAGATATGCAGTATGTTGATGAACAGGTTTTTTCTGTTCTTTGCTCGGCTATATCAAATGACAGCCGAATAGCATCAATGATTGAATTTGACTTTGACAGTGAGCAGCTAAAGTATTGCGATAGTGCAGATGGTGAGTGGCAGACATACGATTTACAGGATATATCAAAAGCAATTATTAAATCTAACAGTAATAATGATTTGAATTATTCTGCAAGGAAAAATATATTTTTTGAAAATCTCGAAGAAATTGAAGCAACAGAATGTGAAAGTCCCTCAATGACTATGTAATCATTGAAGGACTCTATTTCTTTTTAGGCCTTTTAGTATTCATAATGCCGCCGAGCATGATTTTTGAATCACCGAATCTATTCCGTATTGCATCAACAGCAGAATCTAATTTCTGCTTTTTTTCATTGGTGCTGTTATCCGTACCGAACAGGGATAACTGCTCGTTTCCGTCTTTTGTAATATCCGTAAGGGTTACACCTATAAGGCGAAGTGCAGTTCTGCCATCCCATACCTCGTTAAACAATTCCTTTGCTGTGGTGTAAATAACAGATGTAATATCGGTTGCACTTTCAAACTGCTTCTGATGAGATTTGTTTTTGAAATGGTTATCACGGATATTAACACAAACGCAGTGTGCCTTAACTTTGTCGGCACGCATTCGTGAAGCGGCAGCATCAGTCAGGGATAATAACAGCTTGTATGCTGTTTCATTATCCGTTATGTTTTCTTCAACGGTTATTGAGTGACCGTATCTTTTAACCTCTCTCGGAGAATCGTCAACGAGGTCGTTATCAATTCCGTTTGCGTGGTTGTGTAACTGCTCGCTTGCTTTGTTGCCGACAAGAGATTTCAGGATATTTATATCCATATGAGCAAGCTCGCCGATTGTTTTAATTCCGATGTTGTTTAACTTTTCTGCTGTGGCTTTGCCTAAGAACAGTAAATCCCTTATAGGCAGTACCCACATTTTACTTTCAACCTCATAATCAAAAAGAGTATGAACCTTGTCGGGCTTCTCAAAATCACTTGCCATTTTTGCAAGCAGTTTGTTTGAGCCGACACCGACATTTACTGTAAAGCCAAGTTCGGTTTTTATTCTGTCTTTGATTTCAAAAGCGGTTGCTATTATATCAGGATAGATTTGCTCCATTCCGCTCATATCAAGGAAGCATTCGTCAATGGAAAATTCCTCAACAACAGGAGTGTACTCTCGGCAGATATCCTTGAATGCCTTTGAAAATTTAGAATACAGCTTGAAATCAGGCGGGGCAATAATTAAATCAGGACACTTGCTAAGTGCCATTGAAATCGGCTCACCTGTGTTTATCTTATATTTTTTAGCAGGGATAGATTTTGCAAGCACAACGCTTGTGCGTTTATTCGGATCACCGCTTATTACAGACGGAACAAGACGAATGTCCTCCTTGCCATCGTTAACCATTTGCGTTGCAGTCCATGACAGAAAGGCACTGTTGACATCAACATGAAAAACTATTCGTTTTGACATAACCCACCTCCTGTATTTGATAAATAGATTTTATCATAAAGCAACAGTAAACACAACAATTCAGATTTAAGATAGGAGTGATAGTATTGAAAAAAATTCAAAGTGTATATGGTATTTACAAAAAGCACGGCAGAGAGGCATTCCTCTCTGCCGCTGAACATTATTCAGACAATGTTGATTGGAGCAGCGTAGAAAAAACAGTGAGCAATATGGAATCACATTGGTACAGTGATAAACATAATCTTACCGAAGCTGAAAAAATGGTTAAGGATTACAATAACGGTTTGACGATTCTTAATGATAATAATTCTGAAACACTTGATACTGCTCCGACAATGACAATGTGAAAGGAGAACAATTGAGTACAAGAAGTTATATTGCAAAACAAATCGGTGAAGATAAGTATTTAACAATTTATTGTCATAGTGACGGATATTTATCATATAACGGTGCAATGCTTATTGACCACTACAACAGCGAAGAAAAAGTAGATGAGCTGCTCAAACTCGGTGACTTGTCTTGTTTGTGTGAAAAGTTAAATCCCGATCCGTCAAAGCCGCATAGCTTTGATTATCATGAAAGACAGGAAGATGTAACTATAGCTTATGGAAGGGACAGAGGCGATAAGGATACAGAAGCCGGTGAATATACAATGGCTCAGCTTGACGATCCAAATAACTGGATTGCGTATGTATATATTTTTAACAAAGACAATGGCTGGAAATATTTCAGGTCAGGTCATTCTGATGAAGGCTTGCAGGATATTGAAGAAGATTTAAAAGAGGAATACAATTTGTATGGTACAGACAGAATCCCTGGCCATTACGGATTTGTCAATCAGGAAATTGTAGATTATCTTCTTAAAGAACAGAATGAAAGTATGGTGAGCAATGCTGAACCTGAAAATGCAGAGCCAACAGTTTTAATGTAAGGGGTGATTAAATTGAAAAAAGTATCTGTAACATTTCAGTATGATGAAGAAAAGTACAAGGCAGTAAAAATGTATCTTGAAAAGAAAGGCAAGAGTCTTGATGATGAGATAACTGGATTTATTGATGCCTTGTTTACAAAACATATCCCTGCAACTGTTCGTGAATATTTTGAAATGAAAAACTGTGCCCAGGATGAAAACAAGTAATCGCAGTCTGTCGAGCCGCGTGGCGAGTTGTGGTGATAGTTTTATAATTATTCGGGAAAGTAATCGGATATGCCGTAAAAAGCGAATGTGGCAAGTCCTGGTGAGTACGATTTATTCAAAGTTTGACAAGGTTGAAAAAAAGCAGGATAAAGGCTTTATGCCGCTTTCAGCAGCAAAAAGCCGAAAAACACCGCACGGCAACGCCGAGCGGGACTAAAAGTTTTTATATCAAAATCATTTTTCGGTGATGTATTTTGATATAAAATAATGAAATTTTTTATGCTATGTGCTTGAGAATTTTGTTTTATACAAGTATTTTCAAGCACTTATTTTTATATCAAAGTGTTATATCAAAGCAAGGAGTTGGTAGATTTGGATGAAAATGAGATGAAAAGGGTGTGTTTATATCTTCCTACTGAGATAATTGAAATGTGCGATGGTAATTTAAGTCTTGCAAAAGTAAAAAGCCGAAATCAATTTGTTATAGATGCCATAAAGCTATACGATTGTGTTCTGCATAAAGAGGTTAATACAGACTTATTGACACCCGCTTTTGAATCGGTAATTGACGCAAGACTTGACTTAACTGAATATAGATTATCACAGATAATATTCAAACTCGCCTATGAAATGGCAGCAACAATGAATGTTTTTGCAGGGGCTTTTCAGATTGATCCTGAAAAACTTGAACTGATGAAGGACAGAGTTTTGTATGAGGTTAAGGCAGTAAATGGTGCAATAAATCTGAAAGATATTATTGATTATCAGAACGGTGATTGATAATGGCAAAGCTGATTTTATACAGTCCATACTATAAAGCATCCGATTACCGAATGGGAAAATATGTCCGTTACATTGCAACAAGAGAGGGTGTAGAACTGCCTAAGAACACAAAATTAAACCGCCCTGCAACGAATAAACAGAAAGATTTAATTGAAAATATGCTTAAAGATTTTCCGAACTGCAATGAGCTTTTAGAGTATAAAGATTATATTGATAAGCCGACAGTTGAAAATGCAAGCGAGTTTATTACAAGAGTTCTTGAAAGCAATGTCCAGTCAGAGAGTATGGGCGGTTATGTCAGGTATATGGCAAGCCGACCGGGTGCTGAAAAAATTGCTGAGCATGGATTGTTTTCTGATAATGGAACGCCGATAGTTTTATCAAAGATTGAGAAAGAACTCAATGAATATGAGGGCAATGTCTGGACTCATATTATATCTTTAAGACGAGAAGATGCAGCTCGACTTGCCTTTGATAATGTTCAGGCTTGGCAAGATTTATTGACAACCAAGAAAAATGAAATAGCAAAAAACATGAGGATTAAACCTGAAAATTTAAAATGGTATGCAGCTTTTCATAATGAAAGCCACCACCCACACATTCATATGATTGCTTATTCTTCCAAGAAGAATGAGGCATATCTTGACCGAGATGGTATAAGGGGAATTAAGTCCTGTCTTGCTAAAGAAATATTCAAAAATGACTTAATTCAGATATATAAAGACCAAACGGATATACGAGATAAGCTCAAGGCAAACAGTAAAGATATTGCAGAAAATCTGATTGAAAATATTATGAAAGGCAATTTTCAGAATGATAATATTGAAAGACTTTTGTTTGATTTGAATGATAAACTGAAGCGAACATCAGGCAAAAAAGTCTATGGTTATCTTAAACCCGAAGTCAAATTGATTGTTAATCAGATTGTTGATGAGCTTGAAAAGAACGAAAATATCAAAGAACTTTATGACCTCTGGTATCAACAGAAAGACAAAATAACAAGCAATTATACCAGCGAAAAATTAAAAAGAATTCCTTTATCAGCAAACAAGGAATTCAAAAGTATTCGCAATATGGTTATTAAAGAATCATTAAAACTTGATGACTTGGTTTTGATTTTCGATGATGAATCAACGGAAAAACCGATAATATTATCTGTTCCCGAAACAGAACCTGAACCCGATGATGATGAACTTGATGAAGATTTTTACAAGTCAAATTCATCAGAAAAGTATTGGAAAGCAAAACGATTGCTTGATAAAAATTCAGCAGAATATAACTTTGAAAAAGGCTTTGCGTTGCTGAAATTATCGGCAAAGGAAGGCAATGAGTATGCTCAGTACAAGTTCGGCAGAATGTTAATTACTGATGAATTCAGCGAGGGAGATATTGATGAGGGAGTATATTGGTTAGAGAAATCCTGTGAGCAGGGAAATCAATATGCAGAATACTATCTCGGCAAACAGTATCTCGGCAACGGAAAGGTTGACGAAAACTACAAAAGAGCAATATATTTTTTAAACGAATCGGCAGACAAGGGGAACAAGTACGCAAAGTATTCTCTTGCCTGTCAGTATTTATTTTCAGGTAAGTTTGATGACAAAATTGATGAAGGCTTGCGATTACTTGAAGAATCAGCAAACAAGCATTTTGCACCTGCTGAAAAAATGTTTGCGTTTATAATCCTCAAAGGTGAACTGTTACCTAAAGACGAAAAGCGAGCATTTAACTTGCTTTTGCACAGCGTATCTCTCGGTGATGATAAGGCTGAATATGCTCTTGCAAAACTTTTACTCAAGAGTGATGTTATACCGAAAGACACAGAACGAGCAGTTAAGTTACTCATTTCTGCAATAGAAAAAGACAATGAATGGGCGAAAGTTTTACTCGGTAAAATGCTTTTATTCGGCATAGATATTCCAAAAGATGAGCAAAAAGGAATTGAATTTTTGCGGTCAGCAGCAAAGCAAGGCAACGAATATGCAGCCATTATTTTGCAAAACAGAGAGAACTATTTGAAGTATTCAGCAGTAATATCGGCTATGAGATTGTTCGGTTATATGGGTAATCTGTTCTCAAAGAAATTCAATATTGATAAATCCAAAACGGGATTTAGAATTGATAAGAAACAGTATGCTCAGATTCAGGAAAAGAAAATGGCACAGGGATTACGCAGTTAAAGGAAGTGATATCATAAGAAAACAATATAAAAATGAATATATAGAGTTCACCGATGAACAAAAACAACGAGCAGCCAATACGGATTTGGCTGCTTTTTTAATTTCTCAGGGAGAAACATTGAAAAGATGCGGTTCTGAAATGTTATGGGAAGCAGGAGGCAGAGTAACAATCCGAGATAATATATGGTTCAGTCAGTACGAGCAGAAAGGCGGTAATGCTGTTCAGTTTGTGCAGAAATATTATAACAAAAGTTATCAGGATGCAGTGCAAATGCTCCTTGATGAACGCATTGAACCTATTAGTATAGATATTCAAAAAGAACAGAAAGAGAAGATACATTTTGAACTTCCCGATCCGAATAAAAGTATGAAACAGATATTTGCATATCTGCTCAAGGCAAGATTTCTTGACAGAGATGTAGTCAAGTATTTTGTAAAACAAGGATTGATTTATGAAAGTGCAGAATATCATAACTGTGTTTTTGTCGGTGTAGATAAAAACGGAAAAGCCCGCCATGCTCACAAGCGAGGAACATATACTCTCGGTGATTCATTCAAAGGAAATGTTGAGAACTGCGAAGCTGAGTACAGTTTTCATCATACGGGAACAAGCAATAAAATATATGTGTTTGAGGCTCCCATAGATATGCTTTCGTATATATCGTTGCACAAAGATAACTGGACTGAACATTCCTATGTAGCCTTATGCTCCGTTTCAGACCGGGCATTAATGCAAATGCTGAAGGACAATCCTGATATAAACAAAATATATTTATGTCTTGATAATGACATAGAAGGCATAGATTCCGATTACAGAATAAGGAACAATCTGAATCAGATAGGCTATGATGATGTTACATTTCTCAGACCTAAGTACAAGGATTGGAATGAAATACTCAAAGCGAAAAACGGTATAGAGCCTTTGCCGGCTGTACCGCATCCTGCACTTAATAAATTATGTGAACTGATTAAAAATGCTGTTCCATTTGCATTAAACAGTAAACCTTTGCTTTATCCATACAAAACTATTTGCTCTGATTATGTGAAACTTATGAATGCAGATACAGATGAATTGACAATGCAGAGAGCGAAACGCCTTGCTGTTGATTCTGTCAGAATGGCAAACTCATTGATAAACTGCGATGAAAATGAAATGCAGTTAAATATATTTGAACACTATTTACCTCATAAGGACAAAGAATGTTTTGAAAATAAAATCAAAAATGTTCAAAGAGATATGCTTGAGGTCGAAAGACTGTTCGGGAATAATCAGACACGCATTGACGATATTCTGAAAAATGATGTTGAAGCATTATACAAATTAGCTTGCGACAGTTTAAGAATTGCATCACATATTGAACTTAAACAGACAACAAATTTTACAGAAGAACAAGAAAGGAGTGATGCAGTATGGGCAATCCAACAGGCTTAATTGTTTCCGCTGTTGTTATGTTTACGGTACTCGGTTTAATATCACTGCTTGCACATATCTATAATCTAAACAGCATAAAATCAAAGACAGTAGGTGACGGACAGCATGGTACAGCTCGGTTTGCACCTAAAGAGGAAATCAGGAAAACATATAAGCAAGTTCCATATGGGCCTGAGAAATGGAGAACTCAGGCAAAGAACGGAAACACTCCCACAATGCCTGATGGAAAGCCATTACCGCAGGGAATTGTAGTAGGCTGTACAGGAAAAGCAAATACAACCGCCCTTGTTGATGATCAGGATGTTCATGCACTTATGATAGGTGCAGCAGGCGTAGGTAAGACTGCATATTTCCTTTATCCGAATATTGAATATGCCTGCGCAAGCGGTATGTCTTTCATCAGTACGGACACGAAAGGCGATATTTACCGTAACTATGGAGATATTGCTCGAAAGTATTATGGCTATAATATTTCAGTTCTTGATTTGCGTAATCCAACAAAATCGCATGGTAACAATTTACTGCACCTTGTTAATAAATATATTGATATGTACAAGGTTAGTGTAGAGAATAAAAAGCCGAATATATCGTACAAGGCAAAGGCAGAAAAGTATGCTAAAATCATTTCCAAAACAATTATTATGTCAGGAATGGATGCAGCAAGTTTCGGTCAGAACGCATATTTCTATGATGCAGCAGAGGGATTATTAACCTCTGCTGTTTTGCTTGTTGCAGAGTTTGCTCCGAAAGAAAAAAGACATATCGTTTCTGTTTTCAAAATAATTCAGGACTTGTTAGCTCCGTCAAAGGTTAAAGGGCAGACACAATTTAAACAGTTACTTGATAAACTTCCTCCCGAACATAAAGCAAGATGGTTTGCCGGTGCTGCTCTAAACTCAGGTGAGCAGTCAATGATGTCGGTTATGTCAACTGCAATGTCAAGGCTAAATGCATTTCTTGATACCGAGCTTGAACAGATTCTCTGTTTTGATACAGAGATAGATGCAGAGAAATTCTGCAATGAAAAGTCTGCAATATTTATAGTAATGCCCGAAGAAGATGACACCAAATATTTTATGGTATCACTCTTTCTCCAGCAGTTTTACAGAGAGATACTGACTGTTGCTGATGAGAACAACGGCAAACTGAAAAACAGAGTAATGATGTATCTTGACGAGTTCGGAACATTACCGAAAATTCAATCGGCAGAATTGATGTTTTCAGCAGGGCGTTCAAGAAGAATTAGCATTGTTCCAATAATACAGTCATTTGCTCAGCTTAATAAAAACTATGGTAATGAAGGTGCTGAAATCATAATCGATAACACGCAGTTAACCATATTCGGTGGCTTTGCACCTAACTCCAAATCGGCAGAAGTATTATCCAAAGCTATGGGGAGCAGAACAGTTATGAGTGGTTCTGTCAGCAGAGGAAAGAATGATCCATCACAATCATTGCAAATGATTGAAAGACCGCTTATGACTCCTGATGAATTGAAATCAATGCCCAAAGGGCAGTTTATTGTTATGAAAACAGGACATAATCCAATGAAGATAAAACTTAAACTTTTCTTTAAGTGGGGTATTAAATTTGAAGAACCGTTCAGTCTTGATGAACAAGACACTCGTGAAGTTGAGTATCTTAACAAAAATGAACTTGAATCTGCCATTATCGAATTATATGGAGGAGAGGAACTGACGGAAGAAGAAATACAGGCAGCACTTGAAAAGGCTGCACAGGTTCATCCATCACCAAGAGCATTGACAGAACAGGAAATTGAGAAAAGAAAGGCAAAAAAGAAGAAAAATGATAACGATTCAAAAGGTGGAGGACAACAGAACACTGCTGTTAAAAATGTTCCTGCACCGAGAATGAATAGTGTGAAATGAGAAATACCATTACTGTAATATAACGGAACTTAAACTATTGCCTTATAAGGCACTTATATATGCACATACTCACTATAACAGTTTTAATAGAAAATGTATTACAATAGTTATAGTACATTATAGGGGGGTGAGGTCATTTTGGATATAATAGAAAAATTAGTACAAGAACGAGATAAAAGAGGTTGGACTAACTATAAACTTGCAAGAGAAAGTGATTTACCTACTGCAACAGTATCTCATATGTTCAAAAGAAAGACCACACCTCAGATAGATACTTTAAATTCTTTGTGTAAAGGATTAGGGATAACACTTTCCGAATTTTTTGCAGATAACGAAACTTGCAAATATTTAACTGATTCGCAAATTGAAGTTATTGATTTATGGGATTGTTTAACTGAAGAAAAGCGAGAAGCAGTAAAATTGTTTCTAAAACTATTAAATGTTGATGATAAATCATAGTTTCAACTATTGTTAGCAGAGGACAAATAAGTCCTCTGCTTTTTTATGCATTTTTGTATAAAAAACAATGTAGTTTTGCAGCTTTATTGAATTGTAGAGCATTAAATGTTATACTATAAGGCATATTCTGTGCCTCATAGTATAACTTTTTTTGTTACTTTTTATATTTTTCTACACTATATTAATATAGGATAATTAATATAAAGGAAGAGTTTACTATGAAAAAGAAAACATCAATTAAAGAGTATATTGAAAATAGCTATCTACCATATTTTTTAATTGACTTTAGCGAAAACAAAGGTATAGTTTTTTCAATAAATAAAAATAGACTACCACATAACAAGTTTTTTTCATCAGAAGAAATATACACATATATTCTAAACCATTTTGAAGTTATAAAAAGAATAACATATAAACAATTGTTAAGCAAAATTTTAGAACCGATTTATTTTACTATTGATGAATTGATTTCTATTCAAACAGGTCAAGATCCGTTCACTAATGAAGAAATAGTGGATATTATGTGCTCCGAATTAGATAAAGAGAACTATAAAGATATTAACTTGAAAGTTGTTGATTTTTGTTTAGATTATTTGGAAAAACAAGAAAATGAAATAAGAGATTTAGATTTTAGGAGAAAGAAATATGTATGATATTAGCTATCAATTATATGAGAATAAGGGTAAATTAAATATTAAAGAAAACATTTTAGAATTTACAATCAATACACAAATGAGTATTAACGAATATAATGGGGATTATGTTTGCTGCAATAATAATCAAAAAGGTTGTTGTTTGAAAATTGATAATTATAAATTTTATATTTGTCATAGGCATTTATTTGCCATGCTGGATTTTTTTCATAATCTTTTAAATAAAATGAATAATTATCAGATTGCCTTGGTTAAATTCTTCAATATTAACTTATTAGTAAATAAAAGTAAAGTAATATATATTAGAAAAACTATCCGTGATTATCTTTATAATGTATATAAGCGACAAGATGATGATGCTTTTTATAGTGATGATTTATCTAATAATCAAAAAACGGTTGTTAAATCTTTCGAAGATAAACTGCAAAAAGAACATAATGAAGAGGAATATATTAAGACATTATCTACAGGGCAATATCATCATTTTCAAATAAAAAAAGAATTAATAAATCGAGTTCAGGATTGTGTTCATTATGATAAAATTTTGTATTATCCAAAAGAGCAAGCAATTTTAACTCCTGTAAAATCAATAATGGCATATTCCTCGATAAGAGATATAAAATGCAAATCTTCAATTCATGAACACAATACCTCTGCTGTTTTATCATTGATGAATCAGCGTGACGATTGTTTTGCTTTCAGTTATTGTGAAGATTGTTTGTATGATTATTACTTAGTATTATTCTTAGCCTATACAAATTATAATGACGAAGAATTTGTTGTAGGTAACTTTAAAATTCTTCATAAGGCAAGCCAAGAAACTTGTTTTTTTACTGGTATAAATGAGCCAAGAATGTATCAAATATTTCATAATAATGTTAGTTTTTTTGTATGTCAATCAAGTTTTGAATTAATTTTGAAAACAATTATAAATTCGGCAGCATTTCAAGAATTATTTCCTAATGAGGCAAGAAGAAGTAGCACTGTTTTAAATAAAGCTGAAGAGCAATGGTATATAAAATATTACAATAAAAAAATTAATGAATTGAGTGATAAAATATATGTGCTTTCAGAAAAAAACTTAGATTTACAAGACGATAATATCACTTTAAAAAATAAATTAAATTGTATTGATGGCTTAATAAATGAAAGGAAGCAAAAAGAAGCTGTTCAAATCAATGACAAAATACTAAATTGCTTATTATTAAATAATTCTATGCATTTATCAGTAAAAAAGAAAACAGCAAAGAAATCAGCTAATAAAGAATATAAAGTAACATTTATTTCGGGAATAGAATGCAGAACATTAGATCATCCGGCTAAAAATGATTTTATTGCATTACTTGAATTTAATAGGGAAAATGATGTTTGCTGTTTAGCACTCTGTAGAACTTGTATTAATCATATTTTGCATGGAATTGAATTTGCAATGCAAAATAGACAAGATTATATTAATGATTTTGTAAAATTGAAAATTATAACAACTAATAGTGATGCTCATCATTGTTATAAATGCGGAAATATTACAAAACGAATGCACAATATTTCATTAAGCAATGTTGAATTAACTTTATGTACGAATTGTTTACTTAAATTAGAAAAAACATTAAAAGATATTAAAGAAAATTTTACACTTATTTCGCAAATAGGAGGAATAGAGTTTTTAAGAAATAGAGTAATTGATTTAAATATTAGATAATGAATTAGTAAATATATAAAGACAATGAATGTTGATTAAAAACAAAAAAAGTGAAGAAATGAGAAAAAGTTTAATTGATAAATATGAAATAAATGTTCAACTTTATAAATGTAAAAGCATTAATGATAGTAGTTTAAGTGACGGTAGTAAAAATATGCTCCTTGATAACAATATTAATACGCTTTTAGATCTTATATGTCTTAATCCTGATTGTATAAACGATTTTTTTGGTTATAAGCAAGCTTATGGAACAGAAATTGAAGATTATTTATTAGAACTCGAAAATAATATTGTGAACAGTTTTGATGATTTCCCTCCTTTAGAAGAGTATAATATGTTTTTGGATGCTGTAAATGAATTAATGACTCTGGATCCTTTGCGTTGTGTTTTGTGCGGTAAAATGCCATCAACCTATAAGCTAAATATTGCTGATAACACTTACATTAATTTTTGCAAGGATTGTGGATATAAAATAAAAGATAGTATTTATAGTTTCTTGTCAGATAAATGTTTCTGGTAGTCTTTGATTATTAGTATTGTGGAGGATACATATGGGTGGTACAAATTTACATAATTATGATTTAGATAAAACTATGAGTGAGTTGTTTAATCTTAATCCAACCGAATATAAAGAAATCGCAATTAGAAATTTAGATTTAAATAATACTGTTATCGATGAATTAAGAAGAATAAATGTGCTTTATCTTAGTGATATGTTATTGCTATCCAGCAAGGATTTGTTGAATGTACGAACACTTGGAATGGGTAAATTGAATAAACTATATGATTTTTTTAGTGATTTGAAAAATGGTAATATAGATATAGCTGCTTATAAAATATCTTCAATTCATAATGTTCCATTAACGATAGCATTAAACAGAGAAAAAATTATTAATGGTGATTTTTCTTCAGTTGATGTTTCTAAAAACAATGAGAAAATTATTTCGAAATATTTTGTTGCTCAGAAAACAATAGGACAAGAGCTTGCAAATATAAGTACCAATAATCCGCAATATATTTTATCTATAGTTCAGTCTTTATCTACTTTTCATCAAAAACAAAGTATTATAATTAATAAAAGAAAATCGTTGACAGGTTTAATGTATTCAATAAAGAATAACAGAAGAATTCAAAAGGTTGATAGATACATAGATATATATCCTTCAAATATTAATGATAGACAAGTATTAAAAAGAATTTATTGTAGGAATGATGTTGAATTGACACCACAAGAAATTGATAAGATTGTTATTGATAGTAAAGAATACAATATTGTAATTGCGTTTCTATCTTGGTTGTTTTTGTCTCCTCAATACTATATAAATAACTTAATGAAGAAGGTGTTAAATAATCCATTAAAGAAAAGGATTATAAAATTAAGAATAGACAATTATTCTTTTTTGGAAATAGCAGAAATCGTAAAATATAATCAAGAAGTTGTAATAAAAAAGCATAATGAAGTAATCAAGTCTTTTTTTGCAAGCAACGATTCTTTGGCAGCATTCTTGCTGTTATCCTTAGATTTAAATAAAAAATATTTTAGCATTGCTGAACTTACTGAAGAATTTGGAGAGATTACACCAATACTCTTTTATTTGTATAAAAATTCTAATAATTCACGAATTGAAACAAATAATGGATATTTAATCGTTAAATAAAAGAAGGGATGCTTCTGCATCCTTTTTTGTGTTTTATTATTCAATAATGCAATATTGTTGAGTATTTTATACATTTTAGTATAATGTATTGACACAATAATTTAAAAATTTGTATACTTAAAATATAAAAAATGTCACAAAAATCGAATTATAAGGGATATAGTGTTGTATATGATAGGACTTTTTTAACCTTACTTGATTCTCAATCAAAAAAGAATTGTATATACAGTTAATTTTGATTTGTTAATTAATTCATAAGAATAACATAATAAGTTCAATAAAATTTTAGTTACTATTTGTATTTATTGTAACTATATTATTAGGATGTATAATTTGTTTAGCATTTTATATTGCAATTAGGTAAATATAATTGACGATATATTAATTGTATCATTTAAACAATAAACGAATAAAGAGGAATTATGAGTAGAATTAATTTGACTCCAAAAAATTTATTCCATAAAAAAGATAAAATTGATAGAATAATGAAAGAGTGTGAGCAATATCGAAATGATTTAATCAGATACTGCTATCAATATTTTGAGTATGAATATGAGTATGCTGAGGATTGTGTTCAGGAAGCATACTTGGCTTTATATGAGAATTTATCTAAGGGAATTGAGATATCAAATTATAAATCATGGCTTATTAAAGTAGTCTTGAATTATAAGAATAAAGCAATAAAAGATAAAATTAAAAGAAATGAAAAAGATTTTAATGATAGCTTAGAAAAGGATTCTACAATAAATAATTCTATTACATATGAACCTGATTATGTTGAACAACTAATTTCAGATGAAACTATTGAAGAGCGAATGATGATAATTATATCTAAGTTAAATAAAGATGAGCAGAATCTATATTTTTTGCATTACCGTGACAAGAAAAATTTTAAAGAAATCTCTGAAGAAATGGGTATTGCTCATACAGCAGCAAGGCAAAGACATGTCGAGCTAAAAAGAAAAATAATGAAACTAATAAAAGAATATGAAGAAAATTAGATTTTTTAACTCACACTTTGTTTTCTCGCAACACTATATATATAGGAGGTAAGATTGTGTCTAATAAATTCAGTGAAGAAGAATTATTAAAAGTCGCAGAAACAGGATTAGCAGATTTAACTTGTGAGCAAATTAAAGAAATGATAAAAAAAGAATCTGCGAAAGATTATGAAGATATAAATACAGAGTTTATTGATTTATGTTTTGATGTTTTATCTATGAAACAAAACGAAGATTTATTTGTAATAGTGAACGCTAACAAAAAAGCCAAAAGAATAATAGTCAGAAAGGTTTTAGTATTTGTAGCAATTTTTGTTACATTAGTTGTTACAACAGTTACTGTTTCGGCAAGTGTATTTCATTTTAATATTCCAAAAGAAATATCATCTTGGATTGAAGGAAAAGCAAAAACAGATATGAACTTGGAACTTGCTGATACAACTGCTGATAGCTATGGACTTAAAAATACGGATTTGGTAAAGGAGTTAAATACTTATGGATTATCTCCTGTTACAATCCCTGAGGAGTTGATAAAAGAAAACACCAAAATCATTAGTATTGATAATATAACTACAGAAAAAACAATTTCTACGGATGTTAAAATTGAATTTAACTATAACAACTCGTATGGTAATTTAGGTGTTTCACAATATGCAGATGATTATGAATGGACCGGAGAACTGGTTAGCGAGAATGTATTATCAGGCGAAATGATAAAAGTAAACGGAATGGATGTTTTAATTTTTGAAAGAGAAGACAGTTGCAGTATTTATTACAAAGATAATTTTACCGTTTATTATATATATTTAGAAACGGATATTAATAGTGCAAGACTATTGGCACAGTCTATAAAATAGACGGAAAGGAAAATAAATGAAAAAATTTTTATCTGTATTTTTTACAATTTTAATGGCTATATGCTCTTTGACTCCAAGTTATGCTTTTGCAGCAGGCAATTCTGAATTTGATTCTGAATTCACACAGCAGGAATTTGAATCATTGGAACATACATATGCTGTTTCAATTCAGCCATATAGCACTGGTCTTATAGTAGATAAAAAAATAGGAATTGCTAAAAGTAACAGTAATTTATTAATTACCGGTTTCACAAGTGGAAATTCTTCTGTTATTAAGTGCGGATTTACAAAGGTAGTTATACAAAGAAGAGCATCTTCAAGTGCATCATGGTCAAATTATAAAACATTCAATGACCTATATTCTGAGGGGACTTATTACAAACTATCAAAAACGGTTCCTGTCGATGCTGGATATCAGTATAGAGTAACGGCTACACACTATGCAAAAAAATCCTTATTAGCAACACAGAAAATTGAAGCAACTACAGGTTACTTGTCATTTTAAATCAATGTAGAAAAGATGTCAGAACGGAAATCTGACATCTTTTTTTATTTTTATAAAATTTTCCTCACACTTAATTAATTATATACACTATATTAGTAGAAAGATATATTTTTAATAAAGTTTTATTGAAAATTATTATGAAAGAGGTGTATCCAATGTTTTAAAATTGCAAGCATTATATTTTAATATGTACTAAAATGACAGTAAAACTCGTTCGAAAAAATTAAAACAAAACGATTATAAAAAGCAAAAGAAAGAAGGTTAAAATATGAAAAATAATTCTATCAACTTAAAAATAAAAATATGGAAAAAGTCGCTTTGCATTTTGCTGTCAATTATTATGGCATTTGGTACTTTTGTAATTATGACTTTTGGTAGCTTAACATTATCTGATTATATTGATTTAAGAAACCTTATTACTGCTGAAGCTGCTGTTGACTCGTCCGTTCCAATATTTTACAGATACGGAGAGCTTGTGGGAATATATACAGTAAACCATCAAGATAATAATCTACAATATAAGATCGGTGATGATGGGGTTTGGTCTGATTATTCAGTTCCCTTTGCTATTCCAGCACATAAAATCACTAAGGTTTATGCAAGAACGGTTTCCGATGGTAAAACAACATATATGAATTTGTCAAATACGGACAAAGCACTCGGAACATATGAAGAAAGTAATATTGATTTTGAAATTTTATATAACAATATTACTTTCCCATACACAAGAAGTTACAACAGCGCCGATAAAGAATGGTTTGATTCAACACAAAGTAAGATTACATATAAGGATAACCGAATCGAAGTTAAGCTTCCTGACGGCTCTGTTTATCCTGTAATAAGAAAATCTGCTGATTTATATGTTGATGAATTAAATGGATATACATTGACTAATGTTTCAGGTAATTTCATTTTTGATAATGAACAGTACAGATATTATTTTGCTATTGATGAAAATAAAGAATTTTCATTTTTAACAGCAGTAGAAGATTATTCTGGCAACAGATTATCATTTAATCGTACACAGAATGATGTTTCAATTGAAGATGATACAGGCAGAACATTTACATTGTCAAGTAATAATGGTAAAATAATTATTACCGATGCTAATGGTAATGAAATTAAATATGAAACCGAAAACAACAAATATATTAAGGTTAAAGATCAGTCTGACTCTATCATTGGTGAATATAAATACAATAACGATATTTTAATTAAAAGTATGGATAAATCAATCAGTTATGATAAGAATAACAGATTGAATAAAATTACTTATGATAACGGCTCGTTTGAAAACTATATTTACGATGATGAAAATATGACATATTCTACTATTTCATCAAGTGGAAAGACAACTAAAACAGTTTATAACGATGCATTTCTTCCTGTTGAGTATACTAATGAATATGGAACTAAAACCGAATACACATATGATGATAATTACCGAGTAGTAACAAAGAAGATAAATGACACTACTGTGAACTATACATATGACGAAAAAGGCAATATGCTTTCTTTGGTTACTGATAATGATAACGGAGAAATCTATTACACATACGATGATAACAATAATGTTATAAAAGAGCAGCGCAATGGAGATTACTATTTTTACACTTATGATGACAAGAACAACATTATAATAAGTGCGGTGCTTGATAAAGAGTATGACGGAAACATTCCAAATGAATATGATGAAGCACTGCCTTATTCGGAAATCACTGAATATGAATGTGATGATTACGGAAGAATTATAAAGGAAACAAATAATTCCGATACTGTTTATAAGTATGAGTATAATTCGGTTGGTGATGTTACAAAATTCACTTCTGAAATATCTGAAGATGGCGAAATTACCATTGATACTGTCGACAAAACCTATGATAAGATGAGTAATCTTCTGACAGAACACAATGATGAATATGATAATTTATACATTCGTGATGAAGCAGGAAAAATTATCTTTTCTGATGAAAATGGAGAATATACTCGTACATTCTATGATGATTACGAAAGAGTAATTCGTGAAATCACAACAGAAGATTATAACAAGGCTTTTGAAGGTTTACCTGAAGAAAACACTTATTCAGATGATGATGCAGGCAGTAAATATGTATATGGCGAAAATGGAAATTTGATAAGTGTAAAGAATCGTCTTGGCGTAATTACAGAATTCGAGTATTACGCTACCGGTGAAAAGAAAACAGAAATCTTTGATATTTATGAATTTAATTATACACGCAGCGGAAAAGTAGATAATATTAAGATTGCAGGTAATACAACTGTATCATTGTCTTATGATGACAATGATAATTTGTTGGAAGAAAATTATGCTAATGGCGATACTGTTCGCTATGAATATGATGATAACAATAATTTGGTAAAACAATACCATAATGAAAGTTCAATCCCCTCTATAGCATATACATATAACGAAGAAAATAAATTAACTCAAAAGGTTAATGCTGATAACGATTTAAAATATATATATGATAATGATGGGAATTTCAACATTTACAAATTATCTGATAACAGTTTAATTCAGGCATACAAAGATACGGTTGTAGAAGAAAAAGAAGAATCAATATCTGAAATCAGAGCTGAAGAAACACATTTCGGAAGTTCTCATTCGGCTATAATAAAAAAGGATTGTATTTCATATACATCAAATTCTGATACAGTTGAATATCGTACCTATAAAAATGATAATATTTATTATGCCGATTCCGTAAAACTTAATGATGAAAGTATATTGTATTCCGAATATTCTTATGATGATGAACAGAATATTACTGAGAAAACTTTTCTTAACCAAAGCAAAATTGTTAATACATATGACAATGAAAATCGTATACTATCAACAGCATCAAACAATATTACCACAGATTATGCTTATGACAATAATAATCAGCTTGTTAAGGCTGATAATAACTCTTATGTCTATAACAATCGTGGCAATATAACAAAGAAAATTTCTGATGGAAAAGTAACTGAATTCTATTATAACAATAAATGGAATGATCAGCTTTCAGCAGTGAATGATGTTGAATTGATTTATGATGAGGTCGGCAATCTTATTTCTTTTGGTAATTTAAGTTTTTCTTGGACATCAGGCAGACTTCTTGAGAGTATTACAAATGGAACTGAAACATACAGTTATACCTATGATGAAAACGGAATAAGAACATCAAAAACAGTAAATGGCACAACAACATATTTCAATTCTGAAAATGGTGTTTTGCTCTCACAGACAGATGGAACAAATACAATAATATATCAGTATGACTTGAGCGGTATCCCTCTTGGTTTCATATATAATGATACTCAGTATTTCTATATGACCAATCAAATGAATGATATTATTGGTATTACAGATTCAAATGGTAAAGTAGTTGCAAATTATGCATATGATGAATGGGGTAATGAAACACTTAACGATTCATCTGAAATAGCTGCAATTAATCCATTAAGATACAGGAGTTATTATCAGGATGCAGAAACAGGTTATTACTATTTGATGTCCCGTTACTATAATGCTGAAATATGTAGATTTATTAATGCCGATATTCCACAAATGGCTCAAAGAGGAATAGATACTATCAATGGTCTTAATCTTTACGCATATTGCAATAACAATCCTGTTAACAATGTTGATGACTTTGGCTATTACTCTTGTAAAAATGCTACCGCATACGCTGATAAATGGTGGAATGGATTTAATACAGCCGAATATAAGACAAACAATCATGACTGTGCAAATTTTGTTTCTCAATGTCTATATGCAGGTGGATTAAGTAGTATGACAGGTTCATTTGGTAGTTCGTCAGGTTGGCATCATTTAAAAAAACTTGGTGTATTTCAAATTTCTAACGCTTGGGGAATAGCTACGGATTTAATGAATTGGTTGGGTGATTTTGCACAAACAATTTATATTTTTAAATCAAACTCAGATGTTGAAAAATATGCGAAGGAAATGAGTGGTATGAGTAAGTGTTCTGCTGTTATTATGTTTGATAAAACAAGTGATGGTGTAATTGATCATGCCGCAATAAATGGAACTATTTATAATTCGAGTAGTAAAAAAGATATAGCTTTTTATGCCCATACTAGTGCAAGAGATGGTAAAACATCTTCACTAAAAAATCAATGGGGGACATATAAATTTATTTATTATATGATTATTTCTTTTTCTTGGGGTTAAAAGGCTGGTGCAACTATGACGAAAAAACATAAAATCACAGTTTCTGTTATTGCAGTTTTAGCGATAATAGTAACAGTAATTGTTGGCAAAAATATATATAAGGAAAATCTGATAAAAAATGTTGATATATATATTTCCTCCGTTTCGCTTATTGAAAATCTTGATGTTTCCAAAAACGAAAATGTATATGACTTAATAGAACCATTCTTTTATCAGACAGTCGGCGATATTTGTGTGCAATATGATCCTTTAAAGGAGTTTTCAGAAACACAGAAAGCTATGAAATTTGATTTAAGCAAATTCAATGTATATAAAATAACAATTGCCTGTGATATGAAAAACATTGCCGAAGATAAATATGTTTCTTCATCATTGATAGATTTTTGCAAAGAAGAAACATATATGCAAGTACCCTGCAATGTGTCATCTAATATATGTGTTGACGATACTCTTTATTATTTCGTATCAAATGAATATAGCGAAGAGGATGTTAAACATTATCTTAAAAACACAGGCATTCCGATATATACAAATATAGGTAAAGATGTATTGCATGGGATAGTAAATT
>CAMNST010000017.1 GCA_946555465.1 uncultured Clostridia bacterium
GGCATCAACGGATTATGCGGTTTTGAGGCAGCCGGTCACGCTATGGGCGGAGATTCGGGAGAAGATGTTATCTGTGCATTTGTTTCAAGTGCCTGCCTTATGGCTGTAAATGCGGTAACCGATGTTTTAAATCTCGACTGTGATGCCGAGGCAGACGATGGTTATCTTAGGTTGATGATTCTTGAAAATGCCGCACCGGCTCAGGATATATTGAACGGACTGAAACTTCATTTAACACAACTTCAGAAAGATTATCCTGAAAACATAAAAGTGATTTATCGGAGGTGTAATAATGCTTAAGTTAGATTTACAACTTTTCGCTCATAAGAAAGGTATGGGTTCTACAAAGAACGGCCGTGACAGTGAATCAAAGCGCCTTGGCGCAAAGAGAGCTGACGGACAGTTTGTTCTTGCAGGCAATATCCTTTACAGACAGAGAGGAACACACATTCATCCGGGCAACAATGTTGGTATTGGTAAGGACGACACTCTTTTCGCTCTTATTGATGGTACTGTTAAGTTCGAGAGAATGGGTAAAGACAAGAAAAAGGTTTCTGTTTATCCTGTTGAGCAGTAATAATAACGATTTAAATCCGCGGAGCAATCTGCGGATTTCTTTTTGCTGAAAAAGTTCGGTAATTTTTAATTAATTGTTATGATGTTAAATTCTGAGGTGTAATATGAATATAAGAAAAATACAAAAACGTACTTTTTATAACGCTGAAAAAAGAAATAAAGCAGATAATTATGCATACCTTAATGAAAATTTCTGCAAAAAAGGTCAGACTGTTCTTGTTGGTGATTCCATAACCGAAATGTATAATCATACCGAACTTTTTGAAGAGTATACTCAAAAAACGGGAACAAGTGTTTATAACAGAGGCATCAGCGGTGATACAAGCGACAGGCTTCTTGAACGTTTTGAAAGCAACGTTCTTAACATAGAACCTAAAAACATAGTGATGCTTATCGGCACAAATGATTTGGGAGTTGGGACAGGTTCCGATTTCCCTGCTGAAAATATAGAAAAGATTATTACTATGATTCAAAACAGCAAATGCTGCGTCAATATTATTCTGCTTGCCGTTTATCCGATAAACAGTAAGATGCAGAAAAACACAAGACGAAAAAATAAGGATATTTATGAACTTAATCTGAAACTCGGCAGACTCTGCAAAAGAAAAAATGTTGATTTTATTGATTTAACGCAATATCTTTCTGATGAGAAAGGTGAACTTGATACAAAATATACATATGACGGGCTTCATCTTAATGCAAAAGCCTTTAATATTGTTACGAATAAGATACTTCCTTATTTAATTTAACACATTATATATGCGGTGAATTTGTATATTGGTATGTATTTTATATAAAATATAAGACATATGGCAATTATTTCTTGCAATGCAGGGCAAAATAATATATAATTATATAGGCAAAAATCATATTTTTATAAATAATTTATTAATAGAGAGGTAAATATAATGGATGCTTTAAACAAAAAGACGATTGAAGACATTGATGTTAAGGGCAAAAAAGTTCTTGCTCGCTGCGATTTCAACGTACCGCTTAAAGACGGCGAAATCACAAATGATAAGAGAATAGTTGCTGCTCTTCCTACAATTAAATATCTTATGGAAAACGGCGCAAAGGTTATTCTTTGTTCTCACCTCGGCAGACCTAAGGGCGAGTACAAGCCTGAATTCAGCCTTGCTCCTGTTGCTGCAAAACTTTCAGAGTATCTCGGCACAGAAGTTAAACTTGCCGAAGATGAAAATGTTGTAGGCGAAAATGCAAAGGCTATGGCTGCAGAACTTAAAGAAGGCGAAGTTATGCTTCTTGAAAATGTTCGTTACAGAAAAGAAGAAACAAAGAACGAGGAGAATTTCTCCAAAGAACTTGCTTCACTTGCAGATATTTTTGTAAATGACGCTTTTGGTACTGCTCACAGAGCACACTGCTCAACAACGGGCGTTGCATCTTATCTTCCTGCTGTTTGCGGTTATCTTATTCAGAAAGAAATCAAATTTATGGGCGGCGCTCTTGCTGATCCTAAAAGACCGCTTGTTGCAATTCTCGGCGGTGCAAAGGTTTCTGATAAAATCGGCGTAATATCAAACCTTATCGAAAAGTGTGATACAATTATTATCGGCGGCGGTATGGCCTATACATTTATGAAATATCTCGGTCACAGCATCGGTGATTCTCTTCTTGAGGCTGACTGGGTTGAAAAAGCAGGCGAAATGATGAAGACTGCTGAAGAAAAAGGCGTAAAATTCCTTATTCCTGTTGATAACAAAGTTGGTAAGGAATATGACGAAAACACAGAGTTTATGACAGTCAGCAGTGACGAAATTCCTGATGGCTGGATGGGTCTTGATATCGGTCCTAAGACTGAAGAAATTTTCGCTGATGCAATCAAAGGCGCAGGTACTGTTATCTGGAACGGTCCTATGGGTGTTTCCGAATGGGATAACTTTGCATCAGGTACAATTACAGTTGCAAAGGCAGTTGCTGAGTCAGGTGCAATTTCAGTTATCGGCGGCGGCGATTCTGTTGCTGCTGTAACAAAACTCGGTTTTGCTGATAAGATGAGCCATATTTCTACAGGCGGCGGTGCATCTCTTGAATTCCTTGAAGGCAAAGATCTTCCGGGTATTTGTGCTCTTGCAGATAAAGACTAATGTAAATTAATATTACAAGGAGAATAATTATGAATAAACAACTTCGTAAAGCAGTTATTGCAGGTAACTGGAAAATGAACAATACACCTGCCGAGACAACTGCACTTATCAATGAAATGAAACCACTTGTTGCAGATGCAGACTGTGATGTTATCATCTGTGCACCTTTTGTTGACCTTCAGGCTGCACTTGATGCAACAGCAGGTTCAAACATTATGGTTGGCGCTGAAAACTGCCACTGGGCAGAAAGCGGCGCATTTACTGCTGAAGTGTCTGCTCCCATGCTTAAGGCTATGGGCGTGCCTTATGTAATCATCGGTCACAGCGAAAGAAGACAGTATTTCGGTGAAACAGATGTAACCGTTAATAAAAGAGTACGTGCTGCTCTTGATAACGGCTTGAAAGTTATTCTTTGTGTCGGCGAAGTTCTTGAAGAAAGAGAACAGGGCGTAACTTTTGAAGTTGTTGGTATGCAGACAAAGATTGCCCTTCAGGGTGTAACAGCAGAAGAACTTGAAAATGTTATCATCGCTTACGAACCTGTATGGGCTATCGGCACAGGCAAAACCGCTACTGCTGATCAGGCAGACGAAGTAAACGGTTATATCCGTCAGGTTATTGCAGATCTTTACGGCAAAGAGGCTGCTGATGCATTTGTTGTTCAATACGGCGGTTCAATGAATGCTAAAAATGCAGATGAACTTCTTGCAAAAGAAAATGTTGACGGCGGACTTATCGGCGGTGCTTCTCTTAAGGCAGAAGATTTTTCTGTTATTGTTAAGGCTGCAAGCAAATAATATTTTAATTACGGAGGGTGGTTAGGGAAACTTGACCACCCTTTAATATTCGTTTTATGGAGGCAAAATTATGAAAAAACCTGTAGTGCTTTGCATTATGGACGGATTCGGAAAAAATAATTCCGATTACGGAAATGCAGTTACTGCTGCAAATAAAGTAAATCTTGACAGAATTATGGCATCAAACCCTTATACCTATATCGGTGCTTCGGGTCTTGATGTAGGTCTTCCTGACGGACAGATGGGCAACTCTGAAGTAGGTCATACCAATATCGGCGCAGGAAGAATTGTTTATCAGGAACTTACAAGAATTACAAAGTCAATAGAAGATGGCGACTTTTTTGAAAATGAAGCGCTTAAAACTGCTGTTCAGAATGCAATAGACAACGGCACATCACTTCACCTTATGGGGCTTATGAGTGACGGCGGTGTTCATTCCCACAATTCTCATATCTGGGCTATTGCTGAACTTGCAAAGAGAATGGGCCTTGAAAAGGTTTATCTTCACTGCATTATGGACGGACGTGATGTTCCTCCAACCAGCGGTAAAGATTTTGTTGCCGATGCGATTGAAAAACTTAATGAAATCGGCGTTGGTAAGGTTGCCACAGTTGTTGGCAGATATTATGCTATGGACCGTGATAATAACTGGGATAGGGTAAAAAAGGCGTATGATGCACTTGTATTCGGTGAGGGCATCAAAGCAACTGACCCTGTAAAGGCTATTGAAGAATCTTATGAAAAGGTTGACGGCGACGGCAAAAATGTTACTGATGAATTTATTGAACCTACAGTGTGTCTTGAAAATGAAGGCAGAATCAGTGCAAACGACAGTATTGTGTTCTTCAACTTCCGTCCTGACAGAGCAAGAGAAATCACGAGAACTTTTGTTGATGATGATTTCAAAGGTTTTGAACGAGACAGACTGCCTGTTACTTATGTTTGCATGACGCAGTATGATGCAACAATGCCTAATGTACTTGTTGCTTTCAAGCCGCAGAGCCTTGCAAATACGCTTGGTGAATACCTTGCAAAGAATAATATGACGCAGCTGAGAATTGCCGAAACAGAAAAATATGCCCATGTAACATTTTTCTTTAATGGCGGTGTTGAGGCTGTAAATGAGGGTGAAGACAGAATTCTTATTCCTTCACCAAAGGTTGCAACATATGACCTTAAACCTGAAATGAGTGCTTATGAAGTTTCTGAAAAACTTGATGAAGCAGTGCTCTCAGGCAAGTATGATGTTGTTATTGTAAACTTTGCAAACTGTGATATGGTTGGCCATACAGGAATTTTTGATGCGGCTGTTGCAGCAGTTGAGGCTGTTGACAAGTGTGTCGGTTCACTTTATGACGCTGTTGTAAAAATGGGCGGATGCCTGTTTATCACAGCCGACCACGGCAATGCAGACCAGATGAAAGAGCCTGACGGTTCGCCATTCACCGCCCACACAACGAATCCTGTTCCGTTTGTTGCAGCAAACTGCGGCGATGGAGTTGAACTTCGTGATGGCGGACGTCTTTGTGATATTGCTCCCACAATGCTCAAAATGCTTGAACTTCCTCAGCCGGAAGAAATGACAGGCGAGTCACTTATTAAATAATTGATTGAAAAAAAAACGCTGAACGGAAAATTCCTTTCAGCGGTTTTTTTAATATTTCGAATATTTATAATCAGTTTCTTTCGGGTGATTTGTAAAGATGAATTCTGCCTGCATCGTTGAACGCCTTTATGGTCATAACGCAGATCGGAACAATGAACATGCCCATAAATCCGAAAAGTTTAAGGCCAAAATAAAGTCCTGCAAGGGTAACAATGGGGTGAACACCAAGCGAGTTGCCGACGATTTTAGGTTCAATATACTGCCTGATAACAGATATTACAGCGTAAATAACCATAAGACCGATTGCCTGACCGATATTTCCAAGTACTAAACTTACCAAAGCCCATGGTATAAGAATTCCGCCCGAGCCTGCAACCGGAAGAATATCAAATACGGCAATGGCTATTGCAATAATAAGAATATATCCGTTGTTTGTTACACCGATTAATTTCAGTATATTAAGACCGATGAACAGTTCACAGAAAGTTATAAACATAATTATTCCGTAAGCGCGGAACATTTTGAGAATTGTTTTTGAAAAAATCTGTTTTATTTCACTAAGGAAATTCTTTTTATTTTCAGGCAACTGCAATTTGATAAAATTGACAATGTAATTATAATCTTTGGTGAAAAATATCCATGCAACCACACCGATAACGATTGCTATCAGTGCAGACGGAACACTTTTTACAACGCTGTAAATTCCGCTGATGCCTGATGTAACACCGCTTGTGATTGATTTCATATCAATGCCGAGTGCGGATATATCAAAGTTGTTTACCAAATCCGAGAAGAATCTTGTTATGTTTTCCGATACAGATGAATAGATTCCGTCAGGCAGAAATTCAAGAAGTTTTAGAACTTCATTTTCAAGGGTAACAAGAAAAGCAGGCAGGTCTTTTAATTGATCGGTAAGAAATGAAATGAAATTACCGACTTCTCTGCCGATTAAAGATAGGGCTGTTATTACCGGACCTAAAATTATTAAAACGCATAAAAAAACCAAAAGAAGTGCCCAAAGTGTGTGGCATTTATTTTTTGTTTTTTTATCAAGCCATCTTAACGGTCTTTGAAGAAGAACTGCAAAGAAAAATGATAAAAGAAACGGTGCTGCAACTGCAAAACAATATTTAAAGAAAATAAAAATCAGTGCAGCAATAATAGCAAAATATACTATATTAATTATTGTGTCACGTTTTTTTCTGATTTTTTCACTCATTTTTTTAACTTCCTTAATTATAAGAGTATATTCACATATATTCTAAATCAATAATAAGTATTAATCAAGTGAATTCAAAGTAATTTAAAAATTTTTTAAAATAATACTTGATACTTTGAATGTTTTTTGCTAATATATAAAAAGTGTATTTCACGGCAAAACATCTGTCTGCGAACGGAGGACTGTTTGAATGGGAAAAGTTAATTATTTTCTTATAAATTCAAGTATATTGCCGCCGGTTTATGCAAAAGTTGTTGAGGCGAAGAATTATCTTGCTTCAGGTGAAGCATCTTCTGCAACACAGGCTGCCAAAATGGCAGGCATATCAAGAAGTGCGTATTATAAATATAAAGATGCTATTTTTGAATATAACGGTGACAGTAACGATGAAACAGAAACCATTAATGCTAAGTTAAAAGACAATGCAGGTGTGCTGTCTGCTTTAATGAGTGAAATTTATACTGCAGGTGCAAATGTGCTTTCAGTCAATCAGAGTGTTCCCGTAAATGCCGTTGCCGATGTTTCCGTTACCATAAGAATTACGGAAATGACTGTTGATGTTAAAACATTGCTTGAAAACATAAAAAATATTGACGGAGTAAAATCTGTTTATCTCAGTGATTAAAAAATATTTACTTTATTAGGAGGATAAAATGAAAGTTGCAGTTATGGGATACGGAACAGTAGGTTCCGGTGTTGTTGAAGTTATCGAAAAACATGCAAAGAAAATGCCTGAAAAAACAGGCGGTAACACCCTTGAAGTTTCCCGCATTCTTGATCTTCGTGATTTTCCGGAAGATGCACATAAAGATGCATTTACAAAAGATTTTAACGATATATTGAATGATGATGAAATTAAAATTGTTGCCGAAACAATGGGCGGTGTTAATCCGGCATTTGATTTTACAATGAAACTGCTCAAGGCGGGCAAGAGTGTTGTTACTTCAAATAAGGAACTTGTTGCCCAGAAAGGTCTTGAACTTCTTCAGACAGCAGAGGAAAACGGTGTAAATTATTTGTTTGAAGCGTCTGTAGGCGGCGGTATTCCGATTATCAGACCGCTTACTCAGTGCCTTGCAGCCAATGATATTGAGGGTGTTGCAGGTATATTAAACGGAACAACAAACTTTATTTTAACTATGATGATAGAGCAGGGAATGTCATTTGATGAGGCACTTAAACTTGCTCAGGATAAAGGTTATGCAGAAAAAGATCCGACTGCCGATGTTGAAGGCCATGATGCATGCAGAAAAGTGTGTATCCTTGCTTCTCTTGCTTTCGGAAAGCATGTTTATCCTTCACAGGTAGAAACGGAGGGCATTACCCGCATAACACTTGAAGACGTTTCTTATATCAATTCCGTAAACGGTGTAATTAAACTTCTCGGTCAGATTAAATATATCAGCGATGACAAAATTGCGGCATTTGTGAGTCCTGCCGTTGTATATAACGGCTCTCAGTTAGCATCTGTTAAGGATGTTTTCAATGCAATTCTTGTAAGAGGCGATGCTGTAGGTGATGTTTGTTTCTATGGCCCGGGTGCAGGAAAACTTCCAACTGCATCTGCCGTTGTTGCAGATATTATCGACTGTGCTAAGCACACCGAACGCAAGAAAATTTTCGGCTGGGGTGCAGGCGAAGAAGATTATGTTGTTGATTATAAGAGTGAAATAAAAATGCCTTTCTATGTAAGGGCTAAGGCAGAATGTTCAAAAATCAATTCAATTTTCTCGGAAGTAAAATATCTTTCAAGAAAAGGTCAGCCGTCTGATGAGGTTGCGTTTATTACTGATATTATGACAGAAAATGAACTCAATGAAAAACTTGATGGAATTGATGTTATGAATACAATTAAAGTTACAAACTATTAATTAATTCACAGGAGGATTGAATATGGGACTTATTGTTCAGAAGTTCGGCGGTTCATCTGTTGCCGATGCCGAACGCGTAATGAATGTTGCGCGCATTGTAACTGACACCTATAAGAAAGGAAATGACGTTGTAGTTGTTGTTTCTGCTCAGGGTGACACAACAGATGACCTGATTGAAAAGGCAAATGAAATTTATCCTAAGGCTGCAAAAAGAGAAATGGACCAACTTCTTGCTGCAGGTGAGCAGATTTCTATTTCACTGCTTGCAATGGCAATCGAAAGCCTTGGTTTTCCGGTAATCAGCCTTTTAGGATGGCAGGCAGGTTTTAATACAAATTCAATTTACAGTGCGGCAAGAATTAAGAATATTAAACCTAACAGACTTCAGGCAGAAATTGCAAAACATAATATCGTTGTTGTTGCAGGCTTTCAGGGTCTTAACCAGTATAACGATATAACAACGCTCGGCAGAGGCGGTTCAGATACTTCTGCAGTTGCTATTGCAGCAGCCCTTAAAGCAGATAAATGCCAGATATTTACCGATGTTGAGGGCGTTTATACTGCTGATCCGAGAAAAGTTGATAATGCTAAAAAATTAAAGGAAATTACTTATGACGAAATGTTGGAACTTGCAACACTCGGTGCTCAGGTTCTAAACAACCGTTCAGTAGAAATGGCAAAAAAATACGGAGTTGAACTTGAAGTTCTCTCATCACTCAATCCAATACCGGGCACCATTGTTAAGGAGGTAGCAAAAATGGAAAAAATGTTAATTCGCGGTGTTACAAAGGATAAGGACGTTGCGCTCGTATCAATTTCAAATTTACAGGATACTCCGGGCGTTGCTTTCAAAATTTTCTCAAAACTTTCATCAAAAAATATAAATGTTGATATCATTCTTCAGTCAATCGGACGTGACGGAACAAAAGATATCGTATTCACGGTAAGCAGAGAGAACGGTCCTGTTGCAGTTGAACTTCTTAACGATATGCTTGATGATTGCAAAATTGTCTGCAATACAAGCGTTGCAAAGGTTTCAATCGTTGGTGCAGGTATGGAATCTCATCCGGGCACAGCATCAAAAATGTTTGAGGCTCTTTATGAAACAAATATCAATATCCAGATGATTTCAACATCTGAAATCAAAATTTCTGTTGTTATTGATGAAGAAGATGCAGACCGTGCAGTATCTGCTGTTCATAAGGCTTTTATTCCTAATGACTAATAATAGATAACATAAAAATAAAGGGTTGAGTTATTTGGTAACTCAACCCTTTATTTTTAACATTAACATTAAAGTTCGCTTACATACTTTTCAATTTTTTCTGCAATAGGCATTGCATCTTCTTTTGCAACAGGTAAAAATGGTTTTCTCGGATCTCCGCAGTCAATTCCGAAACGGATTGACATTACCTGTTTTGCTGCGCCGTAAAGTGATTTGCATGAAAGCAAATCAAAAATGCATTCATTGATTTTAAACTGAAGTGCTTTTGCTTCTTCAATTTTGTTTTCGTTAACAAGTTTATCAAGTGCAACAAAAAGTTCGGGCATACAGCCGTATGTTCCGCCGATGCCTGCGTCTGCACCCATAAGTCTTCCTCCGACAAATTGTTCGTCAGAGCCATTAAAGATAATGAAATCTTCGCCTGCTGCCTGTCTGTATCTTTCCATAAGATAAACAGGTTCAGCAGAGTTTTTAACACCGATTACCTTTTCGTTCTCGGCAAGTTCGCTGAGTAACTGCGGTGTAAGATCAAATCCTGTAAGTTGAGGAATGTTATAAATAATAAACGGAAGCGATGTTGAATCAATGATTGACTGCCAATGAAGTTTAACACTTTCGGCAGGAAGGTGATAATACACGCTGGGAACAGCACTGACAGCGTCAACCCCTATACTTTCACAGTGTTTTGCAAGTTCAATACTTTCTTTTGTTGACGGACAGCCGATATGAACGATTACAGTAAAATCATCTCCGGCGGCTTCCATAACTGCTTCGGCAACTCTCTTTCTTTCGTCTATAGAAAGAAGAAAGCCTTCGCCTGTTGAACCGCAGGCATAAACGCCCTTAACGCCGCGTTCTTTGTATACTTTAACAAGTTGTTTCATTTTTTCGGTATCAATGTTGTCGTCTTTGTCGTAAATTGCATTTAAGGCGCAAAATATACCTCTGAATTTATTTTTATCCATATTTTTTTACCTCCATATTAATTTTATCACATTGCATGTTGTTTTTCAATATTGACTGGAATTTTTATTATGGTATAATTTATATTAATGATAAAATTTTTATTTGAAATAAAAGGGAGTTAATTATGACGAATACTGAAATTCTTGAAAAAATTAAAGGCGGGCTGATTGTTTCCTGTCAGGCACTTGAAACCGAACCTCTTTACGATAGTTATATTATGTCTAAAATGGCATGGGCTGCGTATCTTGGCGGAGCGTCCGGTATAAGAGCAAACACGGTTGTTGATATCAAGGCAATAAAAGAAAAGGTTGAATTGCCTCTTATAGGTATTATTAAACAGGTTTATGATGACAGTGATGTTTATATTACCCCAACAATGAAAGAGGTTGATGCCCTTGTTGAAACAGGCTGTGAAATTATTGCCGTTGATGCTACAAACAGAACAAGACCGGGCGGAGTAACTTTTGAGGAATTTTTCTCTGAAGTGAGAGCAAAGTATCCTGATCAGTTGTTTATGGCAGATACAAGTTGTTTTGAAGAAGGCAAAATGGCGAGTGAACTCGGCTGTGATATTATCGGAACAACAATGGCCGGTTACACGCCTTACACAAAGGGAACTTCTCTTCCTGATTTTAAACTGATGGAAAGATATGTTAATGAACTGGATAATCCCATTATTGCTGAAGGCGGAATATGGGTTCCCGAAGATTTGAAAAAAGCCATGGATATAGGTGTTCATGCGGCTGTAGTGGGAACTGCTATTACAAGACCAATGGATATTACAAAACGTTTTGTTAATATTCTTGAAAAGTAATTCATAAAAACGATAGGTCGATAATATGAATAAATCAAAAGATAATAAATTACTGATTGTTTTTTCTGCTGTTTTTTACATCATAACAGCCTCATTGATGCTTGTCGGAACATTTAAAGATTTGACTGTAAATTTGATGCTCTTTAATCCGGAAAGTTCTGTTTCACGTTTTTTTGAAAGTTTCGGTCAGGTTGTATATTGGGGTTTGTGGGGACCTGCATTTACAATCATTTTTCTTTGCAGAAGAGATTTAAACGAAAGTCTCGGTGTTATCGGAAAGATTATTCCGTTTGTAAAGCCTGTAAAAAATACAGAACACGGGGCATATAAATTTTTTAATATGCTGCTCAAGATTGTTACCGCTGCCGCATTTTTTGCTCTTGCGGTTATAGGCTGGAAAAAACTCATTGAAAATGTTTTGAAGAATATTGTAGGTGAAGGAACCATTTCTCAGGCGGTTTATTTTATCATTTGTGCTGTATTTGCTGCTATAATGATTTTTGTATTCAGCAAAATAGATAAAAATATTTTGAGAAAGTTGGAAGCACTTGCTCTTGCCGGTGTGCTTTTGGGCATTTTTTATAAAATAGTTGAAGAATGTAAAAACATAACTTCACGTGTCCGTTTCAGAGAAATGGTTGCGTATTCAAATCACTTTTTGAATGATAAGGGGCTCAGCGAAGGCAAATATTCTCCGCTTACTTCTGCAATGGCTGAAAATTCAGATTTCTCGGCATTTACAAATTGGTATAAAATCGGCAGCGATATGGGAATTTACAGCCGTGCAGATTCCTTTCCCAGCGGACATACAAACTACGGCTGTACTCTGTTTTTAACATATCCGTTATGCCTTGCTTTTGATAAACTGAAAAAAGTTGCACCATTCGCTCTTTCGGTAAGTTTTCTTTATGTTGCATTTATGGGGCTTACAAGAATTATTGCAGGTGCGCATTATCTTACCGATGTTGCCGGTGCGGCAATAATAGGCTATACTTTATTTCTTGTTGTATATAAAATTTATAATGTGTTTACCGAAAAGAAAATAATAGGATAAAAAGCAAAAGACTGTTTTATTGATTTTTTGATAAAACAGTCTTTTGGTTTTCAACTAAAAAATACGCCGCAGTAAAAAAGAAAAATTTGTGCCGAAAAAGTCGTGTGTGAAATAAATTTCTTTGATAAAATGAATTTGAGAGGTGAGGAATATGGATGTTTTGTCAAATCTTAACAGGGCGGTTGAATATATCGAAAACCATATTTGTGAAGAGATTAATTTAACTGAAATTGAAAAAATAACAGGGGAAAGTGCGCGCGATTTCTTCCGGCTCTTCAGGTCTGTAACAGGTGTAACCGTTAATGAATACATAAGACGAAGAAGATTAACTCTTGCGGTTTATGATATTCAGAATGGTAACGAAAAGATAATTGACACAGCCTTTAAATACGGTTGGGAAAGTGCAGATTCATTCAGAAAGGCATTTGTCAGCCAGCATGGCATTACACCGTCGCAGGCACGCGACAAGGCAAAAAACGTAAATATCTATCTTCCGATAACTTTTCAAATAAATGTTAAAGGAAATGATAAAATGAATTTTAAAGTAATTGAAACAGAAGATATTGCGCTTTACGGTGTATCAAGGTATTTCGGCGGAACATCTTCCGAAAGATTTGAGCAGGAAAATATGATGTGGTCACAGGATTTTGACCATATCCCCAAAAAGATATGTGACGGCTATGATGGAAAATGGTATGCTATGTGGAATAACGGAAATTATTTTATTGCCAGAGAAAAAGAATTGGCAACGAAAGATAACCTTGAAGAATTTATTATTCCAAAAGGAAAATATGCTGTATTTATAACCGAAAAGGGCGTTTATGCAGGGGATGACTTTCCAAAACTTCATGATATGATTTTTAATGTATGGCTTCCTGACAGCGGATATACAGTTAAAGATGATTCTATTGTGGAAATTTATCATCTTTGTACCGATAGGACACAGCGCAGAAAGAACCGTTATTTTGAAGTTTGGGTACCTATATATTAATCTATAAAACAATACGCGGTATGCAGAAAAACTGCATACCGCTTTTGTGGTGTTATTGTGCTTTATATTTCTTCAACGGGAACCCGAATATAACTGATGTAATTTTCTGACTCCATATCGCCGTTTGGATAAACCTCAATGTCCATTTCATATGTCGGCTTGTAATTGGACGTAGGAAAAAATTCACTGCATATCTTGTGCCACATTTCCTGAATTGCTTCAGGCATGGCACCAATGCATTCAAATTCAATCCAGGTTCTTGCCGGAATGGTCATTATTCTGAATCCCTCAGGTGCAGTCTGATTGCTTTTGCATTTTCCTGCGATTGCATATTCAAATGTTTTTGAATCGGAATGCGGGTTATTGTAGCAAATTCCCAAAACCTCATCATTACCTGTAAGTGATTTAACAATAGTGTTTATTGTGCCATCATTTTTGGAACGTGACCAGAACTCGGGAATCGTGTTTTTGTTTTCTTCGTCAACGATTGAATGCTGCTCTGCTTTTTCAAGAACAGTAAATTCATTTGCGTTAATGATTTTGTAATTCATAATACTACCGCCTTTTAATGTAAGATTTACAGAAAGGTGTGAAAAATGATTTAGTTTTGCCCCGTCTTTTTTAGCCTGAGAGGGAGTTATTCCGTGGAATTTCAAAAATGCTCTTGAAAAACTTTCAGGGCTGTCATATCCGTATTTCATAGCGATATCAATTACTTTTTCATCAGAATTCAAAAGTTCGCTGCCGGCAAGTGTGAGCCTTCTGAGTCTGATGTATTCGCCCAAAGAATATCCGCACAGGATACCAAAAATTCGCTGAAAATAAAAATTTGACATACATGCTTTTTTTGCTGTCTCATTATAATCAATATCATCTGTCAGATGTTCTTCTATATAATCAATCGCATTTTGCAAGTCCCTTGCCCAATTCATTTTAACACCTCATTTCTGTATGTTCATCTTAACGTAAAATGTGTATGAAATCCTGATAATTCTTGCACATTTCTGCAAGATTATAATGCGTTTTTAAGTATTTTCACTTATTTGGCTATTCATTGTTTTATTTCCGGTGAAGCGAAAAGTTTTTATAAATTAAGTTTAACACAGATGAAAGGGAAAAGAAAGTTTTTTGTTTTGTCATAAAAGGACTAAAAATTATTGTTAAAATATACAAATATAATGGCAATTCTTTGTGCATGTATACGAAATATTGACAAAAATCGACAAAATACTTTACCATGAAATTTTGATATGATACGCTTTTTATATATTAAAAAGCAAGGGAATGATAATATGAAATTCCGTTTCAGAGTAGTGACTGTTTTTATGGTTATTACTCTTATTTTTATGCCTGTAAAAGCGTATGCCATGGATGAAAATTTTGTTCAGAATACAGTTATATGGCGTGAAATTGACAGTGTGATCCGATATGATAACGACGGTTTTAACGGATATACAAAGTATGTTTTTGATGATGAGAACGGCTGCTTTTATATCTATCTCAATTTTACCGACTTAAGAATTGACAGCAGTTCAAATGAAAACATAAAACTGAATTTTATCATTGAAAACAGCAGTGAAAGTTACAGTTTTTCAGCAGATAAAAACGGTATTGTTGATGAATGGGCAAAAGAAAAGGTGTCTGTTTCGGTCAATTTTAATGCGTCCTGTAAAAATCAGGGCGGAAAGATGATTGCCGGTGTTGAACTGAAAGATAAAAATGCAAAAAAACTTACAAATTATGTGAGTTGTTATTATTCATGCGGTGCAGAAATTTCAGCAGAACTTTTTGAGAATTTTACGCTTGATATGTATGTGCCGACCACGTTAAAATCGACAGCAGAAAAGAAAACAACCACTAAGAAATCAACAGCAAAGAAAAATAAGGAGTCCGCGGTTTCAGAAAAAAATACTTCCGATAAAGCAACAAAATTTTCAGTATCAAATACCAATTCATCAAAGAAAACTACAACGAAATTCAGCGCCTCAAACAGTACAAAGTTTGATGCTGCCTCTCAGAGTACCGGCGAGCAAAGTGATGATGAATTCTGGGAAAATCAACTCAGCAGTGTGGCAGAAATCAATGAAGAATCAGATGTTGAAAATACAAAAACCAAAATGTCGTCATCTGCTAAAGCGATGCTTGCCGTTTCTGTTGTTTTACTTGCCTTGGGTGTTGCCTTTGTTGCAGCAGGTGTTTTGAAAAAAGGTAAATTGGGTGGTAACAGTGAAATGGAAGAAACAGAAGAAGGGGGAGCAAATGACTGATTTTTTACGGGACTGTTTATAGAACAGTCCTGTTTTTAGGTTTGATATATGAATAATTTTATGCAGGAAATTTGTATGGTTTAGTTTTCGCTTGACACTGCAATAATTATAATATATAATAAAATGATTAAAAAATGCGATAAGGAGATTTTAATTATGGCAGCAAAACAGTTTAATATGACAGCAGCAGGTAAGGCTGAACTTGAAAAAGAACTTGATTTTCTTAAAACAGAAGGCAGAATTGATATAGCAGAAAAACTTAAAATTGCACGTTCTTACGGTGACCTTTCCGAGAACAGTGAGTACGACGAAGCAAAATCAGAACAGGCTAAAATTGAGGCCCGTATCAGTGAACTTGAATATCAGTTAGAGCATTCTGTTATTATTGATACCGGTAATTCCGATACAGTAAATATGGGTTCTAAAGTTAAAGTTTTAAGACTCAGCGATAAAGTTGAAGCAACTTATGAAATTGTTGGTTTTGCTCAGTCGGATGCATCAGCAGGTAAAATTTCTGATGAAAGTCCTGTAGGAATGGCTCTTATGGGTGCAAAGATAGGCGAAACAGTAACTGTTGAAGCACCTATCGGAAATCTTGAATTTGAGATTATTTCAATAGATTAATATACACGAGGTAAATATATATGGCAGGAAAGTTTGAAATCACTAAAGCAGGTGACGGTACTTTCACTTTTGAATTTATCATTGATGAAAAATCAGTTGGCAAAAGTCCTGTTTTTGATAAGGAAGATAATTGCAAAAGGGGTGTAAAGGCTGTTAAGAAAAACAGCAGAATGAAAGTTCAGAACACTCTTGCAGATGACGAAGAAAAAACAAATCCTAAATATCTTGTTGAGGCAGATGGCGATAAGGTTAAATATACACTGTTTCTTCAGACAGGTGCAGTTGCACTTGAGGGTTCTGCTGACAGCGAGGCAGAAGTTCTTGAAATGATTGAAAAAATCGGAAACAATGCAAATGCTGCCCAGATGCAGATGGCTGAAGTTGTTCTTTCGGAAAATGAACAAAAGCAGATTCGTATTGATAAACTTCTTGCAATGCAGAAAAACGGAAATGACCCGTTTGAAATCACTCTTGCAAGCCAGACCCATCATTCTGCAGAAATTATAGAGAATTTTGAAAACCTTGAAGAGAAGGATGTTACCGTTGCAGGCCGCATTATGACATGGCGTGATATGGGTAAAGCAAACTTTATTGACGTTCAGGACAGAGACGGAAAAATTCAGGTCTATGTTCGTATGAATGATGTCGGTGAAGATAAATTCAAAGAGTTCAAAACTTGGGATTTGGGCGATATTGTTGAGGTAACAGGTTTTGTATTCAAAACAAGAACAGGTGAAACCTCTATTCACGCAAAGGAAATAAGACTTCTTTCAAAGTCTCTTCTTCCTCTTCCCGAAAAATTTCACGGTTTAACCGATACAGATACAAGATACCGCAAAAGATATCTTGATATGATTATGAATCCTAATATTAAGGATACTTTTATCAAACGTTCAAGAATCATTACTTCAATCAGAAGTTATCTTGATAATCTCGGATTTATTGAGGTTGAAACGCCGATTCTGAATACCATACCGGGCGGTGCGGCGGCAAGACCGTTTATCACGCATCATAATACGCTTGATATGGATATGTACCTTCGCATAGCAACCGAACTCTATTTAAAACGTCTTATTGTCGGCGGTATGGAAAGAGTTTATGAAATAGGCAGAAACTTCAGAAATGAAGGTATGGATGTAAGACATAATCCCGAATTTACCTGTATTGAACTTTATCAGGCATTTACCGATTATCACGGAATGATGGATATTGCCGAAAATATCATCAGAAATGCTGCGAATGAAGTTTGCGACAGTCTTCATATCGTGTTCAACGGCACTGAAATTGACCTTGAAACTCCTTTTGCAAGACTTACAATGGTTGATGCCGTTAAGAAATACAGCGGCATTGACTTTGCAGAATTTATGAGCAATGATGAAAAGGCAGTTGAAATTGCCAAAGAAAAGGGCATTGAAATTGCACCCGGCAAAGCAACCTGGGGTGATATTCTGAATTCTTTCTTTGAAGAGTTTGTTGAAGAAAATCTTGTTCAGCCGACATTCATTATGGATTACCCTGTTGAGGTAAGTCCGCTGACAAAAAGAAAGCCGGACTGTCCTGTGCTCACAGAGAGATTTGAATTGTTCATTCTCGGTGGTGAGTATGGTAATGCTTATTCAGAACTTAACGACCCGATTGACCAAATGTCACGTTTTGAGGCCCAGATGAAACTCCGTGAAGCAGGTGACGACGAGGCCAATATGATTGACCACGATTTTGTTACCGCACTTGAGTACGGCATGCCTCCTACAGGCGGTCTCGGTATCGGAATTGACAGACTTGTTATGCTTTTAACAGACAGTTATTCAATCAGAGATGTTCTTTTATTCCCGACAATGAAGCCGTTAGGGGATAATAAATAATATTGAAAAATATTTCTAAATCATTATTTATTTGCAGATAAAGAGGTAATAATTTATGAGATCAGATTTAATAAAAGAAGGTCCGTCAAGAGCGCCTCACCGTTCTCTTCTCAGAGCGCTTGGTATTGATGAACTTGAAATGAAAAGACCGTTTGTTGCGGTTGTAAATTCAAAAAGTGATTATATTCCGGGTCATATGCATCTTGATAAAATTGCGGAGCAGGTTAAAGCCGGCATAAGAAACGCAGGCGGTGTTCCGTTTGAGTTTAACACAATCGGTGTATGCGACGGTATTGCAATGAATCATAAAGGTATGAAATACTCGCTTTGTTCAAGAGAACTTATTGCAGACAGCATTGAAGTTATGCTTACTGCTCATCCTCTTGATGCAATCGTTTTTATTCCTAACTGTGATAAAATTGTTCCGGGTATGCTTCTTGCAGCCTGCCGACTCAATCTTCCTTGCATATTTATCAGCGGCGGTCCGATGCTTCCCGGTAAAAGCACAGAAACCGAAAACAGAATCGGTCTTTCGGAGCAGTTTGAATATGTTGGTGCAAATGCAGTTGGCAAAATGAGCGATGCCAATCTGGAGTCCTGTGCATTTACTGCTTGTCCTACCTGCGGTTCATGTTCAGGTATGTACACAGCAAATTCAATGAACTGCCTTACCGAGACCATTGGTATGTCACTTCCGGGTTCGGGAACAATTCCGGCAGTCATGAGTGCAAGACTCCGCCTTGCTAAAATGGCGGGCGAAAGGGTTATGGATCTTCTTAAAGAAGATATCAAACCAAGTGATATTATTACTGAAAAAGCCATTGAAAATGCAATGAGAACCGATATGGCTATCGGATGCTCAACAAATACAATTCTTCATCTTACTGCTATTGCACATGCAGCCGGTCACGATATTGACCTTGCAGATCTTGATGCATATGGCAGAAAAACACCGCAGATTTGCAAACTTAACCCTGCATCTTCCGTGTTTATTACAGATCTTAATGATGTCGGAGGTATTCAGGCTGTTGTTAAGGAACTTGCAAAAGGCGGAATGATTAATACAGATGCTCTTACAGTAAACGGAACTGTTGCAGATAGAATTGCAAACGCTCCTGATGCTGACGGAGATATTATACGCAGACTTGATAATCCGTTTTCTGCTGACGGCGGTATTGCCGTTCTTACAGGTAACCTTGCAGAAGAAGGCGCAGTTGTAAAGAAGGGTGCCGTTGCTCCTGAAATGATGCAGCATAAAGGCCCTGCAAAGTGTTATGACAGTGAAGAGGATGCAATCGCTGCAATCAACGGCGGAAAAGTTGTTGCAGGTGATGTTGTTGTTATCCGTTATGAAGGACCTAAGGGCGGACCGGGTATGAGAGAAATGCTTTCTCCTACATCTGCAATTATCGGTATGGGTCTCGGTTCCTCAGTCGCTCTTCTTACGGACGGACGTTTTTCAGGTGCAACACGCGGTGCATCAATCGGTCATGTAAGTCCTGAGGCTGCAATGGGCGGAACGATTGCTCTTGTTGAAGACGGCGATGAAATAGAAATTGATATTCCTGCAAGAGTGCTTAAAGTTAATGTTTCCGATGAAGTTCTTGCCCAGAGAAAAGCAAAATGGCAGCCGCCTGTTCAGGAACTTACAGGTTATCTTAAGAGATATGCCCAGCATGTAACAAGCGGTTCAAAAGGTGCTGTTTTTGAGGACTGATTAGGAGTATGCTCTTATGAGTAGTGGAAAGAAAAAGGGGAACAGAAGAAAAAGTTTATACGAAAACTATTTTCTGAATATGATTTTGTATCTGATTGCTGCAGCGGCGGTAATGATTATTGTAATTGTTGCCGCTATGCCTAAGGCTGCAGAATTTGTTCATAAGGCTGAAGCCGGTTTAGGTATGAGTACACGCCATATCAGACTTGATGACAGTTCTTATAATCCGCTGTCTAATGATGGAAATCATCTTGAAAACGGATATTCTTACGGTCAGTTAATAGGAAATATTACCTGTGAAAATGCAGGACTTAACTGCAATGTTTATTATGGTGCTAATCGTATTTCAATGAAAAACGGTTCAGGTCTCTCAGGCAATGATTCAATTTTCGGGTTAAAGGGAATAAGTTTTGTTACAGGCTATGATGAGACTTATTTTTACAATCTTAAGTATTGTGAAAAAGGTGATGTGATTACCGTTACCACAAATTACGGTGAGTACAGTTATAAAGTGACTGACACTTCATATATTGATGAAAATAAGCAGGCTTACCGTGATGACGGCGAAAGTGAATGTCTTGTTTTATCTGCAGTATGTTCTGATTTTTCAGAACACAGCGGCGAGTGTTTTTACGTTTTTGCCGACAGAATTGACGGGGAGGTAAACTGATATGACAGATAATTCCCGTGAAGCAAAAGTTTCAAAGGTGCTGCGTTTTATTCTCTCATTCGTGCTTTTTGGTATGATTTCATTACTCAGTGTTTCAATCTGTGCCAAATCGGTTTTTCTTAACCCTTCCAAAATAGAAAAAATTCTTACAAGTTATGAATATGTTGATGGAATAAGAAACAGTGTAATTGACTATGCAGATGATTTTTATATTAAAAACGGCTTGGATTCTGAAAATCTTGATGAGATTTTCGATTGTGAAAATATCAAAAAGGTCGTTTCTTCATATGTATCATATAACATTACATCTGCAGTAGGTTATACAAATGAAACTTATACCGATTTAATCAATAATATATGTGTTGATTTTGATGAGGATTTAAAAAATCAGATAGAAAATTCAGGGCAGCAGTATAATGCCGATAAAGCGGAAAAAATTTCTGCATCAGTGCGTGAATTTTTTAAAAGTGAAATTGATATACCGTATATCGAGCAGATAAAAACAGTTTTAAATATCGGTTCAGTCGGTGCAAATGTAATTTTTGGTGTAAGTGTATTTTTTGCAGTTTCCACCGGTCTTGTTCTCTTCTTCCTCGGAACAAAGAGATACAGGTCTGTCAGGGCTATTTCGTGCAGTTTTTCAACTGCCGGAATATTCAATGTTCTGATCGCACTGACGTTATATGTTATTTCAACTGTTAAAAATATAGATATTTATCCGATTTATCTGTATGATGCATTTATGAGTTATTTTTATATGTGCATCGGTGATATTGCACTTTCAGGGGGCGTATTAATTCTGATTTCCCTTGCAATTATTACAGCGGTATGGAAGATAAAAAAAGGAAGTTAAGAGCATTTTAAAATAAACCATTTATTTTGACTGCTTCAAACAGAGGATATTATTATGGATAAGGATACGGCGATTTCTGTAAAAAACGTTTCTATGACGTTTAATCTTAACAAGGAAAAAGTTGATAATCTTAAAGAATATGTAATAAAATTTATTACAAGAAAACTTGAATATAAAAAATTCTACGCTCTTAAAAATATTAACTTTGAAGTAAAAAAAGGTGAGCATCTTGCAATTTTAGGCCTTAACGGTGCGGGTAAAAGTACACTTCTTAAAACGATTGTCGGTGTTTATAAGCCTAACGACGGCACGATTGAAAAGTGCGGCGTTATCGCACCTCTTCTTGAACTCGGAGCAGGTTTTGATCCGAATTATTCAGGTAAAGAAAACATTTATCTGTATGGTGCAATTCTGGGATATGACCGGGAATATATTTCAAAAAAATATAATGAAATTGTTGAATTTTCTGAACTTGGTCATTTTATTGATGTTCCGGTTAAAAATTATTCGAGCGGAATGAAAGCAAGGCTCGGTTTTTCCATTGCAACCGCTGTTGAACCCGATGTGCTTATACTTGATGAAGTTTTGTCGGTTGGTGACGCAGGTTTCAAAAAGAAAAGTCTTGCCAAAGTGCGCTCTATGTTTGAAAACGGAGTAACCGTTCTTTTTGTTTCACACAGCATTCAGCAGGTGCGTGATATATGCGATAAGGCAATTCTTCTTGAACACGGCGAAATAGTTGCACAGGGAACGGTTGAAGAAGTTATTCCTGTTTACGAAGAAAGAAGCAAGAAAAAAGAAAATAAAAAGTAAACGAAATAAAACAACCGCTGTTTTAAACAGCGGTTGTTTTATTATGCGATATTTGTTATTTTAAAAGTATTTTTGCATTGTTTTCAAGAGTTTCAATGGCACTTCTGCCGAATTTTTTTATAATTTCATTTGCACCGTTTTTATAATCAGGTGAGCGTGAAGTGAGATTATGGCAGTCTGAGCCGATAAGATGAATTCTGCCGCTTTCAAGATATCTGAAAAGTTTTTTTCTTGTGCTTCTGGAGGCGTCTGAAAAAGAATTGATATTAACCTGAACAAGACAGCCCATATCAATATATTCATCAAGAAGGTATTCATCTTCCATCAATGCACGGTATCTTTCAATATGTGCGAGTACCGGCTTTATATTGTGGTCATAAAATAAATTTGACAGCCTGTCATATGTTTTCTGTGAAAAACTGCACGAAAAGGGATGTTCAATCAAAGCATAGCCTGAGTTTCCAATGCAAATTTCTCTCAGGTCGTCATTGTTCAAAAGGTAGTCACTTATATAAACTTCTGCTGCGGCTACAAGTTTTGGACTACCGTAGGGCAGTGCCTCAATAAGCCTTTTAAAAGCGTTATTTCTTCTTTCAAGAAAATCGCGGTATGATATGGAATCAGAATAATAATGCGGTGTAAGTATTATTGTTTCTGCACCCTGCTGCTGAAGTTTTGCTATCATTTTAAGGCTTGTCTCAACATCCGGGGCTCCGTCATCAATACCCGGGAGTATATGACAGTGTGTTTCTACAAGGTTGTTAATTTGCATTTCGCTTCTTCCTAATTTCTGGAGTTATAAGAATTTTTATCAATGGAATAATTGTATCCGCTGGAATAGTTATATCTGCCTGAATATGAACCGTAAGCGCCGTATGTTCCGTAAGTGCCGTAATCATACGAACCTTTGTTATAATATTTTGCTGCTTTTGATTCAACAAAGTTTACAACAAAGCCAAGTATCTTTGCATCAATAAATTCAAGTGCAGACAGGGCTTTCTGAAGTTCGGGATGAGTGGAGTGGTTTGAACGCACAACAAGAACGATCCCGTCAGATTCCCTGATAAGCGGAAGAGCATCTGATACAACGTTGATAGGCGGAGTATCTATAATGATATAGTCAAAATCTTTGCTTATTTGCTCAAGAAAATCAGACATAATCTCAGAACCTAAAAGTTCTGCAGGATTTGGCGGAATTGAACCTGAACAAAGGACGGAAAGATTTTCGTATTCCGTTTGATGAAGAACCGAGTAAATATCAGTTCTTCCCTTTCCTGAAATGGAGTCGCCGAGATAATTGGTAAGACCCGGCGCATTCGGAAGTGAAAAATAGTGGTGAATTTTCGGCTTTCTGAGGTCACCGTCTATAAGAAGAACACGCTGATCTGTCTGCGATATTGATACGGCAAGGTTTACCGTTGTTGTTGTTTTTCCTTCATTTGGTACGGAGGAACTTACAACAATAACTTTGCAGCCTTTTTTCATAACAGAAAACATTATGTTTGCACGTATGGTTTTATATGCCTCTTCAATTCTGAATTTAAGGGCAGGCTGAATAGGTGCGTTAGAAAGCAGATATCTTGAAGATGCCTGAGTCGATTTTTTACTGTTTCTTTTTTTAGCCATCTTTTATTCTCCTTTCCCTTTTGAAGAAGTTTTTTGCTGCGATGACGAAATATTTGTTTTGAAATCAAATTCCGGAATTGTTCCAAGCACAGGAATACCGTAGCGCTGTGTGAGTTCATCACTGCTTTTAATTCTTACATCAAGAAGATCTCGCAGAATAATATAGGCAACTGCAAGAATTGCTCCGCCCATGAAGCCGATAAGGCACTTTTTTGGATATCCGCGACTTTCTGATGTTGTTGCTTTCAATGCGGCGTCTTCAACAGAAGCGCTTACAAGACCGTTGTTTGTTTCGTTCATTTTGTTTGGTATGCTTGTCTCAAGTTGGCGGGCTATCTGATATGATAAATCAGCATCTGTTGTAGTAATGGTAACTTTAAACATGGCCGTTTCTTTAACGGTTTCAATATTTGTTGCATTTTTTATTGTTGCAGCGGAATATGAAGTTGCATATTGTTCATTAAGTTCATCTGCAACAGTCTGATTAAACTCATTTGTTTTAAAGAGTTCAATATAAGTGCTGAGCATTTTTATGGCATAATTCATTCTGCTTGTGTTGCTGATTGCCTGCGTTTGTGTGGATGAGTCGCTGAGTTCCTGGCTTGAATCCTGAGCATATGCAAGAAATTCAACTGTGGAAGTATATGTCAGAGTTGTAAAATTAGCGGTATAAAAGCCAGCCATTACTGCCCCGATTAATCCTATAAAAAAAATCAGTTTCCATCTTTTTAAGACAAGCATTAATATCTTTTTTACATTAGCATCTAAGTTCATTTCTTTGCTTCTCTTTCCTTTAAAATTAATATAGTGATTTATTATCATCCCTTATATTACTTTATATTCGTTAATTTGTCAACGATACTCTATTGACAAAATTAATTAAATAGTAGATAATATTTGAAAAAGTTTTCAAAAGGAAATATTTATGGCTGAAAAAGTAATTATGCCCCAGTGGGGTCCTTATTCAAAAAAATATATGGGTATATCAAAAATTGTCAATGAGTTTTCCTTGGAAGGCGCCAGGTTTGACTTTTCGATACATCCCACTTTGTGGAACAGTGCAACTCCGGTTCCGAATGTAACGGTTCCTTCAAATTATCATTTATGGAACTGTAAAAGTGATTATACTTATTTTTCCTACAGGTATGAACTTATGTGGAAAGATAAGGTCTATTCCGACATTTCATTTTCAAAAATACGTGACGGCGCGTATCTTATGAGGTGTGAATTCTTTAATAATACAGAGTTAAGACAGAACTGCATTTTAAATGTTTTTGCCGCTCTTGAGTTTCCTTATCCTACCTACTGTGAAATATCCGCTCCTGAAAAAAGCGTTATTAAAACGGCAAATGATTATGAGGATTATTCATATGCCGTTGAGCGCCCATGGGATGAAGAAAATCCTGACGGTATGTTTAAAGGAATGTTTTCCGACAAGGATTTTTATCTCGGAAAAGGGCTCGGTGACAGATGTGAAAATTACCACGTTCATTTTCTTGACTTAAAACCATTCGGCTGTGAAAAGGGCGATAAGGTTTCATATAAAATACCGGCAGACGGTTTTGAACATCCTGTTATTGCGCTCAGATACAGAACGGTTACAGACGGCAATGGCATTTTTGATATGAACGGCACTGCTGTTACGTTTGAAAACAGCGATAATCTTACTTTTGCCTATCTTCCTTATATGGAAGAATTTACGCTTGAAAGTCTTGGCGGAGCAGGTGTTGAACTCGATTTCCTTGCTGTAATTGAAAACAGTGAAAAAGAGAAACTTACGGTTAAAATAGTGAAATATCCGTATATTCCTGAAATTGAAACCGAAAGTATCGGAGACGGCAAAAGAACAAAACTTACATATGAAGGCGTAAAATCACCTTTCTATATTCTTACACATAATAAAAATACAAGAGAAAGAAAACTTGATTCAGGTTCACTTGAAGACGCTCTTATCAACCGTCTTTCAAATGGTGACCATACTTATGATGACCTGAAAGAGACATTTTCAAATTCATTTAAAAGAAAAACCAGTGATGAGGGATTTTTCCATAATACGCTTATAAAATCAATCTTTATCGATCCTGATTCATCCCATACGGAATATGTTGTTTTATCAGACGGCGAGTTTGAACCGCTTACAGCAGAAGAGTATGAAAGAATATATACGGATGCAAAACAAGGCAATGTGATTACCGAATATAATGAAGCAGGTAAAAAATACAGCCTTTCAACGGAAATTTTAAAATCGACCCTTCTTACGAATGTTGTTTATCCCGTTTACCGACACGGCGAAAATGTCATTCATCACACACCCGGCAAGAGATGGGATAGTTTTTATACGTGGGACAGCGGATTTATCGGTATGGGTCTTCTTGAGTTTTCAAAAGATCTCTGCCGCTATGCGCTTGATATGTATCTGTGTGATGATTCAAATCAAGATTTTGCATTTCTTCTTCATGGTTCACTTGTTCCTACCCAGTTTGCGGAATATCTTGAACTTCTTAAACGAACAGAAGATAAGAGCGAGTTGGAATTTCTTTATGATAAAATCAAAATTTATTATGAATTTCTCCGCGGAAGAAATCACAAGTCAACCTGTGCCAAATTCGGCAACGGACTTCTTACCACTTATGACTACTGGTATTCTCACTGCGGTATGGATGATTATCCTGCCCAGGTTGAAATGATGAACAGATATTCTCAGAAATATACCTGCCCATGTCTTTCAACCGCTCAGATTATCAGAGCAGGAAAGATTATGAAAATGGTTGCTGTATCTCTCGGAAGAGAAGATGACGTTAAAGTCTATGATGCGGATATTGCGTATTCAGCAAAGGCGCTTAATGAACTTGCATGGGACGAAGAAAGCGGATATTTCGGATATACCGAATATGATGAAGACGGAAATGTTAAAGGCATAATGAGAACCGACAGCGGCGAAAACTTTAATAAAGGTATGGACGGTGTTTATCCTCTTGTTGCAGGTGCTGTTACGGGCGAAAGAAAAAAACGTCTGATTGAGCATATTAAAAATCCTGATGAGATGTGGTCGCGTGCAGGCATTTCTGCTGTTGATATGTCGGCCTCATACTATTTCGATGATGGATACTGGAACGGAAATGTATGGATGAGCCATCAGTGGTATATATGGAAAACGATGCTGGATAACGGTGAAGCAGATTTTGCATTTGACATTGCCGAAAGAGCGCTTGATATGTGGAAAGAAGAAACAGACTTTTCATATAATACATATGAATGTTTCGGCATTGCTACAAAGCGCGGCGGATGGTTTCATAATTTCGGCGGACTTTCTGCTCCGATATGCATCTGGGCAAACTGCTATTTCAAACCCGAAACCGTAACAACAGGTTTTGATATCTGGACCGATTATCAGAAAACAACGGAAAAGAGTGCGGAAATTTCATTTAAATATTTCGGCGATAATGAAAAATATACAATGATTGTTACCCTGTCAGACAAGGCTTGCTACAGTGCTTATCTTGACGGAAAAAAAGTAGAATTCAATGAAAGGAATAAAGGTTCACTTGAGTTTACATTTGACGCGGATGTAAAACAGGGTGTTCTTAAAATTGAAGAAAAGCAGGGGGAATAATAAATGGCAAACAGAATTTACGGAAGTAATAATGAGCCGCTTAAAATTCAGTTTATAACGGATCCTCATTACTATTCACGAAAAATAGGAACAGAGGGCAGGGCTTATGAAAAAGCAGAATCAAAGTCACAGAAGGTAATTAAAGACAGTGACCTTGTTATCAAGGCTGGATTTGATATGCTTTGCGAGGATACTTCAACCGATATTGTTATCGTTGCCGGTGATACAACAAGAGACGGCGAACTTGAATCGCATAAAGAATTTATTGAAATGCTTCGCGACCTCAAGAAAAAAGGTAAGCGCGTTTATGTTATTACTGCCACTCATGATTTTCGTGACAGGGGAGTTGCAAAGGGTTATGACGGTGATAATGAAATTGAAGTTCCTGCTGTTGAAAACAGACAGGATTTATGGGATATGTATTTTGAATTCGGACCCAACGAGGCAATTTCAACTCACAGGGAATCTATGAGTTATGTTGTTCAGTTGGCAGACGGATACCGCCTTTTTGCGCTTAACGATGATACAAATTTTAAACCAGAAGGCGAGAGAGGCTCAGGTTTTTCAGATGATTGTATGAACTGGATCCTTGAACAGTTAAAAGATGCTCAGGATCATGATCAGTATGTTATTGCAATGACACATCATCCGATGATTTCTCCGTCTCCGTTTTATAAAATAATCGGTGGCGGCAATATGCAGCGAAATCACGAAACAACACGTGAAATATTTGCTGATAACGGACTTCACTGTATGCTTACGGGTCATACTCATGTTCACGATATCAGTGACATTACCACAAAAAAAGGCAATAAGTTTTATGATGTTGCCTGCGGTGCTATGATAGGCTGCCCCCCCACAATGCGTAATGTCATTTTTGACCCTAAAAACGCAAAAATAGATGTTGAAACAATTCTTATTAAAGATGTTCCCGGTCTGGATACAAAAGGAAAACCGTTCGATGAATATATGAAAGGCTTTTTCTTCGGTATGATTCGAGAAGTGCTTTGGGCAATGGGTTATGATATTGACCGTCTTGCAGAAATGTCTGATGCATTTTCAATTCCGGGTGAGAAAATCAAAAAGTTAGGCTGGATTTTAAAACCTGTAGGTAAGTTTCTTGATAAACTTACATTTAAAAAGATTTGGCGCCTGTGCAAAAAGGAAAGCGGACTTAAAAAGGCAGACATTGCCGATATAGCAGACAACAAGGTTATTGATTTTATTCTTGAACTTATTCAGAATCTTTACTGCGGTGATTCTCCGTATGGTCCTGAAACAAGAGAATATAAACTCACGTGCGGACTTCTGAATATAATTGATTCTTTCCTTAATACAATTCATCTCAGCATAGGTAAATTCATCAAAGGTGCAACGAGTGTAAGAAGCCTTGTTGAACCGCTTCTTTGGAATTCCGGTTATTGTGATGCTGATGCAACACTTCCGATTTACCCTGTTTTTGATGACGAAAATCCTGCACCGGCAGAAATGTTTAAAGAAAAGACATTTGAAGACACAGTTAAGAAAAGTAAAAAGGGACCTCTTGTTCTTCTCATACTTGTGCTTATCGTTCTTCTTATTCTTGCAGTTGTTTTAGGTTTAATCGGTCTTGTTGTCTGGGGCGTTGTTGCAGTTATTCAATCTTTTACAGGTTTAATGCTTTTTGGACTTGTATAAATTTTTCTTGCAATAGTACTGTATACTTGTTATAATAAGTTCGTAAAAATTTTTATTTATTTAAGGAGAAAAAATTTATGGCAGAGAAAAAGAAAATAAGTCTCGGCGGCATTGATAACGCTGCTGAGGAAAAAGGCTCACTTATCAAAACCATCTGGCAGTTTGTAAAGTTTCTTGTTGTTTCCGGTCTTGTAACAATTATTCAACTTGTGCTTGCTAATGTGCTTCCTTTTGTTTTTGATAAGGTAACAACAACATTACCGGCATTCCTTCAGGGAATTTTCAATCCGAACTTTATTTTTGACCCTGCAACTGCTGAAGGTGTAGAGCAGATCGGAAAATATGTTGTTGATTCAGCATCCGGAAATTTAGGCGGCATTATCGAAAACGGTGTTGTTGTCGGCGGTGTTGTAACATGGGGTTACCTCCTTCCTTTCTTCCTTTCAAACCTTATTGCTAACATCTATGGTTTCTATCAGAACAAAAAGACAACATTCAAATCAGATGCTCCGTGGTACAACTTTGCTATCTATATTGTACTTATGATTGCGCTTATCCTCTTCTCAACTTGGTTCCAGGGCTGGCTCGTTGGCGTTATTGCTAAGGCTCCTTGGGCATGGCTCAACGGTCTTGCAAGAACAATCGCAGGTCTTGCAGCAGGTTTTGTTCAGATGGTTGTTCTTTTCCCGATGGAAAAATTTGTTCTTCTCAAAGAAAAGAAAAACGAAGAAGAAGCATAATCGTTTCGCGGTATTCTTCAATGCATTTAAAACATATTTAATTTATAAAATCGGTTTAACTTTAGGGTTAAACCGATTTTCTTTTTGTTGCTTATTTTATATTTATATGATATTATAAAGAATGGTGATTTAGGTGAAACTGTCTAAAAATGACAAAGTAAAACTGAATATTGATGCGCTTACTTCTGAAGGCAGCGGTATCGGCAGATATGATGGTATTGCAGTATTTGTCAGAGGAACAGTTCCGGGTGACGAAATCATTGCCCATATTATTAAAACATCAAAAAATTATGCAATAGGAATTATTGATGAAATTGTAACTCCGTCTGTTTCAAGAATGGAAAGCGATTGTTTGCATTCAAAAAAATGCGGTGGCTGTTCTTTTCGCCATATGACATATGCGGAAGAACTTAAATACAAAATAAGCCGTGTTAATGATGCACTTGAAAGAATAGGTCACCTTGATATTAAAGCAGATGAAATTATCGGTGCCGATGAACTTAACGGCTACAGGAATAAAGCACAGTATCCCGTAAATATTTGCGATGGTGAACTTTTTGCAGGTTTTTATGCCTATAAGAGCCATAGAATTATTCCCTGTGCCGATTGCAAACTTCAGCCTGCCGAATTTGAAAAAGGCATTCAGGCGTTTGCCGAATGGGTAGATAAATGCAATATAACCTCATATGACGAAGAAACGGGCAAAGGACTTTTAAGACATATCTATTTTCGCAAAGGTTTCGGCACCGGTGAAATAATGGCTTGTGCCGTGATTAATGCTAATCATATTCCGCAGCCTGATTTGCTTGTATCTTTGCTGAATAGGAAAATTCCGTCCCTTAAATCAGTTGTACTTAATATAAACAAAGAAAAAACCAATGTTATTCTTGGTGAAAAAAGTGTAACCCTTTGGGGAGAAGATTATATTTCCGATATTCTTCTCGGTAAAAGATTTGTTATTTCTCCAAACTCCTTTTATCAGGTAAACCACAGTCAGTGCGAAAAACTGTATAAAAAAGCGGCAGAGTTTGCAGATCTGAAAGGCAGTGAAGTTTTGCTTGATTTATACTGCGGGGTGGGAACCATAGGTCTTACCATGGCCGACAGGGTAAATAAACTTGTCGGAATAGAAATTATTCCGCAGGCAATTCAGAATGCGAAAAAAAATGCCGAACTGAATCATATTAAAAATGCACAATTTATTTGTGCTGATGCACCAAAGGGAGCAGAGATACTGAAAAAACAGGGAATAAAACCCGATGTTATTATTCTTGATCCACCCAGAAAAGGCTGCGATAAAACACTTTTTGATACAATAGAAAAAATGTCGCCGAACAGAATTGTGTATGTCTCCTGTGACAGTGCAACTCTTGCCAGGGATTTGCAGATTCTCACCTCAAAGGGTTATTGTGCAGAAAAAGTTGCTGCAGTTGATATGTTTCCGCGCACCCCTCATGTTGAGTGTGTAGCACGGATATCAAAAGAATAAAGTGAATTTCACTAAGGAACATTATGTGAAAATAAGGATGAAACCATTAAATAATGGGTTTTAACAAATGATATAAAAGTAAAGGAAGACAGATATGAAACTTAAAGAAGGAATTGTAACAAATTCAATAGACGGCGAAAATTTTGCCATTGCTGTCGGCAAGGCAGCAAAAGAATTTAACGGTATGGTAAAAAACAATCCGTCGGCAGCATTTATTTTTGAACTTCTGAAAACAGAGCAGACAGTTGACAGCATTGTTCCAGCAATGCTTGAAAAATATGATGCAGATGAAAAAACTGTCAGAGCAGATGTTATTGAACTTCTTGAATTATTAAAGGAAAAGAATCTGATTGAGGACTGATTTATGAAATATTCATCGGCTGAAAATGAATATCTTATTGAACTTTTAAAATGTGCCATTGTGGGTACTGATTTGCCTGAAGTGCCCGTCGGGCTTGATTATTCCGCCCTTATAAAAAATTCAAAAAATCAGCAGGTATATTCCGTGATTTCTGAGGTTCTTGACGCAAAAAATCTGCCTGCCGAGCAGGCAAAATCTCTTGAAAATTACGTTAAGGGTGAACTTTTCAGAACCATTTCAATGAAAAGTGAATTTGAACTGCTTGAAAAAGAACTTGCGGATAATAAAATAAAATTTATGCCGCTTAAAGGCAGCGTTCTGCGCAGTTTTTATCCAAAACAGAAAATGCGTCAGATGAGTGATGTTGATATTCTTTATGACTACAGCAAAAGAGATATTCTGCTGAAAATAATGAAATCGCACGGTTACAGAATGACGGCATCCTGTGAAAATTCCGACGATTTTTTCAGAGAACCTTTCTTCACGTTTGAATGGCACAGAGAGTTGTTTTTTGAAGAGGCTGATTTTTGCCCGCATTTTGATTTGTGGAAAAATGCGAAACAGGATAAAGAAAATCCATATAAATATCATATTGAAAGTACAGAGCATTTTGTTTATACAATATGCCATATGTATAAACATTATGCAACAAATGGCTGCGGTGTAAGATTTTTGTGCGATATTTTTGTAATGCTTCATAACGGCACTCCTGTTGATATAAAAAAGGCAGATGCACGTTTTAAAGAAATTGGTATTGAAGATTTTGCAAACGATGCCATTGCACTTGCAAATGCAGTTTTTCTTGATGGTGATATTTCCGAAAACCAGCAGAAAATGCTTGATTTTATGCTCAGTGACGGAGTTTACGGAAATATGATTGTTGATTATACAAAAAAGTTTTCAGAGTTCGGCGGTTCAAAATTCAAATATATATTCAGAAGAATATTCCCCGAAAAAAAGAAAATGTTTGCCGACTACAGACAACTTGAAAAAAGACCGTTTTTACTGCCCCTGTATTATATAATACGTCTTTTTACCAAGATGAAATATAATTCAAAAGCAGCAAAATATGAACTTGAGTCAATAAAAAAAATAGATAAATAAATTTACGGAGGTTACCCTTGGCAGTAGATAAAAAACATATCAGAAATTTTTCGATAATTGCTCACATTGACCATGGCAAGTCAACTCTTGCAGACAGGCTTCTGGAACTTACAAGTTCCGTTGCTATCAGAGATATGCAGGAACAGATTCTTGACGATATGGAACTTGAGCGTGAAAGAGGAATTACAATTAAGGCACACGCTGTTAAACTTGATTATAAAGCAAAAAACGGCGAGATTTATGAATTTAACTTAATAGATACGCCCGGGCATGTCGATTTTAATTATGAGGTTTCACGTTCTCTCGCTGCCTGCGAAGGCGCAATTCTTATTGTTGATGCCTCTCAGGGCGTGGAAGCACAGACCCTTGCAAACACTTATCTTGCTCTTGACCACGATCTTGATATTTTGCCCGTTATCAATAAAATTGATTTGCCTGCTGCTGATCCCGTAAGAGTTGCAGAAGAGGTGGAAGAGGTTATCGGAATTCCGTGCCTTGATGCACCGAGAGTCAGTGCAAAAACAGGAGAAAATGTTGAAGAAGTTCTTGAATATATAGTAAATGAAATCAAACCGCCTGTCGGTGACGACAGCAAACCGCTTAAAGCGCTGATATTTGATTCGGTTTACGATTCCTACCGCGGCGTAATTGTTTATGTCCGTGTAATGGACGGAAAAATCAAAGCAGGCGACACAATGCGTATGATGGCCACGGGAGCCCAGTTTAATGTTGTTGAAGTTGGGTATATGCGTGCAACTTCAATGGAAAAGGCAGATGAACTTTGTGCAGGCGAGGTTGGTTATATTACTGCATCAATTAAAACAGTAGGTGATGCGCGAGTGGGCGATACCGTAACGCTTGCCTCAAATCCTGCCACAGATGCGCTGCCGGGTTACAGAAAAGTCAATCCCATGGTTTTCTGCGGCGTTTATCCTGCTGACGGTGCCGATTATGAGGCTTTGAGAGATGCTCTTGAAAAACTTCAACTCAATGACGCTTCACTTTCCTATGAACCAGAAACATCAGGCGCTCTCGGTTTTGGATTCAGATGCGGTTTTTTAGGCCTGCTTCATCTTGAAATTATTGAAGAACGTCTTGAACGTGAGTATAATCTTGACCTTATAACAACCGTTCCAAGCGTAGTTTATAAAATTTTTCTTACTGATGGAAGTATGGTCGAGATTGACAATCCGACAAATTATCCGGACCCTGCTTATATTGATTACTGCGAAGAGCCGTTTTCAAACGCTCATATCTATGTACCAAGCGAGTTTGTAGGTACTGTTATGGATATGTGCCAGGAAAGGCGAGGTGTGTTTAAGGATATGAACTATATCACTCCTGACAGAGTGGATATCCATTATGAACTCCCGCTTAATGAAATTATTTACGATTTCTTTGATGCTCTTAAATCACGTACCAGAGGTTATGCTTCGTTTGATTATGAGATTTCTGACTACAGAAAAAGTGATTTGTGTAAAGTTGATGTGCTTTTAAACGGTGATATTATTGATGCCCTTTCCTTTATCATTCACAGGGAAAAGGCATATACCAGGGCAAGAAGAATTGCCGAACAGTTAAAAAAACATATACCTCGTCATCTGTTTGAAATTCCGATTCAGGTGGCAATAGGCGGCAAAGTTATTGCCCGTGAAACGGTTAAAGCGCTCAGAAAAGATGTTCTTGCAAAATGTTACGGCGGCGACGTTACCAGAAAGAAAAAACTTCTTGAAAAGCAAAAAGAAGGTAAAAAGCGTATGCGTCAGTTCGGCTCTGTTGAAGTTCCGCAGGAAGCGTTTCTCGCCGTTCTTAAACTTTCTTCCGATGATGAATAATAACAAAAATCCTGCTGATGTCAGCAGGATTTTTTAGGTTTCGTTTATTTCTTTTAAATGATTTATGTGAATTCCGATGTGGCCTATCCCAAGAATGATTGTTGATAAAAGCAGAAAAATATTTTTTCCGTATATTCCCAGAAAAACAAAGGCAGCAACGGGAAGTGTGGCACCGGCAACAGGTATGCCTAACAAACTGCAGTAAAAATCTTTCATTTTTTTACTGCTTTTGAAATATCTTATCCAGTATATTTCGTATAAAATCATCAAAATAAAAGCAATAATTAAAAATATTGTCCGGTACGATTTTTGAATGTTAAAATCACTGAATATCAGCGATAGGCAAGTTACCGAAATTTCACCGATTCTTTCAAATGCAAGAAGAATCCGATTTTCATTTTTTGCATATTTGTCATAGTTTTCAGGTTTATTTTTTGCCCATAAAAAATTAGGCGCAAAGAGCATGACGAGAAATACTAAGCCTGTGTAGGAAAAACCAAAATGTAAATTCATAATATGTTCCTTTCCGTTTTTATTATATAGTTTCCGCACCATGTTTTCAATAGACCTAATATCGATTTTTAATTATATTTACTCGAAAAATTTATAAAAATTCAAATAAATCGAAATATTTTCTTGACATAACAACGATTTTGTGATAATATTATTGCACAATACAGATACAGAGGTATAGTGTAACGGTAACACTCCGGACTCTGACTCCGTCATTTAAGGTTCGAATCCTTATACCTCTGCCAGCAGGCGGTGACATTATAGATGTCACCGCTTTTTCTATACAAAATAGCCGTAAAAAGTTCAAAATCGCCCTCAATCTGCTGCTGATTTGAGGGCGATTTTTTCTTTTCTGTTTTGTTGAGATTTTTTGTGAGACTTTCAGAGACCTGAAAATTATCAATTCTCAAAACCGAACGAGAGCGATTGGGAGCGTTTAGGTGAGAGACTTTTGAGAGATATGCCATATTGAAATCATCATTTTATATGATATAATATTAGTTGAAAATTCTGTGTTGAGGTTGAAAAATGTTAAATTGCTTGTTAGTGGGTTTGGGTGGATTTATTGGTGCAGTTTTAAGATATTTGATAAGCCTGATACCGATTAAGAATCCTGAATCATTTCCGATTAATACTTTTATCATAAATATTATCGGTGCTTTTGCAATCGGATGTATAGCTTTTGCTGCATCAAAAAATGAAAATATTGATCCTAAATTATTACTCTTTTTAAAAGTTGGAATATGTGGTGGTTTTACAACCTTTTCTACATTTTCTCTTGAAACTGCAGAACTCATAAAAGGCGGTTCAGTTTTGACTGCTGTTATTTATGTTATCTTCAGTATTGTAGTTGGAGTTTTAGCAGTAATGCTGCCACAGTTAGTGCTGAAATAATTGTTCTTATATTGTTCGTCATCAAAATTTGAGGTGGGGGTACTGTATATTTTGCAGTACCCCTGCTTTTTTATTGCAATGTTAACATAGGCTTAACATATATCTGCTTTCACAATTAACATGCAAGAAATTATACTCTAAGTGTACTGAGGTACAGAAAAATTTGGAGGATAATATTATGAAAAAAACAATTATCGCAGTAATCGGAGTATTGGCAAGTGTTTGCTTAATCATCGGAATTTTTGCAGGCTGTAAGGGTGCAGTTTCAAAGCCACAGAACAGTAAGCAGACAGTATCAACCGACGGTTCAACATCAATGGAAAAGGTAATGGGTTATCTCAGCGAGTCATATATGTCAGACAATGAGAATGTAACAGTAACATACAATCCGACAGGCTCGGGAGCAGGTATTCAGGCTGTTGCCGAAGGCAGATGTGATATCGGTCTTGCGAGCCGTAACCTGAAGGATGAAGAGAAAGCAAATCTCAATGAAACTGTTGTTGCGATTGACGGCATTGCAGTGATTGTAAACAATGAAAACACTGTTTCGGATTTAACGATTGAGCAGATAGCAGGTATCTACAAGGGCGAAATCACAAACTGGAAAGAGCTTGGCGGAGCAGATGCACCTATCGTTTTAATCGGCAGAGAGGCAGCATCAGGTACAAGAGACGGCTTTGAATCCATAACAGGCACAGAGGATTTGTGTAAATATTCACAGGAATTAACATCAACAGGTGATGTGGTACAGACCGTTTCATCAAATCCGAATGCTATCGGATATGCTTCACTTGCATCGGTCGGAGATACTGTAAAAGCTGTTAAAGTTGAGGGTGTAACACCAACAACCGATACCATTCAGAACGGAGAATACAAAATTCAGCGTAACTTTGTTTTTGTTACGAAAAAAGATGATAAGTTAAATGAATCAGCACAGAATTTCTTTGATTTTGCAGCAAACGGTCAGGCTGATGATTTGATTGTTAAGGCAGGAGCAGTTCCTGTAAAAAGATAAGGTATTGTAATGAAAAATATTAAAAACACAGTAAATGCAGTTGAAAAAGCAGTTAAGTTTGTATTCACTGTATGCGGTTTTCTTGTAATCGGTTTTGTGCTGTTGATTACAGTGTTTTTGATTATCAACGGTATGCCTGCAATCAAAAAAATTGGTTTTGCGGATTTCTTTTTTAATACGAAATGGGCGTCCACTGCAGAGCCAGCATCATACGGAATACTGCCGTTTACAATGACCTCTGTTTACGGAACATTAGGTGCGGTTGTTATCGGTGTTCCGATAGGCATACTGTGCGCAGTATTTATTTCAAAAACTGCGCCGCCGAAAATCGCAAAGACAGTCAGCAGTGCAGTAGATTTGCTGTCAGGTATACCGTCTGTTGTGTATGGCCTTTTGGGCATGATTATCATTGTACCCTTAGTCAGAAAAGCGTTTAATATACCTGACGGAGCAACTTTATTTTCGGCAATTCTTGTGCTTTCCGTTATGATTCTGCCGTCTGTTATTTCTGTATCGACAACAGCAATAAGTGCCGTGCCAAAGGAATATGAAGAGGCATCGCTGGCACTTGGCGCAACAAAAACAGAAACAACTTTCAAAGTAACTCTTCCTGCTGCTAAAAGCGGAATTGTTACAGCCGTTGTTCTCGGAATCGGAAGAGCAATCGGCGAGGCGATGGCAGTTATGATGGTGGCAGGCAATGTGGCAAATATGCCCGGTTTGTTCAAAAGCGTACGCTTTCTTACAACGGCAGTTGCAAGTGAAATGTCTTATTCATCAGGACTGCAAAGGCAGGCATTGTTTTCAATCGCACTGGTCTTGTTTATCTTCATAATGGCGATAAACATTATTCTGAATGTAACTGTAAAAAGGAATAGGGAGTAAGCAGAATGAACGATAAAATATCTAAAAAAAGAAAAGTTAAGATTACTCTGCTGAATGCCCTTGTTTATCTTTCTGCAGGTATCATTATTTTAATGCTGATTGGTATAATCGGATATGTTTTTTACAGAGGTCTGCCGAATCTTTCCTTTGACTTTTTAACATCAACACCAAGTCTTATTAAGGATACAGTCGGCATTTTACCGAATATTTTAAATACGATTTATATCATTCTGATGACGCTTGTTATCGTTCTTCCGCTTGGTGTAGGTGCTGCAATTTATCTGAATGAATATGCCAAAAACAAAAAGTTTGTCAGAGTCATAGAGCTTGCAACGGAAACCCTGTCAGGCATACCGTCAATTATTTATGGTTTAGTTGGTATGCTGATATTTGTTCAGTTTTGTTCGCTTGGAACAAGCCTTATTGCAGGTGCATTAACCCTTGTTATTATGACGTTGCCTACCATTATCAGAACAACGCAGGAAAGTCTGAAAACAATTCCGAATAGCTATCGTGAAGGCTCTCTTGCTCTCGGTGCAGGAAAATGGCATATGATACGCACAGTTGTTTTACCAAGTGCGGTTGACGGAATTGTAACCGGATGTATTTTATCTGTCGGCAGAATTATCGGCGAAAGTGCCGCATTATTGTTCACAGCAGGAATGGCGAACAATTTGTTTTACATATTTGAAAGCTTTCTGCCTGAAAAAGCAGGCTCAACACTGACTGTAGCACTTTATGTTTATGCTAAAGAACGAGGTGAATTTGATATCGCATTTGCAATAGCGGTAATCCTTATGGTGCTTACCTTTATTATCAATTTATCAGCAAAACTTGCAGGAAAAGTACTCAGAAAGCGAAAGGAAAAGTAATGGCAAATATGATAAAAACAGAAAATCTAAATCTGTGGTATGGTGAAAATCAGGCTTTAAAAAATATAAATATAGAAATTTCCGAAAAGCAGATTACCGCACTGATTGGACCGTCAGGATGCGGTAAATCAACCTTTTTAAAAACACTGAATCGTATGAATGATTTGGTAGACGGATGTAGAATTGACGGAAAAATATGGATTAATAATCTGGATATTTATAATAATACTGATGTGAATATGCTCAGAAAAAATGTAGGTATGGTGTTTCAAAAGCCGAATCCGTTTCCTATGAGCATTTATGATAATATTGCTTATGGTCCGAGAATACACGGAATCAAGTCCAAATTCAAGCTTGACGAAATTGTTGAGTGTTCATTAAAGCAGGCGGCAATATGGGAGGAATGTAAGGACCGTTTAAAAAAGAGTGCTCTCAGTATGAGCGGCGGTCAGCAGCAAAGGCTCTGTATTGCAAGAGCACTTGCAGTTGAGCCGAAAATACTCCTTATGGATGAGCCGACTTCAGCACTTGACCCTATCTCTACATCAAAAATTGAGGATTTGGCACTCAAACTGAAAAAAAATTATACAATCATTATCGTTACACACAATATGCAGCAGGCAATGAGAATTGCCGATAAAACAGCATTCTTCCTACTCGGTGAAATGGTTGAGTATAATAATACCGATATTATTTTTAATAATCCGCACAGTGAAAAAACAAAGGATTATATTAACGGAAGATTTGGTTGATTTTCTATTGCTTAACAACGGTTATCGTTTTATAATGAAAACAGAACAGAAACAGAGGTGATTTGTATGATATTTATTCTTGAAGATGATGATAATATCCGCAAGTTGGTTTGCTATGCTTTAAACAAAGAGGGATATGGTGCTGAGGGCTTTGATAAGCCGTCATTGTTCTGGAAAAGAATGAATGATGAAACACCTCAGCTGATACTTCTTGATATTATGCTGCCTGAAGAAGACGGACTTTCTGTTTTAAAGAAATTGCAAAGCAGTAAAAAATACGAGGACATTCCTGTTATTATGATAACGGCAAAAAACAGCGAGTTTGATAAGGCAACAGGTCTCGATCTCGGTGCGGATGATTATATTGCAAAGCCCTTTGGTATGGTTGAGTTTGTATCAAGAGTTCGTGCAGTTCTGCGCCGTTATGAGAAAACAAGAAATAAAAATAATGTATATGAAATAGGTAAATTATATGTTGATTCCGAAAAGCATATTATTAAGGTTTCAGGAGAAGCGATAGAGCTTTCCTATAAGGAATACAAGCTTCTGTCTGTATTATTGGAAGCAAACGGCAAGGTTGTAACAAGGGATGAGCTGCTGCAAAGGGTGTGGGGTGAGTTTTATGAAGAGTCACGCACGCTTGATGTTCATATCCGAAAACTCAGAGTAAAACTAAAGGCAGCAGGGAATTATATAAAAACAGTTAAAAATATCGGTTATCAGTTTATGGGAGATACGAATGAATAAAAAAATATTCCGCTCAAGTGTGGCGGTTGCATTGGCTGTGTTGCTGTCAAGCATTGTGCTGATTATGGGAATCCTTTTTCAGTATTTTGAAAATCAACTGCAAAGCGAGCTTGAAAGTGAGGCAAATTATATTGCCTACGCTGTTGAAAATCAAGGACTTGATTATATTGAAAATTTTACTGACAGTGACAAGCGTATAACACTTATTTCACCTGATGGTGATGTTATTGCAGACACCTCTGCCGATGAATCAAAACTTGATGATCATTCAGGAAGGCAAGAGGTTGCGGATGCTATGAAAAACGGACAAGGTACAAGCATCCGTTATTCCGGCACGCTTGCAGAAAAAACAGTATATTATGCAATGAAAATGAATGACGGCAATATCCTGCGTGTTTCAACAACACAGTACACGGTTGTAACAATCTTAATAAGCCTGCTTCAGCCGATACTGATTGTTTTTGTTGTTGCAATCGCAGTGTCCTTTGCATTGGCGCAAAAAGTTTCAAAGTCAATCATTAAGCCTATCAATGAGATTGATTTGGAAAATCCGTCAAACAATGAGCCGTATGATGAGCTTGCTCCGCTGCTCAGAAAAATCTCAAAGCAAAAGCAAACGATTGAAAAGCAGATAAAGGAGGCTGAGCATAAGCAGGAGGAATTCAGGCTTATCACCGAGAATATGAAGGAAGGCTTTATTGTTGTTGATAAGCAAATGAACCTTTTGACCTATAATCGTGCTGCCTTGAAACTGCTTAGTATAGAAAAATCGCAGCCTGAAAAAATGCTGACGGATTGTGATGACAATTTGCTTTTTGCCATAGAAAAGGCTTTGACAGGAGAACGTGAAAAAGGCGATTTAACATTTAATAATAACCATTATCGGCTAATTGCAAATCCTGTTTTGGAAGAAAATACCGTTATCGGTGCAGTTATTATCATTATTGATGTAACCGAAAGTGTTCAGCGAGAGCAGTTAAGACAAGAGTTTACCTCAAATGTTTCTCACGAATTGAAAACACCGCTCACATCCATATCAGGCTTTGCTGAAATGATGAAAAGCGGTGATATGCCTGCGTCTGTTGTAAAGGATTTTTCATCATCAATCTATGACGAGGCTCAAAGACTTATCACGCTGGTTAATGATATTATCAAAATATCAGAGCTTGATGAAAAAAAGGATAAGGCGAATCTGGAAGAGGTTGATTTGTTTGAGCTGTCATCCGATATCATCAACAGATTAGAGCCTGTTGCAGACAAACGAAATATCTGTCTTAATCTGATTGGTGAAAGTACTGTTCTTTTGGGCAATGAAAAAATACTTGATGAAATGATCTATAATCTCTGCGATAATGCAATCAAATATAATGTTGACAGCGGAACGGTTGATATTATACTCAGTGAAAGCAATCATCATATAAAATTAACCGTAAGAGATACGGGCATCGGCATACCTCAATCAGAGCAGGAACGCATATTTGAACGCTTTTATCGTGTTGATAAAAGTCATTCAAAAGCCATCGGCGGAACAGGCTTGGGACTTTCAATCGTCAAGCACGCAGCAATTTATCATAATGCCGAAATCAAAGTAAAAAGCGAACTCAATAAAGGCACATCAATAACGGTAATGTTTAATAAATAGAATGAGTTAAGAAAGGCAGGAAACTCTATATTTCCTGCCTTTTAATTTGTTATGCATTAATTGCTTTTTGTTCCTTTTGATTTGCATATTCAACTAATCTTTTTCTGTTCTGCTCAAATACTTCGTCTACCATATGCGTATAGATTTTAGCAGTTACTGATATATCGGAATGTCCCATAAGTTCTTTTGCAACATTCAGAGGTACACCTGCAGCTTGGCAGTCAGTGCAGAATGTGTGACGGAGTAGGTAAGGTTCTAAATCTTCAGCTAATGTTGATTTGGTAATCTGATTTCTGTAAATCGTTGCACCGTTTGCAATGTCCATCTCTCTGCAAAAATTGTGCCATGCATGATAAAATGCATTTTCGTCCATAGGGAGTTTATTGTTTTTAACTCTCACGAATACATATTTGTCATTAAAACCTTTGAGCTTGTGTTCAATGAGTGCTGATTTGAGTTGTGGTGGAATCGGTATCTTTCTACCTGTTCCTGCTTCGGTTTTCGATTTGCCGACAGTCAATATACTGTTTTCAAAATCTAACCAACTCCATTCCATTCTGCGAATTTCTATCGGTCTGAGTCCGCAGTAGAGCATTGTCAACACCATTGTTCCTGCATAGTGAGTTTTAGCAGTTTCGAGTATCATTGCTCGCTCTTCGTCTGTTATAGGTCTGCGAGTACCTTGTGTAACACTCGGTAGTACAATATCTTCGGCAGGATTGTCGGGTATTAATTTCTGCTTTTTAGCTTTTCTCATTATCCTACGCAATGTCATTCTCAATTTTGAAACCATAGCTTTGCTTTTGCCAACATATTGATTTAAGAATCGTTGACAGTCATCCTCTTGTATCTCACATAATTTGTAATTTTTGAAGTAGGGTATTATGTGAGTGTACACATAATTTTTGTAATTGTCTTTGTTGACTTGACTACAGTCAGCATTCTTAACATTTAACTCATACCAATTATCAGCAAAATCTTTGAATAACATATCAGGAAATACACCTTTATGTTTCTGTTCTTCTTTTTGAATGTAGTAATCACGGATTTTATCATCCATAATTTTTCTGCATTCTTTTTCTGATTTTTTGGAACGAGCAGTTAAAACATCGTATTCACCTTGTTCGTTCTTAATCCTTTTAGTCATACGATAGCAAATGAATTTGCCATCTTTGTCATATAGTTCGTACATAAATAACCTCCTTTTCTGCCTCTGTGGCAGTGACAACATTACCACAGAGACTTGTACAAGTCCAGCTAATATAGAGATTTTTTATTTATTTTGATTGTACATAAATTCAAGTATATCAATAATAAAATAACGCTTGACTCTACCAAAAGTTGCAGGCTCAAGGTTGCTGCAAATTTCTCTGGTAGTGTCTTTGCAGACGCCTAGTATTTTGGATATTTCACTTGCACTAAAAAGATATTGACCTTCTTGCGAAGAAATATAGTTCGCCATAGTTTTCAATTCTGCTTTTGTTTTCTTCATTTAAAACCTCCTACATCAAAATTTCAAAGCCTTGTTGTTCTTCATAATCCTCATTGTAATTACCATCAGAAGATAAATCTTTAAGTCCGTGAGCAAGGCGTTTTTCCTGTTCTTTTGATAATTGTTTTCTGTCAATTTGATTGTTCAGATTATTAAATCTCTTTCTTGCACTCATATTAAACATATCCGCAAGTATACTCACAACAGAAGATAAAATCATCCCGTTGTTTGTATAATTCCATTTCGTATAAGGGATTTTACAATCCATATTTAGTACCGCTTGAATAATTTTGTTTTTGATAGATCTGAACTCTTTGTTATCTTCAATCGGAATAGATGTGTTTTTGTTGTCATAATACAGTGACAACTTTTCATTATTTATCTCATTCCATTTATCATAAAGAGCAGACAGATTCTCATCTTTCATTAATTCTTTTAGAATTTCATTGACAATATCTTTCGTCTTTTTAGGAAGATAACCATAAACTTTTTTGACTTGGCAGTTGTCAAGCTGCTTTCTCAATTCCAAAATCAAATTGAATAATTGAGGCGACGGCTCAAAAATATAGTTGCAATCATCTAATACTTCTTCAAGCAATTCGTCAAATTCATCTTTTAATTTGTTCCTGTATTCGGTTTGCTGTTTGAATAATTTGTATTGTTCATTGCGAAAGATGTTATTACCGAACGCACTTCGCATTGATTCAATACCTTTGTTGGTCAGATAACCTTGTCCTGATTTTGAATAAACAAGCAAGTGAATATGTGGATGATGCGTTGTGTTATGGAACGCTGCATACCACTGCAAATCACTTGGCTGAATGTTATGTGCTTTGGCAATCTCAATCATATTTTTCCTGACTTGCTTTTTCCATCTGTCAGCGTTGTTATAACCGAGTCTTTCTGCATCCTCACGCTTGAGGCTTATTACATGCGTCCAGACAATTCCATTGTGATTCGATATTTCTTCTGCAACAGAATCAAGATCAATCTTATCATCTTTTTGAGAAAATAATCCGTGTTTGCCTAACTTTTCTACGCTCGGTCGTTCTGCAATGTATGATACTAATGCTTTCAGTTCTTCAGCTCTGTCAGCATTTCGTTCTATGAATGTATCAATAAATTCAGTTGCATTTGACTTAGTAGAATGATTTTCAAAGTCTTTGTACTCTAAATATTTTTTAGACTCAGGATAGTTTTTAGTAATTGAATTGATTAATGTCTGTTGCTTTTTAGTTACAGGACTGTTGTCAATTCCGTTCGGAAGTTTCTCGACGCCTTCACGAGTTCCCATATATTTAACTAATTTACCGACATTGGAACGCTTAGGATTTTTGAAATATCTGCTTGTGAAAATTATTTTAGCCATAGCACTCCTTTGCCAAATCATTGTTTGCTATGATTGTATCAAAATCAATTATGCCGTTTGTTTCTGCAACTTTTTCTGCGCAAAGATTATCAAGTTGTTCAGATAATTCGCTGTCAATTTTGTATTGTGTACCCAAAAGAAGGTTTTGTTTTGCAGATTCAACTGCTAATTTGAATATCATTTCAGATAAGCAATCCTGTAAAGATTCAACCTGATTTTTGATTTCATTGCTGATCATCGGAGTGATATAGTCAACACTTTGCTTGTGCATCAGGTAGCCTATATAAAAGTTTATTGCTGATCTGACAAATGAACTTTTGTTATCATCATACGAAAAAGGCAACGCTTTTTCGATTTCCTCTATCATTTCCGGGTGCATCCAGAATGAATATTTCTTCATGTTTTCCATTTATACCTCCGTTTCTCGTATACGCCTATTACGACGCATACATAATCATTCTCAAATTCCTTGAAATTCGGTCGGCTCTGCCGTCCGATGTGAATTGTCAGGCGCCACAGCATACGCCTGACTTTAACCTGCTTGAAATAATCATTGAGAATATTGGTGATATTCTGTGATTATTTGATTAGAAATAACTGCTCTTTTTAGTTAATATAATTACAAATTCATGTTGTGTTTTATTTGCCTTTCTGACCTCGACAAATGCGTTCAAATCGAGTTTTATAGCTGTTTCGATTAGTTTGTTGTCTTTCTTCTTTTCTTGTTAAGAAGCCTTTTATATTGTTTGCCTCCCAAAATTGATGTCAGGCAGCTATTTTATGAACCTTGTACAAGTTGGTTTGCTGTACTCCACCGAGAAAAGATTTTTTGATTTCAATGTAGCCCCATTCTTCAAGCCAGTGCAATGCTCTGCGAGCAGTATTGACACTGATGTTACAGTATTCAGCTATTCGTTCAACTGAATACCAACATTCACCAACGCTATCTTTCCTGCTGATAAGAAAACTGTACACTGCAAAATCTCTCGGTTTCATATCTTCATCAAAAATACTGTTTGGTAATAAAAAATAATTTCCGTTAATGTTATCAATCTCCTTTCGTAAAAATATCCCTCCATATAGGTAGGCAGTGGGAATGATGTTTTAACTACCATTTTTTGATATGTTTATAAATTGTTTACAAATTGAAGCACCTCCAAACCAAAATTTTAGAAAACAAAAAAGAGCCAAACCTTTTACATATAATCCACCCTTAGTGCATACAGTTATTTTTCAAACTGTTTTGATAACACTATGGGCGAATAAAATATGTAAAAAATTTGACTCTATCAATTCTGATTTATTAGGCTATTGAGGATTAAAAGTTTTTCAAAACAAATTTATGCTTTCTTACTTAATCCTGTTGCTGATCTCAAGTAGTAAATAATTTTAATCAGTGATAGCAGTAACTTAAAAAGTTGCCCTTATTCATTTTTCAATGTATAAAGTTGGTATATTCTGCCAACACTATTAGTTTAGCAAAATATTATTTTATTGTCAATATGAAAAATTAAACTTGCAATCCATTTGAGACAGAGTTAACATACAGAAAAAATAAAGCCGTCAGAGGTTTAACCTGACGGCAATTACTTTTTCGTAGAACATCCACATAAATGAA
>CAMNST010000018.1 GCA_946555465.1 uncultured Clostridia bacterium
GCCGTAATCTCTGACGGTTATTATATTTTTGTTCCTATTTTCATTTATGTGGATGATAAGTGAAAAAATGGAGGGTTTATCAATGAAAAGGTTTTTGTCTGTGTTTTTATCATTGCTCTTAATGATATCAATTATTCCTATTACTGAGTTAAATGTGGATGCTGCAGGAAATTATGAAGTAGAATCAAATAATGATTATTCTTCTGCTGATGTATTAACTATAAATAATTCAATTAGTGGAAAAATGGATAGCACTGCGGACATTGATATGTACAAAATAACAACATTGAGTAATGGTAAATTATCCTTAAGTTTTACGCACAATTATAAAGACTCAACAGCATATTGGAGAGTCATGATATACCAGTATTCAGGTGGAAAATATAATGAACTCAGTTCACTTGACATTAAAGGTAATAGTGATGAAGTAATTGAGTTACCGTCTGTTGGAGCAGTGTCTGGAGGCGTTTATTATATAAAGGTATATCTAACAGCTTCGTATTACGATTTGGTTGGTGTTAGTTATAGCCTGGTAAATAACTTTACTGTGACTGATTATTATGAGAAAGAAGTAAATAATTCCTATGATACGGCAACCAGTATTTCTTTAAATCAAACATATCGCGGAACTATGAATAGCACTTCAGATGTTGATATGTATAAGATAACAACATCAAATAGCGGTAAATTAGCTTTAAACTTTAAGCATAAGTATATAGATTCATCTGCATATTGGAGAGTTATGATTTACCAGTATTCAGGTGGAAAATATAATGAACTTAGTTCACTTGACATTAAAGGTAATAGTGATGAAGTAATTGAGTTACCATCTGTGGGTGCAGTAACTGGAGAAGTTTATTATATAAAAGTATATCTAACAGCTTCATATTACGATTTAGTTGGATTAGAATACAGCCTTATAAATTCTTTTACTGCGACAAACTATTATGAAAAAGAAATAAATAACTCTTATGACACAGCAACCAGTATTTCTTTAAATCAAACATATAGCGGAACTATGAATAGTACTTCTGATGTTGATATGTATAAGATAACAACATCAAATAACGGTAAATTGTCTTTAAGTTTTAAGCACAATTACATAGACTCAACTGTATATTGGAGAGTTATGATTTACCAGTATTCAGGTGGAAAATATAATGAACTTAGTTCACTCGACATTAGAGGTAATAGTGATGAAGTAATTGAATTGCCATCTGTTGGAGCAGTGACTGGAAGTGTTTATTATATAAAGGTATATTTAACAGCTTCATATTATGATTTAGTTGGATCAGAATATAGCCTTACGAATTCCTTTACTGTGACTGATTATTATGAGAAAGAAGTTAATGATTCTTATGATACTTCTACTCAGCTTTATCTGAATAAAGAGTATAATGCATGTATGAATCGGACATCCGATAAAGACTATTTTAAAATTAATTTAACCTCAAATGAAACGGTTAATTTTAAGTTTTCTCATACAACTGTTAGTGGCTCATCTATACCATGGAAAATAAAAATATTTAAATATGTTTCTGGTTCATATACAGAGATTTTTTCTGAATATATGTATTTGAATAATGGTAATATTACAACAACAGTTAATACTGCCGGAATATACTATGTAATGATAAGTACGGATTATTCGTCAATTGTAGGTGTAAATTATTCTGTATTTGTAGGAATAAATGATACAACAAAGCCAACTGGCTCAATAAGTTCAACCAACAATGTGGCATCAAGTCAAACTGCAACACTTAATATGTCTGATAATATTGAAGTTGCTGGTTATTATTGGGGAACAAGCAGTTCTTACAGTAATAATGCATATACAGAAACAAGTAGTTCTTCTGTAACGAAAACTATATCAAATTCCGGAACATATTATTTAACGGTTAGAGATACAAGCGGAAATTTATCTACAACTTATTCTATTACATTTTATAAAACTACTTTGAATGCTAACGGAGGAACTGTTTCACCATCTTATATTATTACCAAGAGTGGAAACAGTTTTACATTTCCAACACCAAGTAAGTCAAATTATACGTATAATGGATGGTCGACATCTTCTTCTGCTTCGAGTGGAAGTAAGACAATTACGCCTACGGGTAATTCAACATATTATGCAGTTTGGCAATCAAATATTACGCCTTCCATTTCTTTATCATCAACAAGTGAATCGATGACAGTCGGTGAAAATATAGTGTTAATTGCGACTACTGTTCCAAGCAATCAGTATATAACATGGATTTCATCAAATACAAGTGTTGCTACAGTTTCAAATGGTAATGTTACAGCTGTCGGTTCAGGAACAGCCACCATCACAGCAAAATTCACATATAATGGCACAACGTACAGTAAGACTTGTTATGTTACAGTAATTTCCGATGCATTATTAGGTGATGTTAATGGTGATGGCATTGTTGATGCTGCAGACGCAGGACTTATTTCACGCTATGATGCAGGTCTAATTAATCTTACAGCAGAGCAATTACAAGCTGGAGATGTAAATAAAGACGGTGAAGTTGACGCCGGTGATGCAGGTATTATTTCACGCTATGATGCGGGATTAATTGATTCTTTATAATAAGGAATAGGATATTATGAGAAATATATATAAAAAACTGATTTATCATATTGTTTCTGTTTTATTAGTGATTTCTATTTTATTTACATTTCCAATGACTGCTAGTGCAAAATCATATATTACAAGTTCAGGTTCTGCAAAAGGTAGTAATTATACGAGTATAGCTGCATTAGCTTCAAAATTAGATTCTATTTTTGTTGGTAGTATCGGACTGTATTCGAATAGTGCTTGTACAAAGTCTGTTTCTGTTTCTTTGGGCAGTAGGAAAATGACGGGATCAAACAAATATTACGTGAAAAGTAATACCAGCGGAAATACAATTGCAGGGTGGCAGTGTTATATATATGCGGAGGCTGTATACAACACATTGTTTAATGAATGGGTCGGACGTGGCACTTCGTTATCGCATTCTAAAAAAGTTATGTCTGGTGGTTTAAGTTCTGTTTCATACAACAGTTTAAAAGATGCGGGAGTAAAAACCGGTGCTATTATGAGGACAACTGCCAATTCAGATGGCAGTTGGAATAGCAGTAAAGCACATTCATTAATTATTTTATCATATAATTCATCCTCAATTACATATTTGGAGGGTAATGGTGACGGAAAAGGTTTAGTTAGAATTGCAAATTTATCATGGAAAGAATTTAACGCCGGACAATTGAGCGGTAGATCAAGATATGTTTGTCATATTGTTCAACCTACCGATTCTTATTATGATAAATTATATCCTTCTGCAGATGAAACACCTAAAATTACTCTCAATAAAAGTAGTCTATCATTAGGACTTTACAGTAATAATTCTATTACTGTTACTGCAACGATTAATGGTGCTTGGACTAATGTTGTTAATTCGACATCTTCAAAATATAATGTTGTATGTTCATCACAAAATGGTAATAAACTGACATATAAAATTACGGCAAAATCAGCCGGAAGTGATGTGTTTACTTTAACTTCATATAATAACGGCAAAGTAATGGCTTCTTCCTCCATTGACGTAAAGATTGCAGGTTCTACTTTATCCTCTACTGCAAATTCTGTTAGTTTGGATTTGACTGGGGTGAATTCAACAACATTTAATTTGTCTGCCGGAGGAAATTTGCCAAGTCGAATAAGCATAAGTAGCTCATATCCAAATGATGTTTGTTCTGTTAGCTATGGCTCATGGAATGGCACAAGTATACCGGTAACGGTAACTGGAAAATCAGTCGGTAGCGGTACAATTACTTTTTATTTGAAAAATGCAGATAACAGCACAATTATTGCAACAAAAAATGTAAGTTTTAATGTTAATGCTTCATCATATGCTGTTACATATAATGCGAATGGAGGAAGCAATGCGCCTCCTAAGCAAACAAAAAAACATGGACAGAGTATAAGGTTATCAACAGTTGTTCCCATAGGGAAAACTTATACGATAAAGTTTAATGGAAATGGAGGATATGTATCAAAATCTTCTGAAGTTTATAATCAACTGTTTTCCGGATGGAATACAAAAGCAGATGGCACGGGAACAGCATATTCTTCCGGTGAAATTTATTCGGCTAATTCAGATGTAACGTTATATGCACAGTGGAGCAATCCTTCATTTTCGGATATTAAGGCAACGAGAGATAATTATTATTTTTTAGGTTGGTATGATTCTGATGAAATAAATGAATATGGTAAGCCGATAGGAAACAAATATTCTTACGCTACGCCAATAACAAAAGATGTCACGCTTTATGCTATGTGGTCTACTGATTTGGACTTGACGATTTTTTTTGGAGATTATAATCTTGATGGAAAAATAGATTTTATTACAGATATTGCTGCAATGAATAATATTAGTTTAGGTCGGCTCAAATATACAGATGAAGACATATTTAGGTGTGATGTTAATGCTGATGGCGTAGTGAATGCAGATGATGTGACATTATTGAATGATGTTAGATTAGGAAAATTTAATATGTATTCAATGCCGGCTTATCTGTATTATAAGAATATTACAGTAAAGCAAAAGCCAACAAAAACAATCTATCGATATGGCGAAGATTTTGACGCTACTGGATTGGTTTTGCAAGCAAACTATACAAATGGTTTAATGCATGACATAAGCAGCGGATATGTTGTTACAGGGTATAATCCTAATAAAATTGGTGTACAAAGTGTCAATGTGGATTATTATATTGGTTCTACCTCTTTTAATGTTGAAGTAAAGGCTCCCGAATACTCTTTATATTATGATGCTAATGGGGGTTATATAGCTTCATCGGGTAAAATTGTAGAGTATAGCAGATCAGTTGGGGAGTTGCCTATACCGACAAGAGAGGGATATACCTTCCTTGGATGGTCGTATGATTTAAACGGAACGGATTATTTGTCAGCAAGTGATATTTACAATAATATGTCAAATAAGACCATATATGCGCAGTGGCGAATTAATAAGTATTCAGTAACTTATGTAGCTAACGGTGGAACTAATTTACCGCTTTTTGTAAACAGTATTGATTATATGAGCGAATTTACTGTTGATGCTTCGGTTATACCAATAAGAAACGGATATACTTTTTTAGGTTATTCAACTGATGAGAAAGCACTTATTCCGATGTATATTCCCGGTGATACTATTACGATTACCGACAATATTACATTATATGTTGTTTGGAAACAAGCTGAAGAATTAAACGGTGATTCAGTGGTAAATAGTAATATTGATTTTCCTAATCAAATACAAGTTTTTAAATTCGTTCCGAATGCAAATGGTATGTATCGTTTTTATTGTAGTGAAAATATTTCTCTAAACGGTACATTTGTTGATGGTAATGAGGTTATTAGTGAATTCAACAATGAAAGTGATTTCGAAATAACTGTAAATTTGATAAAGGACAAAATTTATTATTTTTATATTTCAAGTGAAAAAATCGGAGAATTTAGTTTGTATAATGATTGGCTGCCTTCTGAATATGAGATTAGTCTTTATAATCCATTAACAGCTCAAACAGAATATCTTCTTGCTTCTGAATTAGATAATATTATAGAGTTACCAATATTAGAAAATGAAAATCATACTTTTATCGGATGGAAAAAGTCAGATGATGAAACAATTATTAGTACTCTGGATAATATTTGCACAGATGTAGATTTGATAGCTGTATGGTCTGAAAAAATTCTACTTGGAGATGTTAACGGTGATGGCATTGTAGATGCTGCAGACGCAGGACTTATTTCACGCTATGATGCAGGTTTAATTAATCTTACAGCAGAGCAATTACAAGCTGGAGATGTAAATAAAGACGGTGAAGTTGACGCCGGTGATGCAGGTATTATTTCACGCTATGATGCGGGATTAATTACAAAATTAAATTAAGAAAGGATGGATTGTATGAGTGTATCAAAGAAAATATGCAGTGTTTTTATGGCATTATTGATGTTGGTTAGCGTAGCTTTTTCTGTACCGGCTACATCAGTATTCGCGGCAGGAACACCAACGCTTTCTGCAGAAAATAAAACTGTAGATGCAGGCAGTGAATTTACCGTTAATGTAAATATTAAAAATGCAGCAAGTGTTTATAACGGTAATTTCACATTGCAGTATGATAGCAGTAAATTAGAAGTCGAATCTTATAAATACGGTTCAATTTTTAATGAGCATACAAGAAACTGCAATTTGAATTATCAGTCAACAGGAAATCAGATACGATTTACCTTTAGCGGTGCATATGCCTTAATAGGTGATGGAATACTTGTAACATTTACTTTCAGAGCAAAAGAAAATGTTTCAGGTACATCATCATTGAATTTTACGGCATACAAAATTTATGATGAAAACGGAATCTCACTTTCGCCGACAGCAGCAAATGGCTCAGTGAGTATTTCTGAAAAAATTTCTGCGAAACCTGAATTATCTGTTGTAGGGGGGACTGTAAATGAAGGAGACACGATAAGTGTTCCTGTAAAAATTACGAATACAGAGTCTGTATATAATGGTAACTTTACATTGCAGTATGACAGCAGTCTGCTGACAGCGGAATCTTATACATACGGCTTGATATTTAATGATCATACCAAAAATTGTAATTTGAATTATCAGTCAACGGGTAATCAAATAAGATTTACTTTTAGTGGTGCTTATGCTTTGACAGGTGACGGAACGCTTGTAACATTTACTTTTAGAGCAAAAGAAAATGTTTCAGGTACATCATCATTGAATTTCACAGCATATAAAATGTATGATGAAAATGGTATATCACTTTCACCTACTGCAACAAATGGAAATATTACGGTTAATGAAAAAAGCAGTTCAAATATTGTGACTGGTCAGTGCGGAGATAATGCTTATTATGAGTTGAATCTGGATACTGGTTTGCTTAGAATAACAGGGTTAGGTGATATGTGGGATTATATATATAATGCTCCTTGGTATAAGTATAAAGATGACATTAAAAATTTAATGATTGACTCTGGTATAACTAATATAGGTGAGAGCGCATTTGCTGAATGCTTCCATTTAGCGAGTATAGTAATTCCCGACAGCATAACAAGTATAGGATATCGTTCATTTTATTCTTGTGGCAGTTTAACAACAGTAACATTGCCAGATAGCGTAACGAAAATAGGTGATCGAGCATTTGAAAATTGCGGATATTTATCAAGTATAATAATACCTGACAGTGTAATCAATATAGGAAATCGTTCATTCTATTGTTGCAATAGCTTAACAAAAGTAATAATACCAGACAGCGTAACAAGTGTTGGACAAGGAGTATTTGGAGGTTGTGATTTATTAGAAATTACTGTATTAAATCCTGAAATGATATTTGGTGATTATTTTTATGGCTATTACTTTTACAACGGAAATTATTGTGAAATTGGTGCCAAGCAAGGTATCATATATGGATATAAAAATTCTACTGCAGAAACTTATGCAAATGAAAATGATGTTACTTTTGTAGCTCTTGATGCCGTAGAATTATCCTCAATTTTAATTGTATCTCAGCCTTCTAAGAAAGTATATTACATAGGTGATTCTTTAGATACAAGCGCTTTACAGTTAAAAATAACTTATAGTGACGGCTCAACCGAAATGGTATCATCAGGCTACACAACAAGCGGTTTTAGTTCAACAACTGCTGGAACAAAAACAGTTACAGTAACTTATGAGGGATTAACCACTACATTTAATGTTACTGTTAATACACCGAGCATTTCGCTTTCTCAAACAAGTAAAACTATGACGGTTGGCGATACGGCAACATTAACAGCAACAACTACACCAAGTGGTCAAAGCGTCAGTTGGACATCTTCAAATTCAAGTGTAGCGTCGGTTTCCAATGGTGTTGTTACAGCGAAAGCAAGCGGAACGGCAACAATTACAGCCAAGTTTACATATAACGAAAAAACATACAGCAAGACTTGCAATATTACTGTAAATAATGTTGCCAAAACATTAACATCTATATCAATCAGTAGCAATCCTACAAAAACGACTTATGAAATTGGTGAATCATTAAATACATCGGGATTAAAATTAAAACTTAATTACAGCAATGGTTCAAGTGAAATTGTTTCGAGCGGTTTCACAACAAGTGGTTTTGATTCATCAACTGCCGGTACAAAAACAATAACAGTATCATATAGTGGTAAATCAACTACTTTTAAAGTTACAGTTAATGCTTCAGCACCTATTGAAGATTTACCTTTAATTAGAATTGAATCAAAGACGTCACGTGTTGGCGAAACGATAACGATAAATGTCGCAGTTGAGAATAATCCGGGGTTTAGTACAGCATCAGTTAAGTTTGTATATGACGAAACGAGATTGCAGCTTACAGGTGCAGAATTGAGTAGTGAGTTTGCAACAGGTGCAAATGTATCCTATGATAATTTACCATACTTAACTTTTGTTAAATCTAATGACATTAATTCTGATGTAAATATGGTAACCTTAACATTCAAAATAGTCGATGATGCCGAACCCGGAGATGCGTATGTTTCATTAGAGTATTCAGAAGGAGATATTTCGGATAGTAAGGAAAAAGATGTTAATTTCAACGTTATTGACGGTAATATTTCAATTGTTAATTATATCCCCGGTGATATAAATGATGACGGAAAGGTTAATACGAAAGATTTAACTCGTTTGTTGAAATATATTAACCATGAAGATGTTGAATGCAATGAACTTGCTCTTGATGTTAATGGAGATGGAAAAGTTAATACCAAGGATTTAACTAGATTATTAAAGTATATTAATCATGAAGATGTTGAAATATTCTAAGGAGGTATATTAGAATGAATAAAAAAATTGTTTCCTTAATATTAGCATTGCTATTGTTGGTTACTTCATCTGTACCAACAATAATCAGTGCTACAGCAATGGACAATCGTGTTATGAAAGTGGGAAATTCAGAGGGCTACAGAGGAGATACAGTTAATATTGATGTTGTCCTTGAAAACAATCCGGGTTTTAGTACAGCATCAATTAAAATTGATTATGACGCTGAAAAAATTAATTTAATTGACGCGAAACTTTGCGGAGAATTTGCTGCAGGCGCAAATGTATCTTATGACAATCTCCCGTATTTAACATTTGTTAAGAGTAATGATTCAACAGATTCACTGTTTTTGAAGTTAACTTTTAATATTTTAGAAAGTGCTGAAATTGGTAATGCACCGATATCAATTATATATGATAGTGGTGATATCAGCAATAAAAACGAAGATGATGTTGATTTTGATGTTGTACCCGGTGGAATTAATATTATCGCAAAACCTGTTGCTGTGACAGGAGTAACTCTTGATAAAAATACACTTTCAATAAAATCAGGAGAAAAAGAAACACTTACTGCAAACATTATTCCTAATAATGCCACAAATGAAAATTTAATTTGGAAAAGCAGTGATGAATCCATTGTTACAGTAGATAAGAATGGTCTGGTAACAGGTGTAAAAAAAGGTACTGCAACAATTACAGTAACAACTGAAGATGGCAATTATAGTGATACATGCACAGTTTCTGTTGCTTGTGCACATAATGTAACAACTACATATCCTGCTAAGCCATCAACTTGTGTTGAACAGGGTAATAATGAATATACCGTTTGTAATGATTGTGGTGTAATTGTAAGTGGTTCTGATGAAAAATTACCGATTGCTAATCATAATTATATTGAAGAAGTTGACGATATTTATTTGAAATCAGCTGCTACCTGTAAAGATAAGGCAATCTATTATAAGAGTTGTTCTGTTTGCGGAACGAAAGGGATAGAAACATTTGAGACAGGAGAATTAAATTCTGATAATCATGTTGGTGATACTTATTTAGTAAATGAAAAAGCTGCAACTTGTACTCAAAATGGTTATACCGGAGATATATATTGTAAGAGTTGCGATAAGATGGTCTCAAAGGGTAATGTAATACCTATGGGCGATCATATTTCTGATAATAATTGGGTTCAGACTAAAGCACCTACTTGCACCGAACAGGGATTAGAAATCCAGAAATGTAAAGACTGCGGAAAGACAATTGCAGAGAGAACAATTCCTGCATTAGGTCATAATTATGGAGAATGGGAAGTAACAACACCTGCAACTTGTACATCAGAAGGTCTTGAAACTCGCACTTGTCATTGCGGCGAAACTGAAACAAGGACAATACCTAAGTCTAATCATCAGGTTGGCGAATGGATTGCAACAAAAGAACCATCTTGTATTGATAATGGAGAAAAGGTTCAAAAATGTACAGTGTGCGGTGAAGTGATTAAAACTGAAAGTATTTCGGCTAACGGACATACTCCGGGTGAATGGGAGATTGTAAAGGAAGCAACTTGTACAGACAAGGGCGAGAAAAAGTCTGTATGCATGGTTTGCGGCGAAGAATATACTGAAATAATTCCGGCAATTGGTCATAATTTCGGAGAATGGAATATAATTAAAGAGCCAACAAATACCGAAAAAGGTGAAAAAGAGAGAGCTTGCTCTGTTTGCGGTGAAAAAGAAATTGTTGAAATTCCTTTTATTGAAGCGGAGACTGATCCTTCAACAAAAGACACTACTTCCGAAAAAAACAATCAGATAACAACCTCTGAAAAACATGACAATACTAATAAAAATACAAGCATAAAGAGCCCTGAAACAGGATTTGATATGAATGCTGTTTTAATTATCGGTATTTCAGTTTTATTATCACTTTCATTTGTAATTGCTATAGTTTTTGTTAATCGAAAAAGAAAAGCCTAAATAGTTAAAAATTAAGCGGACAGATTTTCTGCCGCTTAATTTTTTAGTCATTTTCCCAATCTTTAATTATTGAATCAATAAGGTTTATATTAGTTTCCTTGTGATAATCTTCTGTATCTAAATTATACCATTGATAAAATGCAATAGCATTTTGTTTATATTGATGTTTCAATGTTTTAAATTGTTTCGTTTTTCTCAGATTAATTATATGATTATAAATTTCTTCTTTTGAAATATAATTAGTATAAGAATTATTTTTAAAACTAATTCCAATATCTTCCTCGGAATGCCAAATACCTCTATAAATGTCTAAAAATTTTGGAATATTTTCATCATAACGAAGTTTTTCTAAGATATAATTATTATAAGCATTTGCATCGATTTTTTTCCACAAGGAGTCAAAAGCATAGTAGCTATCTGTATCAAGTATATTTATGTCATTTGGAAGTTTTTGTAATTTTAAAATTAATTGATGTTCAATTTTAGACATATCTTCATCTGTTAGTTTTAATTCAGAAATTATATCTCCGTTGAATTCTCCTGAATATTTCTCTAAATTATATATGAATTCAAAAATAGTAAGAAAAGCCGTATAATTACAATTTTCAATCAAATCTATTAAGTATTTAATTCGATCTTTCTTGTCAATATGTATATATAGCATTTTTATACAATGCAGGGCATCATTAGAAATTGAAGTTTCAAATTCGCTTGAAACCCTCTTGTTTTTTTCGTATCCTTGAACTTTAAATAACTCTTCTAAAAATATGGTTATTTTATTATGAGTAATAAATTGTATTTTGCCACATAATTCATATAAATAGTCTTTTAATAGTTCCTTTTCTGATAATTCATTAAAATAAAGATTTAATTCTTCTGGTGATAAATTATTAATTGAGTTCATAATTTCATCATTACTAATTCTTATATCTGATAATGACATGTGAAAATATAAAGGGAATTTATCAGAAGAGGCAATTCTGTGATTTCCTCTTAATTCATCATTTGAACTGTGATCATAATGATAAGCTCCTGTTTGCTCAGCAAAATTAGGAAATAAAATTTGCATTGATTCAATTGTTTTATCTACATTTGTGGTAGACAATTTTTCGATTGTATTTTTTATTTCTTTATATTTTTCATTCTCGTTACTATTGCTATTTAATACTATATAATTATTATTATGAGCTGATCCAGTAAGAATTGTTTGATTTTCATATATCCAATTGTATACTTTTGGCTCAAATATTTGTATTACTGTTAAAGCGAGTAAATCTACCCAATATAACTCTTTATGAAGTAAGTCATATTTGAATTTAAAAACGTTTAAGAGTCTCACAACATCTCTAATGTTGCATATATATGGTGAAATACAATTTCTAAAAACATCTGACCAGTATTCTTCATTTTCTACAGATTCATTAATTATTTTGCCAAGTTTCTCAAAAAATACATTTTCTATTTCTGATTTTTTAGCTATTGGAATATCAAAAGGTACTTGTATTATTTTTTCTAAATATTCAAAACCGTTACATTTTTGAATTTCATGTAATGCTCGTGTAACTATTTCTTTATCAAAAGAAAGCAAATATATCATATTGGGGAAATCAGCAATTGAGTTTACTAGTTGAAATATTAAGCATATTTCGCTATTACTAAGTCTGTCAATATCATCAATAACAATAATAAATTTGTGTTCTTGTTCATTCAAAAGTTTTGTTACTTCAGATTTTTGTCTAGTTATACTTTCTTTTTGGTTTGATATTTCACTAATTTGTTTTCCTAAGCCATTGAATATTTTTGACAATGGTCCTAAGTATTTTCCAGCTCCAGGTATAAAAGATGCAAATTCAATAATGTTATAATACTTTTCTATGGCACTTCCAATTTTTTTTAGACTATCATTGTGATTATAATGTAATTCATCATTAATTGTTAAAAAAAACTGTGATAATAATTGTTCTCTACTTGAATAATTCCATGGATTGAAATTAATAATAATAGGTTTTTTGTCAATAGGATAATCATTTGATAAGCGGTTTATTTCTTCTTTAATCATATTTAATATAGAGGTTTTACCTGAGCCCCAAGGTCCGCACAAACTTATTGTAAAGTTTTCACTTGAATTATAAGACAGTATTGCATGTGCTATTTGTGATGAAAAGGTTTTTCTGTGTAATTTATCATTTTTGTTATTATCAATTGGTTTATCTGATTGAAACATTAATAGCACCTCCATTAAATATCTATTATAACATATATAGTGTAGCTTAACAATAATTTGTGTTAATCAATAATGCAAATCTGGTTTGTTTTCAGCGACCATCTATTTACCATTTATTATTAGAAAACGGTTTATAATGAGAGCGCTGGATGAAAAATAATACTAATAATGGATAAAAGAAAGCATTGAAAATCGTTATAAATCATTAGATTTATCAATCCAGCGCTGTTTGGTAATCAGTAGGTTAAAATATAATATATGATTGGAAAGTGTAGAATTTAGAGTTTTTGTTTTCCAAAATTGATGTTTAAGAGTAAAATTATTTGAAACATTTTTAGTGAGAGATTTTCGAGAGACTCAAAAATGAAAATTTTCCTTAAAACGGTGCGTTTCAAAAAGTGATTTTTTCACTCTGACTCCGTCATTTAAGGTTCGAATCCTTATACCTCTGCCAGATTGGACAATTCAGTAATGGATTGTCCATTATTTTTCGCCTTTTGGCACATTTTTGCACCTTTTCAGGTGCTTTTTTAGCTTGTATATTTATTTGTAATTTTTAATTGTAGACCGTTCTGAGACTTTGCGAGACCACAAACTCGCCAAATGCTGCCAATTCGGTGAGAGATTTTCGAGAGATAAAGACAAGGAACTTTTCAATCCCTTGCCTTTACCTTTTTGTTTCGCGATTAACGGAGCCTGCGTTTCCGCAACACAACACATACCACACTTTTTTGCCAAAGTCCAGTTAATGTTGAATGTAATTTTATATTATGATATAATTTATGTGTTACAACAGATTTAAAAATTGGAAATTAAGAGGAATACTATGCTTTTTTCAGGAATATGTCTTTTGACGAAAGATGTGAAACGATTATCGGATTTCTATCAAAAAATTCTTCAAACAACTTCAGACTGTGATGATGAAATACATCAGGAAATACATACGCAAGGTGCATTTTTGGCTATTCTTAAATACGATGATGCTGATGGTAGAAATTCAAATATGAATATGGCTTTTACTGTTGATGATGTTGATACAGAGTATTTGCGTCTGAAAGATTTGGACGTTGAAATACTTGATGAACCAACAATTCGTCCGTGGGGAGCTAAAAATATGCGCTTTTGTGATCCTGACGGAAATTATATTGTATTTAGAAGTTTCCCGAAAAGATAACAAACTAGATTATAGTTTGTTAATTAGATTAATTGAGCTTATATATTGTTTGTCATCAAAATTTGAGGTGGGGGTACTGCATTTTATACAAGGCGTCCTACCTCATTTTTATCATTTTGTATTGTATTTTGAGCAATATTGGAAAAGCATACTTCCAGCAAATATGATATTTTATTTATATCATTAGATTGCAAGAGGAAAACGGATGGATAAAAAGCGAATAATAACAGAGAGTCTTGTTTATATTGAGAAAAATTTAAATCAAAAATTAAGCATTGGGGAAATTGCAGATTATGTAGGTTATTCAAAGTTTTACTTTTCAAGAATGTTTAAACAGGAAATGAATATTTCTGTTATGGAATATGTTAAGGAAAGAAAACTTATATGTGCGTCAGAAGCTATTCTGCAAGGGAATAAAATTCTTGATGTGGCGATTGAATATGGATGGGAATCTCACAGCGGATTTATTAAAGCTTTTAAAAACTATTATGGCTTTTCTCCGTCTCTCTTGTATGCGATGAATCTAGAAATCATTCATTTAGGAGGTAGTGATATGACTAGTTATGCTTTTTATGAAAAGACCGATGAACATATGTTAAAGGAAGAATTATTTGAATTATTAGAACAAAAAATGATAGAAAATAAATTGGATACTACAGAGTTGGGAACAGTCTATAATTTCTGTAAGAAGTCATATGCAAATAAAAAAAGATATTCAGGAGATGAGTATATTACGCATTTATTAAATGTATCATTGTTACTTGTTCAAATAGGAACAGAAGCAAATGTAGCCTATGCAGGGATGCTATGCGATGTGTTTAGAAAAACTGATGTTTCGATAGATGATATAAAGAAATCTCTGCCAAAAGATGTTGCACAAATCCTTATACGATTAAGAGATTATGATATTGAGAAAGACGGTCTGGAAGATGAAGAATGCGCTATTATAAAAATGGCGGAGCGGCTTCATAATATGCGAACCATAGAATACATGGAGGGAAGTGAGAAAAAGAGGAAAGCAAAAGAAACACTTTCTATCTTTATGCCTGTGGCAAGAAAGTTGAGAAATGAAAAGGTTATCAACGAGTTAAATGAGTTATCGATAAAATATGTAATGTAGTTTAAGAGTCGGTTTTACGAAAATGTAAAATCGGCTTTTGCTATTTTATTACAGTAACTCCTATGGTAAAATAATAGTGTATTGCTGTTATATTGAATAATTGATGAGAGGTAGGGATGGTTCAAATTTGCACCACCCCTACCTTTAGTTTTGCGTATTATTCGTTAATAGCTTTCTGTTCTTTCTGATTAGCGTATTCAGCTAATCGTTGTCTGTTTTGCTCAAACACTTCGTCCACCATATGAGTATAGATTTTTGCGGTGACCGATATATCACTATGTCCCATAAGTTCTTTTGCAACATTAAGTGGAACACCTGCAGCTTGGCAGTCAGTGCAGAATGTGTGACGGAGTAGGTATGGCTCAAGGTCTGATGCAAGAGTTGATTTTGTAATCTGATTTCTATAAACAGTTGCACCGTTTGTAATGTCCATCTCTCTGCAAAAATTATGCCAAGCATGGTAGAAGGCATTTTCGTCCATAGGCAAGGTATTGTTCTTTACTCTCACGAATACATATTTGTCATTAAAACCTTTGAGCTTGTGTTCAATGAGTGCTGATTTTAGCTGTGGTGGAATTGGTATTTTTCTGCCTGTTCCTGCTTCTGTTTTCGATTTACCAACTGTCAATATACTGTTTTCAAAGTCTAACCAACTCCATTCCATTCTGCGAATTTCTATCGGTCTGAGTCCACAGTAAAGCATTGTTAATACCATTGTTCCTGCATAATGTGTTTTTGCTGTTTCAAGTATCATCGCTCGTTCTTCGTCCGTTATAGGTCGTCTGCTGCCTTGGGTAACGCTTGGCAGTACGATATCCTCAGCAGGGTTATCAGGTATTAATTTCTGTTTCTTCGCTTTACGCATTATTCTACGAAGTGTCATCCTTAATTTTGAAACCATCGCCTTACTCTTGCCGACATATTGATTCAGAAATCGTTGACAGTCATCTTCATGGATATCACATAATTTGTAGTTAGCAAAATACGGAATGATATGTGTGTAAACATAATTTTTGTAATTGTCTTTGTTGACTTGGCTGCAGTCTGCGTTTTTGACATTCAACTCATACCAATTATCTGCAAAATCTTTGAATAACATATCGGGATAAACACCTTTATGCTTTTCTGTTTCTTTCTGAATGTAGTAATCACGAATTTTATCATCCATAATTTTACGACATTCTTTTTCCGACTTTTTAGAACGAGCTGTTAAAACATCGTACTCGCCTAAGTCATTTTTAATTCTTTTAGTCATACGATAGCAAATAAATTTACCATCTTTGTCATATAGTTCGTACATTTCAAACCTCCTTTTCTGCCTCTGTGGCAACACAAACATTACCACAGAGACTTTTAAATATCCAGCTTTTATAGAGATTATTTGTAAACGAATTCGAGTACATCGTAAATGTAATATTTATTTGTGTTTCCAATTTCTGCACAAGATAAATTTGAAACTAATTTTCTCGCTGTTTCTCGGCTGATACCAAGCACTTTGCCAACCTCAGTAACATTGAGAAAACAACCATATTGTGCTGCAATTTCATTTGCCATAGTTTTTAATTCTGCTTTTGTTTTCTTCATTTAAATCTCCTACATCAAAATTCCAAAGCCTTGATTCTGATTTTGATTGTCATATTCATTTCTGCAATACATAAGCTGTGCTTTGGTGATTTTCAATCCGTGAGCACGCATTTTTTCAATGATTTTATCCAGTTCGATATCTTCAATGCCGCCGTCATAGTAATCATCGTTTTGCTCAATCGTTGGCAGATTTGAAAGCATTTCAAAAATATTTTCCGTCAATCCATCTGTACAATTTCCAGTTTTCGGTGTTTCGTATGTCAGTATGTTCTCTGCAAGAAAAGAATTGCAGCCGCCTAAATCAAAATACATTTCAAGATTTTTCTTCAGTAACCTCTCATCAAACAATTTCGCATCACGGCAACGATGACCTTCACTATCCGTGTAAGTCATATATTTGTAGTTGGGATTGAATTTAATATCAATGCCGTGCATACTCATTTTCTAAATAAATTCTTCCATATCGTTGGACTCCTGCATCATCTTGATTGCCCAGTATCGAATCTTTTGTTTCCATTTTGGATTTTCATTTCTCCTTGTCTTTGCCTCGGTAGTGATAAAACCATTCTCTCTGCATAATTGATTTGAATAATTTTTAATATCAAGCAAGTCTTGAGGGGATATATCCATCTTCTTTCCGTCTTTGTAACTCACGGAATTTATGATGAAATGATTGTGCATATGCTTTTTATCAATGTGCGTTGCAACAAGAACTTGGAATTCGGGAAAGCAATGTTCAGCCATTTGCATACCGATTTCGTGACATTTTTTAGGGGATATATCATCATCTTGTGCGAAAGATTGTATCATATGGTAGTAAGTTCTGCCGCCTTGTTTGTTGAAATTATTTCGCACCATTTCAAATTCATCGTAACAACTTTCGGGCATACAGTCCTTTCCGCTTATCAATTTCCCTAAAGTTTTTTCCTCGTTGCAGATATAATCAATTCCTATACGAGCAGATATTTTTGCAGAGCTGAGTTTAATAATTGCCAAATACCAGCAACCTCCTTTCGCATTTCAGACAAATTAACTGCAGTAGTTTGTCCCATATTAACGGCACGAGTGAGTTGATTTAAGTTGTTACCGATTGCATTCAATTCGTCTTGTATTCCTGATAGACCGGGAATAACCAAGATTTCTTTATCCAACGCACAGTCACGAAGATAGGGCGCAAGTGTATCATATTTGATAAATGCTTTTTCTTCAATTAATCTTTTTTCTTCTTTACTTACTCTGAAATTCAATATTTCAGTTCTGGTATTTTCGTTAATATTTTTGTTCCTCCGTATATTAAAATTTCTTTTCTTTTGGCTTACACTTTTCTTTTTGAAAAGACAAGGTAAGAGGGGTGCGGGTCTCCCGCTGGCTTTGTTTCGCAGCCATCTGGCGAGCGTAATACAAAGCCGAAACTCGCAGATACCGAACAGCTCTGCTGTTCGATGTGATGCTATTTAACCTGCTTAAAATAATAAACTGTAAAACCTCTAAAATATACTTTAACTTTTGTTGTCACAAACGGCTCATATTTGCTTTTGAGCTTGATTTCGGTTAGTGACTTTCCCGAAACTCAAACTCTTCAAATTCTGCTGACAGTTTTGTGACAGGACTTTGTTTTTCCTTGTGACGAGGTTTTTATTACGAGCTTGCGAGTAACAAGGTTCTGACGAAGTCAGGTTCTTATATTGTTTGTCATCATTTTATGAACCGGGGGTGGTTCAAATTTTGCGGATGGTATAGATATTACTTTGCTGCGCATTATCAAGATATCTTTTTGTTACATCAACATAACCTTTGTCTGTCAAACTTTTTATAGCTTTGCGACAGGAGTTTTCACAGATACCACAGTAGTGAGCAATGTTTGGCACTGACCAATAGCTCTGACCGTTTTTGTTTTTTGCTTTGGTCAAGAATGAATAAACCACAAACTCATTCGGAGTAAATCCTTCATCAAATATTTTGTTTGGCAATGTAAAATAATTTCCGTTAATACTATCAATCTCCTTTCATAAAAATATTCCTCCATATAGGTAGGCAGTGGGAATGATGATTTAACTACCATTTTTTGAAATGTTTATAAATTGTTTACAAACTGAAGCACCTCCAATTCTAAATTTTAGAAAACAAAAAAGAGCCAAACCTTTTACATATAATCCACCCTTAGTGCATACAGTTATTTTTCAAACTGTTTTGATAACACTATGGGCGAATAAAATATGTAAAAAATTTGACTCTATCAATTCTGATTTATTAGGCTATTGAGGATTAAAAGTTTTTCAAAACAAATTTATGCTTTCTTACTTAATCCTGTTGCTGATCTCAAGTAGTAAATAATTTTAATCAGTGATAGCAGTAACTTAAAAAGTTGCCCTTATTCAGTTTTCAATGTATAAAGTTGGTATATTCTGCCAACAATATTTAGTTTAGCAAAATATTTTTTGTGTGTCAAGAATTTTAAATCGACATATTTTGTATCTATATTTAAATGAGGTTATTAGTGGACTCTTGATATGTGATTGATGCTAAAACATTGTTTTTGAAAATATTATGTGATATAATTTTATAGAGGTGATTTTATGGCAAATATAATCAATGCAATTATTAATCTTGTTAATAACCCTATTTCTCATTTAACAAATTATTATCAAGGCAGAAATCGTGCTAACAATGCTGGTGATGCTCTTGAAGAATATGTTAAAGATATGTTCGCTAATACTTTTGAATTACCAGAAAATGAAAGACTTGAAAAGATAAGTGATACTTTCTCATATCTGGGAAATAATTCTAATCCACCAGATGCTATGTTAAGAGGCGGAGATGCTATTGAAGTCAAGAAAATAGAATCCTTCGGTTCAGCTTTGGCATTAAATAGTAGTTATCCAAAGCATACAGTTAAATCAAGTAGTCAAATGATTTCAAAAGCATGTAAGGCAGCAGAAGCGTGGGACGAAAAAGATATAATTTATATAGTGGGTATTGTTGATAAAAATACGAATAATCTAAAACAATTATGTATGGTTTACGGATTAGACTATTGTGCTAGTGAAGAATGCTATAGTAGAATAAAAAGTACTATAAAAAATGGAGTGGAATCAATATCTAATGTTGAGTTTGCAGAAAGTAGAGAATTAGGACATATAAATAAAGTTGATCCGTTAGGTATTACATATATGCGAGTTAGAGGAATGTGGGGAATAGAAAACCCTTTAAAAGTGTTTAACTATATTTATACAAGAGATGATAATTTCGATTTTTCATTAATGTGTATAATAAATGATGATAAATGGTCATCGTTTAACAACATAGAAGATTTAATTGCATTAGCTGAAGATGTTGATGAACTAACTATTGAGAATGTAAGAATAAAGAATCCTGATAATCCAGCTAATTTGATTGACGCAAAATTGATAAAATATAATAAATAGGAATGTACATATGAATTTAATTAGTTTGTTTTCAGGTGCAGGTGGTTTAGATTTGGGCTTTGAAAAAGCCGGATTCACCATTGCTATGGCAAATGAATACGATAAAGGTATTTGGGATACATACGAAAAAAATCATACAGCACCATTAATTAAAGGCGATATTAGAAATATTAAAGAATCAGATTTTCCCGATGAAATAGATGGTATTATAGGTGGACCTCCATGTCAAAGTTGGAGTGAGGCTGGTGCTCTTCGAGGAATTGAGGATGAGCGTGGTCAATTGTTTTATGATTATATTAGAATCTTAAAAGAAAAACAGCCTAAGTTCTTTTTAGCGGAAAATGTATCTGGTATGTTAGCCAATAGACATTCAGAAGCAGTAAAAAATATCATTTCTAAATTTGAAGATTGTGGTTATGATGTAACAATTAATTTAGTAAATGCTTCTGATTATGGTGTCCCACAAGACAGAAAAAGAGTTTTTTATATTGGTTTCCGAAAGGATTTAAATATAAACTTTGAATTTCCAAAACCTACAACACCTAACAAAGAAGATAAGTTAACACTACGAGATGCAATAGGTGATTTAGTAGGCAAGGAAGTACCAGCTTTACCTAAAAACAAAACAAATGGTAAATTAGAAATACTTAATCACGAGTATTTTACAGGAGCGTACTCAACTATTTTTATGAGTAGAAACAGAGTTCGTTCATGGGATGAACCTGCATTTACTGTACAAGCTAGCGGTAGACAATGTCAACTTCATCCGCAAGCTCCAAAGATGGAATTTATAGAAAAAAACAGAAGAAGATTTGTTCCAGGTTATGAGGATTTGTATAGGAGATTGACGGTTAGAGAATGTGCAAGAGTTCAAGGCTTCCCTGATGATTTTGAGTTCATATATACAGATGTGGATTATGGATATAAAATGATTGGTAATGCTGTTCCTGTAAATCTTGCATATATTGTAGCAAACTCAATTAAATCTGTCTTATTAAAAATAAGTTAGTATTTCACCAGAAAGTTTTATTTGCATAATAAATTTCAATTAAAGAAAAGGAGAATTGTTATGTCTTTGACTATGTCATATTTAACATCCACAAAAAATTTAGAAAGTATATTTAATTCTATTATTGGAGCCAAAGCTCCAGAACGTTTTACAACAAAATTTTTAGCAGATTTAGGATTTAAAAGCAGTACAGATAGATTATTTGTTGGGATACTAAAAGCGTTAGGATTTCTTGAAGAGGGTGGACAACCTACTCAAAGATATTATGAATTTTTAGATCAATCCCAATCAAAAAATATTTTAGCAATTGGAATAGAAGAGGCATATGAAGACCTTTTTAACTTGAATAAAGATGCGCAGAATATGTCTAATGAAGATGTAAAAAATAAACTTAAAACATTAACTCAGGGTCAAAAAAGTGATCGTGTTATAGAACAAATGGCTATGACTTTTAGAGCTCTTTGTAGTTATGCGGACTGGACAAATAGAGATTCTAAAAGCGAAAATGTTATAAATTCATTAGAAAATGACAATGAGAAAATAGAAAAAATATCTTCAGTCAGCAACAATGAAAATGATAAAGCTACAACAAATAATATGAATTTGCATTATAATATACAAATTCATTTACCTGAAACTACTAATATGGCAGTCTATGATGCTATTTTTCAAAGTCTAAAAAAGCATTTGATGTAGAGGATTTCAATATGAATGAAGATAAATTATATTCTTTTGTTATGCGTGGAGAATTGACAAAAATTGCACTAAATAATACGGATGTTGTTAGTAAGCACTCCTCTTCTGAATGTATAGTGCAAGAATACATAAATAGTCTATCTCTTGATTTATTAGATGATGAGTGTGTTAATAGTGCCAAAGAAATGGCAACCGTTTATACAGCTATCGCGGCGTTTGAAAATATGGTTCGCAAGTTTGTTGTTAAAGTTTTATTAGAACATAAAGGTGAAAATTGGTGGGAAGAATGTGTTTCCGAAAAAATACGAAAACTTGCAACATCAAGAAAAAAAGAAGAAGAAAAAATCAAATGGCATACTCAACGTGGTGATTCAATGATAAATTATATTGAGTTTGGAGATTTGATATCAATCATGCAACAGAATTTTGAATTGTTTGAAGTATATATAATATCAATTGATTGGGCAAGGCAAATAATACAAACATTAGAACGTTCAAGAAATGTTATTATGCATAGTGGCGAGCTTGGAAGAAAGGATATTGAAAGGGTTGGCACAAATATTCGAGATTGGATTAGTCAAGTTGGTGACTGAAAAATTAGAATTTTATATAAAGCGCAATTAAATGAGATTATGCTTTATTGAAGTGCTATCTTAAGAGACTTTTGAGAGACTTAAAAGCGAAAATATGGCTTAAAACGGTATGTTTCAAAAAGTGATTTTTACACTCTGACTCCGTCATTTAAGGTTCGAATCCTTATACCTCTGCCAGCAGGCTGAAAGTTTAGGCTTTCAGCCTTATTTTTTGTTAAAAATAGCCTTAAAAAGTTCAAAATCGCCCTCAATCTGCTGTTGATTTGAGGACGATTTTTTCTTTTCTGTTTTGTTTAGATTTTTTGGGAGATTTTCAGAGACCTGAAATCTCTTATTTCTCAAACCCTACCGAGAGCGACTGGGAGCGTTTAGGTGAGAGACTTTTGAGAGATTCGTTTGCGACCGCTCGCAGTGCGAGATGAAGGGAGCAATAAGAATTGGCAGCGGTCATAATTTTGGAATACCTTTAGACATGAACAAAATTATGGGCACCGCAACTGTGCAAAGGCAAGGAAGTTTTCACTCCCTTGCCTTTACCTATTGGTTTCGCGACTGTCGGAGCCTGCATTTCCGTAACAATACACACACCATACTTTGCTGAATTAAATCATATGATATTGACTATTTATACTTGACAGAGTATAATATGTTTATGATACTTTATAGTCAAAATAGTTTGGAGGATAATGTGATGACTATTGATATGACAATTAATATTGTTCTTATTGTTATTGGATTATTACTATTTTGTTTTGGTATTATTATTTGGATAAAGAAGAAAATTGTATTAATTCATAGTTATCATTGGGACAATATTGCTGAAGAGGATAAAAATCCATTTTGTAGATTAATTGGAAAGGGAATTTCAACTATTGGCGCGGGTTGCTTAATTGCAGGTGTTATTAATTTAGTAACTGATTCACTATGGGGAGAAATTGCTGTTGTTGTTGGAATATTTGTCGGAGTTGGCATTTTGATATATACTATGGTTAAATATAATTAATAATGTTTATATTGTTCGTCATCAAATTTTGAGGTAGGGATGGTTTGAATTTTGAACCATCCCTACTTTTAGTTTTGATATTATTCGTTAACTGCTTTTAGTTCTTTTTGATTAGCATATTCTGCTAATCGTTTTCTATTTTGCTCAAACACTTCATCTACCATATGAGTATAAATTTTTGCTGTGACAGATATATCACTGTGTCCCATAAGCTCTTTTGCAACATTTAACGGTACGCCTGCCGCTTGGCAGTCTGTACAAAAAGTGTGCCTGAGTAGGTATGGCTCAAGGTCAGGTGCTAAAGTTGATTTAGTAATTTGGTTTCTGTAAACTGTTGCACCATTTGCAATATCCATCTCTCTGCAAAAATTATGCCAAGCGTGATAAAATGCGTTTTCGTCAAGTGGCAGTTGATGATTTTTAAATCTTGCAAATACCCACTTATCGTTTTGTCCTTTTAGCTTATGCTCAATTAAAGCAGATTTTAGTTGAGGAGGAATCGGTATTTTTCTGCCTGTTCCTGCTTCGGTTTTAGATTTTCCGACTGTAAGAATTGAGTTCTCAAAATCTAACCAATCCCATTCCATTCGTCGAATTTCTATCGGTCTGAGTCCGCAGTATAGCATAGTTAATACCATCGTACCTGCGTAATGTGTTTTAGCAGTTTCAAGTATCATTGTTCGTTCTTCGTCTGTGATGGGTCGTCTGCTGCCTTGTGTTACCTGTGGTAAAATAATATCTTCAGCAGGATTGTCAGGTATCAGTTTTTGTTTCTTTGCTTTTCTCATTATCCTACGCAGTGTCATTCTTAACTTGGATACCATTGCCTTACTCTTGCCGACATATTGGTTCAGAAATCTTTGACAGTCATCTTCGTGTATGTCGCACAGTTTGAATTTTTCAAAGTATGGAATGATGTTTGAATACAGATAATATTTGTAATCATTCTTTGTGGTTGAACTTATATTAGCATTCTTAATATTTAATTCATACCAGTTTTCGGCAAAGACTTTAAAGTTAACTTCAGGGAACATAGTTTTATTCTTGAGCTCGTCTTGCAATGAACTATGTTCACGAGCTTGATGAAAAGAAATTCACGCATACGCTTTGGGAAATGTGCACCGAATGTATTGTTGTTTTTCCTGACGGTATCGGTGTTCTGCCCTGGATGCTTTGCGGAACAAATGAGATAGGCGAAGCAACTGCAAAGAAAATGGAAGAATTCCGTCTTGTAGTATGGGGAATGCACGGCATTTACGGTGCAGGCAAAACAATGGACGAAACCTTCGGATTAATTGAAACAGTAGAAAAAGCGGCACAGATTTATATGCTCACTGCCCACTTGCCGAGAGTAAACACAATCAAAGATATCGAAATGCAATCCCTTGCCGAATTCTTCGGTGTAGATTACAGAAAGGATTTTTTGAATTTATAAATTTTATCAATGGTTTATAGATTGTTAGTATTAAAATTTTAAAGTAGGGGTTGTTAAAATTTTGTAGTGGTATCGAGTGTTGCTTTTTGTAAAATGGTAATAAAAACCATTGCAGACATTTGGCAGACACTAAGTGCTGAAATATGGCTTAATTACGGCATATATTTCGGTCACTTCTACTGCTCTGACTCCGTCATTTAAGGATTCGAAGAATCGTTATTACGAGCTTGCGAGTAACAAGGTTCTCCAAAACACCTGAAATCTGCGATTTTGTAAATATTTCGAGAGGTTCTTATGCCTCTGCCAAACAGGACAATTCAGCGATGAATTGTCCATTATTTTCGCCTTTTGGCACTTTTTTACCTTTTAGTTTTTGCATTTATTTGCTATTTCACATTGCAGACCATTATGAGACTTTGTGAAATTCGTTTGCGACCGCTCGCAGTGCGAGATGAAGGGGGCAATAAGAATCGGCAGCGGTCGATTTCAAAATAATACATATTACGTTTTATTCCTAAGTTCAGACCAATATTAAATTAAAATTCTGTTATGATATAATACAGATAAGAACTGTTATACTCAAAACAGAACGCACTGCTTAAGTTAAAAAAATGCATCTATTTTTGTGTTGATATATCAGGTGTTTTATGGTATTTTATAATTAACAGATAAAGGCAGAACTGTGAATAAATTTTGGATAAAATAAACGTAATTTGAAAGGAAAAATTATGAAAATATTAAAAAAGGCTCTTGCTATAATTTTAACTCTTGTAATTATGAGTACAAGTTTCGTATCTGCATATGCTGAGGAGAGCAAAGCAACTGAAGCAGTCTCATTCAGCAATATTTCTCAGGAAGAATTGCTGAATAAACAATTATCCGAAAAGGGAGATAATAAAATTACATTTTTTGAAGACGGTGTTACCGATTTTGTTATTGTTATGCCTGACAAATGCACTGATTCGTTAAATGAGGCGGTTGTTACACTGCAGAGTGTATTAGAAGAAATGACCGGAACAAAACTTCCGATAGTAAATGAAAATCAGGCTGATGATACAAAAAAACATTTGTGTATTGATACTGTTATGAATACACAGCGCCCTACCGATAATATTGATGATGGTTATCAGATTGTTATTGACGATAAGAAAATATCTGTCTGCGGAACGGGAGAAAATGGCACAAGAAATGGTATTTATGCTTTTATCGAAGATATATTAGGCTGTATGTTTTTAACACCTGATGATACATATATTCCGCAGCAAAAAAATATTTATCTTGAAAAAATGAATAAAATAATAAAACCTGCCGTTCAGTGGCGTGATGTTTATGCATATGAAACGGTGCAAAATAAATGGGCGGCAAAATTAAGGCTGAATGGTATTGATATAGAATCAGATGATTCAAAACTTAATATTGAAGAGCTTCAGTATGAGGGTTGGGGCACCTGGTGTCACAATTGTTATACTTATCTGTCGCCTGAAGATTATTTTGAAGAGCACCCCGAATATTTTTCTGAGAAAAACGGCAAAAGGGTTACGGAGTATAAAGGTCGTGAAGCATATCTTTGTTTAAGCAATCCCGAAGTATTTGAAATAGTAAAAGATTCTTTGGCAAAAAAAATTGCTGAAAATCCAAATCAGTTATATTGGGATTTCAGCGGAAATGATAATCCGTTTCTTGCAGGCTGCGAATGTGAGAAGTGTAAAGCAGCCGATAAGGCTGCCGGCGGAACAGGAATGGGTACATTGCTTCCGTTTTTGAACAAGCTTGCAAAGGCTTTCCCGGATAAATATATTTCTACTTTAGCATATCTTCATACTTTAAAAGCACCTGAAAATATTAAGGCAGAGCCAAATGTTGTCATAAAGCTTTGTTCAATGCCGGGAGATCAGGCGGATTCGTATCTTGACGGCGAAAATCCTAACTCAAAGCAGTTTAAAGATCAGGTTGAGCAATGGTCAAAAATCACTGATAAAATCGTGGTTTGGGATTATGTGGTGAATTTTTCTCATTTATTAATGCCGTTTCCTAACTTCGCAGTTCAGGCGAAAAATCAAAAGTTTTATGAGGATAATAATATTATTGGAGTTTTTCATCAGGCCTCAAGGGAAAAGGGCGGCGAATTTGCATGCCTGCGTTCATATGTTCTTTCACGCTTAATGTGGGAGGGCAGTAATATGAATGTTGCTGAATGTGTTTCAAAATATATTGCTGCATATTTCGGAGAAGCAGCACCGAGTGTTCTTGAATATATGAATCTTTGTGCATCTGAACTGTATAATTCAAATCAGGCATTAGGCTTGTATGATGGTCTGATTGCACATTATGATGGATATTTGTCTGAAAGCAATGTTGAAAAATATTCTAAGCTTATCAATAAAGCAAAGGCCGTTGTTAATGGTAATAAACTGCTTGAAACACGTCTTGAAGAAGTTGAATTATCAGTTTTATATGCAAATGTGTTGCAGCCAAAAATAGATGAAAACGAACGTCAGACTGTTATAAACAGAATTAATGAGCTTTGTGATAAACGGGATATCACTATGGTGTGCGAATGGGAAAGCCTGGAAAGCTTTAATCAAAATGGCTTAAAAAATGCTGTGTCGGCTGAAAAAAAAGAGTTGATGAAACCTTATCTGATTGCAGGAGGAATAGTTGCCGGAATTGTTGTAATTGCTGTTGTGTCTGTAATATTATTCAGAACTATCAAGAAGAGAAAACAAAATTAATGTTTTTTCTATGCAAAATAGCCGTAAATAGTCTAAAATGAAGAAAGATAATATACATTAGAAAATAATAAGTCGACTTAGTATTTTAATATTCGTATGGATTGCCATAACCGAATGCGGCAAACAATTTAATGCAAAAATCTGTGATTTTTTGCATATGAATAAGCTTATTATATTGCTTAGACAATAGCGGAGAGTAGGATTAATGCCTATTCTTCGTTATTTTTTTATGACTAAAATTTTGACGGTTTTAATCATTTCAGCCATTATCAGTCATATAACAACCGATTAATATACATATTGTCTAAAGGTTAAGCAGCAATTTATTGTATAACAACGAATTTTACTGATTGTTATTGACTGATTTTGATTGACTTTGCTATAATGATATTGCAAAGGAAACAGAGAATCCGTATAATTTGCAAATTTGAGGCTTTAGGAGCAGATGCATATGCTTACTCAAGACAGACAATCAAAAATATTATCAATCCTAAATGAGCAAGGTTCCGTAACAGTATCAAGACTGACAGAGATACTTTCTGCAAGTGAATCAACCATCAGGCGTGATTTAACATCTCTTGCAGGCGAGGGCAAACTCAACAAGGTGCACGGAGGCGCAACGGCACTTAATCAGGAATTTGTCAGATTTGAAGATAATATTGAAGATAAATTGACAAAGCATACCGATGAGAAAATAAGAATCGCCGAGTATGCCGCACGTCAAATACAAGATGATGATTTTGTTTTTATTGATGCGGGAACTTCCACCCTGCTGATGACTTCTTACCTGAAAAATTCAAAGGCAACCTTTGTTACAAACGGAGTCGATCACGCTAAGCAGTTGGCAAAAAACGGCTGCAATACAATAGTTTTAGGCGGTCTGCTTAAGCAATCAACAGAGGCTATCATCGGTCTTGTGGCTGCAACAAATTTACAAAAATATTCCTTTACAAAAGCGTTTATCGGAACAAACGGTATAAGTGAAAAGCAGGGCTTTACAACACCGGATACAGAAGAAGCAATGCTCAAAGCAGTAGCTATTGAAAGAAGCTTTATTACATATATACTTGCCGATTCATCCAAATTCGACAAGGTCAGCGCAGTAACCTTTGCTTCTATTGATTCAGCCTGTATTGTAACCGACAAATGCTACAATAATAATATAGCAAAACGAACAGTTGTAAAAGAGGTGGTTTAATGATTTACACTGTAACATTCAATCCGGCACTTGACTATCTTATGTATGTCAGTGAATTACAATCAGACGACATTAACCGCACTGAAAAGGAACAGATTTTTTACGGCGGAAAGGGTATTAATGTTTCTGTTATTCTTACCAGGTTGGGCGTAAAAAACAAGGCTTTAGGCTTCTTGGCAGGCTTTTCGGGGCATCAGATTGAGAATATGCTGAATGCAGACGGTATTGAAAATGATTTTGTGTATTTAAAAAACGGATACACAAGAATAAATGTTAAAATCAAATCAAAAAAGGAAACCGACATTAATGCCTGCGGACCCGAAATTACAGATGACGGTATTCGGGAACTTTTCAAAAAAATTGAAAATCTGGAAAATGGCGATTGTCTTGTGCTTGCAGGCTCAATTCCTAAATCATTACCTGATAACATTTATGAAAAAATCATTGAAAAATTAAATGGCAGGGGAATAGATTTTGTTGTTGACGCAACAGGTGATTTGCTGAAAAATGTTTTAAAATACAAACCGTTTATGATTAAGCCGAATCACCACGAACTCGGAGAAATTTTTTCAACAGAAATAAAAACCCTTGGTGATATCAAAAAATACGGGAAAATGCTGCAGGATATGGGGGCAAGAAATGTTCTTGTTTCAAGAGGAAAAGACGGCGCAGCATTGCTTGACGAAAATGGCAATATCCATACTATGGGCAATGTGCCGGGTAAGATTATCAGTTCTGTCGGATGCGGAGATTCAATGGTTGCAGGATTTATCGCAGGCTACTGTAAAACAAAAGATTATGCATACGCATTAAAATTAGGTTCTGCCTGCGGTAATGCAACAGCATTTTCTTCAAACCTTGCAACAAAAGAAGAAATTGAAAAAATGCTTCAAAGCGAAGAATTAAAATAGGGAGGAAAAGATTATGAGAATTATTGACTTATTAAAGGCTGATGCAGTTGAACTTAACATCTCTGTAAATTCAAAAGCAGATGCGATTGACAAGATGATTGCATTGCACGAGAAAGCAGGAAATTTAAAAGATGTAAATATGTATAAATCAGCGATTCTCGAAAGAGAAAATCAAGGCTCTACTGCTATCGGCGAAGGTATTGCAGTTCCGCACGCTAAATCAGACAGCGTGAAAACGGCAGGTCTTTCTGCAATAACCGTTCCTGCAGGCGTTGACTACAATGCTCCTGACGGAAAACCATCGGACATTCTGTTTATGATTGCCGCTCCCCTTGACGGAGATCTTCATCTTGAAATACTTTCAAGACTTATGGTAATGCTTATGGAACCTGAATTTTGTGCAGATCTAAGAAATACAAAAACTACAGATGAATTTTTATCTGTCATTGATAAAAAGGAAAGAGAAAAATATCCAAGCGAGCCTAAAGCAGAAATTAATGAAGTCAAAAAAGGCTACAGAATTCTTGCGGTAACAGCCTGTCCCACCGGTATTGCCCACACCTATATGGCTGCCGAAGCACTTGAAAAGGCAGGTGAAAAACTCGGCTGTCCGCTTAAAGCAGAAACAAACGGTTCAGGCGGAGCAAAGAATATTTTAACTAAAAAAGACATTGAGGAATGTGACGGCGTTATTATTGCCGCAGATAAAAATGTTGAGATGGCAAGATTTGACGGAAAGCCTGTTTTGAAAACTTCCGTTTCAAACGGTATTAATAAGCCTGAAGAACTTGTTCAAAGGATAATTGACGGTAAAGCTTCTGTCTATCATTCAGAGAGTACAGATGAGCAATCCTATGATGAAGAAAAAGAAAGCTTCGGCAGAAACCTTTACAAGCATCTGATGAATGGCGTATCACATATGCTTCCGTTTGTTGTAGGCGGCGGTGTGCTGATTGCACTTGGCTTTCTTATTGATACCATAGCCGGCAACGCAAATGTCGGCGGTAACTTTGGTTTCACAAATCCTATTGCAGCAGTTGTATTCTGGATTGGTAAGGCAGCATTTGCATTTATGCTTCCTATACTTGCAGGATATATTTCACAGTCAATAGCAGACAGACCGGGCTTACTTCCCGGTATTGTAGGAGGTTATCTTGCTACAACAGGTGCAACACTTTCATCTCCCACAGGTGACGATACTGCTGTATCGGGCTTTTTAGGTGCTTTGCTTGCAGGCTTTGCTGCAGGTGTGCTTGTAAATCTTCTGAAGAAAGCATTTAACTGGCTTCCGAAATCTATGGACGGAATTAAGCCTGTATTTATCTATCCTCTTTTAGGTACGCTACTTATAGGCGTAGTTATGCTGGCAATAAATCCGTTTATCGGCATACTTAATTCAGGACTTGCAAACGGTCTTTCATCACTTGGTGAAACAAGCAGACTTCTTCTTTCAATAGTCCTTGCTGCAATGATGGCAACCGATATGGGCGGTCCGTTCAACAAGGCTGCTTATGTATTCGGTACAGCTGCTATTGCCGACGGCAACACATGGATTATGGCAGCAGTTATGATTGGCGGTATGGTACCCCCTATTGCAATCGCTCTTTCAACAACATTTAATAAGAAAAAGTGGACTAAAGAAGAACTCAAAAACGGTCCTGTAAACTATCTTATGGGTCTTTGTTTCATTACAGAAGGCGCAATCCCTTATGCAGCTGCCGATCCGCTCAGAGTAATTCCATCCTGTATGGTTGGTGCTGCTGTTGCAGGTGCAGTTTCATCGCTGTTTGGCTGTGCCTGTCCGGCTCCCCACGGCGGTATATTCACCTTTGCAGTTGTTGATAAGCCCTTAGGATATATTGTCGCTTTGATTGCAGGTTCGGCAGCAGGTGCGCTTATGCTTGCAATTCTTAAAAAGACTAAAAAAGAAAACGCTTAATTTACAAAAGGAGAAAATATTATGGTTTCACAGACAACTAAAATCACAAATGAAATGGGATTTCATATGCGCCCGGCAAATGTTTTTGTTACTGCAATGGCAAGATACACTTCAAACATCAATATTATTATGGACAACAAAAAAATCAATGGTAAAAGCATAATGAATATTATGGCATCCTGCATTAAATGCGGAAGTGAAATTACCATAGAATGTGACGGTCCCGATGAAAAGGAAATGTTACACGAAGCAATTAATATGATTGAATCAGGCTTTGGTGAATAATATTTCGGACGGGGCATGGTAAATACTGCGCCCCGTTTAAAAATGGGAGGGAATTGATATGCTTAAAGGTATTGGCGTAAGTCAGGGCTATGGTATAGGAAAGGCTGTAATCATAGGTGATATAAGTACGGATTACAGTAATGTAAAATATACTGATGCAGAAAGCGAAAAGGCTCGTCTGCAAAATGCAGTTGACAGTTTTATTGGTGAAACAAAAAAACTTGTTTCCAATATAAAGAAAACTGTAGGCGAAAAAGAAGCAGAAATTCTTGAAGGACATATTGTAATGCTTAGTGACCCTTTTATGATTTCTCAGATGATGGAGAATATCGAATCGGGAAGTGTTGCCGAAAAAGCGGTTGATACTGTCTGCAATATGTTTATTGATATGTTTTCTTCTGTTGATGATGAACTTACCAACCAGCGTGCCTCTGACGTTAAAGATATCAGAGACAGCCTTCTTAAATCGCTTTTAGGCGTAAAGAGCGTTGACTTATCATGTGTTCCCGAAAAGTCCGTTCTTGTGGCAAAAGACTTTACTCCGTCTATGACAAGTCAAATCAACAAAAATAATGTCTCTGCAATTATTACAGAGGTCGGCGGTGTTACAAGCCACAGTGCAATACTTGCAAGGGCTATGGGCATTCCCGCAGTGCTTTCGGTTGTCAATGCTACCGAGATAATAAAAGATGGTGTTCTGATTATTGCAGATGGATTTAAGGGCAAAGTAATCACAAATCCGTCAGATTCGGAAATTAACGATTACATTTTAAAGCAAAATGAATTTTTAAATGAAAAAGAAAGTCTTAAATCATATATCGGAAGAGAAACCATTACTGCCAAAGGTATTAGAAAGGCAGTATATGCCAATATAGGCAGACCTGAAGATGTGCAAAATGTTCTTCAAAACGGCGGTGAAGGAATAGGACTTTTCCGTACCGAATTCCTTTTTATGGACAGAGCAAGTGAACCTACTGAGGAAGAACAGTTTGAGGCGTACTCCACAGTTGCAAGAGCAATGAACGGCAGAGAAGTTATTATACGAACTCTTGATATCGGCGGTGACAAGGATATTCCTTATCTTCATATGGAAAAAGAGGAAAATCCTTTTCTTGGTCACAGAGCAATAAGATATTGTATTGATAATCCTGAACTTTTCAAAAAACAAATCAGGGCAATTTTAAGAGCGGCTGTTTACGGAAATATAAAAATTATGCTTCCTCTTGTTACTTGCTTAGAGGAAGTTAATGCCGCAAAAGAATTGATTTGCGAATGCGAAAGTGAATTAAAAATTTCCAAGACAGAATTTAAAAGTGCTGAATTAGGCATTATGATTGAAACGCCCTCTGCGGTTCTTATATCTGATTTACTCGCAAGAGAGGTTGATTTTTTCTCAATCGGCACAAACGATTTAACAGGTTACACAATGGCTGTTGATAGAGGAAACGCAAATGTAAGCAGGCTTTATGACACATTCCAGCCTGCTGTTATGAGAGCAATAGAAATAACAATCAAAAATGCTAAAAAAGCAGGCATTCAGGTTGGTATGTGCGGTGAAGCAGCTGCTGACATTAAACTGATTCCAAAATTAATTGAATGGGGACTTGATGAATTTTCCGTTTCTCCGGGAAGTATTTTACAGACACGAAAAACGATTTGTGAATACAGCAGTTCAGAACTTATTTGATTCAAAAAGGTATAGCGTAATATATTTTTATAAAAAGCAAAAATAAATCCGGATTTTGATTAACAAATCAGAAGATTAAAAATTACAGAAAATTAAAAAACAATTCAAATTCTTTGGTAAGAGATTTTTGAGAGACTCAAAAGTGAAAATTTGTCTTGAAATGGTATGTTTCAAAAAGTGATTTTTACACTCTGACTCCGTCATTTAAGGTTCGAATCCTTATACCTCTGCCAGCA
>CAMNST010000019.1 GCA_946555465.1 uncultured Clostridia bacterium
ATTAATTCTTAACATTGAATTTAGAAAACCATTTATATATTCTCCGAACTGAGAAAGTTTTTCATCAGTAATTTCGTAAATGCTTTTACTGTTGCCTTTCAAATTTTCAAGCATCCTTTCAATAGCATCAACATAGCTTGTAAAATCATAATCTGAAAACTTAATTAGTTCATCATTAATATTGATTTCAACCGGTGGATGAATATTATCATTGTTAACTATCATATATTCAGCGATACCTTGCTTACTGTTTTTCAAATGTACTAATACAGCATCAGTAATCATAATAAACCTCTCGGATGTAACTTGATAAAAATTTTCAAGTTGCATCCGTCCTTTGTTTTTAAACAATCTTTTTATTAGACTATAACACAGAAAGCAATTTCTAACAATATAAAAATAGGTGGTGATATTGATGACTAATGTGGTTGCACAATGAACGGTAATATATAAACAAGATGAATAAAACAAGTTATATAAACTCTGTGTGCCGATATAACGAGTTTTTATTCATAGGTAAGTACCATGCACCAATTAAAAATATAAATTGATTGCAGAAGATTTTTCAGGCAAAAATCCCGTACTTCTTCTCCGATAAAAACAGGAGTGATAAATTAACATTTTGTAAATTTAAAATTCAAATCCTCATATTTATATTAATTTGTGTCCGTATAGTGAGGGGAATAAAGCGAGGTGATATATTTAATATTTTTCTGTTGTAAGAACTATCCTTTAGGATAGTCCTAGCATAGCGCTTAGGCGCATCATTTCGGCACTTTTGCCGAAATGATTGGGCTGAAGCCCAAACCCACTTTTAATGAAAGGAAAGGTAAAACAATATAAGTAAAGAGAAAAAATCGGAAAGAATTAATCTTCATTTAACGCCAACAGACAAGTCGATTATCAAAGACAAAGCAGATTTGCTCGGTATGAATATGACAAATTATCTTACTGCATCTGCTATTGTTGAGAAAATATATTGCGTTGGTGACAAGGAATCTTTTGACGAAATCATTTATCAATTAAAGAAAATCGGCAACAACATCAATCAGATTCGTATGCTTTCGGAATCAGATCAGAGGAACAATCTGTTGAAAGAAGTGAAGGAGAAATGGATTCCGATATTCTTTGGGACGATGATAGGAGTTCAAGTACTCTTCCAAATAGTTTCTATTTTGTTGGAAATTTATTTAAAATGATTGATAATCAGACTCGTTATCACCGAAAGCGAATCAAATTATCTCAAAAAGAAATTGAGAAAAAGCTCGCTCATGGTCAGAAAACTGATGGCTATGAGGAGTACGAAGATTATTACAATAATGAATTAAGTATGTAAAGGAGTGAAACGGAAAACAAATAAGTAGTGTTGCTGTATGGCAGCAGAGAAAATAAATGAAAAAAAGATTGGCAATAATAGTATTGATAAAACTTCAAAAGGTGGAGGTAAAATCAATACTCAAAACGCAAATGACAAGATCAGCACAGAACTTTGGATGCAGCATTTTGCCAATGCTTTGGTGAATCAGAATGCGATTGACGAAAAGACTTATAAAAAGTTAATGGCAAAGATTAACACCGAAGTCAACCGAAGATACAGTACTCATTAATTCAAAAGTTGCAGAGAAAGCGGTCAGAATTAAGTTTTTGACAACCGAAGCTGTACTATTGTACTGCGAGTGTTGGCAAAAAATTAAAACGCACAAATTATTTTGTGCGTGGTTATGGCTGTTTTCTCTGTGACTGGTAATAGTTCCCTAATGAAATGGGGACTGTTATCTTGTAAAATAAAAGTGGAAAACAATATCATATTGACTGGATTAAATCAGGATTATGTGATATTGTGACTATAAACGAGGTGAAAATTATGGATATATACGCTGTGAGAGAGCGGATAAAAAAAGAAAATATCAACTTTATGAATCTGCCTTTGCGTGTGACTTTCTATGCCCGTGTCAGTACAGAATTCAATGTTCAGCTTAACTCCCTTGACAATCAGATAACCTACTACACAGACTTTATCAAGAACAATCCCAACTGGGAATATGTTGAGGGTTATGTTGATGAGGGTATTTCGGGTGTATCGACTGCAAAGCGTGAACGGTTCAATGAAATGATTGAGGACGGCAAACTCGGATTATTCGATTTGGTAATCACCAAAGAGGTATCAAGATTTGCCCGTAACACCCTTGACAGTATCCGATTTACCCGTGAGTTGCTGTCAAACGGAGTGGCTGTATATTTTCAAAGTGATAACATCAACACACTTGATGAGGACTCGGAATTGCGACTGACCATTATGTCCTCTATGGCACAGGATGAGTCGAGAAAGATCTCCAACCGTGTACGATTCGGTCATCATCAGGCAATCAAAAATGGTACGGTTCTCGGCACAAACAATATGTTCGGCTACACCAAAAAAGACGGCAAGCTGATGATTGACGAAGAGCAAGCCGAATTTATCAGAGAATTATTTGAAATGTACGCCACAGGCAAATTCAGTATGAAGCAGATGGAAAAACATTTCTATCAGAAAGGCATACGAAACAGCAAGGGCAACAAGCTATCCCACTCAACGATGGGAAACATTATCCGCAATCCAAAATACAAAGGTTATTTTGTGGGCAACAAGGTTGTGATAACGGACCTGTTCACCAAAAAGCAGAAATTTCTGCCTGAAGAAGAATGGGTAATGTATAAGGATGAAACAGGCGAAACCGTGCCTGCCATAGTCAGCGAAGAACTGTGGGAAAAGGCAAACGAAGTTTTATATATACGAAGTCAGGATGTTATCACTGCCCAGCACAAAACAGTTCACCAAAATCTGCTGACAGGCAAGCTGATATGCTCGCACTGTGGTAAGCCTTACTACCGAAAAGATGCCGTTGGTAAAAACGGCGAGAAGATGTCAAAATGGGTCTGCTCGGGTAAGATAAAAAACGGTGCTGACAGCTGTCCATCACACGCAATTTATGAAAATGAAATCAAACCGATGATTGAGGATATTTTCAAATCAGGTCAGCAGAATATTGAAGAACTATCAGCCTGTGTATTAAAACTTGTATCCGAACTGCTTGATGCAAATGATAATCAGGCAGAGATAAATAAAATCAACAAAGACATTATTACACAAGAAAAAATGAAAACAAAATTGCTTGAGCACAATACCAACGGCAATATTACGGATGATGACTTTGTAAAAATGACTGCTGACTGCAATGCTGAAATCGAAAGATTACACCAACAGCTTGATATGCTGACAGAAACAGCAAAAACCGAACAGGATATGAAAAAAGAGCTTGCCAATATAAAAGCAATACTCAAAGCAGCAGAAAAGCATATTGATGATGAGGAGATAGACAAAGCCTTTGTGGACAGGTATATCAAAGAAATTATCGTTTATCCCGAAGAGGATGTAACAAGGTTTGAAATCCACCTGAATGCAGGCACAACGATTGAAAAATTCCTTGAAAACACTAAAGGTCGTACAGGTCACATAAGTAAGAAAATGATCAAGGCTTATGAAGAATCTATGAAATAAGTATAAAAAAGGGGCAGTGATTTGTTCACTGCTCCCGTTTTTTACCATTTATTATGTACCTTTTCACAGAAGGCATACATATCTTTAACTTCAAGAATTTCGCCGTTGTCGAGGACTACTTTGCCGTTCCACAAACCGTGAACCTGATGCGTTTTCATTCCAAATAAATTAAGCGGCATAAGATTTGAATAATTATCATAAAAAGGCGTCATTACCAAATCAAGTCTGCCGTCACTGCTTAAAAAATGCCAGTTTTTCATCCAACTGCCGTCTGATTCAGGATCTTTTTCAAGATAAACATTTGATATTTTATGGCACACTCCATCATAAAACAATGCTGTTTCGGTTGCTTTTGAAACATCGCCAAAACCCCATGTAAGTTCAAAACCGAATATTTTATTATGAATGCGTGTGCTTCCGTTTGCCCAGTACCACATATTTTTATGTGGCCATATTCCGCGTCCCCAATCAAGCACCGTATATGTATTATCAGGAGAAAAATCGAACTTTTCACCGTTATATGTAACACAGCCCGATGTTTCAAGACAGTTTATCTTATTGGTATAAAAGAAATGACCGGCCTCTTTAAAAGGAGTTGCAATAGTTATACTTTCTTGACCTGGCAAACGTCTGCAGAAAAATTGTGCAGTTACCTTTTTGCCCTTAATTACACCTTCATATTTCAGATGATGGCCTTCGTCGGTAACATCAAATTCAATTTTAGTTTTTCCGCGGCTGTAAGCGGTGTAATTATTTGTATCGCCGTTTTTGTTCATTCTGTTTTTTGAAGGCGTAAAAAGTTCAATGCTCATTGAATCAAACTTTCTTCCGCTTTTCAAATCAACGAAACCGAAAGTTGCACAGGTTGCAAGAGAGATATTGAAAAGATTTAACTGAACCATAATTTTTCCGTTGCTTATCTGATAAAAATCCCATTCTTTCAGGCGCATTATATTTACCGAACGATTTTCAATATTATAATCGTACAGATTTCTTCTGCACCATCCGGGATTTGCAACATTACCATTTTCATCGAGCAGTTTCTGCCTTGCAGTAATCTCATTTTGCATATGATTTTACCCCTTTTAAATATTTTTATTGTATAAGCAAATTCCAAGGTCCTTTTATTTATTATACACTTTTCGGTTGACACAAAGCAATTAAATTTACATATTTTTATGATAAACCAAAAACGCCCTGCTTTTTAACTGTTAATACAGCATAATTAAAAACAGAGCGTTTTATTTTATTTTGTTTTAAACTCATCAATTACCGTTTCTTGACCATACTGAAACAGATAAACAGAATCATCAATATATGTGCATCTCGAACTGTAGCACTCGTTTTTGTTTTCGGCACTGAAATCGTTTTCAACAACTATTTTATTGTCTTTGACACTGAACATTAAAACACCAACATCACTGTTATGATATTCTTCATATTCACCGGAATCGGTATAATAGAAAGCATTATACGGAATTGCATAATAGCCTTTTTCTCTATTTACAACCAATGCGTGGTGATTGCTTTGGGCATCTGAATCAGCATCGTTCTTAACATAACTGTCAAGAACTTTGGGCGATTCGGGATTTGAAATATCAAAAAGTGCAAGTTTTATGCCGTCAACAGTAATGCCAATATCATTTACCTTGGTTTCATAACCTATTCCAAGCAGAGTGTTTTCATCAACCGGAACAAGCAGGCTTGAAAACCCGCTGATTTCAACACTGCCCTTTATCTGAGGAACAGCGGGATCTGAAACATCAATAACAAACAGAGGATCAATCTGCTCATAAGTTATAACATAAGCCATATCACCGATAAAGCGTACCGCCTGAATGCTTTCATTTTTTGCAAAATCGGTTACTTCCCCAACCTTTTCAAGATTTTCATCAAGCACATAAAGGTTATTGACATTCTCACCCGAACTGTTTATTGAAGTTGTTGCAACTCTGAGATATCCGTCCTTTTCATCCATAGAAAACTGATTATGTGTATTTCCGTCAACCTCGCCCACTGCAACAAAATCAATGTTTTCTTTTCCGAGTTTTATTTTAACAATCTGACAACGGCTGTCTTCTGTTGACAAAATAGGTTTCCAGACAAATTTATTCATTGCAACATACATATTATTTTCATTGCAGTATATATCGGAGCCACCGCCGAACAAAGCCTTGCTGCTGACGGCTTTTTCACCGTTTTCAACATTTATTGAACTTACAATAAGATAACCTGTATCTGACGGTGAATCACAATAATAAATGCTGTCAAGTGCAATAGGTTCTGTTTTTCCGCCGTCCTCAGCCACACACGGCACATAGTCACGGTAATCCTTGCAGTACTCACTGTAGATATATTCATTCGTTGCAACATAAAGTTGACCGTCTGTTATGCGGGAAGAAATGTAACTTCCGCTTTGGGCAAAACTGTTTATTTTCTCGGGATTTTCTATATCGGAAATATTATAGACTGAAGTTATGGTAAAATCTCTTATAAGTCCATCTTCAAATGACGATTTCCAACTGTTTAAAATAAGTTTTTCATTATAAAGAAACATATCAATAAAATATTCATTTTCTGTGCCGTCATATTTTTCAGAATCAAAATCGTCTATCTCAGATACAAGTTCCTTACCCTTATATATTGATACAACATTGCGCTCACTGTTAATCCAGAAAATATATTCGCCGTTATTTTTTATGATATCAGCCTCATCAACCGTTTCAAGTTGTTTATAGGTTTCTGAATAATCCCTTGCCATAGAACCGCCTTCGGCATTTTCTGCAGTATACTGCATTTCTGCAGATTTCACCGTATCCCTGTATCCGAAGGCAAAATCGGCTGTATTTTTTTCATTCTTTTCTATTTCTTTTACTGTTTTTTCAATATCATCATAACTTGCAAATGTCGGAAGAACACTTGAACTGTTCTGCTCGGGATACACAATACTATTCTTATCAATACTGTATGGTCTGAAAAAAGTCAAAGATGTAATCACAACAGCAAAACACGCCACTAAACTTACAACGGCTTTAAACGTTTTTGTTTTATAAATTTTAAGTTTTTTAGGGATTTTATCTTCAATAAGATTTTTTGCCCCTGTTTCATCAAGCACTCCCGGTGCTTTAAGATTATCATTATCAAATTTGTTTTTTATAAAATCGAAATTTTCTTTATCTTTATTTTTCACAGTAACTCACTCCAAAAAATTTCTCATCTTTGCAAGACTGCGTGATAGTTTTGATCTTACTCCCCCGGCAGTCAAATCGCTGATTTTTGCTATTTCTTTACTTGTAAAGCCCGAAACAACAGACAACAAAACGATTTCCTTTTCTTCTTCGGTTAAAATACCGAGTGCTTCATTCAGTTCTGATGTAACATTTTTCATTTTATGTGACAAATCAGTTGAATTGCTGTAATCTTCTATGTTTGAAGTTTCGCGCTGTTTAATCTGATACTTTACATAATTTGAGCAGGTAATGCGGTGAATTTTAAATATCCACGCAGAAAAAGCCTCAGCCTTTCGCAGTTCTTTAATACGTTCGTAAGCGGATACTATCGTATCGGAAACTGCATCCAGTGCATCTTCTGCATTGCCGAGTCTGTAAAATGCATAGCGGTAAAGCCTGTCTTTATATATACTGTATAAAGCACAAAAGGCTGTTTTATCACCTGATTTTGCCAGGCAGACCAATTCTTTTTCATTCACATTACTCACCTCTTTTGACGCCGTCACTTATTAAGTATATTTTTTCCTGCAAAGTGTTGCAAAAAATTTACTTTTTTGAAAAATAAAATCTCCGTGATGTTTTTAATAAAACCGCACAGAGATTTATACTACATACTATTTTCTTTTCGCCCTTAACTTTTTAAAAAAATCAGAAAGAAGGGCTGAACACTCGTCTTCCATTACACCTGATATGATCTCAGGCTTATGATTGTATGGAATATCATTAAAATCTATTACTGAACCAAATGAACCTGCTTTTTTATCTGATGCACCGAATACAACTTTTTTTATTCTTGCATTTATTATTGCACCGGCACACATCGGGCATGGTTCAAGCGTAACATACAAATCACACTGCCACAGGCGCCAACCGCCGAGTCTTTTGCAGGCATTGTCAATCGCTTCAATTTCAGCATGATAAAGCGCATTTTTACCCGTTTCACGTCTGTTTCTGCCTTCACCCACTATTTCGCCGTTTTTAACAACAACTGCACCTACAGGCACTTCGCCTTCTATGGCACTCATTCTTGCAAGCGTAACGGCTCTTTTCATAAAATCAATATCCATACTATCCTATTTCAACATACTGGGCTGTAAGCAAAAGAAGAATAAAAAACGGAAAAATTGTCCACGGGAACAAAAACGCATTGAACTTCTGCCTCGTTGTGAGAACACTCTGAGAACCTTCCTTAACTTTTGATTTGAATTCACCTTTAACAAGAAGGCATATTCCCGATATTATACCGAAAATCATCCAGAAAATATAAAGACCGATGACTGTATAATCTGAAACATCTTCGCCTGCTGCATATTTAACAATGCTCTGAACGGCCGACATACCGTTATTTAATGCATGGATTAAAATAGCAGGTGCTATACTGTCTGTTTTTATGGTAACAAAACCAAGCACAAGCCCTATAATAAATGCAAAAACAAACTGAATAACATTGCCGTGAAGAATACCGAAAACAATGCTTACTGCAAACACGGCAAACCCTTTTCCGTAATTTCTTAGAAGTTGAAGCGAACAGCAGCGCATTGCAAATTCTTCACAAATTGCAGGAACAACCGCCACTGCAACAACAAACATTATGCAGGAAAATACCGAATCGGGTTCAAGCATTTCACCCTGGGTCAACTTGATTCCTAACATTTCACCTATGAGCACAAGAATTGAAACAGCATAATTTGCCGCAATGCAGCAAATCATACCAAAGCCAACCCATAAGGCACATTTTGACGGTTTTATATGTTTTGAAGGAACAACAGGGTGTTTGTATTTTCTTTTATTTATAAGTGCCACAATACCAAAGGGAAGTGCAACCGAGCATACCGAACCTGCTATTACATTAAAAGCATACTGAAAAACGGAATTTGAAGTTGCAAGATCCGAAATACCTAAAGCATATAAAACCACGGCAAATATGTTCTGAATGATTAAAAATGCCATAATAGCACCGCTCATACAAAGGCTGATCATTCTGATTTCGTGTTTTTCCTCTTTTACACGTTTCTCTTTCATCATCTGCATCTGCATTGCTTCGTTGACATCATTGCTGCCGAACGGGTTATAATAATATTGTGACATTTAATCAATCCTTTGTTTTTTCCTGTATAAGCAATTCGCTGAAATAAGGAAGATCCTTAATCCAGTCGCAGTATGTGTGCCACTCCTGAAGTTTATGATTTCTTCTTGCATAATAAATGTTTGAAAGATTTTCATAATTAAGAGTACAGGTACGCATCTGATTATATGAACTCGGAAGAAGTTGTATAATGGTATACCAGAGTTCTTTATCTTTTGTTTCAAGATAACGCAGTCTTAAATCCTCAAGGGTTTCAATAACCTTTTCCATTGCCGCAATACCCTCGGCATTCATATGGTCAACAGAAAAATCTGAAAGTTCAAAAGGTTTTGAAGTAATTTTATGCATTGTTGAGGTTGAGTTGGCAACGGTTCCTATTTTATAAGTGTCATACTCTTTCCACCAATACAGCGGAGCAGTAACATCAACGCTGACAAAAATCATTCTGATAAACTTTCTGTGGTCTGTTCCTGCCGCACAAAGGCGCTTCGCAAGGCTGAGATCATTTTCACCGAAAACAAAATTCCCGTTTTCGTCAAAATAAGAATCATACCTTCCCCAGGAATTAAGAGGATTTCTTGCTCCTCTCATTGCGTTATCAAAATTAACAACGCTTGTTCTTTCAATTTTTATCATATCAGTCTAAATCCTTTGCTATCTCTTTAAGATAGGCTTTAAGTTCATCCTTTGTTTCAGGATGTTTTAAACCAACTTCAATATTTGCCTGAAGAATACCGAATTTGTTACCCATATCATAACGGGTTCCTTCGTAATCAACAGCAACCACACCCTTCGTCTGAGCAAGCGTTTTCATAGCATCTGTAAGTTGAAGTTCGTTGCCTGCTCCGAGAGGCGTTTCCTCAAGAATGTCAAAAATTTCAGGAGGCATAACAACTCTGCCGAGAATAGAATAATTTGACATAATTTCTTCAGGTGACGGTTTTTCAATCATATCCGTGCAATTATAGCAGTTGCCTTCAAGTTCCTCAACTGCAAGAGAGCAATACTTTGTTATTGCCATACCCGGAACTTCCTTAACACCTACTGCACCTTTGCCGTATTTTTCATAAGCATCGCAGAGTTGCTTTGTTACAGGAGTTTCAGAAAGAATTACATCATCTCCGTAAAGAACAGCAAAAGGTTCATTGCCGACAAAACTTTTGGCACAAAGAACAGCATGACCGAGACCTTTGGTTTCTTTCTGACGTATAAAATAAATATTGCCGAAATTTGAACATTTCATTACATCATCATAAATCTTTTTCTTGCTTTCATTGCCCTCAAGTTTTGACTCAAGTTCAAAAGCGTGGTCAAAATGATCCTCGATAGCGCCCTTGCCTCTGTTTGTGATAATCAAAACATCCTCAATCCCCGAAGCAAAAGCCTCTTCAACAATATACTGAATAGCCGGCTTATCAACAATGTTGAGCATTTCCTTCGGAACAGCCTTTGATGCAGGAAGAACTCTTGTTCCCATACCTGCTGCAGGAATAATCGCTTTTTTAACTTTCATTTTTTTGTCCTCCTTATAAATATGGAATATAGGTTAAAATAATATTGATAACACAGTAAATCATAATCGGAGTAAATATATTTACCCCGCCTGATTTGCCCAGAAGCAGAAACCTCATCTGCTCGGCAGAAAGATTTGTTCCCTGAGAAAAATCAGTATTTATATTAAAACGCTCACCGTTTTCGGCAATTCTGTCCATTTTATCAATTATGGCAAAAACATGTTTTTTATATAATCCGTCAGCAAAAACAGCACACACAATATGAATGATAAGCATAACGGCGGATAAAATAATCATCATAGGAATAAGATTCATTGCATCCTGAGCCAGAGCGGTAATTTCCGCCTCTAACCCTACGGCAGATTTTGACTTGGAAACTGCCTGCATTAATTCGTTATAGCCAGACATATATTTTTCTATATCGGCTGAATATATACCCTGAAGAATAAATGCAGCAATATAACGTACTGCCAGTGCTATAAAGCCTTCTTTATACATCTTTCTGTAAAACATATAAAACGGACCGAATACAAATGCACCCCAGTTCCACGAAAACTTTTTATTTTTGCGAAACTTTTCAACAAATCTCTGAGTATTGTTTCTTACAGTTGCAGAAATATCGGCAACACTTTTGCCGTCAATATCCTGAATATCTCCGGCATATTCATTTTGCCCGGCATTATGATCTGCAAAATGGATTGCAGGGGGAACAAATTTATATTCCGCATCAAACTGTTTTTCTCCGCACACAGGACAGAAAGCAGCATTGCTTCTGATATCTGCACCGCAGTTGCTGCAGGTCTTATTATCGTTTTTTTCATCCTTGGGTACAGTTACTTCTTTATTTTCCGTTTCATGCGGTTTAATTTCTGTATTATTATCTGAATTTTTTATTTCATTATCTTTATCTTTGCTTAAATCGGAAATTAACGGCTCATAAGAAAAATCATATGAATGTTTTGATGAATAGGCGCATTTTCCGAGAGAATGATAGCATTCTCTGTGGTGGGGTGCACCGCATGACGGGCAAACAACAACATCATCTTCGTCCCCAAAAACTTTTCCGCAAACAGGACATTTTTCATTATCGTGAAAAAGCATAATACTATCCTTTCAACTTCAATCAACTTATTATACTTAAAATAGCATAATAAATCAATATTTTAATTAAAATATTGTTAATGTATTTTGAACTTGAAATATATGGCGCATTTGTATATAATAATATGAATATAATTATATTATTATTGTTCGGAGAGATGTTATGATAGAATATGAAGAACTCAGATTCCGACTTCTTGAATCTGAAAAAACGGTTGAAAACTTAAAAGAAGCGCTTGCTATTGACACTCTTGTTTCTGAAATAAACGAACTTGAAAAAGAAAGCAGCGCACCCGATTTTTGGGATGATATGCAGAAAAGCCAGAAAACCATGCAAAGGATAGGTTCCCTCAAAGCAAAAGTTGCATCTTACGAAAGTGTAAAGAATGATTTTGATGATGCGCTTGTTATGATTGAACTTGCCAACGAGGAAGAGGATGCAGACCTTCTTGAAGACTGCACTTCATCCGTTGAAGACATTGAGAAAAGGCTTGAAAGCCTCACCCTTTCCACGCTGTTAAGCGGTGAATTTGACAACAACAATGCGCTTTTAACTTTTCACGCAGGCGCAGGCGGAACAGAGGCACAGGACTGGGCAGAAATGCTTTTCAGAATGTATAACCGCTGGGGTGAACGCCACGGATACAAAGTTTCAACACTCGATTATCTTGACGGGGATGTTGCAGGTGTAAAAAGTGCGACAATACTTGTTGAAGGAGAAAATGCATACGGCTATCTCAAAGGCGAAATGGGCATACACAGACTTGTAAGAGTATCACCGTTTGACTCATCGGGCAGACGCCATACATCTTTTGCATCTCTTGAAGTTATGCCGGAAATTGACGATGATGTTGAAGTTGAAATCCGTGAAGAAGATATCAAAATGGATGTTTACCGTGCATCGGGTGCAGGCGGACAGAAGGTTAACAAAACATCATCTGCCGTTCGTTTAACACATATTCCGACAGGTATTGTTGTTTCATGCCAGATTGAAAGAAGCCAGCATCAGAACCGAGAAGTTGCAATGCGCATGCTCAAATCAAAACTTGTTGAAATCAAAGAACGCGAAAACCTTGAAAGAATTGAGGACATCAAGGGTGATCAAAAAGAAATTGCTTGGGGAAGCCAGATACGTTCATATGTATTTATGCCTTATACAATGGCAAAAGACCACCGAACAAATTTTGAAATGGGTAACATAAACGCTGTTATGGACGGCGAAATTGACGGATTTATAAATGCTTATCTTAAAATGAAATCAGTAGAGAGGACTGAGTAATCAGTAATGACTGATATACTTGACATAACAACGGTTTTAGGATTTACTCTGCGGATAATAATTGCAAGTATTTTAGGGTTTATTGTCGGTCTTGAAAGGCAGTGGACCAAGCACCCGGCAGGTATTTTAACCAATGTAATCGTATGTGTGGGCGCATATGCATATTGTGCATTTTCATACATCGCAAACGATTCTCACGGCAGTAATATTGACACAACGCGTATTGCTGCGCAAGTGGTCTGCGGAATAGGTTTCCTCGGTGCAGGTCTCATACTTCGTGACGGAACAAATATCAGAGGTCTTTCAACGGCAGCAACCATATGGACAACTGCGGCAATAGGTATTCTCTGCACACTGCCGAATATATTTTTTTCAATTATAATTGCATTTGCCATTGTTATTCTGCATCTTGTTCTGCATCCGCTTTCGTCACATATCAACAAAATCACGCATTACGGAAAAGAAGAAAACCATGCAGAAAGTGCATATAAAATTTCCATAACCTGCAGTGAAGAAACAGAAACAGACATTCGCTCTCATCTTGTTAAAACAATACGTGATAAAAACAATGTTCTTCTTCACAATCTTGAAAGCAGAGAAACAGATGACGATAAAATAAAAATCAGAGCATACATAACAACCGTTAAAAAAAATAACGAAGTTGTTGAGGATATTTTAACCCATATCGGCAAAGACGAAGGCATAATTTCTGCCGGTTGGAAAATCGACAATTAATTACCACAAATATATTGACCACCCCTTTGACAAACTAAGTCAAGGGGGTATTTTTATGAAAAAAATAATTACGGCAATTATGTGTGCATGTCTGATTGTTTTGTCATTTACAGGCTGTTCCGATAAAGGGAATACCGAAAATGAAAGCAAAAATGTTTCATCAGGCAGCGAAAGCAAAACAAATGTTGCTGAAACGACAGTTAAACCCACAGGGGTAAATGCATTAAATTACAGCACTGAAAAAGTTGTATGGGGACCGGGACTTGCAGAAAATCACCAGCGTCCCGCAGATCCCACTGCACTGCAGCAGAAATACGGTGACCTTGGCGGCCAATTCATTATGAGTGATGAAAAATTTATATGTCTTACATTTGATGAAGGTTATGAAAACGGCTATACACCTGCAATTTTAGACACTCTGAAAGAAAAAAAGGTTAAGGCAATTTTCTTTGTAACCTATGATTTTGTGAAAGACAATCCTGATTTGATTGAGCGAATGATTGACGAAGGTCATATAATAGGAAACCACACCTACAGGCATTACACTATGGACGAAGTAACGGTTGAAGAGGCAACAGAAGAAATTGCTTTTCTTGACAATTATATGAAAGAAAATTTCAGATACAGAATGACGCTTTTCCGTTTCCCAAAAGGAGAATTCAGCGAAAACACGCTTGCACTTGCAAACAGTCTTGGTTATAAGAGCGTTTTCTGGTCATTTGCTTACGCTGACTGGGACACACAGAATCCGCCTGAAAAAACGCAGGCACTCAACTCAATCTGTGAACATCTGCATAACGGTGAAATTATGCTTTTGCACGCAGTAAGTTCAACAAATGCCGAAATTCTCGGTCAGGTTATTGATGAAGCGAGAAATCAGGGGTATGAATTTACCGTTGAAGTTTAATATTCCGAGGCTGGTAATTCTTTTACAATTTTGTAAATTTTCAAATTTGGTATTGTTATAAATGATACTCTATTATATAATAGAAACGTTAAATTAGATTATAATGGATTTTTATTATTAATGATAAAAAATCATTTTTGAAAGTGAGCGAAATATATGTTGTTTTCACGTGATATCGGAATAGATCTCGGAACTTCAAACACATTAATCTGTGATAAAAAAGGCAGAATAATTATTAATGAGCCAAGCGTTGTAGCCGTTGATGTAAAATCAAAAAGAGTGCTTGCAACCGGTGACGAGGCAAAGGCAATGATTGGCAGAACTCCCGGTTCAATCGTTGCCGTACGCCCTCTTAAGGACGGCGTTATTGCAGACTTTGATATGACTTCTGATATGCTCAGAAGTTTTATTTACCGCTCAAGCAAAAGAAATCTTTTTACAAGGACAAGGGTTGTTATAAGCATACCGAGTGACGTTACAGAGGTTGAACGAAGAGCAGTTGAAGACGCTGCACGTTCAGCGGGTGCGCAGGAAGTTGAACTGATTGAAGAACCTATGGCGGCGGCTCTCGGTGCAGGTCTTCCTGTTTTTGAAGCAACCGGTTCAATGGTTGTTGATATCGGCGGAGGAACCTGTGATGTTGCGGTTGTCAGTCTCGGCGGAATTGCAGCATGCAAAAGCATAAAGGTCGGCGGAGATGCATTTGACGAAGCAATCGTAAATTACCTGAAAAAAGACTTTGATTTGCTTATCGGAACAAACACTGCTGAGGAAATTAAACTTAAACTCGGTTCTGCAGCACCTTATGACGGTGAAGGTGCAATGAATGTAAGAGGACGCAACCTTTCAAACGGACTTCCGAAAAGCATTGAAATTACATCTGAACAGGTAAGAGAAATATTAAGCGAGCCCGTAAGCCGCATTATATCCGCAATAAAAGAAACGCTTGAGGTAACTTTACCTGAACTTGCCGCAGATATTATTGACAAAGGAATTTACCTTACAGGCGGTTCAAGCCAGTTAAGAGGGCTTGCGAAATTAATTTCACAGGAAACGAATATTGAAGTACATATTCCCGAAAACCCAATGAACTGCGTTGCGGCGGGCGCTTCAATAAAACTCAGAAGATTTTAACTAAAGGAAAAGATATGAATGAAAGACCTTTTTAAAAGCAGCCGTTTTAAGTTAATCGTGGGAATACTCTGCCTGCTGCTTGCGGGAATGCTTATCTGCGCTGTCAACGGTCACGGCGAAACAGCCCAGTCAAGTGTAATCGGAACAGTTTTTGCTCCGGCACACTGGGTTGCAGGAAAAATTTCCGATGGTATTGACAGAATATCAGACAACGCCAAAGGAAATACCGAATACGAGTCTCAGATAGACAGTCTTCAGAAACAACTCGGCGAACTGCAGGAACAACTTGCCGATTATGAAAACCTGAAAGACCAGAACGAACTTTACAAAGAAGCACTCGAACTTAAAGAGGACAATCCCGATTTCAACTATACTCAGGCTTCGGTTATCGGCAGAGACAGTGCCAATCCTTACTGTTCATTTACAATAAGCAAAGGTTTGGCAAGCGGTGTAAAAGACGGCGATGCAGTTCTTTACGGCAAATATCTTGTCGGCGTAATCAAAAAAGCATATCCTACATACAGCGTTGTCTGTTCAGTTATTGACCCTGATTTCAGTGTTTCGGCATATGACATAAGCACAAAAGAACTCAGTTATGTTACAGGTGATGCAAAACTTGCCGAAAACGGACTTTGCAAATTTGAAAATCTGGATACATCAACAAAAATATCTTACGGCTCAATTATAGCAACAGCAGGAATCAGTTCCGCCATGCCAAAAGGAATCATAATCGGAACGGTTAAAGAAATAAGTGATGAAGTGACAAACATTTCAACTTATGCCGCAGTTCAGCCGGGAACAGATATTGAAAAACTGAGCGAATGTTTTGTTCTGACAGGTTTCACAGCTGAAAGTGAGGCAGATTAATGGAACTGACAAAGCAACAGAAAGTTACCAAATACCTTACATATATTGTAATAATTGCAGGAGCAAGTCTTTTGCAGAATGTTTCCGGTCTTTTTCCGGAAATTGCAGGAGCAAGATGTTTTCTGCTTATTCCCGTGGCGGTTATAATTGCTATGGGAGAAGATATTTTCAGCGCATCTCTCCTCGGCTTATTTGCAGGACTGCTGTGGGATATTACAAGTGCAGTTCATATGGGTTTCAACTGCATAATCATTACATTATTCTGCTTTGCTGTATCAGCCTTTGTTTCGTATATTGCGCGTGACACTTTCATAACAAATATGCTTTGTGTTTCGCTTTCGTCGGCAATATACTGTTTTGTCTACTGGCTGTGTTTTATTGTCATAAAAGGTGTAAATGCAGGGGAAATTACAATTTTATCTTTCTACATTCCCTGCTTTATATACACAGTCGTTATGACACCGGCAATATGGTTTGTTATTAACAAAATAAAAAAGAAACTCAATCATATTCAGAAACAAAATTTCTGACATAAATAATAAAATTACAGGAGGTTAAAAGTGAAAAACAGATACAAAAGCAGCAGAAGCACCATTGCTATTGTTCTGATTGCTGCAATCATTGCAGGTTTTGCCTATGACCTCTATAAAATACAAATACGCGATAATGAATACTATATGTCGCAGAATAACACAGAAGATACATATATCATTCCCATTGAAGCCGCAAGAGGAGAAATTGTTGACAGAAACGGTAATTCGCTTGTTACAAACAAACAGGGTAACTCCATTATTTTAAACGCATTATATTTTCCGTCACAGAAAAACGGTGATAACTTCAATGCGCAGCGAAACAAAATCATATACAATCTGATAAAACTTTTTGAGTCAAACAATGAAGAATTTGCACAGAATCTTCCTCTTGAATTTGATTCAGGCGGTAATGTTGTTTTTACCGACGACGAAACCGATATTGCAACAATGAAAAGTGCCGATATGCTTAATCTTCAGCCTTATGCAACAGCACAGAACTGCTATGACGCCGTTATTGAAAAATATGAAATTGAGGGATATGACAAAGAAATGTCGCTCAAAATAGGAAACATAAGATATGAACTTACAAGGCTTTTATTTTCCTATGAAAATCCTGTTACAATAGCAGATGAGGTCAGCAATGAAACCGTAGCCAAGATTAAAGAAGATCAGGTTACCTATCTCGGTGCCGATGTTAAAACCGTTGCATACAGAGAATATGTTGACTCCACGGTTGCGCCGCATATTCTCGGAACTGTCAGAAAAATCAATGCCGAAGAATATGAAGAAAAAAAAGAGTCGGGATATAATATAACCGACCAGATTGGCGAATCAGGTATTGAAAGAGCAATGGAAAGCGAACTTCGCGGAACACCCGGCGAACTTACTGTTACGGTTGACCGTAACGGTAATGTTACGGAAGAGGTTACAAAAAAACCAATTCAGGGCAACACGATAGTTCTTTCTATCGACCGTGATTTGCAGATATTAGCGCAGAACAAACTCAAAGAAGTATGTGATTCGGTAGACAGTGCATCATCTGCAGGCGCAGTCGTTGTTGAAGACTGCAACAGCGGTGACATTCTTGCCGCTGCTTCATACCCTACCTATGACCTGAACGATTATTATGACAAATATAATGAGTTATCAAAAAACCCGAGAAATCCGCTTTGGAGCAGATTTGCAATGGGTACTTATGCACCCGGTTCAACCTTCAAGCCCGTAACCGCGTGTGCTGCCCTTGAATCAGGTTCAATAACTCCGTCAACAACATATACCTGCGAAGGTGTAAAAGAATTTTTCGGTCAGGAATTCAAATGTCTTCACGGCAATGCCCACGGAACAGAAAATGTCAGAACAGCACTAAAAGATTCCTGCAATATGTTTTTCTATAACGCTGCCCTTGATACAGGCATAAACAAAGTTGATGAATACGCTGCCGCATTCGGTCTCGGTCAGAAAACAGGTGTTGAAATAGCGGAGTCATCAGGTAATCTTTCATCACCTGAAAACAGAGAAAACGCAGGCGGAACATGGCGTATAGGTGACACAATGCTTACAGCCATCGGTATGAGTGACAACTTATTCACTCCCCTTCAACTTGCAAACTACTGTTCAACCATTGCAAACGGCGGAACACGTTACGAAATGCATTTTGTAAAATCGGTTATTACTGCTTCAACGGGTGTTGTTAATGAAAAAAGCAAGAATATTGCTGAAACAGTAGATGTAAGCGAAAATACAATAGATCAGGTTCATCAGGGTATGCGCCTTGTTGCAACAAACGGCGGACCAAGTACCATTTTTGACCAAATGGATACTCAGGTTGCCTGCAAAACAGGTACATCGGAAGTTATCGTTAACGGGATTAAAAGAAACAACGGTTTTCTTATTACATATGCACCGTATAACAATCCCGAAATTGCCGTTTCTTCCGTTGTTGAACTTGCAGGTTCAGGTTCTGAAACAGCAGAAATGACATCAGCCATAATTGACTACTGGTATCAGAATAATACAGATGCAAAAAACAATCAGAAATCAGGCATACTTTTATATTAGACGCATATTAAATAATTGTTGAATAATCATACAATTTGTGCTAATATATTTTAAAATAAAAATTTACGGAGGTACAATTATGAACATTGCACTTATTGCTCATGATGCAAAAAAAGAATTACTTGTCCAGTTTTGCATAGCCTACTGCGGAATAATAAGTCGTCACGATGTTTGCGCAACGGGAACAACCGGCAAACTTGTATCAGAAGCAACCGGTCTTAAAATTAACTGTTTCCTTTCCGGAAGTCAGGGCGGCGGTCAGCAGATTGCCAGCAGAATTGCATGCAATGAAATTGATTTGCTCATTTTCTTCCGTGATCCGCTTTCTCCAAAACCTCACGAGCCTAACGACAACGACTTGTTAAGGCTCTGCGATGTTCACAATATTCCTTTCGCAACCAATATTGCAACGGCAGAAGCACTTATCCGCGGTGTTGAGCGCGGCGATTTTGAATGGCGCGAAATTGTCAACCCGCGATACAACCCTGCAAAATAATGAAAAAACAAGGGTGAGCCGAAAACTCACCCGATTTTCTTGATTTGATAGAATAACAAGATTACACTTTCAGGAGGTAATTATGGCACTTGTTACAAAGGCAATTAAAGGAACAAAAGATGTTTTGCCGAAAGATGTTCACAAAAATCAATATATTGAAGCAACCTGTCTTGACACTGCTGACAAATACGGCTATAAAGAAATACGAACACCTGTTTTTGAACACACAGAACTTTTTCAGCGCGGTGTAGGTGACACAACGGACGTTGTTCAGAAAGAAATGTACACTTTTGATGATAAAGGCGGACGTTCAATCACATTAAGACCCGAGGGCACGGCAGGTGCAGTAAGATCATATCTTGAAAACGGTCTCTGCAATGAAACACTGCCGCAGAAAGTATGCTATCTTACATCATGTTACAGATATGAAAAACCGCAGGCAGGCAGACTCAGAGAGTTCCACCAGTTCGGTGTTGAATGTTTCGGAACAGCATCCCCTCTTGCAGATGCAGAAATTATTGCACTTGCAAAATCTGTTTTTGACAGTCTTGAAATCAAAGATTTAAACCTTGAAATCAATTCAATCGGATGCCCCGAATGCAGAGCAGAATACCATAAGGCTCTTAAAGAATATTTTTATGGCAGAAAAGACGAACTCTGTGCCACCTGTCAGGACAGGCTTGAAAGAAACCCGATGCGTATTCTTGACTGCAAAAGTCCGATATGCTCTGAAATTGCAAAAGATGCCCCTGTAGTTATTGACTACCTCTGCGACGAATGCAAAGAACATTTTGAAAAAGTTCAGAATTATCTGAAAGCCCAGAATATTGAATATACTATCAATCCAAAAATTGTACGTGGTCTTGATTATTATACAAAAACAGTTTTTGAATTTGTTTCAAATTCTATCGGTGCACAGGGTACTGTTTGCGGCGGCGGAAGGTATGACGGTCTTGTTGATGAACTCGGCGGTCAGAAAACACCTTCTCTTGGTTTCGGAATGGGTCTTGAAAGACTTATGCTTCTGATGGAGGCGCAGAATGCACCGTTTCCGGACGCAGGCGTTCCCGATCTTTTCATTGCAGCGCTCGGTGAAAAAGCAACGCTCAAAGCAGTTGAAATTGCAAAAGATATGAGAAGTGAAGGTTTCTCGGCAGTTATGGATTTAAACCAGCGTTCAATAAGAGCCCAGATGAAATATGCCGATAAACTCGGTTCCAAATTCAATATAGTTATCGGTGATAACGAAGTTGAAACAGGCATAGCAAAATTAAAAAATATGACAAGCGGCGAAGAAACCGAAATTGCACTTGAAACTTTTGTAAGCGGTTTTTATAACACTTCACTTTCGCAGCAACTTTCCGATTTGGAAATAAACGGCGAAGAATTTGATTTCGGTTCACTTTTCGGTCTTAACAATAACAGTGATAACGAGGAATAAAAAATGGCAGAAAGTATTAAAGGATTAAAAAGAACAAATTACTGCGGCGAATTAAACATCAATAACGTCGGCACAGAAGTTACTCTTTTCGGCTGGTGCCAGAGACAAAGAGATCTCGGAAACCTTATATTTATCGACCTGAGAGACAGAACCGGTATTGTTCAACTTTCATTTACCGACACAACAGACAGAAAAATTTTTGAAAAAGCACAGTCTGTAAGAGCAGAATACGTTGTTGCTGCTGTTGGTGAAGTCTGCGAAAGAGAAAGCAAAAACAAGGAAATACCTACAGGTGAAATTGAAATTGCCGTTAAAGAATTCAGAATTATTTCAAAGGCCGAAACACCGCCTTTTGAAATCATGAACAGCGAAAAAGTCGGCGATGATGTAACACTCAAATACCGTTATCTTAACCTCAGAAACCAAAAACTTACACAAAATATTTTAATGCGCCATAAAATTGCAAAAATTGCAAGAGATTATTTTTATGACAATGATTTTATTGAAATTGAAACACCGATGATGATAAAATCAACTCCCGAGGGTGCAAGAGACTATGTTGTTCCGTCACGAGTTCACAACGGAAAATTTTACGCTCTTCCCCAGTCTCCGCAGATTTACAAGCAACTTTGTATGGTAGCGGGATTTGACCGCTATATCCAGTTGGCCCGCTGCTTCAGAGATGAAGATTTAAGAGCCGACAGACAGCCTGAATTTACACAGATTGACCTTGAAATGTCTTTTGTTGACACAGATGACATTATGGATATGGCTGAAGGATTTATCGCAAAACTTATGAAAGAAACCGTAGGTACAGATATTCCCATGCCTCTTCCCCGCATGACTTTTGCTGAGGCAATGGAAAAATACGGTTCCGATAAACCTGATACCCGTTTTGATATGCTTATAAACGATATTACCGAATGGGCAGATAAAACAGATTTTATTGTATTCAAAAATGCTGTTGCAGACGGCGGTTCAGTTAAAGCAATCGTTGCAAAAAATGCCGCATCTGTATACACAAGAAAGAAAATAGACAAACTCACCGAACACGCTAAGGGAATCGGGGCAAAAGGTCTTGCATACATCCGCTGGGCAGATGACGCGCCTAACTGCTCTTTTGCAAAATTCCTTAAAGAGGGCGAACTGGATGCACTTATCACCGAACTCGGTGCCGAAAAGGGAGACTGTGTATTTATCATATCGGATAAAACTTCTGCTGCTCTTTCCATTCTCGGCTCACTTCGTCTTATTGTTGCTAAGGAACTTGATATAATTCCTCAGGGCAAATGGAACTATCTCTGGATTACTGAAATGCCGTTCTTTGAACAGGATGAGGAGAGCGGTGAATGGATTGCAATGCACCATCCGTTTACAATGCCTATGGAAGAATGTATTGAATATCTTGATACAGATAAGAGCAAAGTAAGGGCAAAGGCATTTGACCTTGTTTTGAACGGAACAGAACTTTCATCAGGTTCTATGAGAATTACCGACTGCACGCTTCAGAACAAGATGTTTGAACTTCTCGGAATGGAGCAGGAAGAAATTGATGCCAAATTCGGTTTCCTTGTTGAGGCTTATCACTATGCATCACCTCCTCACGGCGGTATGGGCATAGGTCTTGACCGTCTGGCAATGATTATCTGCGGTGCCGACAGCCTGCGTGATGTTACCGCATTCCCGAAAGTTCAGAATGCAAGCGAGCCGATGAGCGGCGCCCCAAGCACGATTGACGATATACAGTTGAATGAACTCGGTATCAACCTTGCTGTTTCGGAGGGAACTGATGAGCAGTAACTTTTTTGCAATGGTCAATCGTATGAAACTCATCGACAGATGGGCGTTAATGCGAAACACACAGAGGGAAAACATATCTGAACACAGCCATTCAGTTGCTGTTATTGCCCACGCGCTTGCACTTATCGGAAATAAAAAATTCGGCAAAAAATATAACTGTGAGCGTGCGTGCCTGCTCGCACTTTACCACGATACAACAGAAGTTATCACAGGCGATATGCCTACGCCCGTTAAATATTATAACGATGATATAAAAAATGTTTATAAAGACATTGAGCATATTGCAGGTGAAAGGCTTCTTTCCATGCTTCCGGAAGAATTCAGAGAAGACTATATTCCCATGTTTGAACAAACCGAAGAAGACAAGGAACTTTGGGCGCTTGTAAAATCAGCCGATAAAATCAGCGCTTTAATCAAATGTATTGAGGAACACCGTATGGGAAACCTTGAATTTGAAAAAGCACTTGAAGCGCAGGAAAAATTAATTGAGGAAATACCTCTTGAAGAAGTAAAATACTTTAAAAAAGAATTTCTTGAGGCATATTACCTGACACTTGATGAACACACAAAATAAAACCATAAAAAGGGATTGCACCTAAATTAAAGTGTAATCCCTTTTTTATTTTTGCATATATATGGGATATATTAAATATCGCAGGAGAAATCATATGCATTTTATAAATTACAACAGAAAAAGTGCTCTTGACTATGCTGAAAAATGGTCAAGAGCACGAAATAACAATTATCTTAATTTTGACGGAATAGGAGGAGACTGCACAAACTTTGCATCACAATGTCTTTTCGCCGGGGTTGGAATTATGAATTATGAAAAGGATACCGGATGGTATTATAACTCACCTGACGACCGTGCTGCTGCATGGTCCGGTGCAGAATATTTCAGGCGCTTTATGATTCACAACAAAGGCGAAGGGCCATTCGCAACAGCCGTTTCTGTTTCCAATCTTGAGACAGGTGACTTCATCATTCTTAATAACGGTATAGAATACTATCATACACTGATTGTTACCGGATTTGAATTAGGCACACCTCTTGTTGCTGCACACACAGATGATGCATATATGAGAAATTTGAACACATACCACTATATTTCCGCTCAGGGAATCCATATAATTGGGGCAAACAAATACTGATTTATTTCATAACTACCGTTACAACTGACATTGCAGGAAGATTTACCGTAACATCTCCGCTTTGACCTTCTGCTGTTTTTTCAAGGTCATAATCTGCACTGGTTGTATAAACGCTGTAATCAGAAGATGCATTAAGTATGGTTGTTAAATTTGAATCGGTATTGTTAACATAAACTACAACTTTGCTGCCATCATCATTAACAAAAGCACAACTTGAAACATCTTCAACACCTGAACTGCACGCAACTCTTACTGCGCCCTCTTCAATGAATTTTGAAAAGTTACCGAGACACCAGAGTCTTTTTGAAAGTTGAATATCACTATGATTATCTGCATTAATATAAATAAGTCCGTCAGGATAAATACCATAGGAACAGGCAGTCCACCAATCCCATTCTTTTGCATTTAAAATTGTAAGGTCGTCAACAATAACATCTGCCATTGCCACACCGTACTCTATTGTCATGCCGTTCGTTCCGTTTTCTTCCTTAGATATCAAGTCAAACACACCTGTGTTTTCATCGCCTGTCATCTGGCAGTATTCTGTGCAGACAACATCATAATTTGAATATTTATCGGCAAGATATTCTGCTGTTTGCTTTTTGGTATCGGCAGATGACCAATAAGAATGCAGACTTACACAATCAAAGTAATTTCTGAGATTTTTATTTTCAAAAACATATTTCGGTCCTTTTCCAAGCAGACAATCAAGGTAAGCCGCACAGGTAGTGCCTTTCCCCTCGGCACAACCAGACTCAAACATCGAAATTTTGCAGCCGCTCTTATCAACTTCAGATCCTTCAAATCTGTCAATCATTACATTGTAAAGCGCAGTTGCATCCGTTTTTGAATAATAGCAGCCCTCCTGCTTTGCAGAAACCGAACCGTCTTCGTTATACCATGCTTTCCAGTCATACTGGGGTTCATTAATCGGAGAAACAGAAGTAACTCTGTAATCATTATTTATAAACCATTTTGCACCTTCATAACAGAAATCGGCAAATTGCTCATAATTTGACGCATCAAGGTTACTTATCCACGGAGCATTTTCATCCTTTTCTGCCGAACAGTAAGCAAAACCATTCTTTGTAAGGCTTACAGGCGCACTGTTGCAGAAAAGAGAAACACGCAAATCATCGCCTGCCATGTTCTTTGCTGCAGCAAGGCACAACTGTGCATTTGCATCATTTTCAAAATTATATGTACCGTCAGCACCCAAAAAGCATTCTGTGCGTTTTGACTCAACCCAGATACTCTCATCTTCACTTGAGCCTGCGCCGAGGTTATAACGGTAAATATTAAGACCTATTCCCTTTTCTTCATCATAAAGATAGGAAAGTATTTCATCTCTGTTTTCCCAGCCGCCAACATCTTGTGCCCACCAGCAGGCAGAAGCACCGAAACCGTTCATACTCTGATATTTTATATTATCATCAATAACTGTTGCACCGGTATTTATATTGCTGTTTACAGCATCACTTTCGGAATAAACCCTTTTGCTCTCAACACCGACTACTCCGAAAAAATAATAAAGCAGAACCACTGCAACAATCAAAACAACAAGCGATACACTTGCTGCTGCAATTTTCTTTTTTCTCTTTGAAGCCATAATTCACCTCATAAACAATATAAGGGGCGACCAAAATGCCGCCCCGAAACTTATAAATCTTACAATTTTCTAACCTATTGCTATCGAGTTTAGCAAATTATACCCCTGAATAAGCATTAAATCCGCCGTCAACAGGAATATTTACACCTGTAATAAAACCGGAATATTCTTCGTCACAAAGGAATAAAAGCGTTCCTGACAGTTCTTCCGGCTCACCAAAGCGGTCCATAGGCGTTGCGGCAAGAATTTTGCCTGTTCTTGCGGTAGGCGTTCCGTCTTCGTTCCAGAGAAGCGTTGCATTCTGCTTTGTAGAGAAAAATCCCGGAGCAATAGCATTAACTCTGATACCGAGAGGAGCAAAATGAACTGCCATCCATTCAGTAAAGTTTTTAACAGCGGCCTTTGCAGCGCTGTATGCCGGAATGCGTGTAAGAGGGCGAAAAGCATTCATTGAGGTTATCATAATGATTGTTCCCTTTTCTTTTTCCGCCATATCCTTTGCAAAAACCTGAGTCGGAATAAGAGTTCCGAGAAAATTCAGATTAAATACAAAACTTATTCCATTAGGGTCAAGATCAAAGAAAGTTTTAATGTTTTCGTCTTTCTGAACAAGGTCAATTTTTTCAAGCGTATCTTTCGTTGTTGAACCCTTTGGATTGTTTCCCCCCGCACCGTTTAAAAGGATATCGCAGGTTCCGAGTTTTTCATTTATCAATGCTCTTGCATTTTCCATTGAGTCAAGGTCAAGAACATTGCATCCAACAGCAATAGCCTGTCCGCCGCTTTCATTTATCTCATCTGCACATTTCTGAGCAGCCTCTTCATTAAGGTCAAGAACGGCTACCTTGCAGCCCTGTTTGGCAAGAGTTTTTGCAAATGCGGCACAAAGAATTCCGCCGCCGCCCGTAACAACAGCAACTCTGCCTTTTAAATTTTCGTGTTTAAACATTATTTAACTTCCTTTCTGCTTTTTTCAACTGCTTCCCAAAGTCCGTTAAGATAACTTACTCCAAGTGCTCTGTCATAAAGGCCGTAACCGGGACGAGCCACCTCACCCCAAATCATTCTGCCATGATCAGGACGAACGTATCCGTCAAACCCAACTTCCTGGAGTGCTTTAACAATTTCATACATATCAAGCGAACCCGCACTGCTTTCGTGTGCAGTTTCGTTGAACCACTGATTATTGATTGAAACATTGCGCAGATGAGCAAAGTAAATTCTGTCTCCTGCCGCTTTAATAATTTCAACCATATCATTATCAGGACTTGCACCCAAAGAACCTGTGCAGAGTGTAATTCCGTTATATTTGCTTGGAACCATATTAAGAAGTTTTTCAATGGCATCTTTCCCCGTGATAATTCTGGGGAGCCCGAAAATAGGCCACGGCGGATCATCCGGATGAATAGCCATTTTAACATCGCACTCTTCGCATACTGGCATAATTGCTTCAAGAAAATACTTCAGATTTGCCCACAGATCATCTGCAGTAATATCTTTATATTTTTCAAAAAGTTCCTTGATTTCGCCCATTCTTTCACTTTCCCAGCCGGGCATGGCATAGCCATTTGAATTATCATCAATCTCGCGGAACATATCCTCGGGAGATTTTCCTTCAACCTGTTTTCCGTCGTAACAAAGACAGGTTGAACCGTCAGGAAGCGGCATATAAAGATCGGTTCTTGTCCAGTCAAAAACAGGCATAAAATTATAACAGATTACCTTTACACCAACTTTTGAAAGATTGCGGATAGAAGTTTTATAATTTTCGATAAGTTTTTCACGTGTAGGAAGTCCGAGTTTTATATCCTCATGAACATTTACACTTTCAATACATTCCATTGTAAGACCGGCAGCAGTAATCTCATCATACATTTTCTGAACATCATCCATTTCCCAAGCCTCACCGGCAGGAAGATAATGAAGAGCAGGAACAACACCAACAACTCCCGGAATCTGCTTGATTTGCTCAAGAGAAACAGTATCTTTCTCTTTGCCAAACCAGCGAAAAGTCATTTGCATATATTTACCTCCTTAGTAAAACAAAATATATTGCTATATTGAGTATTATTTTACCATACCTGTTAATACCTTTCAAGTGATAAATTATTTTCTTCTGACTATATATGAAGCACTTATCACACATTTATCATCGTCTAACTGTATTTCCTCATTTTTATTAATAATTTCAAAATCTTCAAGTTCTTCTCTTTCGGCATATGTAAGTTTTTTTCTTGCCAGAGCCTTGACTTCATCATCGCTTAGCGTCTGAGATGATGATATGAGATATTTTTCGGTTGATGTTTCAATCCCAATCGGCAAAGTAACATCTTTTATTTTTAAATACTTTTCACTCAGTTCGCTAATATCCCCCGAAGTTTTGTTAAAATAAAGCGGTATTTTCGCTGAAAAAAACACCAGTTTATTAAAATTTTTGCTGTCTTTTATTGAAATATTTTTTTGTTCCCTATAGGCAACTGTCTGAATTTCACGTCTGAAAATATCTATACCTTTCAGTTTGTCTTCATCTGCTTCGGTATTCTGTGTGGTTTCATTTATCTCCACTCTTGCCTTGGCACCGAATTTATTGATATGAACCCATGCAATATCATCGAACGCACTCATCAACTGCCAGCACATATCATCCCTGTCAACACTGCTCCACATTGTGCCCGATTTAAAATTATTATTTTCAAGATATGTTTCTATAACAGACTGACTCAATCTGCTGCAGCCTGTTATTTCAACCTCCCATATAAATGAACTGAGAAATGATATTATCATAATAAAAGCAATCATACCCGAAAAAAATCCCAGTCTGTTTTTCAGGGGCAGCAAAATAAAAGGCAGTCCTTTTTTCTGCTGCACTTTTATAATTCCTCCGTGAGCAAGTGCAATACGGTGCAGCGATTTATATTTTTTTACATTGCAGTAAGCCGTAAATCCATTGTCATAAAGTTCAACATTTCTGATTTCTATTCCTTCTGAAAAACAATCATTTAAAAATCCTTCTCTGAAACCTTTTGAAAATGAAAATTTAACGTATCCGAATAACCATCTGAAAAAACTTATCATAAATATAATCACTCACTCGGAAAATTCCATAGAAATAATATTTCCTTCAACGATTGCACCTTCCCGTGTGAAGGAATTTATATGAAGTCCGTCGCCGAAAAAAGTTATTATTTTTGTTCCGAGGCTGACAATTATTTTTGTATCTGTATATTCAAGAATGCTCTGAAGTCCGTCAACAAGGCACTCCTGTCCTGCCATTTCTATTCTCGGTTTTCCAAAACAATAATCAAAATCATCAGATTTAATCTTTTCCTTAAAATTTATTTTTTTCATTTTTATCACCATTAATACTTATGCTGATAAAATATAAATATTGCAGAAATATATTTTTATTTGCTGCAATACTTTTCAACAAAAATTTCAGTTTCGCTTATACAGTTTCAACAGTTATGCTAAACAAAGAAAAAGGATACCTAAAAGGTATCCTTTCCCTTTTTAAATATATACTTTTACATAATCTCAATTAAATACTGTTTTATTATGCATTTTCTGCTGCGTTTACGATTTCGGTATTTTCAAAAGTTACTCTGCTTGCATCGTTAACAAGATTGAAAATCTCTTCGC
>CAMNST010000020.1 GCA_946555465.1 uncultured Clostridia bacterium
CTTACGCTGTTCCCAAGCATCAGTAAAACCTTTAAATCTTATTTGAGGTGTGTTATTTTCACCCATACTACTCACCTCCTAAAAGTGCCTGAAATGCCCGTAATCCCTGCATATCATAGTCATTTCCGCTTAAATCATTAATCATTGAAGAAAGTGATTTTTCAGCCTCTTTTATTTCCTGATCAAGCTGAGAAAAAGTGACTGAATATTTATTCATTTTTGCCTTTAATAATGATATTAAACTGTTAATAATTGCATCAGGCAGTTTGTTCAGTTCATCTGTTAATGGCGTAATCCATTTTAGTTCAAGTAAAGTGGTAACCTGATCTTCTGAAAGATTTTCAATTGCTTCTTTTGTTTTTAAATGCAATTTTGCGCTTTCCTCTTTTACGGACTTTTTGAGCGGTTTTTCTTCATCAAGCAGTTTGTCAACCGATTTTAATTTTTCTTTTGTTTCATCATCAAAGTCTTCGGACTTTATTGATTTTTTTATTTGAGAATTTACAAATGCATCTTTTGAATCATTAACAAAATCTTTCTCTTTTTCTTCTTCTGTTAAAGAATCAAATACTTCTTGTATTTCAGAAGTAATTTCAAGCAAGCGAGATTCTTTTTGGCTAATAGATTTAAGTTCATCTGTAAATAATAGTTGCTGTACAATATCAAAAGGAATGATATGTCCTTTCCAGCCTTCCTGAATTTCGACATCTTTTCCGTTTTTCTTTTTCATTACCATATTGGGATCAACCTGCGTAATTGCAGGCTTTCCTTCAGTTTGTATAATTTCAAGATCAATGGATATTTTACGCCATTCATCATCAAGAAGCTGATATGCTTCGTATTTATCAATGAGAGGAATAGATTTTAAGTTATTAAAAATGATATCGCTTATTTCATTTTCCTCTTTATAAATATTTACTTCAAGCATATTGTCAATCAGTCTGCTTTTCAGCTGAGCCCCAAATGTGTCAAATGCCATGGAAAAGTCATTCTTAAATTGTAGTATATCAGCAAATTTGTTAACAGTTTCGTTTATCTCTTCTGATTTCAGAGAATAATACGAATCGTTTATTTTCTCTAATAAGTTTTCTTTTAATCCCGGAAAAGCAGACCAATATTCTTTAAATTCATCAATTTCTGAAGCGGGAATACCACCGAACATTGACGCGTAAATATCCCATGACTCTGATTGTTCTGATGAGTCAACATATCTTGGTATGTTTAAATTGTACTCATTTGCTCTTATTTCATCTCGGGAAACAAGTTTAGAAAACTTTGGTATTGATACTCTGCTAATAATTGTGTCTGTAATTTTTTTAATATCACAGGCTCTCAATTTATTATTTTTACCTTCTTTTTCAAAGCCTTTAGAAGCATCTATAATAAGTATATCGGTATCCGTTTTTTCCTTTTTCAGCACCATTATAATTGTTGGAATTCCTGTGCCAAAGAAAATATTAGATGGTAATCCAATTATCGCATCAATTCTATTTTTTTCAATTAAGTTCCGTCTTATGTCACCTTCTTCTCCACCTCTAAAAAGTACACCGTGAGGCAAGACGATAGTCATTATTCCACCGCTGTTAAGATGATATAAATCATGAAGCAAAAAGGCATAGTCCGCTTTTGATTTTGGTGCAACACCATACTCTCTAAATCTAATATCATGTTTTGTTAAATCAGTTGGTTCCCAATTTTGAGAGTAAGGGGGATTTGATACAACAGCATCAACAAAAAGGGGATTATATGTATGATTTTCATCAAAATAGGGCCAGTCATCGGCAAGAGTGTCTCCGCAACGAGTTATGATATTGCTTGGAGAAATATCTCGCATAACAAGATTCATACGAGTTAAATTATATGTGTTTTGCTTAAGTTCCTGTGCATAATACTTGATATTATCTTTACTATCAATATATTTGGACAACGATTTTCCGATATTAATCAAAAGCGATCCTGAACCGCTTGTCGGATCATAAATTTCAATTCTTTCTTTATTTTTTAATTGATGAGCAATGATTTCAGACATCAAGATTGAAACTTCATGAGGTGTATAGAATTCTCCCGCTTTTTTACCGGCGTTTGCAGCAAAATTACTAATCAAATACTCATAAATAAATCCTAATACATCATAATCCTGCTGAAAGTCCATAGGAATATCGTCAATTAATGATATTAAATCTCTGATAGCGGAGGTTTGTTTCTGTGCAGTTTCGCCTAATTTGCTTAAACCGGTTTCCAGAGTATTAAATATCCCTTCAAATACTTTTTGATGGTTTGGACTAATCAAAGTGGTAAAAGCCTGAAGAGCATCTCTAACATTTGATACATCAAAATCTCTTCCCATTTCTAACCAAGTTGAAAACAGATCTTTATATGCAATAAAATATCCGATTTGATTTTGCAAATATTTAACCACTTTTTCATTTTCTTCATCTACAGTTTTTAATCTTTCATCAGTAATTCCCATTTTTTTAAGAAGCATAACTTCTTTAGTAGATAAAAATTTGTAGAAAATAAAACCAAGAATGTAGTCTTTATATTCGTTAGCCTCTATTTTGGAACGCATTTTATTTGCTGATTCCCATATTTTTGAAGCAAGCTGTTGTTTATTCATCATTAACCCCCGATAAATAGTTTCATTTATACTAATAATACCATATATATTGTCTTTTGACAAATAAATCAATTTATTTATTGCTGTGTGTACATTTTTTTGTACATGTATAATTATACCTGTAAAATAACTCGTGGCTTTTGTAGAAATATTATCATATCAATTATTCACAGTTGTAAAAAGTTTTGAATTTTTGTATAATGATATAATAAAAAATAGTTAAAAATTGGACATTGGATAAAAATTATAATATAAATTTATCGGTGAATATCATGAATAAGATTAAGTTAGGAATATATCGACATTACAAAGGAAATATGTATAAGGTTTTGCATATTGCGAAGCATAGCGAAACGCTTGAGGATATGGTGATTTATCAGGATGTCAATAATCCTGATAAAATATGGGCAAGACCTGCATTTATGTGGAATGACGATATCGAAATTGACGGAAAAACAGTTAAGCGATTTGAGTTGATGGAGGAAATACTGTGAGTAGTATAGTATGGTTTCTGATTATAGTTGCTGTTTTAGTTGCATTTATAGTTCTTATTATTATAGCAGGCAAGTCGAAATCAGAAAATGACAGTGAAAATTATAATCCGCCTGAATATCAACCTCCTGCCAGAAATATTCCACTGCAGCAAAAACAAATTGAAAATGTTCCAATTATGACAAATCACGCATCACAGAGAATGACGGAGAGACTGGGGGTAGTTGGTTACAAGCAGACTGAGTTGATGAACAATGCTTTTAAGTACGGAAAAACTTCTGACAGAGCAATGGGCGATTTAAGAGTAAAACTAGAATCTGCTGAGCAACATTATGACGAAGAAACAGTTGCAAAGTTTTACGGCAATTCTATTTACATATTCACAGTAGAGGATAATATATTGAAAACCGTATATCCTTTTGATAATAGTAATAATGTGTATCATTGAAAATAGTGGTTTGTAAGGAGATGTGTTATGTCATTTTTATTATTAGTTATAGCGATTGTGATATTGATTGTAATTTTTAAAATACACAATTTCAATAAAACTACATATCACAAAAGTACAAATAATTCTTACTTTGGAACAATTCACGATATTGGTAAAAATGGAGAATATCAAATATTCAAGCAACTTCAATTTTTTGAAAAGAAAGGCTGCAGGTTTTTTATTTAATGTTTATCTTCCGAAAGACAATGGCGAAACAACAGAAATAGATGTTATGCTGCTTGCACCAAAAGGAATAATCGTTTTTGAAAGTAAGAATTATAGCGGTTGGATTTTTGGAAATGAGAAATATAAAAACTGGACACAGACTTTACCACAGGGAAAAGGAAAAAGCCATAAAGAACACTTCTTTAATCCTATAATGCAAAACAATTTACATATCAAATTTTTAAAGAAAATCATCGGAGAGGATTATCCGATTCATTCGATTATTGCATTTTCGGAAAGATGTACTTTGAAAGATATAACTTTATACAGTAAAGATATTCAAGTTATAAAGCGAAACGATATACATTCAGCAGTAGGCAAGATTTTTAATCCTATCGAAGAACCGATCATTTCTGATATTGATATTCAAAAGTTATATGATTTGCTTTATCCGTATTCACAGGTTAGTGAACAGGTAAAACAGGAGCATATTGATAATATAAAAAATAATGTTAAATAGAACTTAAAAGTTTTTGGATTCATTTCCAAAAACTCCTCGAAATTAATACTTTTTTGGAACATAGTACAAAAACTAATATCGTGTTAATATGTAAAGTACATTGAAAAGCCGATTAAACTAATATATAATTATGTTACCAACACAAAATACAGGAGTGTAAAATGGCTGATAAAGATACATTATCTACAAGTGAAAATCAGGGTGAAATTGTAATCTATCAGACTGATGATGGAGATACAAAAATAGATGTTCGCTTTGTTGATGAAACTGTATGGCTTACGCAACAGCAGATGGCAGAATTGTTTCAGTCCTCACGCACAAATATTGTTGAGCATATACAGCATATTTATGAAGAAGGCGAACTGGATGAAAGTTCAACTTGTCGGAAATTCCGACAGGTTCGAACAGAAGGCAGCAGACAGGTGGTAAGAGAACTTCCATATTACAATCTTGATATGATTATTTCTCTTGGATATCGAGTAAAATCTATTGTTGCAACCAATTTTCGTCGCTGGGCAACAGAGCGAATCAAAGAATATATGATTAAAGGCTTCACCATGGATGATGAACGCTTGAAAAATCTCGGCGGCGGTAATTACTGGAAAGAACTTTTAGATAGAATTCGAGATATCCGTTCTTCGGAAAAGGTTATGTATCGTCAGGTTCTTGATCTTTATGCAACAAGTGTTGACTATAATCCGAAAAGCAGTGAATCAATAGCCTTCTTTAAAATGGTGCAGAACAAGTTGCATTACGCTGCACATGGTCATACGGCCGCTGAGGTTATATATGAGCGTGCGGATGCGGACAAACCATTTATGGGACTTACAGCTTTTTCGGGCGATTTTCCAACTGCAAAAGATATAGGCGTAGCAAAGAATTATTTGACCGAAGATGAACTGAAAGTATTAAACAATATCGTATCAGGATATTTTGATTTTGCTGAAATTCAGGCTATACGCCATAATCCGATGTATATGAGTGATTATGTTGATCACCTTGATAATTTGCTGAAAGCAACAGGTGAAGATTTATTGACAGATGCTGGAAAAGTGAGTCATGCACAAGCATTAGCAAAAGCAAAGAGTGAATACCAAAAATATCAGGTGCAAAATCTTTCACCTGTTGAAGAAGCCTATTTGCAGAATATAAAACAAATCGAAAAAGAAGCAAAAAGGAAAACAAAAGATAATTAAACAGCAAAGCCGAGAACAGAGCGTTCTCGGCTTATGTTATGTAGTGACTATTTATATAGCTATGCAGAATTCGTATGTAATTGGCAGATTATGTCCGTTTATAGTCCGGATTTCTCGGTTGAAATGCACCGTTCGTACAGGACATATTATATTATTAATTGGTAAAACTTACTATAATTTACATATTATGATAATATTTGATATTATCATAAATTACAAAACATTGAGTTATGCATAAAAAGTTAAAGTAAAAATCTTGAAAATGTGTTAGAGTTATTATATTCTTATAGTAATACAATATTGCAAAAAAGAAAATCAATATCTCATAAGCTGAATGGAAAAAATGAGGGAAAATATATGAGCTTTTATTCAATAGCAAGCAGTACATCTATATGGCGTGGTTATGATTATTATAAAAATGATAAGGTTTTATATTGTGATAAAATTACCGACACGGAGTTTGTAGGTGTTTGTGAAGGCAGCAATGAAGAGAAATATGAAATCTATATAGATACGGATCATCCCAAACGGTCAACCTGTACCTGTCCGCATGCTGAAGGTACAAAAAGATGCTGTAAGCATAAAATAGCACTTTTCTTTACTGCATTTCCTGACGAGGCTGAAAAGTATTATAGTGATTTAATGGCAGAGATAGAGGAGCAAGAGCAATATAAAGAAGATATTGAGCGAAAAATAGAACCCTATATCAACTCATTAAAGAAAAGTGAATTAAAGCAATTAGTTTATGATTTGCTTGATAACGGACCGGATTGGCAGTATGAAAGATTTATCAGAGATTATATTGAATATTAAGTGAAAACGGCAGGCGATAGTATTACTTACTAAAGCCTGCCTATGATATATTTAATAATGTTGACATTTTAGTTTTATTATTGTATTATAAATATGTAATTAAATTAAATAATTTACATATATTGAAAACGGTGATTGTTATGAATGTTGATTATAAAGAGTTATGCAACGAATTATTCGGAACTACTGATGTTGAACAACTGAAGAAAATTGCCTCAAAAGTTAACAAGAAAAATAATCGCGGTGCCGGGAGGAAAAAAGCATTTACATCAGAGCAAATAAACGAAATGAGAGAGATGCAGGCAAAAAATATTTCACAGCAAAAAATTGCAGAACATTTTGGCACATCCCGTCAAACGATTTCAAAATATTTGAGAGAACCGTTTTATGATAAATACGGTATGCGAATTGATTTTATGTATAAAACATCAGTGTGTACCACTATTTTCGTTGATTTTTGGAATGAAAAAATAAAGATAACAAATAAAACGGATGATATTTTGCACCGTGCCTTTGGCATTAATGAAAACCCTACTTGGGATGACTTTAATGAGTTCTTGGCTGACAGATGTTTTTCAAAATCAAGAGGGGACAAAAAGTCGGTTTTAGAGGCACTTGGCATTGACAGTTATGACCCTATTCAGATTGTAGAGCAAACAAAAGGCAAAATATATGGAGATAATCAATGGATGAGGTTTAAATATGCAGCAAATTAAATTATCTGAAAACGAAATTATTGAAAGTGCGAATCACTCCTCCAAAGGCAATCAGCCCAAATGGTTTGTATATGGGATTTGGTATAAGGCAGACCATATGGGATATGAAGGATTGGCAGAGGTAGTTGTTTCAAAATTACTTGCAAAGACGAATATTACGAATTTTGTTGCGTATGAACCTGTTAAGATTGAGTTCGGATACCATAACAGAAGCGGCTGTTGCAGTAATAATTTTTTGAAAAAAGGCGACGAACTGATTCCTCTGGAACGATTGCACAGGCTTTATGAAAAAACAGGTTTGAGCAGAAAACTGCGTGAATTTGATAATGCAAAAGACAGAATTAAATATACCGTTGATTTTGTTGAGGAGACAACAAATATCAAAGGCTTTGGCAAATATTTAACAGCCATGCTTGAGATTGATGCATTCTTTCTCAATGAAGACAGGCATACGAATAACATTGCAATTATCAGAAATCCTGATACAAATGTGTTTTCATTATGCCCGTATTTTGATCAGGGTTTAGCCTTGTTATCCGATTTAGATGGTTTCTGGCTCGATGGTGATACAGATAAACATATTATGAGAGTTGCTGCAAAGCCGTTCAGTACTTTCAAAGCACAGGTATCTGCTGCACAGGAACTTTACGGAAAGCAATTGAGAATTGACTTTTCAATGACAGATGTTGATCGTATTCTTGATGAGTTAAAAGAATATTATAATGATGAAATAATTGACAGAGTCAGATATGTGATAGAAATGCAGTTAAAAAATAAAGCGTTGGAGTGAGGAATTCCAACGCTTTTGTTATATGCTTAAACAGCTATGCAGAATTCGTATGTAATTGGCAGATTATGCCCGTTTATGGTGCGGATTTCACGGTTGAAATGCACCGTTCGTACAGGACACATTATATTAACCATCTGACCGCCTACTGAGCCTGCCTGCTTTGAAGTGAGGTCACCGTTGTAACCCTGCTTGAGGTTAACACCTACTTCCTGAGCAGCTTCCATCTTGAATCTGTTGAGAGCTTCTTTAGCCTCTGGAACTACATTTTTGTTGCTTGACATTGAAATACACCTCTTTTTCTGTTTATTGCAAGGAATTGAAATGAAATTTAATCTGTTTTTTTCAGTATTGAAAATTTCGTTTCCCGCCCTCGCAAGTATAGTTTGTGAAGTGTATTCGATTTTAAAACTGAAAAATTTTTACAAAAATTTATATATGAAAATTACTTTTGTCATTCATATTATAACCATTTAATATATAAACTTTTGTTGCTTTCATTTTATATAACTTGATTAATATGTAAAATATGAGAGAAATTCGGCGTAAAAAAATATTTTTTATAATTATTTGTCACCTTTAAAATAAAACCGACACTATCATATAAATATAATTTTTGTGAATAGGGGATGTTTTTTTGAAAAAGGTTGTTGCAATAATTCTGACATTTTCGCTTTTGTGTTCATTCGCGGCAGTGATTGCGGATACGGATTTTAGTTTTATACCTAAAAGAACGATTACACGTGAAGAAGCAGTTGCCTTTGCAGATGATATATCGCAACTGGTTCGGAAAGATTACGATGCTTCAAACCGTTTAATCGTCAGTTCATCGAAAAAAATAACCGATAATAATGCGGCAGAAATAATAGAAGGGGTCAACAATCTTTATATTCTGCAGTATGAAAATGAAGAAGAACTTGTGAATGCACAGGAATATTTAGGTTCTCTTCCTTATGTAAAATATGTTGAAAAAGATTCGGAATGTGAAGTCAGTCTTTGCAGTGAAGAGGTTAGTTATCCATATGAGGTGCAAAATGTTATCACTACAGAAACCAATATGGATGACGCAATGCGGCTGGTATATAACGCCAGCTATGAATTTAAGGAAATTCATGTTGGTATTGTTGATTCAGGGATATCAATTAATTCTTTTACAAAAGACAGATTTGCAGGCGGATGTACATTTTATGACGACTTTGCTGCGGATGGAACACAGGATGTAGTGGGTCACGGAACTCTTGTTTCCAGTTGTATTATATTTAATACGATGGATAATGTTAAACTTCATTCCTATCAGATATGTGGTCCGGTGGGGTGCTGTTATAGCACTGCAATGATCATTTCTGCATATTATCTTGCTGCTGCAGATGGCTGTAAAATAATTAATTGCAGTTTCTCCGGCGTAGGTGATAATAAAAGTGAACATGAAGCGGTTCGTTACTGTTGTGAACAGGGAATTATTTTTGTTGCATCGGCCGGCAACGCCAACGGAACTGGGGTATTATATCCTGCCTGCTTTGATGAAGTTATATCTGTTGGTGCTTCAAATTATTATAGAAAAATAGGTGACATTTCAAAACACGGTAAATATGTTGATATTTATGCCCCCGGTACGTTGGTACCTTGTATGGATATGTCGGAAAGAATCATTGCCCGTTCCGGAACATCATTATCAAGCCCGATTTATGCATCTGTAGTTACGCTGCTTTTAACGGTTAATCCTGATATAACAAAATCAGAGATTCAAAAACTTACTCAGGAAACAGGCGAATGTCTGTTTGAAAACGGAAGAAATGAACCGGGTGAAGTAATAGTTGATGCTTATGCGGCAGTAAAAAAACTTATAAATTCAGAACTTCAGCAGGTGAATCTTGATTACGAAATTGAAAGAAGTCCTGATAAACAGGAAGCATATATAACTTTTCACTGTGATGAAGATGCACAGGTTAGTTATTATGCAGAGGATAATTTTATTCTTCCCACTAATGCAAAATACGGCGTGCAGGCACTGACAAAATATGCGAAAAACGGTGATACAATTACAGTAAATAAAAATTGCAGTATTAAGGCAATCGCTTATGCAGACGAAAAGGAAAAGAGCGAATATCAGATTTTTTCGGTCCCTGTTCATAATAATGACTGTGGATTTATATTTGAGCATGCAGATGAGAACAATATTTATAATACGGTTTCATATTCTTCTTCAGATGATGCGGTGATAGAAGTTCCTGCGTATATTGACGGAAATGCGGTTCAAAAAATCGGTAATAACTGTTTTATGGGAAAGAAAAATGCCGAAATAATTGTTCTTCCTGACAGCGTGAGGGAAATAGGTTCTTTTGCATTTGCAAACTGCCCGAATTTAAAAGCCGTTATAGCACCGGGCGTTGAAAAGTGTGATTACATGGCTTTTTATAACTGCCGCAGTTTAAAAAGTGTTAATATGCCAAATGTTACTGTTGCCGAAACCGGTGTTTTTAAAAACTGCTGTTCTTTGAAAAATCTTCAGATCGGTGAACTGACTAAGATATGTAACCAGGCGTTTTACTGCTGTGAAGAATTGTCGTTTTTAAATGTTTCAAAAAGTGTTGATAAATTTTGTGATAGTACATTTTATAACTGCAGTGCATTGACGGTTAATGCACCTGAAGAGAGTTTTATGGCCGCTTATGCTGCACAGAAAAGTATACCGATTGGGAATATTCCTGATGAAAAGTGTGAACACAGCAATTTGACGCTTATCAGAAATCTTGATGAAACCTGTGTCGGTTACGGATACCGTGTATCTGAATGTAATAACTGCAAAGCCTTGTTTACATATTTTAATTGTGCACCGGGGCATAAGTATATTGCTGAAGTAATAAACCCGACCTGCATTTCAATCGGATATACGGAATATACCTGCTCTGTCTGTGCGGATACATATCGTGACAGTTATAAAGAAATGATACCGCATGACTGGCAATCGACAGTTACAAAAGAACCTACATGGAACGATGAGGGAGAGGAGTATTACAGATGTCTTTACTGCGGTGAAGATTACACGGAAATACTTCCAAGTCTTTCCTCTTACCACACAATTACCGGAAAAACAGTTCTTGCTCAGTCTGCCTCAGGAGAGCATGCCGGTAATTATGTGCTTGCGGGTGTTGATGTGTTTGCGGCGGATTCACTAAAAGCGACAACTGATGAAAACGGTGAATTTGAATTTAAGTTGCTCAATGGAACGCATACGCTGATATTCAAATATGACTGCGGTATTGAAGCGAGAGTGCAGTGCATTGTAAATGATAATGATGTCTCGTTGGGTGTTATTTCCATTGCCGGTATGGATTTTGTTGATGATGAGTATATCAATGCAAAGGACTACGCGGTTATGCTGAAACAGTTAAGCAAAGGCGACGGAGATTATAAAGCAGAATTTGATTTGAACAATGATGGGCTTATTAATGAAACTGACGTTAAAATGCTGAGTGATTTCATACTTTCGGTAAGTCAGGTATAATAAAAAACACAGTTAATGATTTAATTCATTAACTGTGTTTTTTGCTTAATGTTTTAATTATGCTATTGTTTCTTTACCGCCGTTGTTTGAAGAGGCGTAACCAATCCATGTTTTTCCCGGATTCATAACCACAGCCGAGCCGTCAGCAGTTTTTAAAACGATTACACCGTTTTCAACCGTCCATGTGATATCTTCAACAGTGCCCATACTTGCAAGTTTTCCTGTACCGCCTGAGAGTTTATAGTCGCAGTATGTTTCCGTTCTTCCGCTGCCGCCGTAATTGGCCTTGTCAACATATTCTGTTGTGTCATAAAGAACAAGAATGTTTTTTCTTGCAACATCTGTTTCATAGTCGCTGCTGTGATACATTTTGTCTTCGGCATTGTATGTCCAGTCTCTTGTTTTTGACCTGTTTGAGAAAGTAACACCTATTGAATTGCATACAGTGCTGCTCAGCGGCTGTTCTTTTTCAGCAAATTTGAACTCTGTATATGAAGATTTATCCGCTTCTAATCGGAAGTCTGTATCCTCAAGTGCCTGAGCAAGTTTATCACCGTGAAGAATTCCTGTGTGTTCTGAAGAAACATTTCTTGAACGGTCTCTGCCGAAAAGTCCGTATTTATCGCTGTAAGTCATCTGATTAATGTGGTCAATATTTTCATCGCTGAAAAGAGAATCTGCACCATAATAATTTCCGCTTGTTGAACTCTGACCCCAATGAATAAATATTGCGTCAAAAAGTTGAGAAAATCTTATGTAAGGCGGTCTGGCGCTTCTCATAGGACCTATTTGTGACGGAAGAGAAGTATAGTCGGCATAAAGCCAGAGCATTCTTGATTCGCCGCCCTCAACTTCGCCTTCAACGATAATGTCGGGTGAATACTTACTGTCGTCAATACCCCATTGCGGTCTTGCGGCATATGCATTTTCAACAACAAATCCGACCGGTCTTTTTCCGACAGCAGCGGCGTTGAAATCACTGCTGCCTGTCATTGGATTTTTTACAACAACGGGAGCCGCAGTAGTGGTTTGAGATGTTGTTGCTTCGGTAGTCGTTGGTTCTTCTTTATTTTTGTTTTTTGTAACTGCAAAAATAACACATACTGCAATGGCAATAATAAGAACAGCAGCAACTGCAATAAGGATTACTTTATTTTTCTTAGGGTTAATAATATTATCATCTCCGTCAATTTCTTCATATTCTTTATAATCGGCACTTATCCGGTTATTTTCATTTACAGAAAATAAATCACCGGAATTTTCAATGAAACTGCCTGTGTTTTGTGTTTTATCTGTTTTTGTATCTTGAGAAAGTTCAATTAAAACTTCTTCGGTATTATCTGCTTTGTTTTCATTATTTTTTTCTGTTTCTTTAAATGAAAAAGTTAAATCTTCATTATCCTTTTTCTTGTTTTTTATTTCATTAAGAATATCATCTATTTCGTTTGAATTTGACATAATCCTGTAGCCTTTCTGCTCATAAAATAAACTGATATATTGCAGGGGATAGGGAACAATAACAAATCCTGCAACAGGTATCAGCCGTTTTTTATTTAAAATGATTTTCAAAAACAGCACGATATTTCGCACTATATCTTTTCATTTTTTCTTATTGTACCATATATTGCTAATCATTTCACTATATTTTTTAAAATTTTAAATTTTATTGATTTGATGCATAGTATGTAGTAAAATATATACATATATAATGGATAGTCGGGAGACGAGAAAATGCCAAAAACAGTTCCTATGATTATTACAAATACAAATATTCTGGTTAAAGATAAAGACAGCGAACAATTCAAAACTTTTAATATGCCGTCTGTTGATCCTATGCCTAATATCCCATTTTATCACTGTTTTGCTGAGAAAATAGCAGAAAGTCAGTATTATTTTAAAGAATTTATGAAAAATCTGTACGGCAAAAAACTTTCAAAATATATTTTTGCAATTATTGTGCCGGATGATACAAGCAAACTTGAATCTATCTTTATCAATGAGTTTTTTGTTAATTCAGGTGCCTGCAAGGCGGTTGCCCAGATGCCGATGTCACTGGCACTTTCAAAAGAAGATAAGCAGTATGTTTCGGTTTCAAAGTCTTTAAGAAGCGTTACTCTTGAATATATAAGAAATCATGAAATTATCGTTAAAAAACAGTATGATCTGAATTCCTGCGATGTCAACCGTATCATTTCCGATGCAAAAGTGCTTCATATTGATATGGAGTATGATGATGTGCCTGTGTATGTAAATAACTTTAATATGAATATGGACGAGTATTTTGAAATGGGCGAAATTATCAGTCCAAAGGCATTTATGCAAAAAATTGCGGCTGTTGATGTTGAAAAATTATAAATAAAAAACGCACCTCTGCAAAGAATAATGCAGGGGTGATTTTTTATGAAAAAGAAAAATAAAAACGATAAAGAAAACAGCAGGCAGATAATTGATTTAACATCATATATCAGTCCTGAAATGGTAAAAAGTGATGTTAACGGCAGTTATACGGGCGTTACTGCAGATACGTATTTTGAAGATGAATATGAAGTTCCCGTTCAGGATGCAGATGATTTATAAAAAGAAAGCCGATTGGAAGAAATTTCTTTCAATCGGCTTTTAATGTATATAAATTTTATTCAAACAGATTTGAAATATAGGTGACCTGATATTTTTCTGCCAATTCTCTTATGCCTGTTTCAATTTCATCTCTGCTGTAACCGTTTGCAGTTAAAAAGTCATCATCTTTTTCGTTGAGATAAGCGTAAAAGAATAATGCTGTTTTTAAATTCTGCATATCATCATCGGAGGTAATTTTGCATATCTCGTTTTGTGCGTTGATTATGTCACCGTCATCAACCATGTGAGACAGGCGCAGCAGTCTGCTTTGTACTTCGGCATCTCCCACCATGTCAAAAGACGGCGAGTCTGTATCAATATCAAAAAGCATTTTGAGCAGTGCTCTTATCATATCTTTAATCATACGCATAATATAATCCTGCTCGAACACGCTGCATACCTCCTTTTCGCAACGGCATTTTTTAATAATTACTTCTTTTTGAATTTATCAAAAAAGCCTTCTTTACCACCGTTTTTAGGCGGAACATAGTCTTTTTCAAACTGTCTGAGAAGTGATTTCTGTTCTTCACTTACGCTTTTCGGAATATCAACAACAATGCGTACATACTGCTCACCTTTGCCCATACCGCCAAGGCGGCTGATACCTTTGTTGCCTTTAAGCGTAAATACGTCACCCGGCTGAGTTCCGGCGGGAATGTTAAGTTTTACATCGCCCTCAAGAGTCGGAATCTGAACGTCTGCACCAAGTGTTGCCTGAACAATGGAAATATGTTTATCAAACCATACATCGTATCCGTCACGGGTCAGATATGGATGCTTTTTGATTTTCACAACAACTTTAAGGTCACCGGCAGGGCCACCGTTTGAGCCTGCATTGCCGAATCCGCGTACATTTACAACCTGATTGTTGTCGATACCTGCAGGAATGTTAACGTCAATTTTTTTCTTTGCGCGAACTTTTCCTTTGCCGCCGCATTTCTGACAAGGTGATGTAACAATTTTACCCGTGCCGCCGCAGCGCGAACAGGTTCGCTGTGTACTCATAACACCGAGCGGAGTTCTCTGCTGAACCGTAACAACGCCTCTGCCCTGACAGTCCGGACAGGTTGTGGGTGATGTGCCTTTTGCTGCACCTGAACCGCCGCATTCACTGCAGTCCATAACGCGCATAACTTCAATGGTTTTTTTGCAGCCTTTTGCAGCCTCTTCAAATGTAAGTGAAACAGAAGCCTGCAAATCTCTTCCTCTTGTCGGTGCGTTTGGATTTCTGCCGCCGAAACCGCCGCCAAATCCGCTGCCGCCGAAGAAAGATGAAAAAATATCTCCAAGGTCAATGTCACCGTCAAATCCAAATCCGCCGCCGAAACCGCCACCCTGGCCTGCACCGTAGTTAGGGTCTACACCTGCAAAGCCGAACTGGTCATATCTTGCTCTTTTCTGAGAGTCAGACAAAACTTCGTATGCTTCATTGCATTCTTTGAATTTTGCTTCTGCTTCGGCATTATCAGGGTTAAGGTCGGGATGATATTTTTTTGCAGTTTTTCTGTAAGCCTTTTTTATTTCATCGTCGCTTGCGCCTTTGCTTACTCCGAGTACCTCATAATAATCTCTTTTGTTTTCAGGCAATCTTATGCCCCCTTTATTAAATCTATTAAAAACTATCTCATATTATTTGTGTAATATGAGATAGTTTTGTTATATTTTTCTATTTGCAGTTATTGATTAGTTATCGTCAACTTCTGTGTAATCAGCATCAGTATAACCTGCATCACTTGCACCTGCAGCAGCGTTAGGATCAAATCCTGCTGCATTCGGGTCTGCACCGGCAGCCTGGGTTGCCTGATAAAGTTTCTGTGATACTTCATAGAACTTGTTGGTAAGGTCTTCCTGAGCAGCCTTGATAGCCTCTAAATCTTCACCCTTAAGTGCTTCTTTAAGCGTTGCTGCTTTTGTTTCAAGAGCAGATTTATCATCGGCAGAGAATTTATCTCCGTTTTCGGAAAGAAGGGTTTCTGTCTGATATACCATTTGTTCTGCACTGTTTTTAAGGTCAATAGCCTCTCTCTTTTTCTTGTCTTCTTCAGCAAACTGTTCTGCCTCTTTAACAGCCTTGTCAATATCTTCTTTGCTCATATTTGATGATGCGGTGATTGATATCTGCTGTTCTTTGCCTGTTCCGAGGTCCTTTGCAGAAACATGAACAATGCCGTTTGCGTCAATATCAAATGTTACTTCAATCTGAGGCACACCTCTTCTTGCGGGAAGAATGCCGTCAAGATGGAACATACCAAGAGTTTTGTTATCTTTTGCAAATTCTCTTTCACCCTGTAAAACGTGAACTTCTACAGAAGTCTGGTTATCTGCTGCAGTTGAGAAAATCTGGCTCTTCTTTGTAGGAATCGTTGTGTTTCTTTCAATGATAACGGTGTTGATTCCGCCCATTGTTTCGATACCGAGTGAAAGAGGAGTTACATCAAGAAGGAGAAGTCCCTTAACGTCTCCGCCGAGAACACCGCCCTGAAGAGCAGCACCCATTGCAACACATTCATCAGGGTTGATGCCTTTGAATGGTTCTTTACCGCTGAATTTTTTGATTGCTTCCTGAACAGCAGGAATTCTTGTTGAACCGCCTACAAGCAGAACTTTGTCAATATCATTCATTGTAAGACCTGAGTCGCTCATAGCCTGGCGAACAGGGCCCATTGTTGCCTCAACAAGGTCTGCTGTCATTTCGTTGAACTTTGCTCTTGAAAGTGTTAATTCAAGGTGTTTAGGACCTGTTGAATCAACGGTAAGGAAAGGAAGAGAAATCTGAGCAGTTGTCATACCTGAAAGGTCAATCTTTGCTTTTTCTGCTGCTTCTTTAACTCTCTGCATAGCCATCTTGTCGTTGGTGAGGTCGATAGCAGTATCTTTTTTGAATTCTGCAACAATCCAGTCCATAACTTTTTTATCAAAGTCATCGCCGCCTAAACGGTTGTTACCTGCTGTTGCAAGAACTTCCTGAACACCATCTCCCATTTCAATGATGGATACGTCGAAAGTACCGCCGCCAAGGTCGTATACCATAACTTTCTGGTCGTCTTCTTTATCAATGCCGAAAGCAAGTGCAGCAGCAGTCGGCTCGTTGATGATTCTTTTAACTTCAAGACCGGCAATTTTACCGGCGTCTTTTGTTGCCTGACGCTGAGCGTCTGTGAAGTATGCAGGAACGGTGATAACTGCTTCCGATACGGTTTCGCCGAGGTAACTTTCGGCATCTGCTTTAAGTTTCTGAAGAATGATGGCAGAAATTTCCTGAGGGGTATAAGCCTTGCCGTCGATTGTCACTTTGTAGTCTGAACCCATATGTCTCTTGATTGAAGAAATGGTTTTGTCAGGGTTTGTGATAGCCTGACGCTTTGCAACGTTACCAACCATTCTTTCGCCGTCTTTTGAGAATGCAACAACTGACGGAGTTGTTCTTGCGCCTTCAGCGTTTGTGATAACAACGGATTCGCCGCCTTCAATAACGCTTACGCAACTGTTTGTTGTACCTAAATCAATACCAATAATTTTTGACATAATCTTTGTCCTCCTGTTTTGTTATGTTTAATATTTATCTTTATTTATTTTTAATCAGTTTGCTGTTTTTACCATAGCAGGTCTGATTACTTTGTCATTTATTTTATATCCCCGCTGAAAAACATCTGTAATAACGTTTTCCTCAAGGCTGTCGTCGTCAACATGCATTACAGCGTTATGAAAGTTAGGGTCAAACTGCTCTCCGCTTTCTCCGTAGGCTGTTACTCCCAGTTTTTCGAGTGAGGCCATAAGACCGTCGTAGGTCATTTTAACGCCCTGTTTAAGCCCTTCATAATCTTCATGTTCGTTTGAAACGGCTCTTTCAAGATTGTCAACAACGCTTAATATTTCAGAAACTGTTTTTGCTGTTGCAAAGGCAAAACTTTCGTTTTTTTCTTTTTCGGAACGCTTGCGGAAATTTGCATATTCTGCAGTCACTCTTAAAAGTTGCTCCTTTGTATCATTCAGTTCCTTTTCAAGAGGGTTTGCCTCTTCGGCTTTTTCCTCTTTTTCGGTTTCTTCCTCTTTAGGTTTTTTTATTTCTTTTTCTTTGGTATCCTCATTTTTCTTTTTAGCCATTTTGTGCCTCCTTAGAAAGTAGGTTGTCTACTGTTTTAAAAATATATTTTACATAGGAAACAATCTTTTTATAGTCAATTCTCGTTGAGCCTATCAGACCGAGAACGGCAGTCTGGTTGTTCCCATAGGTAAATTTTGAAAGAATTGTGGATGTATTCTTCAAATCGTACATCGGGTTTTCATCACCGATAAACATTGCCTGTTTAATATTATGGTTTGAAAATTCTTTTGAAAAATGAATCATCTGTCCTTTGTCGGCAAGAAATGAAAGAAGTTTGTAAACATCACTGCCGAGTTCTTCGTGAGAAAGAAGATTGGTTTCTCCCTCAAAGGTGAGTTTGCTCTGTGAAGCCTCGTTGCAAAGTGCACAAAGTGACGTTAAGACAGGCAGCATATCAAATACTCTTTCTTTTGCAATCTGAACCGTGCTTTGGATAAGCGTTCGGTTCACGTCTGTAAGCGGTGTTCCTATAAAGAGTTTGTTCATTATGTTATAAAACATAAATCTGAATTCATCATCAAGGGGACAGTTCAGATTTATGAGTGATGATTTTATTTTGCTTCCGACTGTTAAAACAACAAGCATTGCCTTTGAATTTCCGGCAGGAATAAGGTCAACGCCCTGTATACAGTCAAGCGAATCTTCAAGTGTGCAGCAAAAACCCAGGCAATGGGTATATTGAGAAATGAGTCTTGCGGCATCGGCTAAAAGCCTTTCCGGATCGCCTGCGTTAACTGAAAGTATTTCTTCAATCTTTTTGGCGTTGTATTCGGGGACTTGCTGTTCCTCCATAAGATTGTCAACATAAAATCTGTAAGAGGCTTTGCTCGGAACCCTGCCGGCACTTGTGTGGCGTTGTTCAAGAAAACCGAGTTCTGACAGATACGCCATTTCATTTCTTATGGTAGCACTTGAGATCGTGTAGGGGAGAAGATTGCAAAGCGTTTTTGAACCCATGGGTTCGCCCGTCTGCAAATAATGCTCAATAATCAGATTGAGAATTGCAAGGCGCCTTTCACTTATCACGATTTAACACCTCTTCTCACTTGTACTGTGTTGTTAGCACTCTAACTACCCGAGTGCTAACTCTGTTATAATATTATATCCAATGTGCTGATTTGTCAATAGTTTTTTCCAAAAAATATAAAAAATTCATAATTTTCAAATATTATTCATTATTTATGAAATATAAAAAACCGTCTTGCTGTTTTTATAGCAAAACGGTTTAATATTATTTGTTGAATATCGGGTTTGCATTGGGACTGGTAAATAAGTCCGTGTTCTTATGAACCTCTAAAACCGTGAAACAGGTTTTTTCCTGAGGCGAATAATCTTTTTCTTCTGTTTTATAAGAAAGAACTTTTACTTCTTCCTCTTCAGGTTCATCATAAGTGTAAATGTATCCGTAAAAGGTTTGTCCATAGTGCGAATACATATCGCTGAACGTTTTTGTGTCAAAATAGGTTGAACCCCAGTGTGATTCCGAAACGGTTACATCTCCGTTTTCGCTTATTTCTTCAACCACTGCCACATGACGTGACCAACAGGCAACTGCGCCAAGTTTTGGTTCGCTGCCGTATTCATAATAATCATTGTTCTTGTTAATGAACCACCATTCGCCGGCGTTGCCGCGGCTGATTTTCGGTGCCTCGCCGTTAAGTTCATATACACGTCCGTAGGCATAAGCCACACAGTTCGGCATGCCGTAGCCTGTTTTTGAATAGGCATTGAGTTCTCTTGTGTAATAAGGTTCGCCGTTTGGTGCGGTTAATCTTGGTTCATATTCTGCTGCAAATACTGTTGATGGGAAAACTGTTAATATGATAAGGGTAAATAAAACGGTAATCATGCTGTTTTTTATGATTTTCTTCATAAGTACCTCCTTTTTCCACAACAAAAAGCATTTTAACAAAAAAATCAACCGTAATCTATGGCAAAGGTAGACAACGATTTTGTAACCTTTTTGTTACTTTTGTAACATTTAGACAAACTTTTGCAATATCTATTGACAAAAATCAATAGTTTTATAGACGAATGTCTGATAAAAGACAAGGCTGCCCCGATAAATCAGGGCAGCCTTTTATGTTTTGTTAAGCGACGGTTGGGGCATGCTGTTGCTTTAAGACCATATTTCACCTCGTATAATAAAGTAGTAGTTATTAGAGTCCCTCTCCAAGGACAAAT
>CAMNST010000021.1 GCA_946555465.1 uncultured Clostridia bacterium
CCTTATTTTCCATTTGTCAATACTTTTTTTCAACTTTTTTTATTTTTTCTTCCCCACTCTTTTTCTGCCGCTTTTCAACAGCGGTTTTTTTAGGATAATTGCAGTTTATCTGACTTTTATCCTTTCATATAATAACGGTGTTTCAGCACATGTGAAACACCGTTTCATCGCCTTGTATAGTGTTGGCTAAGTAAAAAATCACTGTTCTTTTCCGATTGTTATCGTGCTTTGACCACGATGGCGGATAAGATGCTGCGTTGTGAATGAGCCGTCATTTTTAACATTAATAAGCACACCGCCCCGAAGCGGAACAAGATAGATATTATGGTCACAGGAGAGTCCGTAGGTTAAACGAATGCCCTGATAATCAACTGAATAGTTATTCATATGGTCGTGACCTGCAAAGTAGCCTTTGCTTGAACCGAGTTCGACCATTTTCTCAAACATATTATCATCAATGGCAGGAGTTCCGTCTTCATTCGGGAAACGGAAACCCCAAAGTTTATTATCCGTGCCTTTTGCCTCATCATATGCAGTCATATATTCCTGCATAGGAACATGAAAGAAAGCAAGCGACGGCACAACCTTACTTTCATCACCGTTTACATCTTTTGCTATTGATTTAACCGTGTTTTCATACCATTCAATCTGATTGTTGTGAAAATGATCATATCCGCCGTTTTCTTCATCATAACTATGAGAATCCATCATAATAAGAGAAGAAATCACCTCGCCGTTATCATTTTTGACATTGTAGTAATAGTTGCCCATACCATCAACATTTCATTCTTCTTCCTCCGTTTTAATAAAAGTAATAGTATTACACGATTTAAGGCATAGTGCAGCAAGTAATTGTTAGATATGGGATTTTCAGTTGTGCAAGTTGCTGATTGGCTTGGTCATAGCAGTTCAGCAACAACATTAAATTTTTATGCTCACGCTGAAAAACGCTCGAAAATTGATATTGCAAACGCTCTTGAGTCTGCATTTCAAAATACAAAGTGTTAGATAAGTGTAGATGAAGCCCTAAAAAAGTGTAGATGATAGATGTTTCTATAAAAAGAAAAATCCCCGAAACCCTTATAAATAAAGGATTTCAGAGACTTTAGTGTGTCTGAACACTACAAAAAAGATGTATTTGGCATTTTTATGTATGGATTTGAACCCTTGAAATGACCGGACTTTTCGTTTTTATCATATTAAAAAAACAGCAACAACGCCAATTCCGTATAACTTTGTTTTAGACAAAAGGGTTCTGATAATTGCTTAATACTTATTATCTTTTTGATTTTCTTATTCCAAACTTTTTAGTCTATATTCAATTGAATTCTAATTTAAAAACCATCAAACACGCAAAAATAATGTATGCCAATAACCGTCTAACCTCAAAGGGTTCAGATTGCTATCTGCCTTCCACCTTATATTTTTTAAAAAAGTTTTGTTACCTTTTATGTTTTATTACACTTAATATATATAAGATATAATTAAAAAATAAACAATTTTGTCGTAAAAATATGCTTTTTTGCATTTTTATTGTTAAAATATAAAATTTGATATATTATCTTTATGAATTCTGATAACCTATAGATGTTAAAATTTTGCCGAGTTCATTTGTATATTCTTCATCACAATACGCATAGATTGTAGTATTTCCCACCCAAATAGAAATATAATATACACCATTTGAACTCATAGAATACATAGCATAATTATCATAATGCTCATCCCACTCTCTAAAACCCTCTGATATATTTTCATAAATCAAATCATGATTATTGTAAAATAGAGTATATGCGCTATTATCATCATTGAATTCAAAAAAATAGAAATGCAGGTTCTCACTATCGCAAGCAATACTGCCATTAAGGTCTGAACTTTGTTCCTTATAAGTAGCAGTAGTATCTATCGGAGAATAATCTAAATTTAGAAGTTCGGTATTTACTTGTTGATAGGTTGCTGGTGTTTTATTTCCTGTATTAGTAAAAATAATAGCAAGAATAGCAATTAATGCAATCACTATAAATCCACAAATTGAATATATTGCTTTATCGCCGTGCTTTAGAATCAATTTTGATAACATAAATCTACCCTCTTTCAAATATGTATAGACAAAGTATAGCAAATGTAAATATTTTTATCAAGTGAATCAAAAATTATATTTTTCACAAAGAAAGGAAGTTGAAATTATGAGAAAATTCAAAAAAGTTGGTATTAAATTAATTGCACTCACAATAGCTGTGATTATTCTAATATCTCCGCTAAATGTACTTGGTGCAGTTATTGCACCGAAAATTGATGAGTTGTTACATAAAGACGAATATATCGGAGCAAGTGATGCATATCTTGCAACCGCTGACATTCAGGCTGATAACATTGATTACTATCCCGAAAGTTCTGATATATTGGATGAAGATAGTTATAACGATTCGTCAGATAATAATTCAGATGATATTTCTGCATATGCTGCTTCTGTACCCGGAGATCCGATGGTCTTCTATACTCAGAGATGGCTCAATCAGGAATACGGAAAAGTTTCAGGTTTTGGTTCAGTACCTGAAAATGGTAAAACAGGATGGGATACAGTATATGGTTTGTTAAGAGCATTACAGCATGAACTTGGTATCACAAGTCTGTCAAATAATTTTGGACCTTCAACAAGTTCAAAATACAGTGCAAATCCTTTATCCCGCAAAGACGGTGCAACAGACAGAAAATATGCAATACTGCAATTTGCACTTTGGTGTAAAGGATACAGTCCTGGATATAACATATCATATAATCAAAGCACAGGTAAGGTTACTATCAATGCTGTCTTTGATGCTAATGTTGAAAAAGCTGTGATAGAATTAAAAAAAGATGCAGGCTTTACCAATCCAAATGGTGTAGTTACTCTTAATGTCATGAAAGCTCTTATGTCTATGGACAGTTTCAAACTTTTAGGTTCTTCGTATGGAGCAAAATCAGAAGTAAGAGCAATGCAGCAGGAATTTAACAGAAAGTATGAGTCATATATAGGGTTAATCCCTTGTGATGGAGTTTACAGCAGAAGTACGAATAGTGCTTTAATCTATGCTTATCAGGCTGAGGAAGGACTGCCTGTTAGTGTTGCTAATGGTAATTTTGGTCCTACAACAAGGAAATGCGCTCCTAATATTCCATATACACGCAGCAGTGGTGCTGCTTTAACATATAACGGAAATTATTATTCCGACTCACAAATTTCCACTTTCACTAAACTTCTGCAGTTTGCTCTGTTTGTAAACGGATTTGGCAATGGTAGTTTCAATGGGAATTTTGACACTGCAACAAGGCAGGCTGTTAAGGATTTTCAAAATTTCTATAAATTAGGAGTTACAGGAACAGTTGATATAGGCACATGGATGTCATTGTTTCTCAGCAGTGGTGACCCAAATCGTTCAGCCCTTGGAGCTGACTGTGCTATGATATTAAATGAAGCCAGAGCAAAAACACTTTATGATAATGGATACAGATATGTCGGCAGATATTTAACAGGTACATATGGCAGTAACAGAATAAGCAAAGCTCTTACTATTGAAGAAGAGCAGATTATATTGAATGCCAGACTGAGATTTTTCCCTATATATCAAGATGGCGGAACTCGTTTGGATTACTTTACTGCTGAACAAGGTAAATCTGATGGACAAACCGCTGTTGAAACAGCTGTAGCACTTGGTATTCCAAAAGATACAATTATATATTTTGCAGTTGACTTTGATGCACTTGAATATCAGGTAAACAGCAATGTTATCCCATATTTCAGAGCGGTTTATAACGAATTGTCACAGAGTATATACAGAGTCGGTATTTATGCACCAAGATATGTCTGTACTTTAGTTGCAAATGCCGGTTACTCTTGCAGCAGTTTCGTAGGTGATATGTCAACAGGATTCAGTGGTAACTTAGGTTATCCCATTCCTGATAATTGGGCTTTTTCTCAATTTGCAAATTTAGAAGGCAATAACGCACTTGGCAGTGGTGACGGCAGAATTGAAATTGATAAGGATGCTGTTTCAGGGAAAGATCAAGGTGTTGATAAATTAGATTTAGATTACAATACTTTTCAGCCACCAGAATTTGCTTTTGGAAATAATGAAGATGTAACTCTTGAAGGTCCTACAGTAAACTTTCTTGGGAAAGAATTTAATTTATTCAAATTAGATGGTGGGTTAAGTGTTCTTGATGAGGGATTAAGTATAGAATCATGTTATGACGAATTAGAACATGAATTCCGTGTATTAATTGATGTAAAAGTAAATGGAGATAAACAAACATTAGTTGGTGGTAGAGCAAAAGACAAGAATAAGAAAAACGGAAAGGTTGATAAATTTAATAGTGCCTATAAAGACATAAAAGATATTTACTATTCATTTGGAAAAGGCTTTACACCTGAAACATCGAGAAGATTGAATAGTTATAAAGGCAATTTTTTTGACAGGTCAGGTAAAATAGGAATCGAATGTAAAAGTAATATTTTCGGATTTGTCACCTACGATACTAATACAGGAAATGTTAAAGAAGGCGGAATATGTGTAATTGGAAGTTCAACATTTAGTGCGTCATATCCCTTTCCTCCTGTACCTTTAACCTATTTGAAATTGGAAGTAACGGGATCATTTAGTATGGGGTTAAACTTAAGAGTAATAGACAACAAATTATTTCCCTATGGTGAATTGGAATTAATATTTGATCCAAGATTCGGATTGGAGGCGAATGCACTTGTTGCAAATGCTTATGCAGGAATAAGTGGCAAAATTAACGCTTCTTTAAAATTTCCTTCTGTGCCATTTGAAAATACCTTTGAAGCAAACCTTACCGCATCTGTATTTTTTGAGTATAACGCATTCATATGGGGTGATAAATTTGAATGGGAATTTAAAGAATGGCAACTATACCCTAAAAAGACAAAAACTAATACCGCATTTTCAATATCTCGTGATGATTTAAAATTCATAGAACCATTACCTCAGGTATCTGCTTATTCTGTTTCAAATGAACCTAATGTGTTTAAAAATAATATGCAGATTTACTGCCGACCTCAAATAATCGATCTTGACAATGGTAAAATGCTTATGACATACATTGATGATTCACCAAATCGTTCTGCCGAAAACAGAACAATCCTTATGTACAGTATTTTTGAAAATGATGAGTGGAGTGTTCCGAAAGCAGTATCAGATGACAAAACCGCTGACTTTGAGCCTTCTATTTATCCAGATGGAAATGGTGGTGCTCATATCTTATGGCAGAATGCAACAAAGTTATTTGACAACACTGTTACCTTAGAAGAAATGTCAGACAATATAGATTTGCAGTACATACATTTCAACGGAACTTCTTTCGATAATTCTGCTGCTATCACTACAAATAACAATGATATGGAAATGATGCACAGGGTTGTATCAAACGGTGATGATATATCTGTTGTTTGGGTACAGAATTCTGAAAATGATACATTCGGTTTAACAGGCAAAAATTCAGTATTCAGAAAAGAATATGCTAATGGCAAATGGAGTGATATTAAAACTGTTGACTCCGAACTTCAGGTGATTTCAAGTATAGATACTACCTATGATGGCTCAAAGAATATTATTGCCTATACAACAAAAACAGGCGATGACAATTCAACTGCTGACGATTTGGAAGTATTCTATTACAATGGCAACCGAGTAAAGCAATTAACCAATGATAATTTTTCTGATTATTCAATAAGTTTATTAGGTAACGAGTTATATTGGGTAAATGGAAATTCACTTGTTCAGGTAACTGATGGTGATATAAATACCAAAAAGGTCATTGTTGAAAATATGGATGTTACTGCAACGAATATTAAAGCCCTTGAAAGTTCAAACGACGATAAAGCAGTAGTATGGGAACAGAATATTGATGACTCCGCAACCTTCTATGTAGCAAACTACAATAAAAATGCGGATACATTTAATACTCCTGAACCACTCTCTGATAATGTAGGCAGTGTTCGCGGATGGGATTCCTGTATGTTATCTGACGGTCAGATTGAAATGGCATATGGTGTTGTTCAGGAAGATAATACAATAAGTCTTATGCAAAGAAAAATGAATCAGTTCTGTAATATCTCAGTTAATCCGATTATTACATATAGCGGTGATATTGCATCTGACAGTGATATTAATATTTTGGCTGATATATATAATACAGGTTCTTTGCCTGTTAATCAGTTTGATGTAAACATTTATGACAATAATAAATTATTAAGTTCAACATCAGTCAGCAAGGATCTGCCTGTCGGTCAAAGCATACAACTTGAAATTCCATATACACTTCCTTCAAATATTTCAAGAACAGATTACACAATTGAAATTTTACCAAAGGGTGAAACCGATATATCACTTGATGATAATAAAGGTACTTTCTCTTTCGGTTTTGCTGATATTGCAATTACTGATGTAAAAGAAATAAGAACTGAAAACGGCAGACAGTTTGAAGTTACTGTTAAAAATCAAGGTTTTGATTCTGCTGATAATATTTCTATAAACTTCTGCAAAGATTGTGAAGATGGAGAAGCAATCAGTTCTGTTTCAAAAACATTATTACCGAATGAATCAACTGTAGTAACTTTTAATATAGACAACAGTTATCTTGATACAAGCGAATCAATTTATGCGAGAACGTTCTATATATCAGCACAGTCTGATGTTTCGGAAAGTGATTACGGCAATAACAGTGAAATATTAAGTGTATACCCAGATTATAGTGTCAATGTTACTGCTGATAAAGGCGGAACAGTAGATGGTTCGGGAACTTTCCCTTATGAATCAACCACTACAATTACCGCTGTACCAGATGAAGGATATAAATTCTATGCATGGTATGAAAATGGCAACATCTTATACAACACACCTGAAACATATGAAATCAAGGTTAACAGCAATAGAAACTTAAAAGCTCTGTTTGTAGTTGATCCCGAATACCCTGCTACTGTTACAGGCTCAATCTATCAAATGACAACTATAGATGGCGGCAAGGGTGGTGTTGCACCCGGTTTAACCGTTACTTTAGGAAACGAATATACAACCACAACGGCATCAGATGGCTCATTTAAATTTGAAAATGTAATGTCGGGTGTATATATTATGAGCATAAGCGGCGAATCCACTATTGACCGTACAATATTAGTAAATGTTAATAACATAACTACTGATGTTGGCGATGTAACCGTTGCTTGCTTTGACTATGTCAAAGATGGTGTTATAGATAATCAAGATAAAACTGCATGGCAGAAATGGATATCAACACCAAGCGGTACTGCGTCATCAAATGTATTAGCTGATCTGAATGGTGACGGATATGTCAATGCAAAAGATTTTGCACTACTCAACAGATTTATGGGTAAATCAAAAAGTGATATTTACGCAAGACTTAATTGATATTTACAGATATAAAACAAGGCGTCAATCCTTTTTAGGATTGGCGCCATTATTATACATATTTAATTAATGATTTAATAATACACTCGCACTATATCCGCCTTTAAAAACTACTTTTATTTTACTCTTTGATTCCACAACAACACACTCTAATATTTCTCTGACAATTTGTTCGTCATAAGTAAGCGGATGATTTCTTAGCAAATCAATTACTGAATATATTTCATCAAGTCTTGACATAGTTAACTGCTTGTTCATTTTCAAGGTCTCAATTTCTTCAAGCTGCTTTTTTATTTGATTCTTCTCTGCGAGCAGTTTTTCCATTTGTGATTCTATATCTGAATCATTTTGGTTTTCAGTTGTTATATTGCCTATAACTATCTTCCATTCTGCCTCTATTTCGGAAAGTCTGATTTGAAGTTCAATACTGTTATCGTTTATATTATCTGCATTTAATCCCATAGCAATATGTGATTTCAGTATTTTGAGCACATCAGCATTCTCTTTTGAAATTTTGAGTATTGCATCCATAATTGCATTCTGCAAGACCGATTCTTCAATACTTGGTGAGTGTTTACAATACTTCTTACCATAGTCAAGTCTGCTGATACATCTCCAAACAACCTTTTTTGTTTTTTCTCTTGTGGTCCAAGTACATCGCCTGTATGGAGTACCGCATTCTCCACAAATCAGTAATTCGGTTAAAGCATATTTACTTGAGTATTTGCCTTGTTCAGTTTTTGTTCCGACAAATTTAACCTTTCGCTTACCTGACCGCCTTGCGAGCTCTTCCTGAACTTTATTAAAAGTATCTCTGTCAATAATTGCAGGATGATTGTTTTCTACATAATACTTTGCTCTTTCACCATTGTTTGCTTTGACTTTCTTGCTTAGAAAATCCACAGTATAAGTTTTATTGATTAAGGCATCACCCATATATTTTTCATTTGATAAAATAGACTTGATTGTACTGCCTGTCCATATTTCTTTTTTTCTCGGCGTAGGAATTTTTTGATCCGTCAAATAATCAGCAATAGTTTTCAAACTGTCACCTTTAAGAAATTTATCATAAATCAGTTTTATAATTTCAGCTTCTTCGGGTACAATTTCAGGTTCACCGTTATCCCCTCTTTTATATCCAAGAAAATATTTATACACAAAAGATACTTTACCTTCTTTTGCTGCCTGTTCTTTACCCCAACGGACATTAGCACTTGTGTTTTCTGATTCACTCTGTGCAATACTTCCATAAATAGTTATATAAAACTCTGCACCGGGATCCGTACTGTGTATTCCTTGTTCTTCAAAAAATATGTCAACATTGATTTCTTTAAGCATTCGTACATATTTGAGACAGTCAAGAGTATTTCTTGCAAATCGTGATATGGACTTGGTAATGATTCTATCAATTCTGCCTTTTTTGCAGTCACGAATCATTCTGTTAAAAGCATCACGATTCTTTGTACTTGTACCCGTTATACCTTTATCAGCATATATCCCTGCTAAACACCATTTCGGCTCACTGTTTATCTTTTCAGTATAATACTGTTTTTGTACCTCATAGCTGTTAAGCTGTTCATCCTGCTTTGTTGATACACGGCAGTATGCTGCAACTCTTTCCTGTCGGTACGAATTTCTCGCATTTGATTGTGCTGTTATTGTCGGTGCTATGTATCTGACTGTTTTCTGTGCCATAACTCTTTTCCTTTCCTATAATCTGATTATTTTTTAATACAAGACTTAGGTCTGTATCTGAATTAATAATAATTGCTGAGGTAGTTTTCATTAACAATGGTAATGAAATTTCTGATATTAGTTCTGCATTTTCGAACTCTTTTTTTATCTGTTCTGATATGTAACTGCCTGCATCTAAATCAGTATATTTTAATGAGGCTAAATCAAATATTTTCTTCTTTAATATGGTTTTATCAATATTTGATATTTCAAGCATTCTGTTTATTTCGTTTTCTGTTTTTACTGTTTCATTACTTGTGCTTGATTGTGATTCAGATTTAATAACATTAGGATTTTTAATTAAGTAATTTAATGCGTCAGTCATCATACTTAAAAAAACCGTGTCGCAAATTTTCTCAGAATGACCGCACTCCGTGCACACCCACTTTTCTTTAACTTTCAACTGCGTATCATGTATTCTTTTCATATTTCCATTGCATTCCGAACAAATAACAGGTAATTTCAATTTATATATGTAATCAGAACGATTTATATTTTGGGTTGTATTTCTGATTTCTTTTGTTCTGTTTGCCTGATTGTATAAATCAATGTTGATAATCTGAGGATATTTTTCATCCCCTAAATATCGTTTATCTTCAATCATTCGTTTTATCTTACCTTTATTCCAGTTCACCTGAGCAGGCAAATATTCAATTCCTTTTTGGCTGAGCAAATTTGCAATTCTTAAAAGTGACATTCCACTGATATATTTTTCATAGACTTGCTTTACTATTTCTGATTCTACAGAATCAATAACTATACTGCCATTTTCAAATTTATATCCATATAGAATATTTCTGTTTTTAAATTTCATATTGTCATATCCTTTCTGTGAATTTCAAACCGCCGATTAATGTAAAACTCAGTTCAGTTTTACTTATCTGCACTATATTTTCAACAATCTCTCCGAAAAGTTCTTCATCAAATTCAGAACTTGGTATGTATTTTTCAAGCAGATTATCAAAGCGTTTCAGATTATCTATCAGTTCATGTTCCTCACTTTCATTAAGGAGCCTTCGTCTTTCAACTCTCAAATTCATAATTTTGTCACTTACTGCTGATGATTGTTCAGTATATGAAATGCTATCTAAAATGCCCTTCGTATGAAATTTTGCAAGAGTATGGTTTTGTGCTGTCAAGTCTGCAATCTGCTTATCAATTTCAAATATTTTCTGCTGACTTTCGCTTGTTTTTTCCTGCATTATTTTAATGTACTTTATTGTAGGCAATATAATATTTTCTCTGTTGTCCTTCAATTTACATACCATTTTATTAAATGCAGTGTAAACCTCTTCTTCTCTGATTCGTAATGCAGTACAATCTGTAATGCCTGCTGCTCTTGAGGAACAGAGCCAATATGTAACGCCATTCACTATCATTCTGCGATATGTCCTTCCGCAATCGGCACATCGTATTTTTCTGCTTAACGGATAATTCGGTTTCTTTCTTCCGTTATTGCTTGTCCGATTGTTTTGCATAAGCTGAGCTGCCTCAAAGGTTTCTTGGGTAATAATAGGCGGATTACTGTTTTCAACATAATACTGTGCCTTTTCTCCTTTATTAATTACTTTTCTATAAGGTAATGTTTCGGTTTTATATGATTTTTGGAGCAATGCATCTCCCATATATCTTTCATTGCTCAAAATATACTTAATTGTTGTAGCAGTCCATGTTTTACTGCCATACCTTAATGGCACTTTTTCTTCATTAAGAATATTTGCAATTCTTTGTTTACCCACACCTGATAAATATAAATCAAATATTCTGCGAACTATCTCCGCCTCTGATTCATTAACAATAAGCTCACCGTTTTCTAATGTATATCCATATGGTGCAGACTGAGTATTATATTCGCCCGACTGCATTCTTTTCTGATAACTCCAACGCATATTCTGTGATATACTGACCGACTCCTGCTGAGCTATCAATCCAGGAAATGTTGCGAACATCTCCATATTCATTTTGCTTGTATCAATTCCCTGTTCCTCAAAATACACACTGATTCCGAGTTCTTTCAGCATTCTTATTACTACAAGCAAATCCTGAGTGTTTCGTGCAAACCTTGAAACTGATTTAGTGATTACCCTGTCAATCTTTCGCTTTTTACAATCATCAAGTAACCGATTGAATTCGCTGCGTTTTTTCATATCCGTGCCTGTCAGACCTTCATCAGCATATATTTCCACTAACTCATACTGCGGATTTTTCTTTGTGTAATCAGTATAATATTTAATCTGATTAACAAATGAATTGAGCTGATCCGATTTATCAGTAGACACTCGGCAATAGGCTGCGAGCCTTATCTGTTTAACATCTTCAATAATTCTGTTAGGTGTTAATTCAACAATTCTCATTATCTGAATTCCTTTCCATATATTTTAAGGCGTTGTCCCCTTACAACATCACACTATCACAAGGGTTCGCATACATCCAGCTTTTATGAAAATTTAACAATTTCGCTACATTTTCAGTCTGAGTGATAATAATTTGAACTTATCAAAAGTATTCTGTTGTATTCTTCTTCTGTTAATAAATCCATTTGCAAAAGCATTTTCAGCATATTTGCAGAAAAGTAAAAGGAGGCATTATTTATAGCTTTAGTTCTGTTCATCTGCACTTCCCCCTTCTATTGTTAATCCAACGCTGACAGCAAGAGCCTCATCAAGTGCTTCCATTTCGTCATTTGTCAGTTTACCGACATATTCACCTAATCTGCCTCTGTCTATTGTTCTGATATGTTCCAGAAGTATAACTGAACGATATGGCAGATATTCATTTTCAATATGTACATGAGTTGGCATATTTGTTTTAAGTCTGCTTGTTATAGCTGCGACTATTGTTGTAGGGCTGTATAAATTCCCTGTATTATTCTGTATGATTACTACAGGTCGATATCCACCCTGTTCGCTGCCTTTTACTAAATCTAAATTTGTATAATATATTTCCCCTCTATTTATAACCTTCATTTTTGTGATTCCTCCGATATGTAAGGAAATACAGGCGGCTTGTGTTTGATTAATTATATAAATAACTCTGTTACACCGCCTGTACTCCCATTTAAAATTGTTTTGCGTTATATGTCATACTTGTCCACGACACCCCTGACAAATCGGGCATATAACAAACTAAGGCCGGTTAACCTTATCATTGGAATCTCACCACTCCGTTTCCACCGAGCTGCCCCCATTGCCTGCGACGGTTTTATCACGCTCGGACTGTGGCTGGGCAGAAGTATCATTATCCCTGTTATCTGTCTTGGCATACCCATTAGAACCGCTAATGGCTCGAAGTTAATAATCCAACAAAAGCATTATGCTGTTTCCTTAACTTCATCTGCTTGTCCCATTTCGTGAAACAATAACAGGAAAGTATTTGCTATACGGTGTATTCAGTTTTCAAGGTACTTATGAGGTTTCCAAAAGTCCCCTCATTGTAGTAGGCAGTGAGAAAGCACAAAAAGGGCCACTATTTTAAAAGTTTTTTTATTTTTTCAAATTTTCTTTTGATTGTGCGATATGGGATTCCTCGTAATTTCGATATTTCTTTTAAAGTCAAGTCACTAAAAATATGTAAATCAAGTAAATCCAACTCTTGATAAGAAAGCGTTTTAACTTTTTGAATTAACTCATTAGAATCTAATTCCTCAATCCACCAAAACCTTGAATGAGTTTCAACCTTTTCTTGTTCTTTTACAGTTATGTATTCAACCTTGCTGAGATCAATGTTCCCGAAATCGTCATTTCCGTTATCATCAAAATCATTACAAAACTGCAAATCATAAGTATGTAAAACAGTATTTCTATTTAATTTGAAACAGTCATAATCAAAGTTTTTCATTTCCTGTATATCTTTATCAGACATACCGGCTTGTCCGTATTCTTTTTCGAGTTTTGCCCATTCTTGTTCAAATTTTTTCTTTTCATAAGAATAATTAAAATTCATTTATTAACCTCCGAATTTTGAAATACACTTTTTCAAAATTCGGAGATTATGGATATTCCGCTATATACGGCTGCCATTGCGTTTTCATTTTCTATTCCTTCAAAAAAGGGATAAAAAAGAACAGCACGAAAGACTTTGATGCTTTATCCCTTTTTTTTATTGGGATTTCACCAAAGTTCTTTTTTGCTGTTAAAATTAGTTTGTAAACCGACACAGAAATATGACAGATTACAATTTGTATTTTTTACCTTCTATGATAAAATATTTTATCTAAGAAATTAATCGAAAATAATTCTTCTCTTTTGTATTAATATCGTTCTTTAAATATATTTTTGGTAATATTTGTCATTTGCTGTTTCCCCATATTATATTCACTAAAACAAAATATTATTCTTTATTTGTCAAATAAAACTGATAAATTCTATAAAACAAATAAAAAAGCCGAAAGCAATCAATGGATATAATCCATCAATTCTTTCGGCTTCTTGAGCTCTATGTATTAAATTTTCAGATTTCTCGGATATTTATCGACTATTTTATATCGTTTACCACTGTTCTCATCAAACAGTTTTACCCGATATACCATTTTCTTTTTTATTATTACGATTGTGTTGCTTTCAGGTTCCCAGTCGAAAAGACGGTCACCCATACTTCCATTAGTTCTCACTTGCATAACATTACCTCCTTAAATGCTTTTTTCTCTCTCTTAATGTTTTCGTCACTGAATGTTATGGTGATTACTTTACTGTATTAATAATCTTTAGCTTCAATAAACCATTTGTTTTCATCCTCAAAAAGATATGATTGTTTTCCGTCAATATAAATGGTGTATCGTATTCCTGTACCGCCAACCTTAGTTGATGCAGCTCTGCGAATATCTGTTACCTTATCAATATGAAACACCTCATCCTGATACACAGGATCAGCTTCAAATTTTATTCGATAAGGTCGCTTGTTTCCTTCCGTATCAACTTTGAGCAGGACTGATACATATACCTTTCTTGCCATTCTTATCTCTCCCATATCCCTTTAACTAACAAATAGTATTTGCTATATCTGCTAATTAATTATTATAGCAATGACTATCTGCACATTCCTGTGGGCATAGTCAATTTTGCTGTCATTGATTTCATTCCTATGTCCTGGCAAAGAACAGCATTTTTGATTATGTCTTTGCCGAAGCGTTCACGAATTTTATCAACAACAATTTCTAATCGTTCCATCTTATCAATATTCTGCGTTTCGGAAAACAAATCAATTTGTTGGGGCGTTTGTTCAGATACCAAATTGATTGCTCTTACAGTTATAGATCTGATGTCGCAATTCCAATCATAATTCTCACAGAAAAGTTTATATGCCTTTTTTGCAAGATATAATGAACTATTAGTTTGCTGCGGCAGTTTAGTCTGCCACTCTTTAAAGTGCAATTCATTATTTCTGACACAAATTGCAATTCCTGATGCGTACTTTTGATATTTTCTCAATCTTGTTCCTATATCCTGACTGAGTTCTAACATAACGGGCCACACATCATTATTATTCTCTAAATCTCTTATCGTAGTAATGCCATGTCCTACACTTTTTATCGGGACTTCAAAATCATTTGGCATAACGAGTGATTGTTCTGTTCCGTTAGCATAATTCCATAACAAAACACCATTTTTACCGAGTATTGTATTTAAAAACTCTTTAGGTGCGTTTGCCAAGTCTTTTATAGTATAAATTCCATAATAATTCAATTTTTTTATAGTTGCTCTTCCAACACCGAGCAAATCAGATGCAGGGAGCTGCCATATTTTATCCTTAAAAGTTTCTTTTTCGATAACAGTTATTGCATCAGGTTTCTTCATATCACTTCCGAGCTTTGCGAAAATCTTATTGAAAGATACACCAACAGATATTGTTAAACCGAGTTCAAATTTTATTGTTTCTCTTATTTCATCTGCTATTTCATATCCTGTTCCGAACACTTGAGTGCTGCCTGTTACATCAAGCCAACACTCATCCATTCCGAATGGCTCTACCAAATCGGTATAACGATTGTATATATCACGAGCAAGTCTTGAATATTTAATATATTGCTCATAATGTGGCTGAACAACAATTAAATCTTTGCATTTTTGCTTTGCCTGCCACACGACTTCACCGGTCTGAACATTAAATTTTTTTGCTTCATAATTTTTAGCAAGTACAATTCCATGCCGGTCTGCAGTAGAACCGCAAACAGCAACAGGGTGTCCTTTTAATTCAGGATTAAGCATACACTCTACGCTTGCATAGAAGTTATTCATATCACAATGTAAAATAGTTCTTTCCAATATTTTCATCTCCAAAAAAATAAAAGGGTAGATATCTAACTCACTTGAGAGATCAGATACCTACCCTTTACTCGAATTTTCACAGATTCGTGGATGGCTCTATATTAAGCTGTCGACTTTTTCATCGACTGTTCAGTTTTCTTGTTTTTTATAGCAATATATGCTTTACACTTATGACAACGAATGATTATTTCTGCATCTACCTCTTTAGGTGTTATAACCTCGCTGTCAGTTATTATTTCTGTTTTCAAATTACCATTTGCCGAATTACACAGCCATGTTTTACAATGCGGACATTTTACTGTCGGAAAATTGCGAAAGCGCACTATACCACATCCTTTAACACCTTAGTCACTATACCCTGAATAATTAAATTATCAACGATTATGTCATCGTATTTTTCATTTTCGGGGTGCAAAATAAATCTTTTATTCTTCTTGTCACGATAAAATCTTTTCAATGTTGTTTCATCGTCAACCAACGCAACAATTATTTCTCCTTCATTTGCTGTGTTCTGTTTTCGGATTAAAACCAAATCACCATCATCAATTCCTGCATTAATCATAGAATCACCGCTTGCCTGTAATGCGAAAAACTCACCTCTGCCGAATAAGCTCGTCGGGAGTTTGAAATACTCAGTTATGTTTTCCTCTGCAAAAGATAACGGGCCACAAGTAATTGATCCGACAAGAGCAACAACTACTTCCTCACTCGTCAGTTTCTCTGTCTGACTTGTACTGATACCATTATCTGTAGAATAATTCAAAATGCCTTCTTCAGCCATTTTCAATACATAACGGTAAACTGTAGTTTTTGGTCTGTTAATAATATTTGCAATTTCTTTTGCATTTGGATTTTTACTGTTTTTTATCCAAAACTTTTTTACACAAGTAAGTATATCTTGTTTTAATTCTTCGTCATAATGGCGCATATAAAGATACCTTTCATTTAGTGGAATTGATGATTTCACTAAATGCATTATACGAATATTTGTTCCACTTGTCAAGAGATTTTAATTAAAAAAATTTAGACTTTTTACAACATATATCAACATTATTTCCGTAATTCAAAACAATTCATTCTAATTCTTAAATAAAATTACAAATATTTACAGCACAATTCGAGATATATTTTAATTTACAAAATATATAATCTAACTGTTGGTAATGCTTATATTCCTTATAGTGAGTGTTTTCAATAAAGGAGCTTAAGTATGAATATTAACATTTGCTACAACATCATTTGTGAATTCAAGAGAGGTGATGAATATAAAAAGCTGAAAGCTGAATACGACTCTATTAATTCTTTGATTGATAATCAAACTTTAATCGATTGTATTAACAGTTTAGAATTATTGTTGAAAGAAAAAAATAAAGAGGATATCTACGCAGCCTATGTTGAGGGCACAATTACTCAGATTTTGCCTTCTAATGAATCTATACTTCATAAAGGTGTGGATGAAATAATTAGTTATGAAAAACTAAATCAGTCAAGTACATATGCTGGTCTGACCAACAAAATAAAAGAAACTAAATCAGCACTTGATAATAAATTTAAAACTGAAGAATTAAATTCAAGTGAGCAAGAATTGATTGATAAATTATTTGAAATCTACAGTTATGTTAACTACGAATTAATTAGATGTGCATATTGTTACGGATATATGTGTAATTTAAAAGAACACTTATTTACTAATCAATCTGAATTCATATTAAAAGTTAAAAACGCTATTGGAGCAAAACTACTTTATTGCCGAAAAACATTAGGCATAACACAAAAAGAGTTTTCCGGTATATTACAAATTGATAGAAGCGGATATGCATTGTATGAATTAGGTAAAGCGATTCCACCTGTAATTCAGTTAATAAGGATTTGCAAAATATTCAGCATTTCTTTAGAACATTTAATTGATAATAATTATTCTATAAAAGAATTCAAAACCCAATATCCTCAAAGTCATTTTCAAAATTACAAAAATAAAAGCAGCCAGTCCGTAATGGCTGACTGCCCTATGTAAAATTAATTTATGTCATTTTCAATTTCGTGTACCATTGTATCAAGTATGACATAAATAAATTTTTGCTTATCAATCGGAAGATGAGAAATCTTATCGTACAAGATTGATATTGTACCACTATGAGATTTTTCTATCAACTCTGATAAAAGTAAATCAGATGAAACTTGCAAAGCGTTAGCAATTTTAATAAGTGACTCCAAAGATGGCTGCTTATTGCCAAGTTCTATTTGACCAATATAATTGGAACTTAATTCGCTCAGCTCTGCAAGTCTGTCCTGTGATATATTGTTTTGTTTACGATAATACCTGATATTTTTGCCAACAGCTTTTAAATCAATTTTATTTTTAGACATAAAAACATCTCACTATAAGTAATCATTCTTCACTATTAGTATAAATTTAATTACTCTGTATTAGAACGAGCTATATGGTAATTTTACAAACTAATAGCGAGGGTTATATTGTCAAATTCAAAATAATAAACAAAAGCAGTCGGTCACTATTGACAGACTGCTCATACAGGATTACCTTATATCATTTTCCATTTCATGTACCATTGTATCCAAAATGATATAAATAAATTTTTGTTTTTCAGATGAAAGATGTGAAATCTTATTATACAATATTGATGTTGTACCGCTATGAGATTTCTCAATCAAGTCGGACAATAGTAAATCAGATGAAACTTGCAAAGCATTAGCTATTTTAATAAGTGACTCCAAAGATGGCTGCTTATTACCAAGTTCTATTTGACCTATATAATTAGAACTCAATTCACTCTTCTCTGCAAGTCTATCCTGAGATAAATTATTCTGTTTACGATAATATCTAATATTTTTGCCAACCGTTTTTAAATCAATTTTTTTCTCAGTCATAAAAACATCTCACTATAAGTAATTAATCTTGACTATTAGTATAGATTTATTTATACTATATTAGAACGAACTATACGGTATTTTTGCACACTAATAGCGAGGTATTAATTTATATTTGGAGGTTGAATATGACATTTCAGAGCATATTAAACATTTTCTCAGAATACTTAGAAAATGATAAAAATATTGAAGTTGTAAAAGTAAAAAAAGGATATTTACATTTATATTGGGATGAAGTGGCTAACGATTATAATGCTAACTTAATCTCTGATCTTGATGAACTATTCAATAGACTTTTGGAGGATATCAGAGAATATTATAAATTTGAGAGTAAAAAATCTTTTTCGAGTGAAAATGATTTTGAAAATTTTGTTGAAAATTTACAGAAAGAATTACAAAAAAAATATAATGAATTAAAAAATAATAATAGTTAAAAATATGGAGAAAGGATTTTAATGGATAAAAGCTTATATGATAAAATAAAAGATAAATTAAGAAAAACTTGTACTGATTATGACGAGATGTGTAATGATTATTATACATTGATTTCCATTTTTAAGTCAGACAAAATTCTTGATGAAATTCTAAAGTTTGAAAAAATACAAAAAGAATTGAATCTATTTCAGTGTGAATATGCACTGAAAAAAGGTTATAATCTAAATAAACAGAATATCAATTTAGAAAGAATAAATGAATATGATGAGCTTTTTGATAATGGTTTTGAAGAAACCATAGATATAAAAGCATTGTATGCATTAGAAGGCTATAAAAATATTAGTAGTAAACATTCAATAATTTATAAAAATATATGCAAATTATTTGAAAATAAAGAAACTCAAGCTAAATTTGATGATGTGTATTTTGGATTTAGTCATGACCTTATGATAGCTGCATATGTTCTTGGATGTGAAATCAAACAGTATAATCGGTTAATTGAAAACATTAAAATATAAAATTTTCAATTCAATTTATTGCTATAGTAAACTGTATCATAAAAAATTCATTCAAAAATAACGGTGAGAAAAATCTCACCGTTATTTCTATATTGATAGTAAATAAGTTAATGCCATCTATGGTTTATAAAATATTGTCTGTTCATAATTTACTATCCCATGC
>CAMNST010000022.1 GCA_946555465.1 uncultured Clostridia bacterium
GCGCTCTCGCCCCGTCTCTCTCGAGTGCTTTGCCATTATACCTCAACTATTCCCTGTTGTCAACACTTTTATTTAACTTTTTTCATGTTTTTGCACACCTATCCAAGTGTTTCCAAAATTGAACACAGAAAAAGGAACAGCGCTGTCTGTTCCTTTATATTATTATATATTATATACATTATAAGAAATCCGCATTGTATGTTATTTTCGGTCCGGGCACCGGCCGATTTTGAGGGAGATATTCTTTGGCATTTTTTAAAAAATCATCAATATCTTCATAATAAAATTCAAAATCCAAAAAAGAAATTTTTTCATTATCACTTGAAAATATTTTTACATTATCATCAAAGCCCAGTGATTTTGTATTGTAATATGCAATACTTATTCCGCCTGCCAGCACGATTGCCGAACTGAGCATGATAGCCGTTATTTTACCTTTCATTTTTTCCTCCTTATTTTTCTACATATTCCTCTTTCAATAATGTTCCGAGTGCTGTAGCAAATAATCTTGCAGAATAGCATGCCTCGTCAAGAGTATTGGCATCTGTTCCTACTTCAAGAAGAAACGATGTTCTTGTTTCGTCCATATTATATTTTCTTTCCGAAAACAGAATCGGCCTCATTAACCCATCATACATTTCTGCAACTTTGTTCTGAACAGCAAGAACAAATCTGAGATTGTATTCCCAATCCGGATAATTTTCTATTCTTCCGTATTCCGCGCCGGCAATCATCATCATACGGGCGGCTTTTTTACCATTGATTGTAGCCGTCGGCTTTACCTTTGTTTTGTTATCATATGTAATATCATCACGGTGAACATCAATCGTAATATCAATGGATGGATATTTTTCAAGATACTCTTCAATATTTTTTCTTGAAGAATCATAAGCACCGTTATAATCGGTATCATGTATTTGCGTATCATGAACTACATTAAAACCCATCATTTCAAGATATTTGCACAATTCGTCTCCGACCCTCACCATATTTTTACTGTTGTCGTCCGAGCGAAGGTCGAGAGACTCTGTATAATAACCCGCATCAAGAAGAGTATAACTTTCTGTTGTATGGCTGTGATAAACAAGAATGGTCGGTTTTGATATATCTTTAATAGCAAGGTCTGCCTTCTGTTTAAGGAGATCCTCGATATTTAAATCGTAAAAGGAAGCGGGGATTTTGCTTTGCACTTCAACATTACCGAAAGACACCAATGTTCCCCCGCCAAAATAATCCTCTTCTGAGGTTTTTCCTTTTACTTCTTCATTTTTAATCGTTTTTTCAGCCTCGCTCATCAGTTTTGCTATATCTTCAGGAACTTCGGTAATGTTCGAATAAAGGTCGCCGTCCTTCACATTTATTCCTGTTACCGGTTCCGGAATTTCCTCTGATGCGGTATTAGTAGTATTGTCGCTATTCTCTTTTTTATTATCGGAAATATCAGTAAAATTTTCAGGAATTTTCTGCATAGAGAAAACCATCATAACCGCATTACCGAAAACATCTGTTTTTTCTGCTGCAATCGGTGCAATATTCACAATTAATAATGCTGCACAAAAAAGTGCCGTAACATTGATTGCAAGCATCAGCAAATCCTTTTTCATTATGTCACCATATGCTTTTGAAATATTATACACATTAATATATGATGATTTTTGTCACAATATCACCCGACGAGCGAGTAAATATCTCTGGGATCTATATTTTTCTGAAAACATACATTTATTGCCATGCCGATAAGTTTTGCGCCATGCTCAATAACTCTGTCAATTTCACGCGGAGTAACAAACATTGTATTTTCCCGGCTTACGGAATTGCTTATCACCGCCGTTGAAACAACTGTGGGTATACCGATTGAGATAACAGGCACACCAAGCGTTTTCTGCGAAATTTCATATCGGTGATTTCCGACACCGGAACCCGGAGAAATACCTACATCTGAAAACTGAACCGTCGTTCCGAGCCTGTCCGGCGAAGATGCGGCAAGCGCATCAACAACAACTACACATGACGGATTGGTTTCCTTAACAACGCCCTTTATAATTTCGGCTGATTCGATTCCGGTATCACCCAGAACGCCTGTAGATACTCCGCACACGCTGAAAAAGTCGCTGAAATAATCCGATTTGTTATCACCTTCAACAAGATGACGTGTTGCGAGAACATAATTATTTGTCATCGGACCGAGTGCATCCGCCGTAATATCAAGATTTCCGATGCCCGCCACAAGAACCGACGATATATTTTCGGGAAGAAGGGAATTTAAAATCTCCGATATTTTATTAAGCCGCCCGTCAAATATATCATTATCGGTTACAAAGGATTCCACACAGCACGTAATATACGTTCCTATCGGTTTTCCTATTGCAGATGCACCTTTTTCGTTAATCACCCTTACCTCTGTTATACCGTTACTCTCGTTCACTTCAACGCCGTCAATTTTTGTTTTTTCTTTTGATTCAAAACTTTCAACCGCCAAATCAGTCCGGTTTTCCATAAAATCACTCGCTTTTTTATACTTTTTCAATAAAAGTATATGCAAAAATAAAAAAATACTTGCATTTTTAATTAAGTTGTGCTAATATACTTACACGAAAAGTACAGGGAGCAATTTCCCTTTATATTTAATCTGCCCGATTAAAGGAGTGAGAATTATGCCAAATATTAAGTCTGCTAAAAAGAGAGTAAAAGTTAACGCTGTTAAGGCTGCTAACAACAAGGCTGCTAACTCAGCACTCAAAACCGCTATCAAAAAAGCAAATGCTGCTATTGAAACCAATGCTGCTGATAAAGAAGCACTTGTTAAAGACGCAGTTAAAAAGATTGACCAGGCTGCATCTAACAATCTTATCCACAAGAATTGCGCAGCAAGAAAAAAGAGCAATCTTGTAAAAAAGGCTAACGCTTAATCAAAACAGTTAAAAGGATTGTCACCTGACAATCCTTTTTATTTTCTAACCAATTTATAAATAATAATGAATAAGTATTATTCCGACTTGACTTTAACAAATAATGTAATTATAATATATATGAACATTTGAAAGGGGTTATATTATGGATTTCAAAAAAATACTTAAAGTTATCAGTGCTATTGTTGCACTTGCAGCAGTTGCAGCCGCAGTTTATGTTGCTGTTCAGAAATTAACAGGCAAAAAGGAACCTGAATATTTTGATGACAACGATTTCTTTGAATGCGACAACGAGATTGAAATTGTTGAAGCAAAGAATGAAGATACAGCAGTTGAAGAAGCAGAAGCACCTGTTGAAGAAAAGCCAAAGAAAAAGGCTGCCAAGAAAACAGCAAAGAAAAAGGCTGAATAATAACAAAGTTTTAATTAAGGACGACTTTTTAAGTCGTCTTTGTTATTTAGGACGGTAATAAAATGTATAAATCAGGATTGGTTTTAGAAGGCGGCGGGCTTCGTGCGGTATACTCGAGCGGAGTGCTTGATGCTTTTATTGAAAATAATATTGAGTTCCCGTATATTATCGGAACATCTGCAGGAAGTTGCAACGGCGTTTCTTTTATAGGAAAAAATCTGCACAGAATGAGAGATATTATTATTGATTATTCCGGTGACAAGCGTTATATGAGCATTGACTCAATGATAAAAAACGGCGAATATATGAATACGAAATGGATATTCGGCGAACTTACTTATCAGATGTTTCCGCTTGATTATGACACATACGAAAAGTCAAACGCTGTTATGTGCTGCGTAACAACAAACGCATTAACCGGAAAGCCTGAATATTTCTATCCCAAAGATTTTAAAAACGGATGTGAAGAACTCAAGGCAAGTTGTGCCCTGCCTGTTGCCGCACGGCCAGTTAAATTGGGAAAAGATTTATATTACGACGGCGGACTGACCGATTCCATCCCTTTGGCAAAAGCATTGGATGACGGATGTGAAAAATGTGTTGTAATACTGACTCAGGATATTAACTACAAGAAAAATCCGATTGGGCATAATAAAGTTGTTAAAAGAATTATGCACAAATATCCATTAATGGCAGATGAAATTTTAAACCGCCACAATATGTATAACAAACAGAGAGATTTTGTTTTTGAACAGGAAAAAGCAGGAAAAGCATTCGTTATATGCCCCAAAAAGCCGCTCAACTGCCCAACACTTGAAAAGAACAGGCAAAAACTTATTGACATTTACAATATCGGTTATAAACAGGGACTTGATTTAGTCGACAGCGTAAAAGAATTTCTTATCGACGGTTAAGCAACCGCACTGAATATATCTGTTCAGTACCGACACATCTCATTCAGATAAAACAACAAAAATCCACGAACAAAAAGTTCGTGGATTTTTTCTTTTTCTGTTATAACTCTGCTATTACTTCAACTTCGCAAAGAACACCCTTTGGCAAGTCCTTTACTGCAACACAGGAGCGTGCCGGCTTTGATGTAAAATATGAGCCATAAATTTCATTAAACTTTGCAAAATCGTTTATATCTGCCAAAAAGCAAACGGTTTTTACAACCTTATCCATTGATGTGCCTGCTGCCTCACAAACGGCTTTCAGATTTTCACAAACCTGAACAGTCTGCTCTTCAATCGTTTCTGCATCAACATTATTTGTTTTCGGATTAATTGCAATCTGACCTGAGGTAAAAAGAAATCCATTTGATTTAACTGCCTGGCTGTAAGGTCCGATTGCACCCGGTGCATGATTAGTTGCTACGTATTCCATAAAAATCTCCTTTAAATTATTTGTCACAAACTTCAAAGCCTGCATCTTTAAGTGCCTGTTTAATCTGAACAATATGCGGATAATCTCTCGTTTCAACGCCTATTCTCAGATAACAATCCGTAATATTCATATCCAGATCCGTGCTGTCATAATTAACAGAAACAACGTTTGCACCAAGCCCTGCTATTATCTCGCTTACACCAAGAAGTTGACCGGGCTTATCTGAAAGGGCAATCGTAATATTTGCTGTTCTTCCGCCCATTTTAAGTCCGCGTTCAACTACACGTGAAAGAATGGTTACATCAATATTTCCGCCTGAAACAAGGCAGCAGATTTTTTTGCCCTGAATATCAGGAATTTTTCCATTCATAACGGCTGCAACAGGAACAGCACCTGCACCTTCCGATATAAGTTTTTCCTGTTCAAGAAGAGTTAAAATCGCAAGTGCAATCTCATCATCTGTTACGGTAAATATTCCGTCAACATATTTGCTTACAAGATCATAAGTAAGATTACCGGGAGTTTTAACAGCAATACCGTCTGCGATTGTCTGCACCTTTGAAAGGGTTTCAATCTTACCGTCAGCAACAGATTTTTCCATAGAAGGCGCACCGGCTGCCTGAACGCCGTAAACCTTGCAGCCCGGGTTAATCTGTTTAATTGTATAAGCAACACCTGAAATAAGGCCGCCGCCGCCCACAGGAACAATTACGGCATCAACATCAGGCAACTGCTCAAGTATTTCAAGACCGATTGTTCCCTGACCGGCGATAACATCGGGGTCATCAAACGGGTGAATAAAAGAATAGCCTTTCTCCTCCTTAAGTTCAAGCGCCCTATTATAAGCATCATCATAAACACCTTTAACAAGACACACTTCTGCACCATAACGCTTTGTTGCCTCAACCTTGCTTATCGGTGCACCGTCAGGAAGACAGATGAGCGATTTTATTCCGTTTTTCGTTGCGGCAAGAGCAACACCCTGTGCATGATTTCCTGCTGAACAGGCAATAACGCCCTTTGCCTTTTCCTCATCGCTCAACTGGCTTATTTTGAAATAAGAACCTCTTACCTTAAATGAACCTGTAACCTGCAGATTTTCTGTTTTGAGATAAACATCAGCATCCTTGCAGAGATTTTTTGCAAGAATCATATCGGTCTCTCTGATAACCTCTGAAAGAACTCTTTTTGCTTTATAAACCCTATCTAAAGTCAGCATTACAATTTCTCCGTATAAACAATAAATTTTAATATAAACAAGATTTTACTCTTACTGTTTCAATTTGTCAATTACCAAGTGAAATTACAGTTAACATAATTTATTACACCGTCACTGTTACCCTGTATTTCAAGCAGTTGATTTTGCGTATTTGTATAATAGGCAAAATAAATAACACTGTCAATACCGTTTTCACCGCTGCTTATTGTTTTGGCATCAAAACTTTCAAGCGTAATTTCATCTTCATAAAAAACACTTACATCATCAACAAATTTTTTGGCATTCTCCTGAAAGGTATATTCCATTTCTTCCTCGCGTTCATTTGCATAAATAACCTCTGCACTGCGAGCATATTTGTATTTAAAACTACCCTGTGAAATATTGCCGGAAACTTCTGCCCCATCCTTATTGCCGAGAAATTCATTCACCGAAGTTTTAAGATTTTCACCTTTTTCATCATTGATTGAAATTTTTTCAGTGGTTGAAGTTACCCTCTGTGCTGAAGTTTCACTGCTTGTCGGGGCTGATGTCGACGACTGTGTCTGACCGGCTTTCTCAAATTTATTTGCACATGCACACAATGTTGCAAGAATTGCTGCAGTTAAAACAACGCAAACTATTTTTTTCATAATCTTACCTCTGCTTTACTTTTATCTTTATATTTCAGATATTGCGGCATGGTCAACCGCTGCCCTTTTAAACAGTTTTTAATTATTATATAAAAAGAGTACGTCAATTTTCTTTAACTGTCAATAGTCAATTACCATTTTCTCTTCTTATTTCTATTGACTTTATCCCTGCAATATTATAAAATTAAGTATATTAGTGTCATATGGAGGATATAACAATGAAATCATTCAAAAAGATTTTCTCACTGATTTTAAGCGTTATGTTTATTGTTCTGTGTTTTGCGGGCTGTTCGGCAGCAGGTGAAGCAGAAGAGATTAGCGATAAAACCATGCTTATTGCATACACACAGGAGAATGCGCCGTTTATTTATACCGACAGCGAAAGCGGAGAATTAACCGGATTTGACGTTGAACTGTTTGAAAAAATTTTTAACAATATAAAAAATGAAAACGAAAATTATAAATTTATACAGGTAGAAGAAGGTTACAAAATCGGTGAAGATGCCGCTTATGTTGATGATGAAGGCAACGAATATATTGCCTATGTTATGATTGGAGGGGTTCAGAAAAACACAGGCTCATTCAATCAGGACTACACGGTTACCCAAAATGTTATTGATAACAGAATCATTACCGTAACCGCAGCAGACAGCAAAATTGCTACATATGCAGATTTGCAGGGTGCAACTGCAGGCATAGTTACCGAACAGGCAAAAACCGCGCTTGACAAAAACGCAGCAATCAAAAACGGACTTAAAGGTCTGAATGAATATGCAGATGCAAAAACTGCACTTGATGCACTTAATAACGGAACAGTTGATGCTGTAATAATTGACGAATTTTCATTCAATGTTCTTGAAAACAAAGATAATTATAAAGTGCTTGACAGCGAACTTGATACCATCAGTTATGTTTATGCCCTTTCAAAGGGTGACTGGTATGTTGATTCAATAAACGAGGCAATTCACGAACTCCAGAGTCCTGAATATAATGATGCCGATGAATTCACTCCTATCGTTGAAAAATACTTCCATTATGACGCATCAAACTTTGAATACAACGCTGTAAACAAATAACAAAAATCTATTTGTAACAGTTAAAAGTATTTTAAAACTCACGGTCAGTATTTTTTACTGACCGTGAGTTTCTTTTTTTTTGCAAATTCCATGTCAAGAAAAATATTCAGAAATTTTTTGGGTGTGATAAAAAATGTACAGCAGAATGCTGTTTCGCTTTTTATCTTTAAACTGATAAGTTCATATGATATAATCTATTAAAAAGAAATGCAGACGGAGGATAAAAAATGAGCGGTATTCTTCATAATCTTAATGAAGCACAACAAAAAGCAGTAACCACTACCGAAGGTTTTGTTCGTGTTATAGCAGGCGCAGGATCCGGCAAAACACGTGCCCTTTCCCACCGTTTTGCCTATCTTGTAAACGAAATTGGAATCATGCCGTCAAACATTCTGTGCGTAACATTCACCAACAAGTCCGCAAATGAAATGCGGCAGCGAATACACAGCATTACAGGTGATAATGACACGGGATACATAAACACATTTCATGGTTTTTGCGTTTCGGTTCTTCAGGAAGACAGCCATGCTGTAAATTACCCTAAAAGTTTTCTTGTTCTTGATAATTCAGACATCGACACCATGCTGAAAATCATCTATGAAGAACGCGGTCTCACACTGCGCAACATGACCTTTTCAAAAGCAAGGGATATGATTGAAATACGCAAAAATCTGAAAGAACCCGAATACTATCTTGATATGATAACCATGTCTTTAGACACACTGAAAAACAAATATGACTCTGCTGTACGCACGGATGATATTATTTTTTACGGCTATCTCTATCAGGAGAAAAAGTGTTTCGGACTTGACTATAACGATTTACTGAAGTTCACACTGTATATTTTTGAGCAGAATAATGATATAAAATTAAAATGGCAGAAACGCCTTGAATATATTATGATAGACGAATTTCAGGATATTGACCCACCGCAGTATGAACTTATGAAAGTGCTTTGCGGGTATCATAAAAATCTTTTTATAGTCGGTGACCCTGATCAGACCATTTATACATGGCGCGGTGCCAATGTAAATTATCTGTTGGATTTTGATAAAAACTTTCCTGATGTTAAAACCATAATGATGATGCAGAATTACCGCTCAACTCCTCAGATTCTTGCTGTTGCAAACTCGCTGATAAGCAAAAATACCAACCGTATAAAAAAAGATTTAATCCCTGTTTTGCAAAATGGTGAAACTGTAACATATCACCATGCAAAAAATTCCGAAGAAGAGGCATTATGGATTGCAAAACAAATTAAAGAACTGCACGATAATGATGTTTCATACAAAGATATCTCCATCCTTTACAGAGCCCATTATGTTACACGCACGATTGAAGAAATATTTCTCAAAGAAAAAATCCCCTATTCCATATACAGTTCCATTCATTTTTTTGACAGAAAAGAAATTAAAGATGCGCTTTCCTATCTGCGCATGATTGTTTATAAAGATGATTTATCATTTTTAAGAATTGCCAACGTGCCGAAAAGGAATCTCGGTCAGAGAAGAATGCAATTTCTTCAGGAATATTCAGAAAAAAACAACTGCTCGCTTTATGACGCACTGACAATTAATATAGACAACGATATTTTCAAAGGCACAAAAGCACGAAATTTTATTTCGCTCATCGAGTCATTTTCTCCCGACTTATTCAGAAGTCAGATTTCCGAACTGCTGTCGGCTGTTCTCAACGAAAGCGGATATGAGCAAATGCTCAGAACAGAAGGCAGTCAGGAAAGGCTTGATAATCTGGCAGAACTCAAACAGTCTATTTACGAATATGAAAGATCCTGCGGAGAGGAATGCACAGCAGAACATTATCTGAGCCACGTGGCCCTCTTTTCAAACAGCGATGCAGAAGATACCCGCGATAAGGTTAAACTTATGACCGTTCACACCGCCAAAGGTCTTGAGTTCAAATATGTATTTCTATGCGCAATGAATGAAGGCATCTTTCCATCCAGAAAAACAAAAACCATTCAGGCAATGGAAGAGGAACGCAGACTTGCATTTGTGGCAGTAACAAGAGCAGAAAAACGCCTTTATATGTCTGAAGCAGAGGGCAGAAATTTTGACAGTTCCAACCGCTACCCCTCAAGATTCATACTTGATGTTGACAGTTCTCTTCTTTCTTATTCGCAAAAACCGAGGGACGGTCTCATCTCAGAGGCTGAAGATTATATCACAAACAGTATGCACTGGATCGTTGATGAAAACAAACAGCATTATCTTGCCGAAGGAACACGTATCAGGCACAAGATTCTCGGAGACGGAACCATCATTGAAACAAATCCCTCAAAAGGCGCATATTTAATACAGTTTGACGACGTAAAAACTCCGAGACTGATAACATTTCATATTAAAATTGAGGAAATATAAATAAAAGGTATATAAGTTGTTCAATCAACTTATATACCTTTTATGTTTTGCTATAGCAGATTTTGATAAATTTTCATAAATGTATTCATAAAATCATTTTTTTCTTTTTCCGATATTCCGTCAAACGCAGTTTCCTCAATACTGCAAAATTGTTTATCAACCATTTTCTGCAGTTCTATGCCGAAATCAGTAAGAAAAACATAAAGCGAACGGCGGTTTCCGTCCTTCATTCTGCGCTCTATCATACCCTTTTCTTCCATACGCCCAAGAACAGAAGTAAGAGAAGCCGCTTCTATATGACACCCTGCGGCAATTTCTTTCTGGCTTACTCCATTATGGTCTTTAAGATAATCCAAAACTTTTGGCTGACCAAGCGTCAGACATGTATCACTCAGACCGCCAAGCAATTTTTTATGCAGCAGCGATTGATTTGCCATTAATAAATAATGAAATGATGTATCCATTTTTCCCTCCGTATCAGGGTTTAATAAATTGTTTTAATATAATTAATATTCTAACTATTAACATTTTAACTTTTATAAAACACTTTGTCAAATATTTTAATTTTTATAAACTCTATTCAGAAAATTATATTGACAATCCGAGGTATAACAGTTATAATTCTAACTGTTATATTTCTAACAAAAAATGCGAGGTTCTATATGGAAAAATTAAAACGATATGTCATATTTTTAATTGGTCTTTTCATCAATTCACTGGGGGTCAGTTTTGTTACAAAAGCAAATCTCGGCACCTCTCCCATTTCATCTATCCCCTATATGCTTAGTTTAAATTTAAAATTCACTTTAGGTCAGTTTACAATTATTTTCAGTCTTTTTCTGGTGGTTCTTCAGTTAATCATTCTGAGAAAAAAATTTAAACCGGAACACATTTTGCAAATACCGATATCAATTATATTCGGTTATTTTATAGATCTGACAATGTCAATGCTTTATTTCATAAAACCGCAATCCTATATTATGTCAGTCATTTATCTGATAATCGGCTGCATAATTCTCGGTTTCGGCGTTTATACCGAAGTTTTGGCAGATGTGGCAATGCTTCCGGGAGAATCATTTGTCAGGGCTGTGTGTTCAACATGGCACACCAATTTCGGAATAACAAAAATTATATTTGATGTATCAATGACAGTAATTGCAGGTCTAATATCGTTTTTATTTGCTCATAAACTTGAAGGAATACGCGAAGGAACGATTATAGCAGCATTACTGGTTGGATTTATTGCCCGTGTATTCGGAAAAATTTTCAAATCTCTGCCGGACTTTTTATTTAAACAAAAAAATTAAAAAACACGCTGTATATCTTTTATAAAAAAGACTTACAGCGTATTTTTTTACAAATGCGTAATTTGAGTTATAACTTTTTCATCATTGATACCTGTTTGTGAAATTGAAATATCATAATAACTTGTACCCTTGATAAAATAAATTTCAATGTCGTCATCAGAATAAATGCCATTAACATAACAGCCCTCACTTATTCCGGCAGCAGCACAAAATTCATCATCAAGTTCTGTGTATTTTTTATTAATACCTGATTTTCTCTGTTCAAAATAGGCTTTGATTATATCATATTCACTTGCCGTTATACACTCGGTGTAAACAAAACGGTGTTCACCGCCCACTCCTCCGTCAAAATAAGCTGAATAATTTTGTGTAATTTATCGTTTGTATCTTTAATTGATATTTGTGTCTGAAAACTGTCATCAAAAAAATCATCATATTTTAAAAAAAAGTCACCCTACTTTACGTAGAATAACTTTTTTATACATAAATATAAAACAAAACGCAATTAACAAATGAATAAGGGTAAATCAGCCTATTTTAACCATGGTTCGGATTCTACTCATTGCCTAAATAAAAATAACCGCCCTGCAGTATGCTAAAGGCGATTGTTCCAAACTTATAAAATTAAAAATCAATAAATAAAAAAATAAGTTCCCAACCCTAAGATTGAGAACTTACCTGAAAACTGGTGGAGGAGGGTGGATTCGAACCACCGAAGTCACTGACGACAGATTTACAGTCTGTTCCCTTTGGCCACTCGGGAACTCCTCCATATTTAACTACCGTACCATACGGTACGGCAGTACGTTGATTGGAGCTGGTGAACGGACTCTCCTCTTGCTATCAAACAGTCCGCCGGACTGTTTTCCCGAATTTTTTGATGCTTACATCTGCAAAATTCGGAGCCACGTCTTCTCGTCCGTAAGAGGAGAGAAAGTCACATTTGGAGCTGGTGAACGGACTCGAACCCCTGACCTGCTGATTACAAATCAGCTGCTCTACCAACTGAGCTACACCAGC
>CAMNST010000023.1 GCA_946555465.1 uncultured Clostridia bacterium
TAGTCTGCAAAATATCTCTTGAGAAGACCTTCAAATGCCTTACCGTGTCTTGCTTCATCTCTTGCCATCTCGTGTACAGCGTCGTGAATAGCATCAAGACCCTGCTCCTTAGCCATTTTTGCAAGTTCGGTTTTGCCGAGAGTTGCACCGTTTTCAGCAGATGCTCTCATTTCAAGATTTTTCTTTGTTGAATCTGTTACAACTTCACCAAGCATTTCTGCAAATCTTGCAGCGTGGTCTGCCTCTTCATAAGCAGCCTTTTCCCAGTAAAGACCGATTTCAGGATAACCTTCTCTGTGAGCAACTCTTGCCATTGCAAGATACATACCTACTTCTGTGCATTCACCGTTGAAGTTATCACGAAGACCCTGAACGATTGCTTCGTCAACACCATCGATGATACCAACTTTATGCTCAGCAGCCCAAGCCATTCCGTCGCTTTCTTTTACAGCCATCTTTGCACCGCAAACAGGGCAAACATCAATAGGCTGGTCACTTTCATATCCGCATACAGGACAATAATACTTTTTTGTCATTTTAAATTACTCCTTTAAGTTAATAAAATTATTTATCTTTACAACAGTTGCAGATGCCACTGTAATAAACATCTCTTTGCTTGATTTCAAAATTTTCAAGTCCGCCGAACATTCCCTCTTCACATGTAAAATCATATATTTTTCCGCATTTCTCACATTTAAAATGACCGTGAAAACGAACATCGGCATCATATCTGATTTTATCGGCATCAATTTTAACGGGAATCAGAAGTCCGCATGCAGATAACACCTGCAGACAGTTATAAACCGTTGTTTTTGAAAAAGACGGATTATCTGCCACCACCTGATTATACACCGTTTCAACATCAGGATGAATGGGATTTTCGGCAAGAAATTTATATACCGCTATTCGCTGAGGGGTTATTTTAAGACCCTTTTTGTGAAAGAGGTCTGTAATTTCTCTCGTTTGCAAATCTCCCACCACTTTGTAACTATTTTTAAATTGTAATGATTACAATTTAATTATACCAATATTTTCCATATTGTCAAGACTTTTTTTCGTTTTTACCAAAATTTTTTCTGTTCCTCGTTGTATTCAAAACCTGCTGTTTCAAGTTTTGCGCATAGTTCCTGCCTGTTTAAATTCATATCTTCGCACAGTTCGTCAAGATTTTTATAAAAATCGCGAAGTTTAAGATTAATAACACTCATAAGCATAACCGGGTCATTAGGCAATTCCACCGTAATCAACTCCTTATCTTTATCTATTATGAAATAATTTAGCATAATATAGCAATATTTTCAATAAAATAAAATAATAAATATTGATTAATTACATAATATGTGCAATAATATTATGTAATTTTATGAAGTTGTGAGGACTTAGTATGGAAAATTTAAAAGAACTTGCAAATTTACTTTTCCCTAATATTGATAAAACACCCGATTTTTATGAAGAACTTTATCCGCAAAGAAACCTTAAGGAAGGCGCAAGAGTAACAAGACTTGCACCCAGCCCCACAGGCTTTCTGCATTTCGGAAATCTTTTTACGGGAATGGTTGCTTATAAAACCGCAAAAGCAACTGACGGCATTTTTTATGTTCGCGTAGAAGATACCGACCAGAAAAGAAAAATTGAAGGTGCTGTTGAGGTTATGCTTGAAGGTCTTTCGGCATATGGCGTAACGCCCGATGAAGGCGTTATGGTAAACGGCACACAGCAGGGCAGTTACGGTCCGTATGTTCAGAGCGAGAGAAAAGAAATTTATCAGACATATGCTAAATATCTTGTTGAACAGGGGCTCGCCTACCCTTGTTTCTGTTCTGCTGAAGAACTTGAAGAAATACGAAATTCTCAGGAAAATGAAGACATAAAAGGTTACTACGGAAAATATGCAAAATGCCGCGACCTTACTTTTGAACAAATTAAGAAAAATATAGATGCCGGCAAAACATGGACACTGCGCCTTAAATCTCCCGGGGATATAACAAAAAAATGTTATTTTGACGATATGATAAGAGGCAAAATTGAAATGCCCGAAAATGTTATTGATGTTGTTCTCCTCAAAACAGACGGCATTCCGACATACCATTTTGCCCACGCGATAGATGATCATCTGATGCGTACAACCCATGTTACAAGAGGTGACGAATGGATTGCATCTGTTCCCCTTCACCTTCAACTTTTCCGCTGTCTTGGTTTCAAAGCGGTTAAATATGCGCATGTTGCACCGATAATGAAAGAAGACAATGGCGGAAAAAGAAAATTATCTAAAAGAAAAGACCCCGAGGCTGCTGTTACCTATTATAAACAGCAGGGCTTTCCTGCCGAATCAGTCAACGAATATATGATGACCATAATGAACTCAAATTTTGAAGACTGGCGCAGGATGAATAAAGATGCAGATATAAACGCTTTTCCGTTTAATCTGAAAAAAATGTCTGTTTCGGGCGCTCTTTTCGATATGGTTAAACTCACCGATGTTTCAAAAAATGTTATCAGCACAATGCCTGCAGAAAAAGTTTTTGAACTCTCATATGAATGGGCAAAAGAATTTGACGAAAAACTTGCCGCACTTTATGAGCAGGACAAGGCTTATGCAACCGCAGTGCTTAACATTGACCGCGGCGGAAAAAAGCCAAGAAAAGATATTTCAAAATGGAGCGATATTCCGGAATATCTCAGTTATATGTATGACGAAACATACACCGAAAACTATGAACTTACAGGCAATGCAACACCAAAACTTGCCATTGAGGTTCTTGAACTTTACAAAAATGTTTTTGACACGGAAGATGACAAAGACACATGGTTTGGCAGAATAAAAGACATCTGCGAACCTGTCGGCTGCACACCAAACGTTAAGGAATTCAAGCAAAACCCCGATATGTTCAAAGGCCATGTCGGCGATGTTTCAACAATAATAAGAGTTGCTCTTACAGGCAGAACAAATACACCTGACCTTTATTTCATCACAAAACTTTTGGGCAGAGAGAGAGCATATGAACGAATGAACAAGGCACTTGCTTTTTATAAGGAGGAAAAATAATGGCTGAAGAAATCAAATCAGAAGAGGTTAAAGAATCCAACTCCAACTTTATACATGATTTTATTGACGAAGATCTTGCAGAAGGGAAATACAAATCCATACAGACCCGTTTCCCTCCCGAGCCTAACGGTTATCTGCATATCGGCCATGCAAAGGCTATCTGCATCAACTTCGGCGTAAAAGATAAATATAAAGGTATATGCAATCTTAGACTTGATGACACAAACCCGACAAAAGAGGATACGGAATATGTTGATGCCATTATGGAAGATATCAAATGGCTCGGCTTTGACTGGGATAACGTTTACTACGCATCTGACTATTTTGACTTTTTATATGAATGCGCAATAAAACTCATAAAAAAAGGCAAGGCATTTGTCTGCGAACTTACACCCGAACAAATGAGAGAATACAGAGGAACCCTCACCGAAGCAGGCAAAAACTCACCTTACCGCGACAGAAGCATTGAAGAAAATCTTGATTTATTTGAAAGAATGACGAAAGGTGAATTCCCTGAGGGCAAAATGGTTCTTCGCGCAAAAATTGATATGGCATCACCTAACCTCAATATGCGTGACCCTATCATTTACAGAATTATGTACGCACACCACCACAGAACAGGTGACAAATGGTGCGTTTATCCGATGTATGATTTTGCACATCCGCTTTCGGATGCTTACGAAAGAGTAACGCATTCGCTCTGCTCCCTTGAATTTGAAAACCACAGACCGCTTTATGACTGGTTTGTAAACGAACTTATTGAATGGGAAAAGCCAAGACAGATTGAATTTGCAAGAATGAATCTGAACTACACCCTCACTTCAAAGCGCAAATGCCTTAAACTTGTTAAGGATAATATTGTTGACGGATGGGACGACCCGAGAATGGCAACCATCAGCGGTATGAGAAGAAGAGGTTATCCTGCCGAGGCTATACGTGATTTCTGCGAAAGAATCGGCGTTTCAAAGGCTTACAGTGTAATTGACTTTGCACTTCTTGAGGCATGTGTGCGCGACAATCTCGGTGCAAATTCCCCAAGAGCCATGGCGGTTGTTGATCCGCTTAAACTTGTTATTGACAATTATCCCGAGGATAAAACAGAAGATATTGAATGTGAATATCACCCTGATCATCCTGAATACGGTTCAAGAGTTATGCCGTTTTCAAAGGAACTCTGGATTGAGAAAAACGACTTTATGGTTGAGCCTATCAAAAAATACCGCCGTCTCTTTGTTGGCAACGAAGTAAGACTTTACAAAGCATATTTTGTTACCTGCACCGGCTATGACCTTGATGAAAACGGCGAAGTATGCTGCGTTCATGCAACATATGACCCGGAAACACTGGGCGGAGATGCGCCTGACGGAAGAAAAGTGAAAGGCACAATTCACTGGGTATCTGCAAAAGACAATGTTCCTGCAAAAATCCGCCTTTATGACAGACTTTTCAATGTTGAAAACCCAAGCGATGAAGAAGGCGTTTCATCATTTGAAGATAACCTTAACCCGGGCTCACTTGTTGAATGTGACGGTTATGTTGAAAAGGCTCTCGGCGAATGCGAAACAGGAGCCAAATACCAGTTTATGAGAAACGGCTATTTCTGCAAAGATAAAGATTCAAGTGCAAATATGCCTGTATTCAACCGCACGGTTGCCCTTCGCGACGGATTTAAAATAAAAAAATAATATGAAAGTGAATGCAGGTGAAATTTACCGCCACTTCAAAGGCAATGTTTACGAAGTTATCGCCATTGCAAAAGATAGTGAAGATCTAAAAGATATTGTTGTATACCGCAATATTGAAAAAGGCGATATATGGACAAGACCGCTTGATAATTTTACGGAAGATGTTACAAAAGACGGTAAAACATTTAAAAGATTTAATAAAATAAATGACTGAATCATTCCGGATCCGGCCATTGGAAATTCAGGTGAATATTTTGAGTATAAGAAACGATATAAAAAACATAGCAATCATTGCACACGTTGACCACGGCAAAACAACTCTTGTTGATGAAATGCTGCACCAGAGCGGTATTTTCCGTGACAACGAGGCTGTTCAGGAAAGAGTAATGGACTCTAATGACCTTGAAAAAGAGCGCGGCATTACCATTCTTTCAAAAAACACGGCAATCCATTATAAAGATACAAAAATCAACATTGTTGACACCCCGGGCCACGCTGATTTCGGCGGAGAAGTTGAACGTATTTTAACAATGGTAGACGGTGTTTTGCTGCTTGTTGATGCTTTTGAGGGCTGTATGCCGCAAACAAGATTTGTTCTGAAAAAGGCGCTCGGTCTTCACAAAACTCCGCTTGTTGTTGTAAACAAGGTTGACCGCGAAGGCGCACGCCCCAGAGAGGTTATCGACGAAGTACTTGACCTTTTCATTGAACTTGGAGCAGATGACGATCAGATTGAATTCCCCGTTGTTTACGCCTCGGCAAGAAACGGTTATTCAAGCCTTGACCCCGATGTTCGCGAAGGCGATATGCGTCCGCTCCTTGACGCAATTTTAGAGCATATCCCATCACCCGACGGTGATGTTGACGGCCCTGCACAGATTCTTTTCTCCTCACTTGAATATGACGATTATGTTGGAAGAATAGGTGTAGGCAGAGTTGAAAGAGGAACAGTAAAGGTAAACACGCCTTATGTTCTCTGCAAGCAGGACGGCAGTCAGGAAAATGTGAGATTTTCTAAAATCTACCAGTTTGAAGGGCTTAAAAGGGTTGACTGCAATGAAGCAAAATTCGGCGACCTTGTGTGCGTTGCAGGCATTGCCGATCTTAACATAGGTGAAACCGCCTGTGATCCGGAATACATAGAGCCGCTTCCGTTCATCAAAATTGATGAACCGACCATTTCTATGAACTTTATTGTTAACGACTCTCCTTTTGCAGGAAGAGAAGGAAAATATGTGACTTCACGAAATATTCGTGACAGACTGTTTAAAGAAGTTGAAACCAACGTGTCCATGCGTGTTGAAGAAACCGATTCAATGGATACATTCAAAGTTTCAGGCAGAGGCGAACTTCACCTTTCCATTCTGATTGAAACCATGCGCCGCGAAAACTACGAATTTCAGGTTTCACGCCCTCAGGTTATTATGAAAAAGGGCGAAAACGGACAGACGCTTGAACCTGTTGAACTTGCAATTATTGAAGTGCCTGAAGAATATGTCGGCGCTGTTATGGAAAAACTCTGCTCACGCAAGGGCGAAATTGAAAATATGGACACACGCTCAACAGGCATGACCCACCTTGAAATTAAAATTCCGTCACGCGGACTTATCGGCTACCGTTCGGAATTTCTTACAGATACAAACGGCAACGGAATTATGAACCAGTTGTTTGTCGGTTACGAAGAATTCAAGGGTGATATTGCCACAAGAAGCAGAGGTTCCATTGTTGTTCACGAAACAGGCACAACTACAGGCTACGGACTTTGGAATACGCAGGACAGGGGCAAACTTTTTGTCGGTCCCGGCGTTGAGGTTTACGAGGGTATGATTGTAGGCGAATGTGCAAAAGATGAAGATATCGTCTGCAATGTGTGCAAGAAAAAGCATGTTACAAACACACGTGCCAGCGGTTCTGACGAAGCCCTTAAACTTGTTCCGCCAACCACCCTTTCACTTGAACAGAGCATGGAATTTCTTGCAGATGACGAACTGCTTGAAGTTACACCTAAATCAATCAGACTCAGAAAAACCATTCTTGACAAGGGCTTAAGACTTAAAGCAGAAAGCAGGAAAAAATAATGGGCAAAATAGGTGTACTCGGTGCAGGAACATGGGGAACTGCCCTGGCAATCATGCTTGCGCAAAATGCACACAGCGTTACACTTTGGTCGGCAATCGACAATGAACTCAGCACACTCAGGGAAACACATACGCATCCAAATCTTAAAGATTCGGTTATTCCCGAAAGCATTATTTTTACAAACAATATTTCAGAAGTATGCTCTGATAAGGACGTTCTGCTGTTTGCAGTTGCATCCCCTTATGTAAGAGAAACAGCAAAAAAAGCCTCGCCTTACATCAAAGAGGGGCAGATTATTGTTGATGCTGCAAAGGGATTAGAGGATAATACCCTGTTTACGATGTCACAGGTCATTAAAGACAGTATAGAAAAGGATGTTACGGTTGTTGCCTTATCCGGCCCTACACATGCAGAGGAGGTTGCACTCGGTTTGCCGACAACCGTTGTGGCTGCCTGCCGTAATCCTGATGCTGCAGCACAGGTGCAAAATATTTTTATGAACACCTGTATGCGTGTATATACCAACGAGGATATTTTAGGTGTGGAACTCTGCGGTGCACTGAAAAACATTATTGCTCTTGCCTGCGGAATATCAGCAGGCCTTGGATTCGGTGACAATGCAAGGGCGGCGATTATTACAAGAGGCATTGCCGAAATGTCACGTCTCGGAATGGCTATGAATTGTGACAAAATGACGTTTGCAGGTCTTGCAGGCCTGGGTGATTTGATTGTTACCGCCACAAGCCGCCACAGCAGAAACAACAAGGCCGGTTTTCTTATCGGCAGCGGATATTCTGCCGACGAGGCAATCAGAAAAGTCGGAATGGTTGTTGAGGGCGTACACGCTATTCCTTCAGCGCTTAAACTTGCCGAAAAATACAAGGTTGATATGCCGATTATAACTGCAGTTCATAAAACCATAAGCGGTGAACTTGCTCCCGATGAGGCAGTTAACTTTCTTATGAACAGAAAAAAGAAAAGCGAAAAATAAAAAACGTTTTTTCACCGGAGGATTGATGTGGCTAAAAATGCAGGACTCTATTTTCACATTCCTTTCTGCCGTTCAAAATGCCCGTACTGCGATTTTTTCAGCGTAAAATATGATGAAAATCTTGCACTTAATTATGCTGATAAAATTATAAATGAAATTGAAAACTATTCGGGTCGGTTTGACACAATCTATTTCGGCGGCGGAACCCCGTCAATTATGGAACCCGAACTTATCGGCAGAATCATTGAAAAAAGCAGAAAACAGTTTCAGATAGCACAAAACTGCGAAATCACCGTTGAATGCAATCCGTCAAAAGATATGGCAGAAGATTTTAAAAAATATGCTTCCTACGGGGTAAACCGCATCAGTTTGGGTATGCAGAGTGCCCGGGATGAAGAGCGCTTTGCCCTTGGCAGAATTGCGGGCCGCAAACAGGTTGCAAAAGCCGTTTTTGACGCAAAAGCATCAGGCATAACAAATATCAGCCTTGATGTTATGCTTGGAACGCCGAAACAAACGCTTGAAAGCCTTGATGAAACATTTGATTTTATCGGCAAAATGGATGTTGCACACGTAAGTGCATATATGCTGAAAATTGAGAAAGGCACAAAGTTTTATGATATATATGAAAAACTTGCCCTGCCCGATGAAGAAACAGTTGCCGATATGTATCTCAAAACCATTCATAAACTGAAAGAACTGGGTTTTGACCAATATGAAATAAGCAATTTTTCAAAGCCGTCGTTTGAAAGCCGCCACAATCTGAAATACTGGATGCTTGAAGAATATCTGGGCATCGGCGCATCTGCCCACTCACTATGGAACGGAAAAAGATTTTACTATGATAAAAATCTGAACATCATTCCCGATGGTGACGGCGGCAGCCACGAAGAAAAAATTATGCTTGGGTTACGGCTGAACCGCGGTATTGACAAAACGCTTGTAAAAAAAGACTATAAAAAATTCGTTGATATGGGACTGATAAAAGAAACAGATAAAAAAATTGCCCTTACTGCTGAGGGAATGCTTGTATCAAACTCCATAATCAGTGAACTGATTTAAAACAAAAAGCCTTGCAGATTTTCACCTGCAAGGCTTTTTGATGTTTTTGTTTGCAGAAATTCATGAATTCTTATTGAGCATATTCTGCATATGGGCATAGCATTTGCCGGAAAGTTCGGTCAGTTCCTCTGCATAATCGAGTGCCTCGCCGATTGCCGTGCAGAGCAGATTGTAGTTCTTGTTGTTATATGCCTCCAATTCAACACAGCACCCCTGCAGAACATGCAGCAGTTCCACTTTGTCGGTCAGCATCTCCAGCCTGTCATCCAGTTGATTGTGCAGTCTGAAGAATTCATGCAAATCCTTTCCGTCAATGTCATACGAATACGTTTTTTCAGCCATTTTTATGACCCCCTTAAAATAAAAAATGCGCAGCCGAAGCCGCGCATAAAAAACGCACGCTCCAACTGTCGTCAAACAAAAATTTAATCATCCAATATGATGGTATGCTAAATAAGAGCATGCATTTTTATCAAAAGATAAAAAAATACATACCGATCATAATGGAAATATTAATTTTTGTTTGACATAGGTATTTTAACATTATCTATTATATAAGTCAACAAAAATTGATTTTCAAGTTTATAATAATTCATTGTAAAATGAAAATAATATAACAGGATATTTAAAATATCTATTTATATTAAAAAGGAGTTCTTATTATGCCGGATATGTTTAATCTTACACAGAATATGCAGGAATATTTTGACACTTTGCCGGAGGCGGTAAAAGAATCTATTATTCAGAGCGGTGCAAAAATCAATTCACTTGACGATTTAAAGGCGGTTGCAGAGGGATTTACGGGAAATGCACAGGGATAAAGACGATTTTGAACAAACAATAAACAGTGAAAACAACTTTGATATCCCTGCAAACACACACAGGCACAAAAAAGGGTATAAAGAAAAATACAGGCTTGACCCGAAAATAACAAACAGATATGCCGCGTGGGCGTCAAACCCGACCGTGCAGCCTGATAATGTTACCGAAATGGGTGTGCCTATTCCCGATAAAATCAATACAGAGTTTTCAAAAGAATACGAAGAAGAAAACCAGTTATAACCAAAACCCGGCAGACAGAAATCAACTTTTGTATGCCGGGCTGTTTTATGTTATGACGAACTCTCTACGCTCATTCGTGGCTTGTATGAAAATCTTATATCGGGATTGCTACCCGAAAGACAATACAAGCAACTGATGAAACAGTATGACGATGAACAGGCTGAATTGGAAGCGAAAATGGAAACGATGAAAAAGGAACTTTCCGAAGAAAAAGACAGCACTATGGATATTCAGCATTTTGTTTCGCTGATACGCAAGTATAAAAATCCTACGGAAGTTTCCGATTTGATGTTTACCGAACTCATTGACAAGATTGTGGTGTATGAATCCGAGGGTGTAGGTAAAGCAAGAACGCAAAAGATGAATAACATTCGAGCCTGTGCAGACGAGATTGTATTGAATGACATTGTGTATTCCTAACGGAGTACCAACCGAAAGAAAACTGCTGTCAGTCGATGGCAGTTTTTCTTTTTCGGCAAGTATTCAAGAAGTCATTAAGTTGTGAGTATAGTCGAAGTGGTAGAAAAATTCGTAAAGATGTGGTATAATGCTTTTGCTTGTGAGCGACAAATCGGAAGTTGTGGAGGTAATTATCAATGAGAAATATTTACGATAATAGTGAATTTTTT
>CAMNST010000024.1 GCA_946555465.1 uncultured Clostridia bacterium
ATTTTTTCTTTTCTGTTTTGTTGAGATTTTTTGTGAGATTTTCAGAGACCTAAAAAATTGCAATTCTCAAAACCTACCGAGAGCGACCGGGAGCGTTTAGGCGAGAGACTTTTGAGAGATAAAAGCAAGGAATATATAATCATCCCTTGCCTTACCTTTTGGTTTCGCGACTATCGAAGCGTGCGTTTCCGCAACACAACACATACCACACTTTTCTGCCAAAGTCCAGACCAAATAAAAATTTTTAGCCTTTAATATTGTTCGTCATCATAATTTGAGGTGGGGGCACTGCAAAATATGCAGGGTGCCCACCTCGTTTTTTTATTTATGCATTAACTGCTATTGAGCAGCATAGTTCCTTTTTGCGAGGAATGCTAAGAAAAATGTATTTGCTTCAATAAATGACTAATATTATACCGTTAATTAAATTAAAATATGCTGTTTTGATTGCTTTTCTTTTACAAATCTTTCGCTTAATAATATATACTCTCTAAAACAAGATATAGGGAGAGTTGAATATGTTTACAAATAAAGAATACTGTGAGGATGAAGAACTGTATGAATTTTTGCAGTCGAATCATAAAAGTCACTATTTGCAGTCATCCGAATGGGCACAGGTAAAAATCAATTGGAAGCATGAGAGGATAATCATCAGAAATGATGGCAAAATTGTCGGCACTATGAGTGTGCTGCTGAAGAAAGTTCCTATTCTTCATTCCTATATGATGTATGCACCAAGAGGATTTGTTTGTAATCCTGATGATAAGGAAACCTTGAAAAAACTAACTGAAGGCGTAAAGCAGATTGCAAAAAAATACAATGCTTTTATTTTCAGAATGGATCCGGACATTTCGGATGATGATTATTCTTTTAAAGAAACAATGAAAGCATTAGGCTATAAAAGCGGCGGCAGCCGTAAAACGATTCAGCCCAAATTTGTTTACAGACTGGATATAAAAGGAAAAACAGAGGAAGAGTTATTAAAATCATTTAAATCCAAAACCAGATATAATATAAATTTAGCAATGCGAAAGAATGTAAAAATTAAGTGTGGCACCAAAAAGGATATTGCGGTTTTTTATAAAATTTTAAGCTGTACGGCAAAGCGTGATCATTTTTGCCTGAGAAATATTGCCTATTATGAAAGAATACTGGACAGTATGGGGGAGGAACATGCCAAACTGTTTATTGCAGAATGCGAAAATGAACCTGTTGCTGCAGCAATGGCTGTTTTTTACGGAAATAAGGCATGGTATTTATACGGCGGCAGTACGGATAAATACAGAAATTATATGCCGACCTATTTGCTGCAATGGGAAATGATTAAATGGGCAAGGAGTAAACAATGTGATATATATGATTTTGGCGGTATTTCGGGATATCAAAATGAGAATCATCCGATGTATGGTGTATACCGGTTTAAAAGCGGATTCAAGGGTGATATTATTAGCTTTACAGATGAATTTTATATGGTGTTTAAGCCATGGACAAATGCTGTCTGGAATATAATATTCAAATGTTACAGTCGTCTTTTAGAAATAAAAAAATAATACTTAAGGCATTTGCAGACAGGGTATACTGCTTTAACAGCAGTATGCTTTGTCTGTTTTTTATTCAAAATACAGCAAATTTTGAAAAGTATGCTGTTTTGATGCCGAAAATATGTATAATAAAGATTAGTATGGGCAGTAAGTTATATAGGAGTTGATTTAACTTGAATCATATTTTAATCGTTGAGGATGAAAAGAGCATTTCAAATTTAATCAGGTTAGGCTTGTCAAAGGAGGGGTATAAATGTACCTGTGCCTATGATGGAATAGCCGCTGCTGATTTGCTTGAAAATAATAGATATGATTTAGTATTGCTTGATATTATGCTGCCGGGATTTGATGGCTTTGCACTGATTGATTACATTCGTCCAATGGATATTCCCGTTATTTTTATTACAGCTAAGGGCTCTGTTGAAGACAGAGTAAAAGGTCTTCGTGCAGGTGCGGAGGATTATATTGTAAAGCCCTTTGATATGGTTGAGCTTTTGGCAAGGGTCGAGGTTGTTTTGAGGCGATATAATAAAATAGATTCGGTAATCGAAATTTGTTCTGTTACGATTGATACGTATTCAAGACAGGTTAGAAAAGATGGCAGAGAAATTCATCTTACGCCAAAGGAGTATGATTTATTGCTGCTTTTTGCCAGAAACCCCAATCGGGCAATGTATCGTGAAACCATTTATGAAAGAGTATGGGGTGAAGAGTTTTTGTATGGCAGCAAAACGGTTGATTTGCATGTTCAGCGTCTCAGAAAAAAATTAGACTGGGAAAATCATATTCAGGCAGTTAATAAAATAGGCTATCGGCTGGAGGTGTAATTATGGTATGAAGTTTTCTGTAAAAATTGTTTTATCTATGCTGTGCCTATTATCTTTTTTATTCGGTATCGGCGGCAGTCTTATGATTTCCTTCTCTTTCAATGAAGCCTTGGAAAGAGAAAAATCAGCTGCATATAATTTATATCAGTCTGTTTTGAGCACGCTTCAGGTAATCAATGAAGTGAATCAGCAAATAGATGTTGAAGATATCAGCGAAACCTTAAAACAGATTTCGGATAAAAATGCAGGCTCATGGACAGCATTAAGACTGTATATGGATAACAAAACACTTTATAATGAAGGAAGTTTCAATTATTCCGTTAATGATGTTACTGTATCCTCAGGAAACTGTGCCATAAAATATTTTTTCGAAGATAACGGCAATCATTTCCTTTTGGTGACGGGAAGTATTAAGGCGGGTGATGATATATTATTTCTTGATATGGTTTGCGATATATCTTCTGTTTCCGAAACACAGAATGTGCTTTTGAGAATATACAGAGGCGTATTTTTGTTTTTGGTGCTTGTTTGTGCAGTTTTATCAGGCTGTATATCAGGCTTTTTGACAAAGCCTTTATCAGAATTATCTAAGGTATCAAGGGATATTTCCTCGGGCAATCTGTCAAGAAGGGCAAATGTAAGAACAAATGATGAAATAGCCTTTGTAGCGGACGATTTTAATACAATGGTCAGTTATCTTGAAAACAATATTCATCATCAGGAGCAGTTCATTGCAAGCTTTGCCCATGAAACAAAAACACCGATGACATCTATTATAGGGTATGCAGATTTGATTCGAAGCGGTGTTCTGGATACCGATGAAATAAGAGAGGCAGCCAATTATATTGTTGTTGAGGGAAAAAGGCTTGAAAATCTGTCTCAAAAGCTGCTTGAGCTGATTGTTATCGGAAAAGAAAAGGCCAATATACAGCCTGTTGTTTTATCGGAGCTGATAAATGATTTTGTTGAAAGTTACAGCCTGGTTTATAAAAAGCAAAATATAGATCTTTTTTGTGAATGTGAAGAAGGCGTTTGCTATATTGATGCGGACCTAATAAAATCCTTAATCACAAATTTATGCGATAATGCAAGAAAAGCGTTTGACGGTGAAAAAGGCATTATTAAAATTAAATCTGTTATGCTTGAAACCGGTTGCGAAATACAGGTTTGTGACAATGGCCCGGGAATTTCCGAAAAGGATATTAAGCATCTTACCGAAGCGTTTTACAGAGCAGACAAGTCGCGTTCAAGAAAACTGGGCGGAGCAGGACTGGGTCTGGCACTATGCAAAGAAATTGCAGCAGCACACGGCGGAGATATAAAAATTCAAAGCAGGCTTCATGAAGGTACAGTCGTTACTGTTGTTTTAAAAGGGGGTGCATCCGAATAATATGAGTGGCTTTAAGAAAACATTTTTTTGTTTATGCACTTTGGTTATAATTGCTGCAGGCTTTTTTATGCCCGATTTAGCATCAAGGGGCCTGGATTGGCGGCTTTATAATTCGGTTGAGCAAATGGAAAATAAAAAGGTCTCATTGGTTCTGTTGAACTCTGAGGAGAGCATAAAAAATGCATGCACTTTTTTCAATTTAATTAACTCAAATATTTCCGTAGTTGAAATTTCCGAAACATCAAAGGTGTGCAATTTAACATATGACAAGGTTAAATCCATATCATTAAAAATATGGGAATCTCTTGGCATTTTAGATTACAGCTTAGATGAAAACTACAATGCTTTTAAGGCTGTGCCGAATCTGTTTATCAGTATCGGTGATGAGGCGGTTGAGCAATCAACAGTATATTGGCGATGCTCCTGGCTTGATAAAAATAATATTCAGCAGGTTATGTGGATAGATGATATCAGCGGCAAAATGGTTGGTCTTATAATGAATGAGGACGAATCCGCAGTACACACACAGTCCGAACAAAAGCTTGATGTTTTTGATGAAGAGATACCGGAGGAGATTGAGGCGTTGGGAGAGTACTGTAAAGAAAATTATCATGCCGATGATGTAATATGCAGAAAAGATTCCGATTCGCATTATATTATTGAAGTTATTAATAAAAACGGCTATGGATTAACGAATGATTTTATATCTGTGTATTTTGAAAAGGATAAATATCTGCTCTTTAATATGAGATGATGATTTGATGCTTTTTCGTTATTCTTTTGAAATGATATGCGTTTATCATAAAATCAAATTTATGATAAAGGATGTATTAATATGAAGATGAAAAGTATTATGACGATAGTCACAATTTGTTTAACAGTTGTTATTTCAATATCTGCAGTTTTGGAAATTAAACATATTAAATCTGAAAAAGATATACTGATAACAAGCGAAAGTGATATATCACAAACGGATAATACAGTCAGCAATTATAATGGAATAAATATAGACAAAACCGATTGGAGGCTTATTTTAGTAAATGCAGATCATAAGCTTCCGGATGATTATAGTGTTGATACCGCAGTACTGACAAACGGTTTTCAGACAGATTCGAGATGCTGTTCGGATTTACAGCAAATGCTTGATGACTGCAGACAGGAAGGACTTACTCCGGTGGTATGCTCCGCATATCGAACGCAGGAAATGCAGAAGACTTTGTTTGAAAATCAGGTGAAAAAGCAAAAGGCGGCAGGACATTCGGATGAAGAGGCTGAAATTGAGGCCGCAAAGCTTGTTGCAGTTCCGGGTACGAGTGAGCATCAGACAGGACTGGCTTTTGATATCGTGGATATAGATTACCAAATGCTTGATTTGCAACAGGAAAAAACAGCAGTTCAGCAATGGCTATTAAAAAACAGCTGGAAATACGGGTTTATTCTGCGTTATCCTGCTGATAAAAGTGATATAACCAAAACAGATTATGAGCCATGGCATTATCGCTATGTCGGCAAAGAAAATGCAAAATTTATTTATGATCATAACCTTTGTCTTGAAGAATATTTGCATGCATTTTAAGTATTATTTATATTGTTTTTCCTCGGAATTTATGATAATCTTATATTAAATAATTTAATCGGAGAAGATTATAAAAATGAAATTTGTATATACTGATGGTGCTAATACTGATTTTATCGAGCTATGCCATGATTTGGATGATTTTCTCAATGAAATTGTTGGTGGTGAAGAAAACAGATCAGAGTATATCCCATATAATCAGCTTGATGATATTCACAATGTAATTGTTGTATATGATAATGATATTCCGATTGGCTGTGCGGCTTTCAAAAAGTATGATGCTGAATGTGCCGAAGTAAAGCGCGTTTTTATAAAAGCAGATTATAGGGGCAGAGGAATTTCAAAAAAGTTAATGGAGCTGTTAGAGGAGTCTGCAAGAGAACAGAGCTACCATTATCTGATTTTGGAATCCGGTGAACCGCTTGTTGCAGCAATGTCATTATACAGAAAAATTGGGTATAAGGTTATTCTAAACTATGGTCAATACGAGGATATGCCTGATTCCATTTGTATGAGAAAGAAATTGTAAAGTCTTGTTTTGTTAATTAGATTCATTGAGTTTATATATTGTTTGTCACCAAAACTTGAGGTAGAGGTGGTGTAAATTATGCACCGCCCCTACCTCTTTTCTGTTCCTTATGTGTTTACTGCTTTTTGTTCCTTTTGATTTGCATATTCAACTAATCTTTTTCTGTTTTGTTCAAACACCTCGTCAACCATATGGGTATATATCTTGGCAGTTACAGATATATCACTATGTCCCATAAGTTCTTTAGCGACATTCAGTGGTACGCCTGCAGCTTGGCAGTCGGTGCAGAATGTGTGACGGAGTAGGTAAGGTTCTAAATCTTCAGCAAGCGTGCTTTTAGTAATCTGATTTCTGTAAACCGTTGCACCGTTTGCAATATCCATTTCTCTGCAAAAGTTGTGCCATGCATGATAAAATGCATTTTCGTCAAGCGGTAATGTATGATTTTTGTATCTTACAAATACCCACTTATCGTTTTGTCCTTTCAGTTTATGCTCTATGAGGGATGTTTTTAACTGTGGAGGTATAGGCAATTTTCTACCTGTACCTGCCGCAGTTTTTGATTTTGTAACGGTTAGTAGATCGTTTTCAAAATCAATATCTGCCCATTTTAAATTTCTTACCTCTATTGGTCTGAGTCCGCAGTATAGCATTGTTAGTACCATTGTTCCTGCGTAATGTGTTTTAGCAGTTTCGAGTATCATCGCTCGTTCTTCGTCCGTGATAGGTCTGCGAGTACCTTGAGTAACTTGTGGCAAGATAATATCCTCAGCAGGATTGTCAGGTATTAATTTTTGCTTTTTCGCCTTACGCATGATTCGTCTTAAGGTCATACGCAATTTTGAAACCATCGCTTTACTCTTGCCGACATATTGATTTAGAAATCTCTGGCAGTCATCTTCATGGATATCACATAATTTGTAGTTAGCAAAGTAGGGGATTATATGAGTGTACACATAATTCTTGTAGTTATCTTTATTAACCTGACTGCAATCAGCATTCTTGACATTAAGTTCATACCAGTTATCTGCAAAATCTATGAACAGCATATCAGAAAATACACCTTTGTGTTTTTCTGTTTCTTTCTGAATGTAGTAATCACGGATTTTGTCATCCATAATTTTGCGGCATTCTTTTTCTGATTTTTTGGAACGAGCAGTTAAAACATCGTATTCACCACTATCATTTTTGATTCGTTTCGTCATGCGATAACAAATAAACTTACCATCTTTATCGTATAATTCATACATAGGTTTTACCTCCTTTTCTGCCTCTGCGGCAACACAAACATTACCACAGAGACTTGTACAAGTCCAGCTAATATAGAGACTTTTTTATTTATTTTGATTGTACATAAGTTCAAGCACATCAATGATAAAATAGCGCTTGACTCTACCAAAAGTTGCAGGCTCAAGGTTACTGCAAATTTCTCTTGTGGTGTCTTTGCACACACCAAGTATCTTTGATATTTCACTTGCACTGAAAAGATATTGACCTTCCTGTGACGATATATAGTTTGCCATTGATTTTAATTCTGCTTTTGTTTTTTTCATAATGCCTCCTACATCAAAATTCCAAAGCCTTGTTGATTTTCATAATCCTCATTGTAATTACCGTCAGAAGATAAATCTTTAAGTCCATGAGCAAGTCGTTTTTCCTGCTCTTTTGATAATTGTTTTTTGTCAATCTGATTGTTCAGATTATTAAATCTTTTCTTCGCACTCATATTGAACATATCAGCAAGCAAACTTACAACAGAAGATAATATCATTCCGTTGTCTGTATAATTCCATTTCGCATAAGGAATTTTACATTCCATATTCAGCACAGCCTGAATAATTTTGTTTTTGATAGATCTGAATTCTTTGTTATCTTCAATCGGAATTATTTTGTTTTTGTTGTCATAATACAGTGACAGTTTTTCATTGTTTATTTTATTCCATTTGTTATATAGTTCCGAAAGATTTTCATCTTTCATCAATTCTTTTAGTATTTCATTGACAATATCTTTCGTCTTTTTAGGAAGATAACCATATACTTTTTTGCCTTTGCAGTTGTCAAGCTGTTTTCTCAATTCCAAAATCAAATTGAATAATTGCGGTGATGGTTCAAAGATATAGTTGCAATCATCAAGAACTTCTTCAAGCAATTCATCAAAACTGTCTTTCAGTTCTTCACGATATTCAGTTTGCTGCTTGAATAATTTGAACTGTTCATTGCGAAAGATATCATTGCCAAACGCACTTCGCATGGATTCAATGCCTTTGTTAGTCAGATAACCTTGTCCCGATTTTGAATAAACAAGTAAATGAATATGCGGATGATGCGTTGTGTTATGAAATGCTGCATACCATTGCAGGTCACTCAGTTGAATGTTATGTGCTTTCGCTATCTCAATCATATTTTTTCTGACTTGTTTTTTCCATTTATTAGCATTGTTATACCCAAGTCGTTCTGCATCTTCACGCTTAAGACTTATCACATGAGTCCATACAATTCCATTGTGATTCGATATTTCTTCTGCAACAGAATCAAGATCAATCTTAT
>CAMNST010000025.1 GCA_946555465.1 uncultured Clostridia bacterium
AAAATAAATAATTTACTTTAAAAGATAATTTCTTATTATCCTTTATCTAATAATATAATTACTTTATTTTCAAATAGCACAAAATGCTAAATAAATCAACCCGAAATGCAAAAATGCACATTTTTCGTGCAAAATTGCACACTTTTTCAAAATATCTATCGTTTTCAATCGACTTTTTATGTATTCTCCGTCATAATTGATTTATCAATATACGGAGGATTTTTTATGTTTAATTTAGTTGATGAAAAGGACAAATATCTAATTGTTTGTAAGTCCTTGAAAGGTTTAAGTGATCTAACCCTCAAGGCATACAAAATTGATTTAAAGCAGTTTTGTGATTTTATGTGCCAGCGTGACTGCTTTGATAAAAACGAGCTCAACTCATACATCAATATGTTGCACAATCAATACAAACCTAAAAGTGCAAAGCGAAAAATTGCTTGCGTGAAAGCATTTTACAGATATATGGAAATTGAAGATATCATAGATTCCAATCCATTCCACAAAATTATTCTTAAATACAAAGAACCAATTAAATTACCGAAAACGATACCGCTAAACTGCATTCGGGATATGCTTAATTATGCATATAAACAGCATTCTCTTTCTGTTACCCAGTATCAGAAAGAGGTAACTTTGCGAAATATTGTTGTAATTGAGTTGTTATTTTCTACCGGTATGAGAGTGTCTGAAGTATCCAATCTTAAACTCTCTGCCGTTAATTTAGGTGACAACACAATCCGAATATTCGGCAAAGGCTCTAAAGAACGAATCATGTGTATCAGAAACGATTTAAGTAAAACGATAAGCAGTTACCTGAAAATCTGTTCTCGCAAAACAGATTACCTACTTACAAACAAGTTGGGCAACCGCTTATCTGAGCAGTCTATACGATATATGGTTAATGATTATGCAAATGCTGTTGGCGCATCATTGCACATTACACCGCATATGTTCAGACATACTTTTGCAACTGAGCTCCACAATGAAGATGTGGATATACGATACATTCAACAATTTCTTGGACATAGTTCAATCGCCACTACTCAAATTTATACTCATATAAGCACAAGCAAAACTCGTGAGATATTAGAGTCAAAACATCCGAGAAATAAGATGAATTTAAATTTGATTTAATCAAAAGAAATATAAAATAATTCATCTTAAATATAGGCTATATATGTAAATTGTCAATGTGAAATGCAAAACTGCACATTTTTATGTCTTGACAAGAAAAAACAACAAAATTTTGCCTTCATATATATAGTGTCGAAAATGGCAAAAGGTAACACAAAAAGTTTGAAATTTTTGAAAAAATTTATAAAACGAAGGGAAGTAATACCATAAGAAAACAATATCAAACAGAATATATACAGTTCACAGATGAACAGAAGCAGAGAGCAGCCAACACAGATTTGGCTGCTTTTTTACTTTCTCAAGGTGAGAATTTAAAGCGTTGTGGAACTGAAATGTTATGGGAAGCCGGCGGTAGAGTAACTATTCGAGATAATATCTGGTTCAGTCAGTACGAACAGAAAGGCGGTAATGCCGTTCAGTTTGTTGAAAAGTATTATAACAAAAGTTATCAGGATGCGGTGCAAATGCTGCTTGATGAACACATAGAACCCATAAGCGTTGATATACAGAAAAAGCAGAATATAAAGAAATCTTTTGAGCTCCCTGCACCAAATAAAAGTATGAAACAGATATTTGCATATCTGCTTAAAGCGAGATTTCTTGACAGAGATGTTGTCAAATACTTTGTTGATAAGGGATTAATTTATGAAAGTGCAAAGTATCATAATTGTGTTTTTGTCGGTGTAGATAAGAACGGTAAGGCCCGCCATGCTCACAAGCGCGGAACATATACGCTCGGTGATTCTTTTAAGGGGAATGTTGAAAGTGTTGAGGCTGAGTACAGTTTTCATCATACAGGCACAAGCAATATGCTATATGTTTTTGAGGCTCCCATAGATATGCTTTCATATATATCCTTGCATAAAAATAACTGGCAGCAGCACTCCTATGTTGCTTTGTGTTCTGTTTCAGACCGTGCCGTTATTCAAATGCTGAAGGATAATCCGAATATAAGCAAGATATATTTATGCCTTGATAATGACAGAGAAGGAATAGATTCCGATTATAGAATAAGACACAATCTTAATCAAATCGGATATAACGAAGTTGCATTTATCAGACCGAAATACAAGGATTGGAATGAGATTCTCAAGGCGAAAAACGGTATAGAACCTTTACCGGCTGTTCCTCATCCTACAATGAATAAAATGTGTGAGCTTATAAAAAATACTGTTCATACGGCAATGAGGATTAAGCCGTTGCAGCTCTATTATAAAACCATTTGCGATGATTTTCAGCAATTAATAAATGCAAGTACAAATGATGATATCGTATGCTGTGCAAACCGTCTTGCGATAGACGCAGTCCGCATGGCAAAAGGTCATTTACTTGCCAATGAAAAGGAACTAATGCAAAGAATATTTGAAAAGTATTTGCCGCATACAGATAAAAGTTGTCTTGAAAATAAATTTAAAAAACTTAATAATGATATGGATTGTTTCAATAACTTGTTTAATCCGATGCAGATGAGAATGGATAAAAATCTTGAAGAAGATATACAGTGTGTGTTTGAAATCATTTGCGACAGTCTGCAAATTCAATCGCAGATTGAAATGGCAGAAATTGAAAATTTTACAGAAGAACAAGAAGGGAGTGATGCAGTATGGGCAATCCAACAGGCTTAATAGTCGCTGCCGTTATAATGTTTACCGTACTTGGTTTAATATCCTTGCTTGCACATATTTATAACTTAAACAACATAAAAGCAAAAACAGTCGGTGACGGACAGCACGGAACAGCCCGATTTGCACCGAAAGAAGAAATCAGGAAAACATATAAACACGTTCCTTATGAGCCTGAAAAATGGCGAATTCAGGCAAAGAACGGTGAAACGCCTACAATGCTGAATGGTGAACCTTTACCACAGGGAATTGTTGTCGGATGCAAAGGTAAAACAAATACCATTGCTCTTGTTGACGACCAGGATGTACACGCATTAATGATTGGTGCAGCAGGTGTAGGTAAAACAGCATATTTCCTTTATCCGAATATTGAATATGCCTGTGCAAGCGGTATGAGTTTTATCAGTACCGACACGAAGGGTGACATTTATCGTAGCTACGGAGATATTGCCCGAAAGTATTATGGGTATAATATTTCCGTTCTTGATTTGCGTAATCCTACCAAGTCACACGGCAACAATTTATTGCACCTTGTCAACAAGTATGTTGATTTATACGAGGTAAGTGTTAAAGAGAAAAAGCCGAATATTTCATACAAGGCAAAGGCAGAAAAGTACGCCAAAATCATCTCTAAAACAATCATTATGTCAGGAATGGATGCCGCATCTTTCGGACAAAACGCATATTTCTATGACGCAGCAGAGGGATTATTAACCTCTGCTATTTTACTTGTTGCAGAATTCGCCCCAAAGGAAAAGCGTCATATTGTTTCTGTTTTCAAAATAATACAGGATTTATTGGCTCCGTCAAAGGTTAAAGGACAGACGCAGTTTAAGCAATTACTTGATAAGCTACCGCCCGAACACAAGGCAAGATGGTTTGCAGGGGCAGCTCTGAACTCAGGCGAGCAGTCTATGATGTCTGTTATGTCAACCGCTATGTCAAGACTTAATGCCTTTCTTGATACCGAGCTTGAACAGATTTTGTGTTTTGATACAGAGATAGATGCCGAGAAATTCTGCAATGAGAAGTCGGCAATATTTATTGTAATGCCTGAAGAAGATGACACCAAATATTTTATGGTGTCATTGATACTGCAACAGTTTTACAGAGAGATATTGACCGTTGCAGATGAGAATAACGGCAAGCTGAAGAACAGAGTAATGATGTATCTTGACGAGTTCGGAACTCTTCCAAAAATACAGTCTGCCGAGCTTATGTTTTCGGCAGGGCGTTCACGAAAAATTAGTATTGTTCCGATAATACAATCCTTTGCACAGCTTAATAAAAACTATGGTGCAGAGGGAGCAGAGATTATCACCGATAACACACAGCTTACTATATTTGGCGGCTTTGCTCCAAACTCAAAATCTGCCGAAGTATTATCCAAAGCAATGGGCAGCAGAACGGTTATGAGTGGTTCAGTCAGCAGAGGAAAGAACGATCCATCACAGTCATTACAAATGATTGAAAGACCATTAATGACTCCTGATGAACTCAAGTCAATGCCTAAAGGACAGTTCATTGTTATGAAAACAGGACATAATCCTATGAAGATAAAACTAAAACTTTTCTTTAAATGGGGCATTGAATTTGAAAAACTGTTTAGCCTTGATGAGCAGCAAGTCCGTGAGGTTAAATATCTGAGCAAGCGAGAACTTGAAATAGCAATTAATGAATTATATGGCGGAGAGGAATTATCAGAAGAAGAAATACAGGCAGCACTGGCTAAAGCCGGACAACTTCATGTTCCACAAACACCAATCACTGAACAGGAAATTGAAAGAAGAAAGGCAAAAAAGAAGAACAAGGATAAGGATTCTAAAGGCGGAGGGCAAAGTATAGTTAAGAACAATGTGCCTATTCCAAAAATGAATAATGTAAAATAAAAAAGGAAAAGCAGGGTGATTGCTCACCCTGCTCCGTTTTGGTTTAGACCAATTCTATTTTTTTCTGTTTTTACATTTGTTAATAATAACCATAATAATGATAATTATTAAAGAGAATACATAAATTACATATCTTACAAAAAGAACCGGTCGTTCTGTAATTAAATGATGTAATAAATCCAGATCCACAAAATATATCACCTTATAATACTATTATCTTGATTATTTATGAAATATCGTTTTTTACCATCAAAAACAAATGTCAGGTCAGAATTAACTGGTAAATCTAAAATAGAAAGAATAGCTGGTTCAATTTGTATCATAGTTTTAATATTACAAACTGATAAATTATCAGGGTTATTTAAATACTCATCTGTATCAATATCACTTAAAAATCTCCATCCGGTATCAACTGAATTTACTGATTTTTCTCTAAAACACCATTTAAAATCACCTTGGGAGTTCAAAAGATGTTTTGATATTATACACCCACCCATTTTATTGCTTTTTATCATATTCTATCATCCTTTTATATAATTCTTCCCTATATGGTAATTTTTGAACTAAATCAATTGGTGAGTAGCCCCAATTATTTTTATGAGATAATAATAATTTCGATTTTGAAAATATTATGTCATAAAATGGTTCCAATTCTTTATCTGTATAACCCATATTGATTAGCCATTGGATAGCTGACCTGTTTTTATTATCTAACTGATTTATATCAATTCCTATTGAATCTAATTTTTTAAATAAAATTAGTGTTTCAGTTAAATTGTGATTTTTTCTTGACAATAATATATGAAACAGTGTTTCATTATTGGAATTTTCACACTTTAAATTTACATTATGCTCAATTAAAAAATTAACGATTCTAAATCTTTCCTCAGGATTATTATTAGACATTGCATAAAAAATCAAAGGAGAACCATTGTCATACAAATTCAAATCGCTTTCTTTATAAATATTAACAAATGATTCATAATTTTGTAATTTTGCAGATAAAAACACGGTCATATTTTCTAATCCTTTCAATTTACTCATATTTATGACTTCTGTTGTTGCCTGGTAATTCAGGTTGATAGTTTGCTGGATCATTATACCAATCTAAAAAGTCACTTTTTGATATTTCGCCATTCATATATTTTTCATGCATAATTGAATACTTTTCTTCGGGTAGATGCCCCATATCCCAAACGCCTTTTCTTGGATCTCCAGGAGTCCAATCAATAATATCTCCCGTATTAGGATCTCTAACTATGCCATCAGGACTGTTTTTTTTCGCATTTTCCCAAACTTGTTCAACAACGCCTTTCCGATACGAAGGTCTGTGATTTGCATAAGGTTTAACAGCATCTGTAACTTTATTGGTATTTTTTGCAACATCTGATGATGCATCAACAGCTTTGTTGGCATTTTTTGTTGCGTCAGTAGCTGCATTTATAGTCTTACTTGTACTCTTTGTTGCATCCGCTGTCGTATCGGCGGTTTTTGCAATATTTTTTATAGTTTTACCTGATTTTCCGCTTTTGCCAACAGCATCTCCGGCAGCAGGAATACAAGAAATTAATGATAATGTGCCATTTACAGCATCTCCTTCTGCATAGTAAATAACAGCATTTGTTGCATCAAAAATTTCACCATAACCAGGAATACAACCAAGGGCATCCAATGCATTATGTGTAACATCTTTAGCAAGTTGCTTCTCCATTGCATCAAGATCGTCACATAACTTTTTGTAAGCAAAATAGTCGGCTGCATCAGTAAATACCAATGCTTTCTTTTCACGCTTATCATAATATGTGAATTTACCCTTAGTCTGACCATTCTTTGGAGCAACATTTTCAACAGGGTTTTTCGGTGTATACTGATATGATGCGTTATTTGCAACCTGTGATTTTTGTTGATTTACTTCTGCTTTTTGTTCATTATAGTTTTTTACACTTTTGTAAGTACTATACGCAGCTACACCAACTGTTACAACAGCAGCAATAACACCTATTGCTGCAAGGATACCAAAATGTCCGCTTGGATCTGTATAATTTAACGGATTGTTATAGCAATAAGTATAAAGGTTTCTGCTTAACGGATATTCAATTTCACCGAGGTAAGTATCCTTAGCAGTAAATCTGCCCTGTGAAGAATCGTAATATCTTGCTCTCAGATACTGTAAACCTGTTGATGAGTCTGTATATTCAGCATTGTACTGATACGGATTGTTCAGGGTATTGTTTGACTTAGTTGTGTTGCCGTAAGCATCGTAGCGGTAGGTTATCATACTGCCGCCGCTGTTGCCTGTTAAGCCTGCAACAGAACCACGTCCGTCATAGAGATAGTAACCCTTTGTGCCGTTTATGGTTGCACTGTTTCTTCCGTCACCATACTCATAAACATTAACCGTATTTCCATTCGCACCGAATTCAGTTAATACCTGTGTATATTCTGAATTGATGTCATTGATGTAGCCTGTCAGTTCATAGTTGATTGCCGTATTGTTGGTTACACCGTTCGGAATCAACATTTCATTCAGAATGACATCTGTATCGTAAGCAGAATTTACTGAATTTGACGGATAATATACATTCTCTGCCGTACCTGCTTTGTTGGATACATAATCTGCATTTTTACGGTAATCAAGGCGGAATA